>QHUM01000043.1 GCA_003222135.1 Gemmatimonadota bacterium | reverse complement strand
CGAGTCGGGCTTGCTGTTCGGGACCACGCCGATCCGGCCATGGTGGTCGCTCACCGAGTAGGCGTAGGCGCGGGGCGCGCGCGGGGGTCGCGGGGTACGCGGCGTCCGCTGGGCGGCCAGCACCCCGGGCAACGCGGCGGCGAGCACCGTGCCGAGTATGATCCACTTCCGCTGCATAATCAGATGCTCCTTAGGGGCCTCACAGCCCCACGTAAGCGGCGCGGGTGACGTGCACCGTCATGAGCTGCTGCATCGCGTCCACCCGCTCCTGCCACAGTTTCACGAGTTCGGCGCCGCGCATGGGGGCTTCAGGCGTCCCCACCTGCGCCAGCTCGCCGTCGATGACGGCAATGCGGTCTTCCAGCGCGGCCGCGAGCGCCGCCGTGCGGCCGCTCGTGACGCGCGCGTCAGGGTCGTAGCGCTCGAGCTCCGCTTCGAGCGTCGCCGACTGCTGCTTCACGCGCTCGAGCTCGGCGGCGTCGACCCGCCCCGCCGGGCCCGGCCGGATCCAGAGCAGCAGCGCGATACCCGCGGCGGCGGAAAGGCTCCACGCTCCCCAGCGGCGCTGGCGGCGGCGCTGCTCGACCCGGAGCTCGGCCCGCACCGCGGGCCACCGGTCCCGGGCCGGCCGCCGCACCGGCAGCGCCTTGAGCGCCGCGATGCGCTGGTACAGCGCGTCGAGCTCGGCCCGGCAGGCCGGGCACGCCTCGAGGTGCTGCTTGGCCCACGCCGACGCCTCGTTCTCCTTCAAGGCGAGCAGGTCGTCGATCGTACAATGCATCATGGTGCTGCTCCCTCCGCATCCAGCATCCGCCGCAGCCGCGCATGCGCCCGCGCCAACTGCGATTTGGAAAAGCTCACCGTCTTGCCCATCTGCTCCGCGATCTCCTCGTGGGTGTAGCCCTCGACGTCGTGCAGCCATACCACCGAGCGGGACGTCTCGCTCAGCCGCTCGAACGCCCGCTCCAGATCGATCCGCGCCGGCGCACCCGCGACCGCCCCCGGCCCCTCGTGCCCAGGTCCCCCCTCCGCGTGCCCCACCTGCAGCCCCACGGCCTCCTCGTCGAACTGTTCGGTCGCCCGGACTTGATTCCGGCGGATCCGCATCAGGGCCTTCGACGCCGCGATGCGCTTGATCCAACCCCACAGGTGCCCTTCGCCGCGGTACTGCTTGATGCTGCGCACCACCTCGAGAAACGTCTCCTGCAGCACGTCCTCCGCATCCTCGGGCGTCCGCAGCATGCGGAGCGCGAGGTTGTACACGGGCGTTTCGAACGCCCGGTACAGCGCTTCCAGCGCTTCCAGATCGCCCGTACGGGCGCGCGCGACGAGGATGTCGGGGACGGCCAGCGATAACGTCATCGGTTAAAAGCTAGATGCGTCAGGCACGGAATACGTCGCGCGGAGGCGTCGAGCAAAGGTGTCGCGCGTACGACGTCGCGCGACGTCGTCGCTTGACGTCTCTGCGAGACGTCGCTCTAAGCCGTTGCCATCCTGCAAGTTGCGGCTATCTTCCAGCATGCCCGATCTCGACAAGAGCACGCTGCACAACTGGCTCCATCACTGGCAGGACGAGTACGACGCCGCCTTCCTGTACCTGGTGCTCGCAGGGCAGGAGGGCGACCCGAAGAAGAAAGAGATCTACATCAAGCTCGCCGGCGTGGAGGAGCGGCACACCCAGATGTGGGAGAAGCTGCTCGCCGAGCACGGCCACCCGATTTCCAGGAAGGGGCCGCAGCCCTCACTCAACGCGCGGCTGCGGGCGTGGTTCGGGCGTCGCTTCGGGTCCCGCTATTTGCTGCCGCTGCTGCTGCGCGAGGAGGGACAGGAGGTCAAGGGCTACATGGACCTCCACAACGAATCGCGGCTCGACGACGCGCGGGAAATCTCGCTCAAGCTCGCTAAGGAATCCGCCGCTCACGCCGAAACGCTGGCGGAGTTGGCCGGTAAGGCGGCCGAGCCGTGGCACCGGACGGAATCCGGCGGCTATCTGCGGAACGTCGTGTACGGCTTCAACGACGGCCTGACCGCGAATTTTGGTCTCGTGGCGGGTGTGTTGGGCGCCGCCGCGGCGCCGCACATCGTGCTGGTCTCGGGGATCGCGGGGATGATCGCGGACGCGCTCTCGATGGGCGCGTCGGGGTATCTCGCCGCCAAGAGCGAGCAGGAGGTGTACGCGCACGAGATCGCGATGGAGCAGGAAGAGATCCGCCTGATGCCCGACGTGGAGCAGGACGAGCTGGCGCTGGTCTACCAGGCGAAGGGGATCGAGCCCGGGATCGCACGCCAGATGGCGGTCGAGGTGATGCGCGACCCCCAGCGTGCCCTGGGTGAGCAGGTGCGCGAAGAGCTGAAGATCGGCGAAGCCCACGCCACGCCCCTCAAGGAGGGGTGGGTGACCGGAGCGTCGACGGCGGTGGGCGCGTTGATCCCCGTGGCGCCGTTCCTGATCTTCAGCGGGCCGGCGGCCGCCTGGATGGCGTTCGGCGTCGCCATGCTGACCCACTTCGCGGTGGGCGGCGCGCGCAGTGTCTTCACGGGCCGCGGGGTGATCCGCAGCGGTATCGATATGTTCGTGGTCGGCCTGGGCGTCGCCGCAGTCGGCTACCTGGTCGGAGGCGTGGTAGCGAAGGTGCTATAAGACCAAGTTCAGCAGTCGATCCTGCACGTACACGGTCTTCCGGACCGGTTGCCCGTCCACGAACTTCTTGACCGCCTCATCCTGCATCGCGAGGGCGACGACCTGAGCCTCGCTCGCGCCGCGCGAGACGACGAGCCGGCCGCGCACCTTGCCATTCACCTGCACCACGATCTCCACGTCGCCCGCGGCGGCGAGCCGTTCGTCGTACGTCGGCCACGTCGCGGTGAAGATCGAGCGCTCATGGCCGAGGGCCGCCCAGAGCTCCTCGGCGACGTGGGGCGCATATGGCGCGAGCATGAGGAGCAACGGCTCGATCGCGTGTTTGCTCCCCGCTCCCCGCTCCCTCACGAGATTCACGTACTCCATCATCGCCGCGATCGCCGTGTTGTAGTTGAGCGTCTCGGTATCGACCGTGACCTTGCGAATGGTCTGGTGCAGCTTGCGCTCGACCTCGGGCGGCAAAGCTGATCCCGGAGTCAGGGCTTCGTGCGCCAGCTGCCACACCTTGTCCAGGAACCGGCGGATCCCGATGATGCCGGTCTCCCGAAAATCGCCGCCCTCCTGGAAGGGCCCCAGGAACATGAGGTACATCCGGAAGGTGTCCGCGCCCCACTTCTGGATATAGGCGTCGGGAATGACGACGTTGCCACGCGACTTGGACATCTTCGCGCCGTCTTTGATGATCAGCCCGTGTGCCCTGAGCTTCGGGAACGGCTCGTCGAAATGCACGAGCCCGAGCTCCTGGAGCGCCATCGTGACGAAGCGCGAATAGAGCAGGTGGAGCACGGCGTGCTCGTTCCCGCCGATGTAAGTCGACACGGGCAGCCACGTCCGGGTGCGCTGCTCGTCCCACGGCCGGTCGTGGAACTCGCTGGAGGGATACCGCAGGAAGTACCACGCGGAGTCGAGGAACGTGTCCGAGACGTCCGTCTCGCGGCGCCCCTGGGCCCCGCACTGGGGGCACTTCGCGAAGTACCACTCCTTGTGACGCGCCAGCGGGCTCACCCCGCTCGCGTCTGGGCGGAAGTCCTCGATCAAGGGGAGCTCAACCGGGAGATCCCGCTCCGGCACGGCCACCGGCCCGCAGCGGTCGCAATAGATGATCGGGATCGGCGGGCCCCAATAGCGTTGGCGCGAGATGCACCAGTCGTGCAGGCGGTACTGCACCTGCGGGGTCGCGAGCCCGCGCGATTGCAGCCAGCCGACGATCCGCCGGCCCCCTTCCCGGCACGGCAGGCCGTCGAACTCCCCGGAGTTCACGAGCACGCCGTCCTCGGTGACGATCGGGAGCGGCCCGCTCCCCTCGCCCCGGACCACGGCGCGGATCGGGAGCTGGAACGCCGTCGCGAACTCGAAGTCGCGCTTGTCGTGTGCGGGCACGGCCATGATCGCGCCGGTGCCGTATTCCATCAGCACGTAGTCGGCGATCCAGATGGGGATCGCCTCGCCGGTGGCCGGGTTGCGGGCGTAGGAGCCGAGAAAGACACCGGTCTTGGCCCGGTCGCCCACCTTGCGCGACACGATGTCCTTGGCCTGCACCTCGCGCCGGTAGGCGTTCACCGCACGACGCTGCTCGTCGGCCGTGAGCGCTTCCACGAGCGGGTGCTCCGGGGCGAGCACCAGATACGTCGCGCCGAATACCGTATCGGGCCGCGTCGTGAAGACGGCAATCTTCTGGCCGCCCGGGGTCTCGAACCCGAGCTCGGCGCCCTCGCTCCGCCCGATCCAGTTGCGCTGCAGCGTCCGCGTAGACTCCGACCAATCGAGCCGGTCGAGATTCGTGAGCAGGCGCTCGGCGTACCGCGTGATCGCGAAGAACCATTGCTCGAGGAAGCGCTGCTCGACCTTGGTGTCGGGATGGCGCTCACAGAAGCCGTTGATCACCTGCTCGTTCGCGACGACGCTCATGTCCTTGGGACACCAGTTCACCGCCGCCTTCTTGCGGAACGCCAGCCCCGCCTTGAAGAGCTGCACGAAGATCCACTGGGTCCACTTGTAGTAACCCGGGTCCGTGGTGGACAGCTCGTGGCGCCAGTCGAACATGCCGCCGAAGCGACGCAGCTGGCGGCGGAACGTCTCGATGTTCTTGGGGATGAGCTTCGCCGGGTGGGTGCCGACCTGGAGCGCGTAGTTCTCGGAGTGGATCCCGAACGCGTCGAACCCGATCGGCTCGAACACGTCGTGGCCCTGGAGCCGGCGAAATCGCCCGTAGATGTCCGCGCCGGTGAAGGCGAACATGTTCCCTACGTGTAACCCTTCCGCCGAGGGATAGGGGAACATCATGAGGTTGTAGAACGGCCGGTGCGGCCGGTCGAGCTGGGGCTCGTTGACGTGATCGGCCGCCCAGCGCACTTGCCACCGCGCCTCGACCGCCTGCGGATCGTAGGTCGGCACCTGACTCATAAGTGCATGAAACTAAACAGACTTGCCCCTGCCGGTAACCCTGCGTACCTTAGCGCTCCAACCCCATCACATGGCCAGCCGCACCCCGCAACTCCGGCAGAGCTTCCTCCTCACGGGGGTCGGCCTCGCCCTGGTCCTGGTGATCGGTTTCGCCGCCCTGTCCGGCAACACCGCTCAGCGTACGGTCGAGCAGCAGGCGAAGGACCGGGGCGAGGACGTGGCGCTCCGGGTCGCCGCCCTCGTGAACCAGTACTTGCGGGAACGCCGCCACGAGGCCGAGGCGCTGGCCGCGTCTCCCGCGGTGGTGCGGGCCGCGATCGACGCCGCCCAGCAGGCCGTCAAGGACAAGCTGCCGCCCCTCGACATCCCCACGCTCGAGCGGATGTTCACTCAGCGCCGCATGCTGGGTGGGGACGCCGACCTCGCCGCATACCTGACCGGATACCCGCAACGCTCCGATTACGCCGAGCTGTTTTTCACGGAGCGGCACGGGTACGTCGTGCTCTCCTCGGGACGGACGTCGGACTTCGTGCAGTCGGACGAGGGGTGGTGGCGGCGGGCGATGGCGGACGGCGTATTCGAAGGGGCGCCGCAGTACGACTCGTCGGCCGCCGTGGTGTCGCTCGAGTACGACGTCGCGATCCGCGCGCCCCGCATAGCGCGTCCGGTGGGCGTGCTCAAGACCGTGTTCGCCCTGGAGCGCCTGTCCCGCCTGCTCGGGACCGCCGACGCGGGAGGCGGTGCCCAGCTCCTGGTGGTGGACGGCGCGGGGCGCGTGATCGTGAGCCCCTCCTCGGGCGACCTGTTACGCACGCTGCGCGACGCGGCGGCGATCCCGCGCGCGGAGCAGCCGGCTCGGACGACGGTGCGCAACGGCACGGTCGAGGACCTGGTCGTCACGGTGCCGACGAACAACGGCAAGTGGTGGGTCCTGTTCCGTCAGCCGACGGCGACCGCCTACGCGGCGGCGCGAGGCACTCGCACCAGCATCTTCCTGTGGGCGCTCCTGCTGTTCGGCGCGACCGTCGGCCTGCTCCTCGTGTTCCGCCATCGTCTCAACCAGCGCATCACCGAGCCCGTGAAGGCGGCCGGGGCGATCGCCAGCCGTGTCGCAGGCGGCGACCTCTCCGTCACCGTGGTGACGCAGCGCACCGAAGCGGCCGAGGTGGGCGATCTCCTCTCCTCGGTCCACACGATGGTGGTGGCGCTGCGGCGGCTCGTCGGGGCGATCCGCACGGCCGCCGACGAAGCCGCGGCGATGGCGACGGAGATCTCGTCTTCCACGCAGGAAATGAGCGCCTCGACCGAGGAGATGACGGCGACGTGCCAGGATCTCACGAAGCGCGCGGCGGAGCAGGCACAGCTCGTGCGCGCGGCCGCCGACGACGCGGCCAAGATCCTGCACATCGCCACGGCGCTCGCGGCGGGGGCGGAAGACTCCGTGCGGCGCAACGCCACCGTCGCGGACCTCGCGCGCCGGCACAAGGAGGTGCTCGATCAGAGCACCACGCAGCTCGCCAAGTTGGCTGAGGAAGTGGAGCGGGGCTCGAAAGAGGCGGCGGCGCTCGCCCAGTCCTCGGGCGAGATCCAGAAGTTCGTGACGCAGACCAAGGCGATCGCGACGCAGACCAACATGCTCGCCTTGAACGCCGCGATCGAGGCGGCGCGCGCCGGCCCGCAAGGACGCGGCTTCGCCGTCGTGGCGGACGAAGTCCGCAAGCTCGCCGCGGTGGCGGCGGCGGCAGCCGGGAACACCGGGGACACGGTGCGCGGCGTGCTGACGCGCGTCGAGGCGACGCGGGAGCGGCTCGCGCACCTCGCCCAGGGAGCCGCCGCGGCGCGCGAGGCCGCGCAGGCCGCCGCGCAAGGTCTCGCCACGGTGTCCGCGGAGGCGCAGGCGAGCGACATCTGGAGTCGGGAGATCGCGCGGTCCGCGGAGGAGATGCGGGCGCTCATCGAGGAGATCGGCGCCCGACTCGCCACTGTGACGCAGGGGACGGAGAGCCTGCTCGCCGCGGCAGAGGAGATCGCGGCGTCGAGCGAGCAGCAGAGCGCCTCGACGGAGGAGATCGCGTCATCGGCCAACCAGCTCGCCGAGGCCGCCGACAAGCTCACCGGCGCGGTCAAGTCGTTCCGGCTGCTCGCCGATGAAGCGCCGCCCCCCGAGCGCCAGGCGGCGGACTAAGCCCGGGAAACTATCGGCGCCGAGCCCCGTAAGAAGAAGACCCGTCTCATCCTACGCCCCGCGCGGAGCCGCCCCGAGATGAAGCGCCGTACGATCGTCATCCCTGCCGCCGTGGTCGTGCTGAGCCTGGGCGCCATGGCTGCGACCGGAAGGCTCGGCGGCAAGAAGAAGGAAGGACCGAAAGCGGTGGCGGTCGTCCGCGGGTCCTTGGTTGACAAGGCGCTCGCCGTCGGCACCATCGAGCCCCGCATCGAGGTCACCGTCAAATCCATCCTGGCCGGCGTGGTGCGGCGGCGCTTCGCCGAAGTCGGGAACTACGTCAAGCGGGGCCAGCCGCTGCTCGAGATCTCACCCAACCCCACGCCGCTGGAGATGGTCGAGCTGCGCCGCAACGCGGAGCTGCGGGGGATCGAGCTCAAGAACGTGGAGCGCGAGTTGACCCGCCAGCAGGAGCTGCGCAACAAGAACCTGATTTCCCCCGCCGATCTCGAGACCGCACAGCGGCAGGTCGACGAGTCGCGCTCGCAACTGTCGCTGGCGCAAGAGCGGCTGGCGTTACAGGAGGGCGGCACGGTGCTCGCCAACGGCAAGCCGGTCGAGACCGTGGTCCGCGCCCCGATTGACGGCTACATCCTCGAGGACTCGATCGAGATCGGCGATCCCGTGGTACCGCTCACGCCGTACCAGGCCGGGACGGTGCTGATGCGGATGGCGGCGATGCGGGACCTGATCTTTCGGGGAACCGTGGACGAGATCGACGTGGGTCGGCTCAAGGAGGGCATGCCGGCAACCATCAAGATCGGCGCCCTGCCCAACGCGAGCGTGAAGGGCCGGCTCGAGAAGATCTGGCTCAAGGCGCACAAGCAGGAGCAGGCGACGGTGTTTCCGATCGAGATCGTCCTCACCGAGGTGGCGGGCGCCAAGTTGCGCGCGGGCTACTCGGCTAATGCGGAGGTGATCATCTCGCGCCGCGACAGCGTGCTCTACATCCCGGAGCGGCTCATCACGCATCGCAACGACTCGAGCTTCGTGACCGTGCGCACCGGCTCTGGGAAGACGCAGGAGCGCCGGATCAAGACCGGCCTGTCCGACGCCATCAACATCGAGGTGCTGGAGGGCCTGCAGGCGACCGACTCGCTGGTCGAGGCGGCCCCGCGCGAGATCTCCTGACGTGTGGCGCGAGTTCTTCGCCGACCTGCGGGCGCAGAAGCTCCGCACCTCTCTCACCGTCCTCGGGATCGCCTGGGGCACCGTGGCGGTGGTGGTGCTGCTGGCGTTCGGTGTCGGCCTGGAGCGGCAAACCAAGAAGCGGTTTCACGGGTTGGGCGACCGCATCGTGATTCTGTTCGGCGGACGCACCACCAAGCCGTTCGCCGGGTTCGGCGATGGCCGCCCGATCCGCCTGCGGCCCGATGACGTGCAGCTGCTCGCCCGCGAGGTCGCCGAAATCGAGTTCATCAGTCCGGAGTTCATCACGCAGAGCGCGCGCGTGCGGCGCGGCGTCAAGGCGGCCTCCCCCGCCGTCACGGGCATTCTCCCAGTGTACGGCTTCATGCGCAACATCATCGCGGAGGCGGGCGGCCGTTTCATCAACGATCGCGACGTTGCCGAGCGGCGGCGGGTGGCCGTGCTGGGCGACGAGCTGGCCAAGCTGCTGTTCGGTGACGCAGCGCCGGTCGGCCAGCAGGTGTTCTTGGGCGACACCCCGTTCACCGTCGTGGGGGTAATGCGCCCCAAGCTGCAGAACTCCTCCTATCAGCAGCGGGACAAGGACCGGATCTTCATTCCGGCGACGACGCACTACGCCCTGTTCGGCAACCGCTTCCTGAACAACATCGTGTACCGCGCGCGGAGCTCGGAAGTCACCAAGCAGGCCGAGCGGCGAGTGTATGAGACCATGGCACGCACGTACAAGTTCGATCCGCAGGACAAGGACGCCCTCGCCTTCTGGGACACGAGCGAGTGGGAGACCCGCTTCGGCAAGATGTTCGTCGCCTTCAACGTTTTCTTCGCCATCGTCGGGAGCTTCACCCTGCTGGTTGGCGGCATCGGGGTGGCGAACATCATGTACATCGTGGTGCGGGAGCGGACGCGTGAGATCGGCGTCCGGCGCGCCGTGGGCGCCACCCGCGCCGCCATCATGCGCCAGTTCTTCGCCGAGGCCCTGATCATCGTGACCATGGGGGCGGTGTTCGGCCTGCTGCTCTCGTTCGGGCTCGTGGCCGCGCTCGGCGGGCTGCCCATCAAAGAGTTCGTCGGCGTGCCGACGATTTCTCCGATGGTACTCGTGGCGACGCTCGGGTTGCTCGCAGCCGTGGCGTTTGCCGCGGGCCTCATGCCGGCCCGGCGCGCGGCGACGCTCGATCCCGTGGAAGCCCTGCGAACCTAGGCATGTTCTACATCCTGCTCCAGGAGTTCATCGGCGACCTGAAGGCGCAACGCACGCGGGCGTTTCTCACGTTCTTTGCGGTCACCTGGGGCACGCTTGCGGTAGTGCTGCTGCTGGCGTTCGGTGAGGGACTGAAGCGCACGGTCCGGGACGGCTTGCTGGGTGCCGGCGAGCGGATCTTCATGGTCTATGGCGGCGAGACCAGCAAGGCATTCGCCGGGTTGGGCCAAGGGCGACGCATCCGCCTCGTGGAAGAGGACCTCGAGCTCCTGAAGGGTGCCATCCCGGATATCGATCGGGGGAGCCTTTCGTACGGGCGCTGGGGTACCTCCTTTCAGCTGGGCAAGACCCGCACCAACGCGTTCCTCGAGGGCGTCGGTCCCGATCACGAGCCCATGCGCCACATGGAGCCGGCGCAGGGCGGGCGCTTCATCAACGCCCTCGACATCGCCCAGAAGCGGCGCGTGTTGTTCCTCGGCAACGAGCTGGCAGAGCGGGTGTTCGGCAAAGGCGTCGATGCCATCGGCAAGAGCATCGTCGTCGATGGCCTCCCCTTCACCGTCGTCGGAGTGCTGAAGAAGAAGTTCCAGGACTCGAGCAACAACGGGCCGGACGCCGACCGCGGGGTGATCCCGTACTCGACGTTTCGCACCATCTATGGCAACCGGTTCGTGAACCACCTCATCGTGCAGCCGCGCGACGTGTCCCGGGGACCTCTGGTGAAGGGGGAGCTCTACCGGGTGCTGGGGCAGAAGTACCGGTTCGACCGCAAGGATGAGCGCGCGCTGGGCATGTGGGACTTCATCGAAGACGAGAAGCAAACCCTCGCCGTCGGGCTCGGCATCCAGATCTTCATGGGGCTCGTCGGGGTCTTCACGCTGCTGATCGCCGGCGTCGGTGTCGCGAACATCATGTACGTCGTGGTGAAGGAGCGGACGCAGGAGATCGGGATCAAGCTGGCGCTCGGTGCCCGCCGCCGGCACATCATGGCGCAATTCCTGTTCGAGGCCATGACGATCGCCCTGTCCGGCGGGCTGGTGGGACTCGCGGCGGCGTCGCTCATCGTGCTCGGGGTGAACGCGATCCCCAAGGAAGACAACCCGGCGATGCAGTACATCCTCAGCCCGACACTGTCGTGGCCCATCGCCCTGATCTGCGTCGCCATCCTGATCGGCGTGGGGCTCATCGCCGGCGTGCTGCCCGCGCGCCGCGCCGCGGCGGTGGATCCGGTGGAGTCGCTACGGTACGAGTGAGGTCACCGTGCGAACCCCGCCGGCATCACAAAGCAGTACACACTCTAGTTGATCTCGCTCCAGGCCAGCTCCGGCAGTGGCCGACCGGGAAACAGGGGCGTATGCACCGGCGTACATCGCACCCGGACACGGATGCTCGATCGCCTCTTCCGGCATGAATACGGAGCCCGGTACCGGCTTGGTGGGATCGGCGCTGGAGCTTTCCTGAACGAGGTGATCCGTGCCGTCGACCACGTAGTGCCAGGGGCTGCCGTGCCAGTGGTTGTAGCGGGCGAAATAGAGCACCCCTTGGCCTTCCACGTCTAACGTGACGTTGAAAGCATCGGCCAGCTGATAGAGAAAATGGCTGGCATCGGCTCCCTCGTTTCCACCGGCGCGATCGTACGTGCTGCGCATGTAGGCCCGAGCGCCAATGCGCTGATATGGCCACCGCTCCCACATGAGATACGCATCGAGACCGACCGGAATCATGGGGGGGACGGCCGGCGTCGGGCGCCGAGGCACCCGGAAAGACTCGATGCGGGCTGCTCCAACCGCTGCAGGCAGGCTGGCGAGGAGCCTGAGGGACTCTCTGCGGTTCATGTGCCCTCCGGCCGCGTGGCGCCCCTCCTGTTCATAGCGACGCTTGTCGAGACGCGGCGGCGGTTGATCCCGTGGAGTCGTTGCGGACGAGTGAGTGGGGAAGAAGCGAAAGGAGATGCGGGTTGTCAATCGTTGAGTGCGGCGGCGCGCCAGACGTCACAATGTCAGGGGAACCGGGGCTCGAGGCGGGTTAGTCCCCGAAATGCACCAGCCGCACGTCCAGCACGTCGGGCGCGTGCCCGAGATGGTCGAGCACGCCGTTCGTGAGCGCTTGATCGACGGTGATGGCGGCCAGGGCGTCGGTCCCCGGCGTTGCGCGCCGGGCCTGGTGGTAGCTGCCGATGTTGATCCCCGACTGGCCGAGCAGGGTGCCCACGCGCCCGATCACGCCGGGCACGTCGCGGTTCCGGATCACGAGCATCCAGCCCTCCGGCGCGATGTCCACGTGGTAGTCGTCGATGCGGACCACGCGGCCGTGGCTGTTGCCGACCAGCGCGCCGGCGACGCGCACGCGGCTCTTGGCCGTCGCGAGCTTCACACCGACGGTGGTCTCGAACCCCGGCTCGGGCATGCCGGTCTTGCGGGCGTGCTGGATCCCCCGCTCCTCGGCGATGAGCAGGGCGTTCACGAGGCTCACCGGCGTCACGTTCATCGCGCTGAGCAGCCCTTCGACCGCGGCGACCAGCACGGGCCGAGGCGCCGCCTCGTCCTTCCCGCCATACGCGACCTCGACGGCCTGTACCGGCCCGTCGACCAGGGCCAGGGCGAGACGCCCCAGCCGCCGCGCCAGATCAAGCAGCGGCCCGAGGCGTCGCAGCAGGTCGCCCGAGAGGCCGGGGACATTGAGCGCGAACGACAAGTCCCCGGTGAGCAGTGCCTCGCGCACGGCGGTGCACACCTCCAAGCTCACGCGCTCCTGCGCTTCGGCGGTCGATGCCGCGAGGTGGGGCGTGAGGATCACACGGTCGAGCTGTCGCAACGGCGAGTCCGCCGGCAGCGGCTCCACGGCGAACACGTCGATCGCCGCGCCGCGGATCCGCTTCTCGCGCACCGCGTCGGCGAGCGCGCCCTCGTCCACCAGCTCGCCCCGCGCGGTGTTGATCAGCACGGCCCCCGGCTTCATCAGCCGGAGCCGCTCCGCGTTGATCAGGTGGTGCGTTTGCTCCGTGTGCGCGACGTGCAGCGTGACGACGTCGGCCTGGCGCAGCAGCTGATCGAGCGGCAGCAGCTTCACCTGGAGCTCGGCCGCGCGCTCGGGAGCGAGGTACGGATCGTGGCCCACGACCTGCATGCCGAACGCCCGGGCGAGCTGGCCCACGTGACCGCCGATGCGCCCCAGCCCCACCACCCCGATCGTCTTGCCGCGCAGCTCCGTCCCCTCGAACCGCTTCCGGTCCCACTCCCCCCGCCGCATCGCCTCGGCCGCCCACGGAATGTGGCGCACCAGCGCGAGCAGCAGCCCCATGGCGTGCTCGGCCGCGCTGACCGTGTTCGCCCCGGGCGCGTTCATCACGGCGATCCCGCGGCGCGTCGCCGCGGGCACATCGATGTTGTCGACCCCCGTGCCCGCGCGCGCGATCACCCGCAGGCGGGGAGCACGCGTGAGCAGGTCGGCGGTGACGCGCGTCTCGCTGCGGACGATCAGCGCGTCCGCGCCGCCCAGCGCCCGCTCCAGCTCCTCCCGCGGCTTCCCGGCGAAGCTCGTCACCTCGATGTCCGGCGTGGCGGCCAGCAGCTGCAGCCCGCCTTCCGCCACGCGATCGGCGACCACGACCCGGAGCGTCACGCGACCAGCCCGTCGAGCAGGGCGAGCAGCTCCTCGAGCGCCCCCACCGTGTGGTCGCCCATGTGACCGATGCGGATCGTGGTATCCTTGAGCGACCCGTACCCCGCACCGATCGTCCAGCCCGCCTCCTTGAGCGCGCCCACGACCGTCTTCGAGCCCGTGCCATCGGGCAGCTTCAGGCAGGACACGGTCCAGCTGCGTCGTCCTTCGCGCGGTACGTACGGCACGCCCCGCTGCTCGCTCCACGCTTCCACGCGCGAGCGCATCGCGTCGTGGCGCCGCCAGCGAGCCTCGACGCCGCCCGCGCGCTCGATGCGCGCCAGCTGCGTCTCGAGCGCGTACAAGAGCGAGATCGCCGGTGTGTTGGTCGGTTGGTGCTTGGTGGTCGCCTGCACGAAGCTCACGAGATCGAAGTACAGCCCGCGGTTCGGCAGGGTCTTCGCCCGCTCGAGCATCCGCTCGGAGGCGACACCGAGCGCGAGCCCCGGCGGCAGGGCGAGCGCCTTCTGTGATCCGGTGAGCACGAAGTCGAGTCCCCACTGATCGGTCTCCACCGGCGAGCCTGCCAGCGAGGTCACGGCGTCGACCAGCAGCAGCACGTCGTCGAACTCGCGCACCACGGCGGCCAGGGCTGCGACGTCCTGCAATACGCCCGTCGACGTCTCGGAATGGACCAGGGTCACCGCGTCCACAGGGGTGCGCCGCAGCGCGTCGCGCAGCATGTCGGGCTCGACGGCGCAGCCGAGCGGCACGTCGAGCCGGATGCACTCCTTGCCGCAGGCGCCGACCAGTTTCGCGAACCGTTCGCTGAACGACCCGTTGACGAGCGAGAGCGCACGTTGCCGGACGCCGTTGCGCACCGCCATCTCCATGAACCCGGTCGCGGACGTCGTGCCGACGAGGACGGTGCGCGATGTGCGGAACAGGCGGGCGAGCGGCTGCTCGAGCCCCTCGAGCAGCCGCTCCATCGCGCTCGAGCGATGCCCGATCATCGCGCGCTGCATGGCGGCCAGGACGTCCGGATGTACGTCCGTGGGACCGGGCAGAAAAAAGCGCCCGAACGCGGGCGCCGTCATGCCGTGGCGCGGGCGAGCGCCTCGACCAGCCCCTCCTCCACGATTTCCTTCGTCCTGACCAGGCGTACCCCTTCGTCGCCCCATTCCCGCAGGAGTTGCTCCGACGCATCGCGGTCGATTCCGCGGATCGCGTCCGTGACCACGAACAGCCGGGTGTGGGGCCGCCGCTCGAGCATGCCTTCGACCGCCGCCTTGTCACACACGTCGGTCGCCACGCCGTAGAGCACGATGTCATCGGGGTCGAGCAGGTCCAGCACAGTCGTCACGTTCTCGTTCGTGAACACGTCGAACCGATGCTTGTGGAAGAGAATGTCGCCCGAGTGACCGCGCAGGCGGTCGCCGAGCGTCTTCGAGTCGCTCCGCGCGGGCTCGATCACGAGCGGGTCGCGCAGTGCGGTCTCGGGGATCTTCTTCTGGCCCGGCGTGCCGCGCAAACAGTGTGCCGGGAAGGTGGTCTTCCAGTCGGGCTGCTCTGAAATCTCGGCATGGCCCACGACGTGATCGTCGGCGCTGGCGACGATGCGAATTCCGTGACCGTGGGCGTAGTCGGTGAGCCGCTTCACGTTCGGAATGATGTGCTCGGCGTCGGGCACGTACAGCTTGCCGTCGGCTTTCATGAAATCGTACTGGGTGTCGACGTCCCAGAAGATGACCCTGGCCATGCGCCCTTCCTTTGAATCGTGGAATTTCTCGCGGGCGGCAGGAGGGTGTCAACCGGCAGACGCCCTACAACTTCAGAACGACGGTGATTTCGTCACAGCAGTTCTGCCTGGGGCACCTGGCGCAGTCCGCCCACACCTTGAGGGGAAAATGGCCTTTTTCGGCGAGCACGAAGCCGAGCTTGTGGAAGAAGGCGGGCTTGCGCGTCAGCGCCAGCACTTCGGCGATGCCGCTGCTCCGCGCCTCCGCCACCAAGGCCTCCATCAGGACCCGGCCCACGCCGGTGCCCTGCTGGTCCGCACGCACCGCCAGCCCCGCCACCTCGGCCAGGTCGCGCGAGTAGATCTTGAGGGAGCCGCATCCCACGAGGTCACCGTCGGGTGCTTCGGCGACCAGATACTCCTTCACGTGCCGGCACAGATCGTAGTTGCTGCGCGGCAGCAGGTCGCCGGTGGCGACGTAAGGGGCCATGAGCGACTCGAGGGTCGGGACGTCGAGGAGCGTCGCCCCCCGCACGACCGCTTCCCCCGGGAGAGGGGAGACGGGAGAGGTCACGCCCGGGGCGCCGACGCCGTGCGGCGAGCGGAGCGTACTTCTCCCGTCTCCCGTCTCCCCGATGTTGAGCGGCAGCGCGCTCACGCCAGGATCTCCTCGAGTATCGCCACCCCGCGCTCCAGCTCCTGCGGCGTGATGACGAGCGGCGGCACGAGCCGCAGCACGTTCGCTCCCGCGGTCAGGACGAGCAGCCCCCGCTCGCGGGCGGCCGTGACGCACGGGGCCGCCGGCTCGGCGAGCTCGAGCCCCCACATCAGCCCACGCCCCCGGGCGTCGCGCACCTTCGCGGAGCGGCTAGCGAGGCCGGCCAGCCGCGCGCCCAGCCACTCGCCTTTTTGCCGCACCGCGGCGAGAAAATCGGGCTGGGCGATGGTGCGGACCACCTCCAGCGCGACGCTCGCCACGAGGGGACCGCCGCCGAACGTCGTCGCGTGGTCGCCGGGCTTGAGCGCGCTAGCGATCGCGTCCCGCAGCAGCACGGCGCCCATCGGGAGGCCGCCGGCGAGCGGCTTGGCGAGCGTCAGCACGTCGGGGACGACGCCGGTCTGCTCGTACGCGAACAGCGTGCCCGTCCGCCCTAGCCCGCACTGCACTTCGTCGAAGATGACGGCGACACCCCGGGAATCGCACAACTCACGCAGGAAGCCCAGCCACTCCGGGTCGATCGGGCGTACGCCACCTTCGCCCTGCACCGGCTCGACGATCACCGCGGCCGTGCGAGACGCGGACACCGCGTGGTCCACGGCCGCCCAGTCCTCCCGCGGGACGATACGAATGCCCGGCACCAGCGGCTCGAACGGTTTCTTGTACTCGGGGCGGTCCGTTGCGGCGAGCGTGGCGAAGAGGCGTCCGTGGAAGCTGCCGCTGAAGGCGACGATTTCGCTTTTTCCCGACCACTTGCGGGCGAATTTGAACGCGGCCTCGTTCGCTTCGGCGCCCGAATTGCAAAAGAACACCCGATCGGCGAACGACCGCGCCACCAGCTCCTCGGCCAGCCGTTCGGCTGGCTCGGTGCGGTACAGGTTCGAGATGTGGATGAGCCCCGTACCGAGCGCGTGCTCCACCGCCTGGCGCACCACCGGATGGTTGTAACCGAGCGCATTCACCCCGATGCCGGCGACGAAATCGAGGTAGCGGGTGCCGTCCTCCGCGATGAGCTCGACACCGTCCCCGGCGACGAAGCGGGGACCGACCGGGGCGTAAACGCCGAGCAGCGCGCCGGGCGCGGCCGACGCGGCCGTGGAGGCGGTGGTCACGCGGCCTTGACGGCGGGCGGGAGGATTCGCGTTCCCGCGGCGGGATGCACCAGCAGGTGCCAGTCCCCGATCCGGACGGCGTGGGCGCCGGCGCGGATGGCGGTCGCGGCGGCGCGGAGCTTGGCCGCCATGCCGTCGGTCGCCGCGCCCAACTCGATCAGGGTCTCGATGTCGCCTGCCGCCACCGACGGCTGCACCGTGCCGTCCACGGTGACCCCGGGCACGTCCGACACGAACAGCAGCTCGGCGGCGTGGAGCGCGCCCGCGACGGCCGCGGCGGCGTCGTCCGCGTTGACGTTGAAGGGAAGGCCCCCTTCCGCAGGGGGCGCCATCGGGGCGATGACGGGGGTGAGCCCGGCCAGCAGCAAACTGTGGAGCAGCGAGGCCCGTACGGCGACGATCTCGCCGACGTGGTCCAGGCCGCCGGCCGCGCGCCGCGCGGTCAGCAGGCCGCCGTCCACGCCCGAGAGCCCGATCGCGTCGAGCCCGGCCCGGCGCAACGCGGCCACCAGCATCCGGTTCACCGGCCCCGCGAGCACCATCTCGACGACCTCCGCCACCTCGGGGGTGGTGACGCGGCGGCCGTCGCGCTTCTCGACCGGGAGCGCGAGCCGCCGCGACAGCGCGCTCACGGCTTCCCCACCGCCGTGCACCAGCACGACGGGGCCGACCGTGCGCAGCGCATCGGCACAGGCGGCGAGCCACTCGGGGCGATCGAGCTCGTTGCCGCCCAATTTCACCACGCGCACGCTCAGCACGTCAGCCCCGCCGTCTCGGGCAGCCCGAGCATCACGTTCATGTTCTGGATGGCCTGCCCCGCCGCGCCCTTGACGAGATTGTCGATCGCGGCGATCAGCGTGAGCCGCGGCCGGCGTACGTGCGCGACGGGCGCGACGCCGATCGCGACGCGATTGCGGTACACGACGTCCTTGAGGGACGGCAGCGCACCCGGGGTGATCGCCACGCAGGGCTCGCCGTCGTAGGCGGCCCGGTACAGCGCTTCGGCCGTCGTCTGATCGAGGGGGCGCGTGAGCGGCACGTGGATCGTCTCGAGGATGCCCCGCTTCACGGGCAGCAGATGGGGGGTGAACACGAGATCGCCGGTGAAGCCGCTCTCGCGCGCCAGCGTGCCCAGGAGCTCGGGCAGGTGCCGGTGCTCGTTCCCGACCGCGTAGGCCCGGAAGTCCTCCGCCACCTCGCCGAACATGAGCTCACGTTGCGGCGCCCGGCCGGCACCCGTCACCCCGGAAGCAGCGTCGATCACCACCTCGCGCGACGCGTCGATCAGCCCCTGCCGCGCGAGCGGCAGCAGCGCGAGCAGGGCCGCCGTCGGATAGCATCCGGGATTCGCCACCAGCTCGGCGGCGGCCACGCGGGGCCGGGTCACCTCCGTCAGCCCGTAGACGGCTTCAGGCGACAGGCGGAAATCGGCCGACAGGTCCACCGTGCGTTTCCCGGCCGCCCGCGCCGCGTGCACGTACCGCCCCGATACGCCGTGCGGCAGCGCGGAGAGTACGATCTCCGCACGCTGGAGCGGCGCGTCGTCCGCACGCACCAGCCGGTGGCCCAGGGCGACCTCGCCGGCAGCGGACTCCGCGGTGGCAAAGACCACCGAGGCCCCGGGGTGGCCAGCGAGCAGCCGCAGCAGCTCCTGCCCTACGTACCCCGAGGCCCCGAGGACACCGATCGGGACGCTTGCATGATTATTCACTTCGTCGGAAAAATATGCAGACCCACCGGGAACGCAAGGCCGGCGCGGTCACTCCACCGGGTCCAGCCGCGGGTTCGGCCGGTAGCTGCGGCCCACCTTGGCGCACGGCTTGCCCTCCACCCGCACGACGTCCGCGGTGAAATCGAAGCGACCCTGGAACAGGCTCGAGCCGACGCCGTACATGTCGACGGGCACGTCCTGCTCTTCGAACTGGCGGATCTTCTCGACCGTGAAGCCGCCCGAAACCACGATCTTCACGTGTTGGAAGCCGTCGCGATCGAGGGCGCGCCGCACGTTCCAGACGAGCCGCGGGTTCACCCCCGTCGGCTTGAAGGTGCCCATTTCGGGGATTACCGACTTGTCCACCAGCGTCTCGGACGTGTCGATCCGCACGCCATAGAGCCGCGGCCCCAGCGCCCGCGCTACCTTGAGCGAGGTGGCGACGCAATCGTTGTCGAAGTCCACGAGCGTGATGAGCCGCACGCTCGGGTCCATCAGCTCGGCGAACTTCTGCGACGCCTGCACCGTGTCGCCGTGGTACGCCGCGATCAGCGCGTGCGGTACCGTGCCGACCCCCTCCGAGCCCCACCACGACGCTTGCGCGTCCGTGGACACGCCGATCGCTCCCGCGATGTGGGCGGCGTAGCCGTCGCCCGTCTGCACCAGCCAATGGTCGTGCCGCGCCGGGAAGAACATCACTTCCTTCGGCCGGGCCGCTTCGACGACGCGCCGCGTGTTCGTGCCGACCCTGGTACGGCGCGCCAGCACGCCGAGATACAGGGTTTCCAGGTGGGCGAACGCGTCGTACGGCCCTTCGATGAGCAACACGGTCTCCCACGGCTCGATCTCGTCTCCGTCGTACAGCGCGGAAACCTCGAGCTCGCCCCAATCCGTGCTGCACAGCTTGAGGATGGCGATCGCCTCGTCGATTCCGCCGAGGAATGCGTGCGCCTTGCCGAATACCTGCATCGTCACGCACGGCCGGTGGTTGTCCTTGAGAAGCAAATCGCGCGCGCGCACGAAGTACTTGTCGGAGTAGTAGCCCTCCCGCATCCGCTCGACGGGCAGGTGGAAGATGGAGGGGTCGAGCCGCTGCTTCCGGGGGCGGGGGGGGGCCATGGCGTCCGAAATATGACGGTCAGCGGGCGCCCGGCCAGGAGAAGGTGGCGACGACCGTGTCGCCCGCCTGCAGGGCGAGCCGGCGAGCCACGTTGTCGAGCCGCCCGCAGCGGACGCGGGCCGGGTCATCCGAGCCGGGGACGAGCAGCCGCAGGCAGACGACGTCCGCGTCGGTGGCGAGCGCGCTGTCGCGTCCCGTGCGCGGCGGCTCGGGCCGCTGCAGGGTGACGTCGAATGCCGACGTCTGGCCACCCAGCGTGAAACTCACCCGGCGCCCGGGCGCTTCCGGGATCAGGTCGAGCGCGCGCGGGCTGCTGGCGGTATCCCCCCGCACGAGGCTCAGTCGAACGGTCACGCGGCGCGGCGGCACCACCGCTCGCGCGTTGAACGCGACGGCAGGGTCCACGAGCGTCACTTCTTCGTTCGGCCGGGTTTCACCGGCGGCGAACTCACGGTCGACGGTGATCTCCACCCACAGGGCGCGCCGCTGGCCCGCCCACTCCGCGCCGAAGGGATAGAGTCGCGTCGTGCCGCCCCACACGACCCGCGCCCAGCGGCGGTAGCTGTCCTCTTCGAACAGCGGAAGGCCGCGGCGCGATCGACCCGCCGGCCGCCGGCTGAAGAACATGCCGGCCAGATTCACGGTATCCGGCTCGGGGAGGGTCCCGAGCAGCCCCTGCAGCTCGGCCGTCTCGACCCGCAGCGACAGCCGGAGCGTCGTCTCGGGCGGCCCGCTCACCACGGCCGTCGCGAGCGTCTCGGTGTCGGCGCCGGCGCGCTCGACCACCCGCAGGCGGTACGTCAGCCGGTAGGTCGGCGCCTGGGAATGCGCGGGCGGAGCGGGGAGCACGGCGAGGAGCGCCGCCGTCCAGGCGCTATTGCGCCACGAACAGCGCACGCGTTGCCTCGAGCGAGGTCGGGCCGGGCCCGCCCCACTGGACGTGCGCGAACCAGCCCGCGGCCGCGCCGGCGATGAGGCTGATGGCCATCCACAACCCCAGGGTCCGCCCGCGGATCGCCGGCCGGGGGACGGTGTGAGCGTGCGGCTGTCCCGCGGACCGGGCGAAGGCCACTCGCATTTCGAGATGGCTCACGCGCGTCTCGGCACAATGACGGCACCCGGCGAGGTGACGCGCCAGCGCTGCCCGCTCGGGCAGGCTCAGCTCGCCGTCCAACTCCTGCTCGATCTGTCGCAGCCAGTCGTCGTGCATTACGGCACCTCCTCCCGGATCCGGTAGCGCAGCGCCCGACGCTGCATCCAGCGCACCGCCAGCGCGTCGGCGAACGAGCGAAACACCCGGTTCCACATGCCGTACTTGGTCCGGCCGAACCGCCGGGGTCGGTGCCGCACCGGGAGCTCCACCACCGTGCCGCCCTCCATCCTGATGAGCGTGGGCAGGAAGCGGTGCATGCCGTCGAACAGCGGCAGGGCGCGCACCGCATCGGCCCGGAACGCCTTGAGCGAGCACCCGGTGTCTCGAATCGTCTCGTGATTCAAGCGGTTGCGCACGCCGTTCGCGATGCGGCTCTGCAGCCGCTTCCACGCGCTGTCGTGGCGGTTCACGCGGTAGCCGACGACCGCGGCCGCGCGACTGCGCTCGAGCTCGGCGAGGAGGGCGGGCACGTCGGCCGGGTCGTTCTGCAGGTCGGCGTCGAGCGTCACGATGGCCCGCCCGCGCGCGGCCCGGAACCCGGCGGCGAGCGCGGCCGTCTGACCGGCGCGCTCCGCGAACGCGACGATGCGCAGCTCCGGGTGGTCCCGCCGCAGCCCCTCGAGCACCTCGAGCGACCCGTCGGTCGACCCGTCGTCCACGGCCACGATCTCGTAACTCCGGCCCTCCCCCCCGACGGCGCGGGCGATCTCGTCGATCAAGAGCGGGAGATTGTCGCGCTCGTTATACACCGGGATGACGAGCGCGACCTCAACCAGCACTCGATCGGACATACCTCAATTCGGAAGCAGCGTGATAGCCGGCGACGAGGTAGGGCCGCGTCGGCGCGTCGTGAGGGTTCACGGTCGGAACGGTATCGCCGCACCCCGATCGGAGCAAGTTGACAGCCGCCGCGCCAGCGCGTAGAACCTAGCACCCGCCCCTAAGGAGCGCCGCGTGTCCACCGTGCCGTCCCGCCGCGAGTTCGTGGCATCTGCCGCCGTCGGCGTCACCGCGGCCGCGGCGGCGGACATCGCCTACCCCCTGCGACCGCCGCGACCGCTGCCGCCCACGGGGCGCTGGGCCGCGAAGCCCGTCGTCGTCTCGAGCGCCAACGGGCTACGCGCGGTGCAGAAGGCGTTCGAGATGCTCATGCAGGGCGCCGACACGCTCGATGCGGTGATCGAAGGCGTGAAGATCCAGGAGCTCGATCCCAACGACGATTCCGTCGGCTACGGTGGGCTCCCGAACGCCGACGGCGTGGTCCAGCTCGATGCCTCGTGCATGCACGGACCCAGCAAGCGCGCTGGCGCGGTGGGCGCGCTGGAAGGGATCAAGACGCCCTCCGAAGTGGCGAAGCTCGTGCTCAAGTACACGAATCACATCTTCCTCGTGGGCGAGGGCGCCAAGCGTTTCGCGCTGCAGTACGGCTTCAAGGAAGCGGACCTGCTCACCGAGCACTCCCGCGAGGTGTGGCTGCATTGGCGCGCCAACCTGAACCCGGACGACGACTATCTCGATGTACCCGAAGCCGAGCATCTGATGGTGCGCCCGACGGGGACGATCAATTGCGACGCCGTCACACCCCAGGGGGACATCTCTTCGGTCACGACGACGAGCGGGCTCGCCTTCAAGATCCCCGGACGCGTGGGCGATAGTCCGATCATCGGCGCGGGACAATACACCGACAATGACGTCGGCGCGGCGGGCTCGACCGGGCGCGGGGAGTCGAACATCAAGGTGTGCGGGGGCTTCTTGACGGTGGAGTTCATGCGCCGCGGCATGAAGCCCACCGACGCCTGCCTCGAGACGGTGAAGCGCGTCGTCCAGCTCACTGAGAAGCGCCTGCTCGGCGCGGACGGCAAGCCGAAGTTCAGCCTCAACTTCTACGCAGTCAACAAACGCGGCGAGTTCGGGGCTGCCTCGCTCTACCCGAGCCGCTACGCCGCGCACGACGGCGCGGAGGCGAAGCTGCGCGACACCGCGTTCCTGTACGAGCGGCCGACTGCGAGCCACTAGCCTCGCCGCCGCGCTGCTGGCGTGCGCGGCTCCGCCCCTCGCCGCGCAGCGGTACTGGCGGGGCAACCTCTATCCATATGTTTTCTACAGCTCGATCGACCGGTGGTGGGGGGGGCTTCGCTACGTCCGCTACAGTCCCCTCGGCTCGGTCGAGCGTCCGGAAGCCAACCTCGCCTCGCTGAGCCTGGAAGGCGGAGCGAGCACGCAGGGGAGCTACTTGATGCAGGCAGACGCGCGCGCGCCGGCGTGGTGGGAAGGGTGGCGCGCCGCTGTCACGCTCACCGCGGCGCGCGCGAACCGCCTGGGGTATTACGGGCTCGGGAACGATACCCAGTACTCGAGCGATAGCCTCACGACGGCGGGGCCGTACTACTATCGGCTGAGTCGGACGTATCTCGCCGCCCGGGTCACCGTGCAACGGCGGCTGGCCGGCCCGCTGCGGGTGCTCGCCGGTGGATCGCTCGAGCGCAGCAACTTCCGCCCGCTCCCGGGGCCGAGCGTGTTCCGACGCGACCTCGCCGCGGGCACCGTCGATCCCGCTACGGTGCCGTTCACCGACAAGGTCGTGCGGGCCGGTGCCGTGTTCGACAGCCGCGACAACGAGCTCGACCCCACCGCCGGTGTGTACGCGGAAGCGCTGTTCGCCAGCGGCACGGGCTATACCCGCACCACCGCGCAGGCCCGGGTCCAGGTACATCCGCTGAACCGTCTGGTCCTGGCCGGGCGCTTCGGAGTGGAAGGAATGGGCGGGTCCCCGCCGCTCGCCGCGCAGCAGCTCATGGAATCGAGCGAGCGACCGTTCGTCGCCGTGGGCGGCTACCGCTCGCTCCGCGGATACTACGACGGGCGGTTCGTGGGACGGGGCAAGCTGATCGGCGGGGCCGAGGCGCGCTACGTCGTCTTCGCGCTGCCCAGCGCGGCGCAACTCAAGATCGTGGAGCTCAAGCTGGTGGCGTTCTACGACGCGGGGCGCGTCTTTGGGCCGGGCGAGGCCGTGCAACTCACGACGCGAGGGCTGCACCACAGCGGCGGCGGGGAGGTCGCGCTCCGCTTTCTGCGCAACTCGCTGCTCGTGGTCGGCTACGGCCGCGGCGGCGAGGGCGGCCAGCTACTCTTCGGCACGACCTGGAGCTACTGAAGCGCGCTCCGGCAGCAGGGCGAGGATCTCCCGCAATGTGCTCACACCCTTGTCCTTTGCATACCAACGCCGGATCTGCGGATAGAGCTCCTGTTGCGGCGTGGTCCGGCGGGCCGCCATCACCCACGCCTGAAGCTCGGCCGGCCGTGATCCCCAGTGCCCCACTTCGCGGAACTGCTGATCCAGGACGATCACGATGGGGATGGAGCGCGACGTGCCGGTGAGGTAGCGGTCCATCACCTCCGGATGCTCGTCGCGCCGCAAGATTCTCATCTCGAGGCAGTTCGCCAGGTCGCCCAGCTTCGCCACGTAGGGGATCGTATTGGACGCATCGCCGCACCAATCCTCAGCGAGGACCAACAATCGGAACGGCATCCCGCGCTCGCAGGCGCGCGCCACCGCCCAGTCGGGGATGCGCGCCAGCCGGTAGACGCCGGTCCACAGCGCGCAGTGCTCGGTGGACTGGCGCACGAATGCTTCGTACGTCAACGCGCGATCCCACAGCGCGCGCAGGTCGAGGACAGGCATGATCTATCGCGACAACGTGGCGGAATGAAGCGAAGTTCCTGGCTCGCGACGGGCGCCGGTCAAACGAGCTCCCGAATCTCGACTCCCCGCTTCCCGAGCTCGGCGAGGTAGTGGGCGAACGGCACCGCCTCGTCCGGCGTCCGCACCCCCTGCACCGCGATCCGGCCCTCCACCTGCATCAGACCCGTGACGGCGAGCGAGTATCCGGTGGTGCGCATCATCGCGCTGACGCCGCGCGCTTCGTCGTAATAGTCGAGCAGCTGCCACGCGGCCCGCCGGTCGTGGCGCCCGCGCACGTCCACGCGGAGCGCCACGAGATCTCGCCCCTCGGGCTTCGTGAGCTTGGGGGACACGGCCGCAATGAACACGTCCCGTGGCACGACATCCTTCCCCTTCACCTTTACGGGCGTGAGGTCGAGCAGGCCGAGCTCCCGGATCGGTCGCATGATCGCGGCATGTCCGGGATAGCGGAGCGTCTTGTACTCCATGGTGCGGACCTTGCCCTCGTACGCCCACGGCAGGATCGAGATGCCGCCCCCGGTGTGGAACGCCTCGAGGGCGCCGACCGGCGGTGGGAAGGTCACCTGCTCGAGCTCGGAGAGCGCGTCCACACGGGTCGGCCGGCCGTCCCGCAGCACCCAGGAGGGAGTCGTGTAGTAGTCGAGGGCGCCCTCGAGCGAATAGACGATCTGGTAGTTCAGCGGCGGCTCGGGATGCTGCGGCAGGCCACCCACGTAAATCTTCACCTCCTCCGCTTCGCCGACTCGCCGGATCCCTTCCGCGGCGAGGATGTTCACCATCCCCGGCGCCAGCCCGCAGTCCGGGATGACGGAGACGCCGCGCTCGCGCGCCGCGGCGTCGAGCTTGCGCTGTTGGAACACGATCTCCGTATTGCCGCCCAGGTCGGCGCAATGCACGCCGCTGTCCACCGCCGCCTTGGAGACCTCCAGATTGAAGTAGTACGGCGCCGCGTTCAGCACGGCGTCGTGCCCGCCCATCGCCGCGCGCAGCGCAGCCCGGTCCTGCACGTCGAGCTTGAGGAGCGCCAGCCGCCGGCCGGCCAGCGGTCGCAGGAAGGCGGGGATCCGATCGGGCTTCAGGTCGGCGACCGTGACCCGGTCCACACCGGGGTGCTGCAACAAATCGTAGGCGCAGGCGGAACCCTGGAGCCCCGCGCCCAACACCAGCATGCGCATGGCGCGATTGCCTCCGGACTTCGGTGAGGAGTCGACGAGCGGCGGAAAGCTAAAGGGGGCACATGGGCGACGGAACCCCGCTTGTCAGGTTAGATTCGCGCGCGATGACTCAGGCCGATCTCACCCGCCAGCGCCTCATCCGCGCCGCGCTCGAGCTGTTCACCACCGCGGGCTACCATCTCACGACGACGCCGCTCATCGCCAAGAAGGCCGGGATCGCCGAAGGCACGATCTATCGACACTTCGACTCGAAGCAGCACCTGCTGAACGAGCTGTACCGCGCGGCGGGACGCTGGGCCGGGCGGCAGGTGAAGGAAGCGGACGCGCTCAAGGTGGGGCCGCGCGAGAAGCTGGCGGAACTGGGCCGGGGGCTGGTCGCCGGCGCGGCGCGGGAGCCGGCCGTGGCGCAGCTGTTCTTCCTGCAGCGCCACGCGGACCTGCTGGACGACGAGAGTCGCAGGGTCGCGCGCGACTTCCGCCTCGGCCTCGAGAGCCTCATGGCGCAGGGGAAGGCCGACGGCTCGGTGAAGCCGGGGGCAGTCGAAGTGTGGGCCGCCGTGTGGCTTAGCGTGATGTCGCTGGTGATCGACCGCGTGTCGGGCAAGGAGTGGCCGGAGAACCACGCCGGCGTCGCGCTAGCGCTGGAGGCGGCCTGGGACGCAATCGCGGCGGCACGGCAGTGAGGCCGCAGGGGTTCGCCTGCTGGGGCCCCGACGGCCTCAGGCACGCCGCAGCGTGAACAGCTCGATCTCCGGCGGCGTGAAGACGCGAATCGGCACGCCGACCACGCCGATCCCGCGACTCACGTACAGTTGGCTGTCCCCGCGCTGGAAATGCCCCATCACGTACTTCGTGATCAGTCGCCCGGGAGACCAGCGGATCCCGGGCAGGTAGAACTGCCCCCCGTGAATGTGCCCGGCGAGCGTCAGCGGGATGCCCAGCGGTGCGGCCGTATCCCACGCGCCTGGTCGGTGCCCGAGCAGGATCTTGAACGCCGGTGCAGGCGCCGACCGCAGCGTGGCCGCGACGTCGTCGGCTTGGGGGTCGTCCGCCGTCCAGTTGTGCGGGTCGTCGATGCCGAGCAGCGCCAGCGTGGCGCCGCCACGCTCGATCAGGTGGCAGTCGTTCTGGAGAAACACCTGTCCCGCATCCCGGCAGCCGCGGATCACCTCGCGCTCGCCGGTGTAACGGTCGTGGTTTCCGAGCACGGTCACGACGCCGAGTGGCGCGCGTAGCTCGCGGAACGCGTGCACGTACGCCGGGATGTAGGCGCGGGAAATGTCGATCATGTCGCCCGTTTGCACGATCAGATCCGGCGCGAGCGCGTTCACCTGCCGCACGATTTCCTGCATCCGGTCGGCGCCCAGGTGGATGCCCGCGTGCAGATCGGAGAGGTGGAGCAGGGTGAGGCCGTCGAGCCCGAGCGGCAGGTTCGGGAAGGTCAGGGTGCGACGCGTGAGCTGAGGGAGACGGTACGCGCTCCAGATGCCGTAGGTCGACAGCGCGGCGCCCGCGGCGGCGTAGGAGTACGTGGCGCGGGCGAGAAAGCGGCGGCGGGAGAGTAGAGAGCCGGGAGCGGGGAGCGGTTCGTCCCGGTGCTCTGCGGGCCGTCGCGCGCGGAGCAGTGCCGCTCCCAGCTCCCTGCTCCCCCGAACGACCAGCTTCACGATCACGTACACCGCCACCAGCACCCCGAAGATCCACCCGAGCAGCTGCCAGGCGATCCAGGGTCCCAGGTACGGGATCCGTCCCACGCCCCACATGCTCCCGGACAGCGCCCGGTCGGCGACCAGGACCCAGGGGAGGTTGAAGATGGCGAACGTCGTCGCGAGGCCGACGCGCAGCAGCCGCGCCCGCGCGGGCCGTGAGGGGTCCGGCAGCCGCTCGCGCAGGTACAGATAGAGCAGCACCTGCGGCGACACGAACAGGAGCAGATAGATTAGGCGCGTGATCATGCGCTCAGTCGCCCTCCTCGCTCTGGGCCTCGCCGTCCCGGCCGCCGCTCTCGCCGGTCAACAGCTCGTGGCCACGGAGCGCGCCGAGGTCGTCGCAACGATCTGGGCCGAGGCGCGTTACAATTTTGCCTTCTGGGATCGCGTGCGGGCCGATTGGGATTCCGCCCTCAGCGCGAACCTGCGGCTCGCGGCGCAGCCCCAGTCGGACGTTCTGTTCTACCGCCGGTTGCGACGCCTGGTGGCCTTGCTGGGCGACGGCCAGGCCGCCGTGGTCCCCCCCGCCAACCTGCGGTCGCGCATCGCGCGTGCGCCGTTGCTGCTCGAGAGCGTAGAGCAGCGACCGCTCATCCGCGAGTACGCCGAGAACGACGAGATGCGGGTGGCGCGGCCCGAGCGGCTTGCGGAGATCCTCGCCGTCCAGGGCGTCCCGGCCGAGACCTGGATCCGGGACTCGGTGCTCCCGGAGACCTCGGCTGCCACGCCGGCGGACCGTTGGCAGCGCGCCGTTCAATGGATGCTCCAGGGGGAGAAGGGGACGACCGTAAACCTGCTGCTGCGGCTTCCCGGCGGCGCCCAGCGCGGCATCAGCGTGACGCGCAGCGTCTCGCTCAACGATCGCTGGCCGCTCGAGCGCCCCGACATTGAGATCGATTCCCTTTCCGGGGGCGTGGTCGTGGCCCGGGTCAACGCGCTCGCCGAGGAGGACGTGGTGCGTCGCTTCGACCGCGCCTTCCCGGATTTCGCAGGAGTAACGGGACTGATCGTCGATCTGCGCCACGCCGCGGGTGGCGAAAGCCGCTACGGCTACGGGATTCTGGCGCGCCTCACGGGGCACGCGTTCCCCGTGGCGCGCTGGAGAACGCCGCAATACCGCCCCGTGTTCCGGGTGCTGCGAGCGCCCGACTCCGCCTTCTCGTGGTACGGCCCGCCCCCCGATACCGTTTCGCCCGCGGGCGACCGCCCCGGCTACACGGGACCGATCGCGGTGCTGGCATCGAGCGCGACGGCCGGGGCGGCCGAGGACTTTCTGGTGGCGTTCCGGAACGCCACGCGCGGCGTGATCATCGGGGAGCCGTCGGCCGGCAGTCCGGGCGACGCGCTCACGATCACGCTCCCCAAGAACTGGGCGATGCAGCTCTCGGTGACACGCCATGCGTTCCCCAACGGGGAGGAGTTCGCGGGGAAGGGGATCCAGCCGGAGCTTACGGTCTCACCGACCGTCGCCGACGTGCAGGCCGGAACGGACGCGGTGCTCGAGCGCGCGCGGGAGTACGTGAGTGGGAAGAAGCGGTAGCGAGGCGGCATCAGCCTCGCTCACTGCTCTAGACTTTCCCTCAAAAACCGGATCACCGCTCTCCACGCGGAGTCCGCCACCTCGGGCTTCTCGCGCGAGCGCAGGAATCCGTGTCCCACGCCGGGATAGACCGTGTAGTGGTAGTCCTGGGCATAGTGCTTCACCGCGGCCGCCACGTCCGCCAGTCCCGCGTCGATCCGCGCGTCGTTCTCCGCGTAGACGCCGAGACCCCGCGCGCGGATGCGCGCGATCGCCGCAGCCTCGGGCCCGGGTCCGTAGCACACCACGAATGCCCCGAGCGCCGGGTTGTTGGTCGCGTAGCGGAAGCTCTGGCCGCCGCCCCAGCAGAAGCCGATCACGCCGATCCGGTCACGCCGCGCCGCTTTCAGAGTCCGCAGGTACGCGACCGTCGCGTCCAGGTCCAGCGTCACCGTGTCGGGGCTGAGCCCGGCGATCAGCTTCCGCGCGTCATCGGTCGAGGCGGGCGTGCCGCCGCGGCGAGACAACAGGTCAGGAGCGACCGCAAGGAACCCGTCCCTCGCGAGCTGCTCCGTCGTCTGGCGGATGAAGTCCGACATCCCGAAGATCTCGTGAATCACCACCACCCCCGGTGCGGGGTCCTTGCGCTCGGGATAGGCGAGGTACCCGGTGATGGTGTCCTTGCCGGAGAGGTACTTCACGTACTCAGCGTGGATGTCGGGGCGGTCGAAGGCGGTCGAGGACGCTCGGGGACGGTCGAGGACGAGCCCGGCCGACACAGCTCCCACCGTCAGCAGTCCCACCGCGCCACCAACCCCGACGGCCGTCGACCGTCTTCGACCGTCCTTGACCGTTCTATTTCCCATAGCTCACCCTCCAAATTCGATCACCCGTGTCATCCGCGATCAACAGGGCGCCGTCTGCCGCGACGAGGAGCCCGACCGGGCGCCCCCAACGCGAGCCGTCGGCCAGCTGCCAGCCGGTCACGAAGTCTTGGGCGGCGGTTGGGCGCCCGCTCTGCACGCGGACGCGCACGACTTTCGCGCCCGTCGGCACGCTGCGGTTCCAGGAGCCGTGATACGTCATGAACGCGTCGCCTTGGAACTCGGCCGGAAACGTCGTCCCCGTATAGAACGCGAGGCCGAGCGGAGCCGAGTGCGCCTGCACGGTCAGCGCCGGGGGCTCGACGCCGGAGCAGTCGGCACTCGCGTATTCCGGTTCCGGATTCCGCTGGCTCGGGAGATAGCACTGCGGCCAACCGTACCACTTGCCGTCCTTCAAGATGTTCAGGTGTTCCGGCGGCAAATCGTCGCCCAGGTAATCGCGATCGTTGTTGTTGGCCCACAGCTCGCCCGTGCCGGGGTTGAACGCCAGCCCTACCGAGTTGCGGAGTCCCGTGGCGAAGGTGTGGGTACCCGACCCGTCCAGGTTGTAGCGCGTCACCGCCGCCCGGGGTGGCGTGTCGTTGCAGATGTTGCAGGAAGATCCGACGGCGACGTACAGCAGATTGTCGGGCCCGAACGCGAAGGTCCGCGTGCTGTGGCCGCCGGCGGGCAGACCGGAGACGACAGTCACGGCAGCGACGGCGCCGGGATCGAGCCGCTCGACCGCCGTCTCCGTGGAGAAATAGAGCGTGTCCCCGCGGAACGCGATCCCCGAGGGATCGCTCAGGCTGGTGAGGACCGGAACGACCGAGTCGGCGATGCCGTCGCCGTCGGCGTCCACCAACCGGACGATCCGCCCGGACCCCGACTGGGTCGCGTATACGGCGCCGCTCGGACCGAGGGCGAGGAAGCGCACGCCGCTCACGCCTTGCGCGAAGATGTTGACGGTGAATCCGACGGGGACGTACAGCATGTGACCGGCGATCGGGATCGAGTCACCCCCGAACCCGCCCCCCCCGCCGCCCGTGAGCGCGGTCCGCGAGTTGCATCCGATCACCACACACCCGACCAGGATGAGTCGAAACATAGGGGCCTCCTTACCGCCCGTCCTTCGCATATACCCCGAGGAGCGCCGTCTCGCCCGGCGGCATGTGCTCGCGGCTGGCGAGCGCCTGTTCCGCGGCTCGCTCGACGGCGGCCGTCACCTCCGCTTCCACGGCCGCCAGCTGCTGCGGTGTGCAGCCTTCCTCTTTCAGGTATTCCTCGTACAGCCCGATCGGATCTCGTTTCCCCCAGGTGCGGAACAGCTCGGCGGGGAGAGTCTCGCGCGCCTCGCGCTCGTCGTGGGTCGCGTGGCCGCCCATGCGGAACGTCTCGGCCAAGAGCATCGCGGGCCCCTGCCCCGCGCGGCAGCGCTCGGCGGCGAGCCGCGTCGCGGCCCACGCGTCCAGCACGTTGTTGCCGTCGAACTCGGCGCTCCAGATCCCGTAGCTCGCCGGCCAGTCCCGGAAGCTTTCGGGGACATGGTGCTGGTCAAGCCGGGTGCCGAGGGCGACCTGATTGTTCTGGATCACAAAGATGGCGGGGACCCGCTGCACGGCGGCGAAGTTCGTCCCCTCGTGCGCCGCGGCGGTCTTGGTCGAGCCGTCCCCCACCCACGTGAGCGCCACCCGCCGCTCGCCCTTCATCTTGAACGTCAGCGCGATGCCGCTGATCACCGGCACCATGTCGCCCACGTGGGAGATCGGCTGCAACACGCCATGTGAGAACGAGCCGACGTGCAGGTCGCGACCGCGCGACGGTGAGTCGTCGCTTCCGAGGTACGCCCGCAGCATGTCGGCCAAGGAGAGGCCAAGCTCGCAGCAGGCGGCGGCGTTGCGGATCATCGGGGCGACGATGTCCGTGCCCCGCTCGAGCGCGTGCACCGGGCCGACGGTGGTCGCCTCTTCGCCCGTCCCCAGCCAGGCCTTGGAGGTGACCCCGGTGCGTACCCAGCGCTTCAGCTGGATGTCGTGCAGCCGGGCGCGCAGCAAGCCGGCGTAGAGGGCGAGCCTGTCGTCGGGCGAGAGGCGCGCGACGAGCGCGGCGCGCTCGGGCGTGTGCTCGAGCGTCTCCCGAAAGCGGCGCGCCAGCGCGGGGTCGGCCTTCCAGTCGACGTACTCGGGTGGATCGAACGCCGGGAAGCGCTTCAACTACTTCAGCTTCTCCCTGATCTTGGAGAACAAGCCGCCGTCTTGCGTCGCGGTGAGGGCGTCGGCGAAGTCGAGCGCGGTCGTGTAGCGCGCGTCGGGACTGGCGTGCAGCGCCCGGCCCAGCGCCTTCTCGAGGCTCGCCGGGAGATCGGGCCGGAGCTGGCGGAGCTGCATTGGCTGGTCGCGCAGGCGCGCGATCATCATCTCCTGGGCGTTGCGTCCCTGGAACGGCAGCCTGCCGGTGAACATCTCGAAGGCTACGATGCCGACGGCGTAGATGTCCGAGCGGGCGTCGAGCGGGCGCCCGCGGATCTGCTCCGGGCTCATGAACTCGGGGGTGCCGAGGATGATGCCCGTCGCGGTGAGCTTCGCGATCGCGGGATCGGCCCGGCGCTCCTTGGCGAGGCCGAAGTCCATGACGACGGCGCGGTCGCGGCCCCCGTCTTCGGGGACGAGCATGATGTTCTCGGGCTTCAGGTCGCGGTGCACGATCTGGAGCTCGTGGGCGTGATGCAGCCCGGCGCACACCTGGCGCAGCACGTCGATGCCGGTTCCGAGCTCCATCGGCCCGCCCCGCACCTCGCGGTCGGACAGCAGCTCGCCGTTCAAGAACGGCATCACCAGGTAGATCAATCCGTCCTCGGACTCGCCGAGCCGCAGAATACGGCACACGTTGGCGTGGTCGAGTCGCATGGCGAGGCCGGCCTCCCGGCGCAGCCGCTCCACCGAGCTCCGGTCGGTCGCGAGCTTGGGCGAGAGCACCTTGATGGCGACCTCGTCGCCGCTCGCGACCTCGCGCGCGAGATACACGTACGACATGCCGCCCTCGCCGAGCTTCTTCGTGACCTGATAGCGCGTGTCGAGGATCTGTCCCGAGAGGCTGGAGGCGCGGTCCAGACGCAGAGCGTCGCGGGGCGTGCGAGGCGTGCGGACGCCGGTGCCGCCGCCCGAGGAGGACGCCGCCGGGGCGGCCTTGGTCTGCGCCTCCACGAGCATGTTCCCGTCGCGCGGGCAGAAGCGCGCAGTCTCGGGGTACACCGACCCGCACTTGGGACAGCGGCGCTCGCTCATTGCCGCACCAAGTTGCGCCCCTCGTTCTTCGCGCGATAGAGCGCCTGGTCCGCCAGTGCCACGAAGCTGTCCGCGCCGGTGACGCGATCATCGGGGAACGAAGCGAGCCCGATCGAGACCGTGAGGTTGATCGGATCCTCGCCGGGATCGGCGAAGTCGTGATGCATGATGCGGCGCCGCAGCCGCTCCGCGAAGATCGCCGAGCCGTGCAGCGCCGTCTCCGGCATGACCACCACGAACTCCTCACCGCCATACCGCGCGACCAGATCGACGGACCGGGCCTCGCGCCGCAGGATCTCCCCGATCTGCCGCAGCACCGAGTCTCCGGCGATGTGCCCGCGGGTGTCGTTCACCAGCTTGAAGCGATCGATGTCGGCGAGCAGGATCGTCAGCGCGAGGTTGTACCGCCCGGCGCGGTCCAGCTCCTGCTCGAGGTCCGAGGAGAGCGCGCGTCGGTTCAAGCAGCCGGTGAGCGCGTCCGTGGCGGCGAGCTTCTCGAGGCGCTTCTTGTCGGAGACCGCGGTCTCGAAATCGTACGCCTTCTCGATCGCCGCCACCGCCGTGCGGATCACGGTCTCGGCGAACTGAGCGTCGGCACGCGTGAGCGGCGGGTCTTCGCCCGTGGTGCGGAGAAAGAACACGCCGACCTGCTGGTCTTTCATGGAGAAGGGCAGCGCGACGGCGGAACGCGTCGGGACGGTGATACGCTCGCGCTCCCAGCGGGCGCGCTCCTCGGCGTACACCGGGTCGGTGGCGACGTCCTCCACCAGCACCGCGCGGCCGCTCGCGAGCGCGCGCTGGATCTCGGGGTAGCGGGCCAGCTCGATCTGCAGGTTGCGCAGCATGGGATTCTCGTACGCGGCCACCACGACCCCCAGCTGCTCCCCCGCCTTCGCCAGCACCATGGAGCACTTGGAGATCTGGAGCACGCGTGCGACGCGCCGCACCAGGATGTGGTAGATCTCGTCCGGCTTGAGCGAGTCCGTGACCTCGTGCAGGATGTCGACGATGGCGGCGCGACTCTGCGCTTCATCGCGCGCGCGCGACAGCTCCTGGGCGGTGCGGATGTGGGCCTTGACCCGGGCGAGCAGCTCGCGCACGCGGAACGGCTTAGCGATGAAGTCGGCGGCACCGAGGCCGAGCGACTTGACGGTCGCTTCCTCGGGCGGCATCGACGAGATCATCAGGACCGGAAGGTCGCGGAAGCGCTCGTCGGCCTTCATCTTGGCCAGGAGCTGGAGGCCGTCCACCTTGGGCATCATGATGTCGAGCAGCAGCAGGTGGGGCCGCTCTTCCTCGAGCATCCCCATGAGCCCCTCGCCGCCGGGCGCCACGACGACCTCGTAGCCGTTCTCCTTGAGGATCCACATCAGGGTGCGGACCAACGACTGGTCGTCGTCGGCGACGAGGATCTTGGCCGGGGCAAGGTCGGGCATCTGCTCAGTCCTCGAGAAGCGAGGGATCGACGTTGCCGCCGCTCACCACGAGGACCGTGGGCGGCGCCGGCCGGACGGCGCCCGACCGCAGCGCCGCGGTCGTCGCCGCGCCGGACGGCTCGACCGCGACGCGGCATTGGTGCCACAGAAAATGTACCGCCTCGCGCAGCGCGTCATCCTCGACCAGGGCGACCCCCGCGAGCCGGTCCCGATGGTGGGCGAGGTGCGCGAAGGCGATATCCCCGACGCTGAGGGTGATCAGCCCATCGGCGAGACTCGCCGTGCGCTCGAGTCGCACCGGCCGGCCCGCCTCGAGCGAGCGGGCGAGCTTCGGCGCGCCGGCCGGCTCGACGCCCCACACGCGCCCCGCGCTCCCGGCCGCTGCCAGCCCGACCACGACCCCGGAGATCAGGCCGCCCCCGCCCACCGGCACGACGACCGTGCGGACGTCGGGGAGATCGGCGGCGATCTCGAGGCCTACGGTCGCCTGCCCCGCGATAATGTCCGTGTGGTCGAACGGCGGCACCACGGCGAGCCCCGCTCCGGCGGCCAGCGCTTCGGCCTTCACCTGACGGTCCTGCGATGTGCGCCCGGCGAACACCACCTCGCCGCCCCACTTCTTCACACCCGCCACCTTGACGGCGGGCGCCGTTTCAGGCATGACGACGACCGCCCGGATCCCCAGCAGCTGGGCCGCGTACGCGACGGCCTGGCCGTGATTGCCGCTCGAGTAGGTGATCACGCCTTGGCGCCTGGCGGCTGGCGGCAGACGGCTGATCGCATTGTACGCACCCCGGATCTTGAACGCCCCCATCGGCTGCAGATTCTCGAGCTTCAAGTAGGCGTCGAGCGGCTCCACGTAGCGGAGCGGCGTCCGGACCGCGACCCCGCGCAGCCGCTCGGCCGCGTCGCGGACGTCCTGGGCGGTGACCACGCCTATGCCTTCTTCTGCTTCTTCGTATTACTCGGACCCTGCTTGCTGGGGACCTTGCGCGCGGATTTCGCCACCGCGCCCTTGGGCGTGTCTGCGTCATCGTCGCCGCCGTCGCCGTTCTCGGCTTCATCCTCCTTCACGACGCGGGCGACGTCGACCACGAGATCACCCGGCGTCAGGTTCATGACCTTCACACCCTGCGTATTGCGGCCCGAGATACGAATCCCTTCGACCGGCACGCGGATCATGATCCCCTTCTTGGTGATCATCATGAGCTCGTCCTCGGGGAGCACCTCTTTCAACGCCACGATGTCGCCGGTCTTGGCGGATCGCTTGAGCGTGATGATACCGCGGCCGCCGCGGTGCTGTACGCGGTACTCGTCCAGCTCGGAGCGCTTTCCCATCCCCTTTTCCGTGACGGTGAGCAGGGTCGACTTCCGGCGCACCACGACCATGTCGATCACATGATCTTTCTTGTCGAGCTCGATCCCCTTCACGCCGGTCGCCGTGCGCCCCATGTCGCGCACGTCCTTCTCGTGGAACCGGATGCTCATGCCGTGCCGGGTCGCGAGCACGATGTCGTTGCGCCCATCGGTGACCTGTACATCGATCAGCTCGTCGCCCTTCTCGATGTTGATGGCCCGGATCCCGACCGAGCGCGGGTTGCCGAACTCCGAGAGCCGCGTCTTCTTCACGACGCCGTTCGTGGTGGCGAACAGGAGGTACTGGTCCTCGGAGAACTCGCGCACCGGCACCAGGGCGGCGAGCCGCTCGTCCGGCTTCATCGCGACGCACGAGAGGATCGGTTTGCCACGCGCGGCGCGGGCCGCCTGCCCGATCTCGTGTACCTTGAGCCAGTAGCACTGCCCCTGCTGCGTGAAGAACATCACGTAGTCGTGGGTCGAGGCGATGAAGAGGTGCTCGACCCAGTCGTCTTCCTTGGTGTGGGCGGAGATCACGCCCTTCCCGCCGCGCCGCTGGCGTCGGTACGCCGACACGGGGAGCCGCTTGATGTAGCCCGCATGGGACACGGTGATCACCATGTCCTCTTCGGCGATCAGGTCCTCGATCGAGAACTCGCCCTGGTCGGCGACGATCTCGGTGCGGCGCTCGTCGCCGAAGCCCGCGGCCACCTCCGTCAGCTCTTCTTTCAGGATCTTCATGCGGCGCGGCTTGGATGCGAGGATCTCCTTGCACTCTTTGATGAACTTCCGGATCTCTTTCAGCTCGTCCTCGAGCTTCGTGATCTCGAGGGCGGTGAGCCGGGCGAGCCGCATGTTGAGGATCTCGGCCGACTGCTTCTCGGACAGCTTGAAGCGCTTGCGCAGGCTGGCATCCGCCGTCGGCGTGTCCTTCGACTTCTTGATGATGCGGATGATTTCGTCGATGTTGTCGACGGCGATCTTCAGGCCCTCGAGGATGTGCTCGCGGTCCTGGGCGCGCTTCAGCTCGAACTCGGTGCGGCGGACGATGACCGTGTGGCGGTGCTCGATGAAGTGCTCGAGCAGCTCCTTCAGGTTCATCTCCTTCGGCGCGCCGTCCACCAGGGCGAGCATGATCGCGCCGAAGGTGGTCTGCATCTGGGTGTGCTTGTAGAGCTGGTTCAGCACCACCGCCGGCACGGCGTCGCGCTTCAGCTCGATGACGATCCGCATCCCCTCGCGGTCCGACTCGTCGCGCAGGTCCGAGATCCCCTCGAGCTTCTTGGCGTTGACGTGCTCGGCGATCTGCGCGATCAGGTTACTCTTGTTGACCTGATACGGGATCTCGGCAACGACGATCTGGTGCTTCCCGGTCGACTCCCTCTCCTCGATCACGGCGCGGGCGCGGATCGTGATCCGGCCGCGGCCCTTTTCGTAGCACTCCTTGATCCCGTCGCGGCCGTAGATGATCGCCCCCGTCGGGAAATCGGGCCCCTTGATGAACTTCCGCAGGTCCTTCACCCCGGCGTCGGGATGGTCCACGAGATGGGTGAGCGCCTCGACCGTCTCGGCGAGGTTGTGCGGCGGGATGTTGGTCGCCATCCCGACCGCGATGCCGGCCGCCCCGTTCACGATCAGGTTGGGCAACTTCGCCGGGAGGACCGTCGGCTCCTGCAGCCGGTCGTCGAAGTTGGGGATGTAATCGACGGTATTCTTGTCGATGTCCTCCAGAATCGTCATCGCCACGCGCGTGAGGCGCGCTTCCGTGTAGCGGTACGCCGCCGCCGGGTCCCCGTCCACCGAGCCGAAGTTTCCCTGGCCGTCGACCAGCGGATAGCGCAACGAGAAGTCCTGCACCATGCGCACCAGGGCGTCGTACACGGCGATGTCGCCGTGCGGGTGATACTTCCCCAGCACGTCGCCGACGACGGTGGCGCTCTTCTTGTACGGCCGGCCCGGCACCAGGCCGAGCTCGTGCATCGCGTATAGGATGCGGCGGTGCACGGGCTTCAACCCGTCGCGCACGTCGGGGAGCGCCCGCTGCACGATCACGCTCATCGAGTAGTCGAGGAACGACTCCTTCATCTCGTCTTCGATGAGGCGGGGGAGGATGCGTTCGCGCGCGTTGGGTGCGGTCATGGGCGGCTGAGGCCGGTGGTCAGGTGTCAGGGATCGGGACTGCCGACGAGCACGCTAAGTTGCCTAAAATTAAACACTTAGACCTGGAAAGGCAACGCTGTTGACGCCCGGTTGAGGGGCGCCACCCATCGTGTTCCCAGACTGAAGCCTGGGCTCGGCCGGCACTGTGCTGAAGCACAACGAGCGAAGCGGCTTGCGACGAGCGGGTGCTCCCTAGAGCAGTGCAGTGCCGAGCCCATGCTTTAGACATGGGAACACGACTGAGACGACTCGACACCCCAGGCACGACCGTGACCGCCCACCAGATCTATATCCATCTCGCGTGGACGACGCGCGATCGGCAGCCCATGATCGATCGCACCACGCGCGACTTCCTCGGCGATTACTTTCGTCGCACCGCAATCCGAGAGCGAGCCGAGATAGTCGTCCTGGCCATTCTTCGCTCCCACGTGCATCTGCTGGTGCGCACGGCTCCTCGAATCGACATCCCGCGACTCGTGCAGTTCTTGAAGGGCGGGAGCAGCTATGCGGCGAGTCGTCTTCCAGGAAACATCTTGGGCCTACGATGGTCGCGGGAGTACTCCGCCACAACGGTGAGCCCCAAACAGCTGGCCGGAGCGATCCGCTACATCGAGGAGCAGGCGTCTCATCATCCAGGTGAGGCCGTGGAAGAGCCGGAGCGAAAGGTGGGGAAAGTCAGTGGGACGTCGTAGGAGTTCACACGCTTCAGCGTGTGAATCACGACGATCGCGGACCCCCTCACTCGCTCACTTGCACCACGATCTTCCCCAGCTGCTCTCCCTGGTCCAGGCGCTCGAACGCGGCTCGTGCCTCGTTGAGCGGGAAAACCCGGTCCACGATCGGCCGCAGCTCGCCCGAGCCCAGTAGCCCCACGATCTCCCGATACTCGGCGTCGTTCCCCATCGTCGAGCCCAGGACGCTCCAGTGATACCAGAAGAGCCGCCGGAGGTCGATCGCGACTTCGGGGCCGGTCGTCGCGCCGCACGTCACCAGCCGGCCGCCGCGCCCGAGTGAGCGCAGCGACTGCTCCCATGTCGCCGCGCCGACGTTCTCGACCACGACGTCCGCGCCCCGCTTGTTGGTCAGCGTCCGGACTTCCCGCGACACCTGTTGGGTCCGGTGATTGAGGGTCACGTCGGCGCCGAGTCGACGCGCCGCCTCGAGCTTCGCGTCACTCGAACTGGTGACGACCACACGCGCGCCGCGCAGCTTCGCGATCCGCAGCGCCGTGAGGGACACGCCGCCCCCGATTCCCCAGATCAGGGCCGTCTCCCCCGCCCGGAGCTGGGCCCGCGTCACGACCATCCGCCAGGCGGTGAGCGTGACGAGCGAGAACGCCGCCGCTTCGGCCCAACTGAGGGGCGGCGTCACTGTCGGAATGATGGCGACATTCTGCTCCGGGACTACGACGGACTCGCACAACGTGCCCGGGAGCTGCTCGCCCAGCATCTGGTAGTTGACGCACAGGGAATGCTCCCCCGCGCGACAGTAGTCGCAGGTGTAGTCGGAAATGCCGGGATTGAGCATGACGCGGTCGCCCGGCTGGACGGAGCGGACCTCCGCCCCGACGGCGTCCACCACGCCCGCCGCGTCGGCCCCGAGGATGTGGGGAAAGGCGTAAGCGTGAGGGAGTCCCCGCACCACGAACAGGTCGAGGTGGTTGAGCGCGGCGGCGCGGATCGCGACGCGTACGTCTCGCGGCCCTAGCGACGCCGCAGGGGGGGCGGGGACATCGGCCAGCTGGATATGATCGAGATTGCCGGTCGCGCGAATGACACAAGCGCGCATCGGCGGGCTACGGCATGAACGTCGCCGACACCATCTGCTCGGCGCCGGTCGTGGGGATCGCGATGGGCGCACCCGCACCGCCCGCCCCGGCTCCGCTCCCCGTCCCGACGGGCTGGAGGAAGATCTTCTGCACGTTCTTCTGCACGTTGACCACCAGGGCGAGCAGGTCGCCCGCGGGCGATACGGCGAAGTCGGCGATGAGGAGATCGGTCCCGGTGAGCTGGGTCATGCGGCCGCTCGCCACATCCGCTCGCACCACCTGCGTGACGGTGCGGCCGCCGTCCTTCCCTTCGAGCAGGAACGCGAGCGAGCCGTCGCGCAGGAAGCGGGGACTCCTTTCCTTGACCTGCGGCGATTTCGTGAAGTTGCGCTGGTTCGAGCCGTCACGCGACATCAGCCAGATATCGTCGCTGCCGTCCCGGCTCGACACGAACGCGATGGTCTCACCATCCGGCGAGGCGGATGGCTGCGAATTGTCGGACGGCTCCTGCGTGAGCTGGATCGCGTCCGAGCTCGTGATCGGTTGCACGAAGATCTGGCGGTGACCGGCGCGGGGGGAATGGAATACCACGGCGCGCCCGTCGGCCGTGAACGACGGGGCGCCGTCCGCGCCGGGAGCGTTGGTGAGGCGCGACGGACTCGTCCCGTCGGCATCCATGACGTAGATCTCCGGCTGGCCGTCGCGGGTCGACACGAACGCGAGGCGCGAGCCGTCTGGTGAGTAGGCGGGCTCGCTGGCCGTGGAGCTGTCGTCCAGCACTTTGCGCAGCTGCGCCAGGTTCGCCCGCTCGGCGGCGTACAGCTGGAGCCGCCCCGACCGCGTGCTCGTCACCACGATCTCACCCTGCACGAAGACCTCGGCGGCGGCGTGCTTGCCCCCCGGGGCGGACGCGGTGACACGCGCGTGACCGTACCCGGCCGCCGTGATCGTCCCGTCCTCCGCCACGGCGACAGTCTGCGGGTTGTCGGAGGCGAAGGTGACGCCCGTCGCCGGGCCGATCACCGTCCCCGTCTCGTCGGCGAAGCTGGCGCGCAGCCCGGACCGCCGGTTGAGCGGCAGGCCCAGTCGCGTGGCGGACAACTTGAGACCGGCCGCGATGACGCGAATCGACCACGTGTAGGCGAGCCCCAGCCCGGGACCCTTGACGACGAGTTGTGTCTTGCCGGCCTTTCGTCCCGTCAACACGCCCGTAGCGGGGTCGAAGATCGCGAGCGTGGTGTCCCCGACGCTCCAGCGCAGCGGCGCCTCCGGCACGGGCTGGTCGTCCGCACCGAGCGCGTGCGCTTCGAACCGCGCCGTTCCCTGGATCGGGACGGGGGTCTCGCCCTGAACCTTCGGTCGTACCTGCAGTCCCTGAACCGTGCGGTGCACTACGATGTCCACGCTCTTGGTCTGCAGCAGGCCGGAGACGGAAAGCGTGGTCTTCCCCGGCGCCACCGCGGTCACGACGCCCGTGAGCGACACGCGAGCGACGTTCGGGTCCGCCGACGCCCATTGCATCGTCAGCGGGCTCACGACTCGCCCACCCTGGCCGGGCACGATCACATGCAGCGTATCGAGGTCGTTGGGCCCGAGCGTGACCGGACTCGGCTCCTGGATCGCGACGTCGCTCGGTTGCACGACGACCGGCGCCGTCGCTGTGAGCCCGGTCGAGCCCGTCACCTGCACCGTTCCCTGGCCCGCAGAGAGCGCGACGATTACGCCGTTCTGGTCCACACTCGCGATATCGGGACGGAGCGACTTCCACGTCACGGCGACCGGCGCGGCGGGCGAGCCGTCGTCCTTGAGCGCGCGCGGCACGACGCGCGTGTTCTCCGACGGCAGCAGGTACACGGTCGGCGGCTCGATTCGCATCACGGAGGCCGGACCCGTGCCCGAGGGCTGGCCCGCAAACGGATCGACGCCGGTCGCGTCGGCCGGTCGGGCCGTGGTCTGCGGGGGCGCGCTCGTCTGCGTGCCAGCTGGTGGCGCGCCGATCACCTGCACGGCCGCCTGACCCCTGCGCGCTCCCACCCGCGCCTCGACGATCGCGACGCCGCCAGCCACGCCGCTCACGGTGCCGTCGTTGTCGACCTTAGCAATGGACACGTTGTTCGAAGACCAGATGAATCGCACAGTGGGAATCACGTTACCCGCACGATCGAACGCGGTGGCGAGCAGGCCGCTGCGCTCGCCCACCTTGACCGTCACAGTGGGCGGGGCGACCTGAACTTCGGATACGTTTTGCGCGACGCCGCGCCCGGGGAGAGCGAACGTGATCCAGATCACAACCGCGCGAGGGGTCATAGCGGGGCAACGTAAGCGCACGTAAGTGTTGTTGTCAAGCTAACTTGTCGCCGCACGCCCTGGACACGCGGCACGCTTGCCGGGGTATCGCTCCGCGCCGTTGCCCCCACATCGGGATAACCGCTTTCCAGCGAACGATTCCCGCCCGAACCTCGCTGCGCTCCCGTCGGGGCAAGAGTGGAAGGGCGCGTGGAGCGCTCGCCCGAGCCGACGCCGCCGTGACGCGAGTAGCCGCACGACGACCTCGCCACACTGCTCGAGCGACGCGCGCGTCGGTCGCGCGTGCTCACTTGCGTGGCCGCATTCCTAGGGTAAGCTATAAGCCACGCCCACGGACAACCAGCAGAGGAGATCCGATGCTCGAGCCAAACGACTTCTCGGAGAGCAGCTGGACTGGCTCCGGCATGATGGAGCCGATGTACCCGCCGTCGCCTCCACCGCTGCCGAGCCCGGCGCCGATGATGGACGAGCCGGAGGACGCACCGAGGCGGAAGGCGCCCGCGCGCAAGAAGAAGAAGGCGGCGAAGCGGCCCAAGGCGAAGAAGGCCGCCAAGAAACGGCCGAAGGGTAAGGCCAAGCGCGGCGCGAAGCGGAAGAAATCGGCGAAGCGGCGTCGCCGCTAAGCCCACCGCACCACCACACCGCGGGAGCGCCTGTTGGATGGCTCAAGCCATCCCCGCGAGGCGCTCCCGCGGCACGTGTTTCGAGTCACCTTGCACGGAGCGAGACGGCCATGAACGTCGGGCGTTGGGCCTACGGCGTGGGCGCCGTGTGCATCCTCGTCAGTTGTGCAGCCCCAACGATACGGCTCGGCGACCCGCAGGCCGAGATCGCCGCGATGCTGGCGCGCAGCGCCGCAGACTGGAACGCGGGCGATCTGGCCGGGTTCATGAGCGACTACGCCCGGGATTCGCTGACGAGCTACGTCACTGGTGGCCACGTGCAGTACGGGTGGCAACCGCTCTACGATCACTACCAGGCCACGTATTTCGCCCCGGGGAAGACGCGGGATTCGCTGACGTTCGAGGAAGTGCGTGTCCGGCCGTTGACGCTCGACCTCGCCCTGTGCACCGCGCGGTTCGCGCTGCACCGCGGCGGCGCGGTCGTCGCGAGCGGGCCGTTCACGTTGCTCCTCCAGCAGCGGGGCGACCGCTGGCAGATCCTCCACGACCACACGTCGAGCGACCCGAGGTGAAGCGCGTCAGGGGCCGGCTGCCGACCGCCCGACCGCCGATTCTCTTGACCGCCGCCGTGGTCCTGATGTCGGCCGCCTGCAAGCCGGCGGGAGACGGCGTGATCGCGCTCGAGGGCGCCACGCTGATCGACGGCTCGGGGAGCGAGCCGGTGAAGGACGCCGTGATCCTGGTCAAGGACGGCCACATCCAGGCCGTCGCGCGGGTGAACGAAATCCCCGTGCCGCGCGGCGCGCGAGAGATCAGCCTGATCGGCAAGACCGTGATCCCGGGACTGGTCGACGCGCACGCGCACGTCGAGCGCTGGGCGCTGGAGCGCTACGTGGCCTGGGGTGTGACCACCGTGCGGGACCTGGGCGCGACGACCACCGATTCGGCGATCGCGCTCAAGAACGACTGCAACCTCGGGGCGGTGCTGGGGCCGCGGTTGTTCACATCCGGGGCGATGATCGACGGCGTGCCGCCGACCTATCCCACGGCGACGGGAGTCGCCGAGCCGAGCGCCGCGCGCAAGGCGGTCGATCAGCGCGCCGTCGTGGGAACCGACCTGCTCAAGATCTACACGAAGATCACGCCGTCGCTGCTCAAGCCCCTGATGGACGAGGCGTCCACCCTCCGGCTCCCCGTTGCGGCGCACCTCGGCAAGACCGACGCGGTTACGGCGGCGCGGGCCGGGGTCGCCTCGCTCGAACACATGGCGGGCGTGGTCCAGGCAGCGGTGCGCGACCCCGCGCCGTACATCCAGGCGCACGACCAGTTCCTCCCCGGATGGACGCTGGAAGAAGCCGGCTGGGCGTCGCTCGATTCGGGCTCCGTCCAGCGCGTCGCCCGGGCGGTCGCGGCGACTCGCACCGCCGTGGTACCCACGCTGGTGCTGCACGAGATGCTGGCACGGCTCGACAATCCCACGCTGCTGCTGCGCCCGGGAATGGAAGACGTGCCGGCGCGGGCCGGCAGCGTGCGCGACGTCGCCGGCCTGCTCAAGCGCACCCGCTGGCGCGCCGCCGACCTCCAGGCGTTCCGTCGCGCGCGCGCGCGCCAGGATCAATTCGTGCGGGAGTTCAAACGCGCCGGCGGTCTGATCGCCGCCGGTTCGGATGCGGCGAACCAGCTCCTCGTGCCCGGGCTGTCGCTCCACGAAGAGGTCGCCCTGCTCGTGGCCGCCGGTCTCAGCCCGGTCGAGGCGATCACCGCCGCCACGCGCAAAGGCGCCCAGCTGCTGCACGCCGACTCGCTCGGCCTGCTCGAGGCGGGCAAGGTCGCGGATCTGGTCGTGCTCGACGGCGATCCCGTGACAGCCATCGCGGCGACGCGGCGCATTGCGTGGGTGATGATCCGCGGACGCATCATCCAACCAGATTCGTTGAGGAAGACATGGGCGAACTAAGGTCGGTCCTGGGACTGCTCCTGCTCTTGATTGGCTGCGGGAACGGGGAAGGGGGAGGGGGGACGGGCAGCTACGATGTGCTCATCCGGGGCGGCTGGATCGTGGACGGTAGCGGCAATCCGCGCCACCGGGGCGATGTCGCGATCGCCGGAGACCGGATCGCGGGGCTGGGCTTCCTGCCCGGCGCCCAGGCCCGCGAGACGCTCGACATCGCCGGTCTCATCGTGGCGCCGGGATTCATCGACATGATGGGGCAGTCGGAGATCAACGTGCTGATCGACAACCGCGTGCTGTCGAAGGTCACGCAGGGTGTCACGACAGAGCTGACTGGCGAGGGCGGCTCCATCGCCCCGCTCACCGATAAGCTCGTGCTCGACGACTCCGATGCGATGAAGAAATGGCACTACCGGGAGGACTGGCGTGATCTGGACGGCTACATCACTCAGCTCGAGCGGCACGGCTCCACGGTGAACATCGCGACGTTCGTGGGCGCGACCCAGGTGCGCCTCGCCGTCATCGGCAACGTGAACCGGCAGCCGACCACGCCCGAGCTCGCCCACATGGCGGCGCTGGTGGACACCCTGATGGAGCAGGGCGCGCTGGGCGTGTGGACGGCGCTCGAATACGCGCCGGCGAGCTACTCGACGACCAACGAGATCATCGCACTGGCGAGAGCCGCACGGCGCCACGGCGGGATCTATGCCTCGCACATGCGGAACGAGGGGATCCAGATCGACCAGGCGCTGAACGAGCTGTTCCGCATCGCGCGGGAGGCGGAGATCCCGGCCGAGGTGTCGCACCTCAAGGTCTCGGGACGCAACAGCTGGGGGCGAATGCGCCGCGTGCTCGCCCGCATCGATTCGGCGCGCGCCACCGGGCTCGACGTCACGGCGGACCAGTACCCCTACGTGGCGGCGGCGACCGCACTCGACGCGTCGATCCCCACGTGGGCGGAGAGCGGCGGGTGGGACTCGCTGCTGGTGCGGCTGCGCGACCCCAAGACGCGGGCGCGCCTGCACGACGAGATGGCGCACCCCAAGGGGGGCGCCGAGAGCTTCTTCTACGAGGCGGGGGGCGGCGCGGGGGTGTTGATCACGGGGACATTCCAGGACTCGCTGCGCTATCTCCAGGGCAAGCGGATCAGCGAGATCGCGGCGGCGCGGCGCCGGGATCCCGTCGAAACGGTGTTCGACATCGTCCAGGCCGAGGGCGGCCATCGCACCGACGCCGTGTATTTCGTGATGAGCGAGCCCGACGTGCAGGCCGCGATGCAAACGTGGTGGGTGGCCGTGAACACGGACTTCGGCGGCGTGGCGCCCGACGGGCCGCTCGGCACGCAGTCCGCTCACCCCCGCGCCTACGGCACGTTCGCGCGGATCCTCGGCCACTACGTGCGCGAGCTCAAGCTGTTCCCGCTCGAGTTTGCCGTGCGGAAGATGACGTCGCTCGCCGCGCAGCGCGTGGGGCTCAAGGACCGCGGCCTGCTCGCGCCCGGCATGGCCGCCGACATCACGGTCTTCGACCCCAACACCGTGGCCGACCGGGCGACCTTCGAGCGGCCGCACCAGCCGTCCGTGGGGTTCGTGTACGTGTTCGTGAACGGGCAGAAGGTGCTGGACCACGGTGCGATCACGGCGGCGCGGCCGGGGCGCGGGTTGCGGGGCCCGGGCTATGTGCCGCCCGCGCGCCGCGGGCGGTGACCCTCGGTCGGCTCGTCGCCGCCTGGCTGCCGGTAGCCATCCTGTTCGCCGTCGCGCCGCCGCTCGGATACCGCTGGGACCAGACGATCGGCCAGCACGCCGTCGCATGGTCGTTCAACCGCTGGGAGATCGGGTGGCGCCTCGCCGAGGCCGTAGTAGTGACGCTGTTCGCGTCGCTGTGGTTCGACTCCCTGGGTGCGGGTGGCTGGTGGCTGCTGTTCTTCCTGGTCGGACTCCTCGTCGCGTTCCCGCGGCGTCTCGTCATGCTGCAGTACGTGGAGCCGCCACGCCGGCGCGCGCTGCTCGCGCACGCATCGCTCGACGTGGCCCGCTACGTGGCGGCGGGCGGTATTCTCGCCTGGAGACTCGGATAGGGTATCTTCGGTAGCTCCATGTCCCCCGAACCCATGACCGCCGTCCGGCTGACGCGCTACTCGCACGGCGCGGGCTGAGCCTGCAAGCTCGGCCCCGCCGAGCTGGCGCAGGTCCTGCGTCACGTGCCCGCCGCGACGGATCCTCGGATCCTCGTCGACGCCGCCACCCGCGACGACGCCGCCGTGTTTCGGCTGTCGGCCGACCGCGCGATCGTGGCGACGGTGGACTTCTTCACGCCCATCGTGGACGATCCGTACGACTTCGGGCGCATCGCCGCCGCGAACGCCTTCTCCGACATCTACGCCATGGGCGCCACGCCGCTCGTCGCCCTGAACCTGGTGGGCTGGCCGCGCGACGTGATCCCGTACGACGTGCTGGGCGAGGTGCTGCGCGGCGGGGCCGACGTCGCACGCGCCGCGGGCGCGTTCGTGCTGGGTGGCCATTCCATCGACGACCCGGAGCCGAAATACGGCATGGCGGTGGTCGGCGAGGTGCACCCCGACCGGATCGTCACCAACGCGGGCGCACGACCGGGCGACGCGCTGGTGCTGACCAAGCCGATCGGCACGGGCGTCCTGACGACCGCGTTGAAGCGCGATCTTCTCTCAGAGGCGGAGCTCGCGTCCGCGGTGGCGGTGATGACGACCCTCAACGCGGCCGCGGCCCGCGCGATGCTGGCCGTCGGCGTCCACGCGGCGACCGACGTGACGGGGTTCGGGCTGCTGGGCCACCTTCACAGCCTGCTCGAGGCGAGCGGCGCGGCGGCGGAGGTCACGGCACGGGCGGTGCCGCTCTTGCCGCACGCCCGCGACATGGCGGCCCGCGGCGCCGTCCCCGGCGGCACCCAGCGCAACCTGGCGAGCCTCGCCGACTCGGTGAGCTTCGCCGCGGGCGTAGACGAGACGACCCGCGTGCTGTTGAGCGACGCGCAGACATCGGGCGGACTGCTGATCGCGGCGGCGCCCGGCAGCGCGGAAGCGCTCGTTGCCGCGCTCGAGCGGGAGCAGGCGCCCGCCGCGGCGGTCATCGGGCGGGTGGTCGCTGGGCCTTCCGGTCGAGTGGCGGTGGGGTAGCTCCGAGCCCGTGGCGACGATCCGCGAGTTCACCAGCCTCACCCCGGACGCGCTCGACGCGTTGGAACGGGCAGTCCGGGACCGGCGCCGGGTAGCGCTCCGGCGGCGCGGCACCGAATATGTCGTCGTGGCCGAGCGGCTCGATACCGGGGAGCGCGAGGAAGCGCTTCAGGGGAGGCTTCCGATGACGGGGGAAATCCTGGACTTCCCGCTGCGCGAGCTCGAATCCTTCGCCGTGCTGCCGTAGGCGTGTTCACTCGACTGCTGGTGGGGCTGGACGGCAGCCCGCGGGCGGACGCGGGGTTCGAGCAGGCGGTGATGCTGGCCCAGCGGTTCGGCAGCACGGTGGTCGTCGCGTACGTGCGGGAGCGGAATGGGCGCTCCGCCAACGGGGCGGCGATGCTGGACCGCGCCCGCGAGCGGCTCGTCACGGCGGGGCTGCGCGCCGAGATCGTCGAGCGCGAGGGCGAGCCCGACGTCGAGCTGGCCGAGCTGGCGAAGGCGGCCGATGCGGTGCTCGTCGGCCGCCGCGGCGTCACCACCAAAGGCGCCGCGCTCGGTCCCACGGTCGTGTCGCTCATCAAGATCGCCGAGCGTTGCGTGATCGTGTGCGGCGGGCTGCCGTCACCCATGACCTCCTGCGCGCTCGCGTTCGACGGGCGCGAGACGAGCCAGCGCGCCCTCGAGCTCGCCGCGCGCTTCGCCACCGTGGTCGGGAGCACGATCCATCTGATCCACGCCGCCGCGGACCGCGACGCCGGTCTGCAGGTGGTCGGCGTCGCGGAAGCGCTGCTCTCGATGCAGCGGGTGCCGTTCGTGACGCACGTCGAGCCCGGCACCCCCGGCGAAGTGGTGGCCCGGGTGATCAAGCGCACCCGGTGCGACGCGCTGTTCGCCGGGGCCCACTTGAGCCACCAGCACGGCCGCCCCAGCGCCGTCGTCGTGTCTCACGCCGAAGAGATCCTACGCCACACCGACATCCCGGTGGTGATCCAGCCCTAGATGCCCGATAAGACGCCGCCGATCCACGTCCTCGTGCACGCCGACGAGAGCTGCCTCGGCAACGGCACGGAGCCGCCCAACCCCGGCGGCAACGCCGCGCTGATCGAAGCGCCCGCCGGCGACAGCGTGGCGCGCTGGGACTTCTACGAATGCGCCCCCGACACCACCAACAATCGTATGGCGCTCGCGGGCGCCATCGCCACGCTCGAGTGGCTACATCGCCAGTGGCGGACCGCCCACGTCACCTACGTGTCCGATTCCGAATACCTGATCAAGGGGATGAACGAATGGGTCCCCGGCTGGGTGGCGCGCGGCTGGCGCCGCAAGGGCGGCGCGGTCGAGAATCTGGCGCTGTGGCAAAAGCTGGTGCAGGCGGCCGCCGGGCACACGATCGAGTGGCGCTGGGTCCGCGGCCACAACGACAATCCCAAGAACGAGTACGCCAACGACCTCGCCATCCGCGCCGCGGAGCGGCAGGAGCGCTCCAACGGTCTCTTACCATCGGGCTTCGATACCTGGCTGGCACAGCGACGGGCGCGGGGACGCTACACCGACTACGATCCCGATCAAGAGCTGCATGAGCGTGCCTAAAGACGGCGTCGCCGCCAACACCCACGTCCTGAACCTGCTCCCCAACGGTGCGTCGGTCCCACCGGTTGACCGCATTCCGCTGTACGAGGTTTATATGCGGATGGCCGAGGAGCTTGCCAAGCGCTCCACCTGCGCGCGGCTGCGCGTCGGGACGGTGGTGACCGACCAGCTGCTCGAGAACGTGCTCGCGATCGGCTACAACGGGAACGCCCGCGGCCTCCCCAACCGCTGTGATTCTTCCGTGCCGGGGAGCTGCGGCTGCATTCATTCAGAGATGAATGCGCTCGTCAAGGCGCCGGGGAGCGTGCGCGACAAAGTGGTCTTCATCAGCGCCTCGCCGTGCGTGATGTGCGCCAAGCTGATCATCAACTCGGGCGTCACGCACGTGTTCTATCGCAAGGCCTACCGCGACCCGTCCGGCATCGAAGTGCTCGCGCAGACCGGCATCGTCCCGGTGCTGTATGACCGGTGGGTGGGCGAGTGGCGGTGATCAAAATTGCGGATTGCGGATTGCGGATTTCGGATTGCGAATGTAAGGCCACGTCGATCTAACGTCCTCATACCGTGAGGGTCGTCATGAAACGTGTATCGTTGGCTCTGCTCGTCCTCGCCGTCTCGCTGACTGTGGCGCCGCTCGCTGCGCAGTCGCTGCTCTACCGCGGACCGAACATGGGTGGCACCTGGGTCCCCGACGCCGGGGTCGTCCAGTTCAACTTCCTGCACCGTTTCTACGTGACGCCTGGCCCGTCGCACAGCGTCATCAACTATCCCAGCTTCACACTCGCTGCGGGGTTCGGACACGCGGTCGCGGTGGGAGGTCGCTTCGCCACCAAGTCCCTCGTCGGCACTGGAGCGGGGGCACAGTCCAGCAACGAGACGGAACTCTTCGCGCGTTGGCGCGCCGTCGGAGCCGAGGGCGCGCCGGGGTTCTCCGTGGCGGTGACTCCTGCTTACAACCTCCTGGCGAAGAGCATGGACGGCGAGGTGGCGGTGGACTGGACGCGCGGCGCGCTGACCCTCGAGGGCGCCGGCCGCGGCGTGGCTCGGGAGCTGGGCACGTCCGGAGAGCGCCAGCTGGCGCTTGCGGGGGGCGTCGTGGCTCGCCTCACACCCTACATCGCCGTAAGCGCGGATCTCGGATCGTTCGTCGCTCCCGTCAACGGACGCGCGGCGTGGAGTGTGGCGCTGAACCTCCTCATCCCCGGCTCGCCGCACACGTTTTCCCTGCAGGCGAGTAACGCGACCAGCGCGACGATCCAGGGAGCCTCGATCGGCTTCGCGCCGGTCGGATCGAACCGCATCCTCTACGGCTTCGAGTTCACGATCCCGCTGCACCTGAAGCGCTTCAGCCCGTGGTTCCACGGGAGCGGCAGGCCAAAGCTGGTCGTTCCGGAGGGGGCCGCCGTCGTGAAAATCACGCAGTACAAGTTCGCGACCGACACCGTGCGCATCCCAGCCGGCGCAACGGTGGTGTGGGCGAACGACGACGTCGCCGAGCACACGGTGACCTTCGATGGCACCGAGCCGGGCTCGCCGACGATCGCCCCCAGTGGCACGTTCAGCCACCGATTCGACCGTCCCGGGACGTATCCGTACCACTGCACCCCCCATCCATTTATGAAAGGGGTGGTGGTGGTGAAATGACGGAAGAGGGGAGACGGGAGAAGGGAGAGGACGCAGTTGGCTGACGATCTGGATCGCTTGTTCGAGCGGCTGGTGCGGGTGCTGGCGGACGAGGCGCCCGGGCGGCTCGCCGTGCCGTTCCCCGCGGCGGAGGTGTACGAGCGGCTGGTGCCGTACCGCTCCAACCGCTCGGCGCTCAAGGTCGCGACCCACCAGGACTACGAGATGGCCGTGCTGCGGTTGCTGTCGGGCGAGCGCGGCTACGTCTCGCTCGATCCCCCCGAGGTGCAGGAGGCGCTGCGACGCGAGGCGGCAGAGGTCAATCCGGATCCGGGCCTGTTCCGCCAGTTCACCGACGCGGTGCTCAGCCTGAACCGTCTGGCCGCCGAGCGCTTCCTGCGCGGCGATCGTGTCTACGCGCCGCCATCACTCGTTCCCCACGACACCCATCCCTCCCCGCCACCTCCCGACGCGCCCGAGGTGGGGGGCGGAGCGCCGGACGAGGATGCGGTGGGGGACGCGGCGGGGTCGGCGTTCGAGTTGGCGGAGCAGAGCGAGTCGGCACGCCAGTGCCCGTATTGCGGGGAGACGCTCCCGGGGGGCCGCAAGGTGAACTTCTGCCCGCAATGCGGCCAGCCGCCATCGGGCGAGCTGCGCTGTCCGGCCTGCGGCAGCGAAGTCGACGTCGGGTGGCGCTACTGCGCCGGCTGCGGACGCGCCACCGGCTTCGAGTGAAGCGCCATCGCATCGCAGTGATCGCCGGCGACGGGATCGGCCCGGAGGTGATCGGCGCGGCGCTGCCCGTGCTCGAGCGCGCAGCAGCGCGCCACGGCTTCGGGCTCGACCTCGAGCGTCTGCCGTATTCCGCCGACCACTACCTCAGAACCAAGGAGACGCTTCCCGACGGCGCGTTCCGTCACCTGCGCGACGACATGGAAGCGATCTTGCTCGGCGCATTGGGCGACCCCCGGGTCCCGGGGAACGAGCACGCGCGCGACATCCTGCTGGGACTGCGCTTCCGGCTGGACCTGTACATCAACTTTCGGCCCATCACGCTGCTGCACCCCACCCTGACCCCGCTGCGCTCGGACCGCCCGATCGATTTCGTCATCTTTCGCGAGAACACCGAAGGCGTCTATCTCGGGAAGGGCCGCATCGACGGGGAGCGGTACGTCGCCGAGGAAATCAACACCGTCAGGGGCGTCGAGCGGATCATCCGCGCGGCGTTCGAGTGGGCGACGGCGCACGGCAAGACGCGCGTCACGATGAGCGACAAGGCGAACGCCGTACCGGCCCACAAGGTGTGGCAGGAGACGTTCAAGCGGGTTGCGGCGGCGTTTCCGAGCATCGGCGCCGAGCACCGCTACGTGGACGCCCTCGCGATGGAGCTGGTGCGCGAGCCCGAGCGCTTTCAGGTCATCGTCACGAACAACCTGTACGGCGACATCCTATCCGACTTGGGCGCGGGGCTCGTCGGTGGCCTCGGCCTGGCGGCGAGCGCAAACCTCCACCCCGGTCGCGGGGGGCTGTTCGAGCCGGTGCACGGCTCTGCTCCGCCCCTCGCGGGGAAAGGCGTCGCCAACCCGATGGCGGCCGTGCTCACGGGCGCGTTGATGTTCGAGCAGCTGGGCCACGCCGCCGCCGCGCGGGACCTGGAGCGCGCCGTCAAGGAGACGCTGGCGGCGGGGGTCCGAACACCGGATCTCGGCGGCGACGCGCGCACCGGCGACGTGGCGGACGCGATCGCCCGGCGCCTCTCCTAGGACTAGGAGCATGACCCGTACGCGCCACCTGACGCTGGTCACCCTGCTTCTTACTATGACTCGAGCGGCCGATTCGCAGCAGCCTCCCCGTCCCACCACGCTGGCGCACCGCTCGACGGTATACGCGCCGCGCGGCATGATCGCCACGAGCCAGCCGCTCGCGACCGCCGCGGGCCTCGCGGTGCTCGAGCGCGGCGGCAATGCCGTCGACGCCGCGGTCACGGCCGCCGCCGTGCTCAACGTGGTGGAGCCGCCGATGACCGGAATCGGCGGAGACATGTTCGCCATGGTGTGGTCTGCCACGGACCGCAAGCTGTACGGACTCAACAGCAGCGGTCGCGCCGGGAGTCTCATGACGCGCGACGCGCTGCTCGCGAAGGGCCACGCCACGATGCCGCAGCAAAGCGTCGAGGACGTCACCGTCCCGGGTGCGCTCGGGGGATGGGACGCCCTGCTCCGCCGTTTCGGGACCGTGACGCTGGCGCAGGCCCTCGCACCAGCCATCGGCTACGCTCAGGACGGCTTTCCGGTCACCCCGATCATCTCCGCCGAATGGAGCGCCGAGGTCGCCAAGCTGCGGAAGGACGAGGGCGCGCGGGCGACCTATCTCGTGGAAGGGAGCCGAGCCCCGCGCCCCGGCGAATGGTTCCGGAATCCCGACTTGGCGGGGACGCTGCGACTCATCGCGCAGCAGGGGATCGGCGCCCTGTACGGTGGCGCGCTCGGTCGCCGTATCGCGGAGCGCGTCCATGCCCTCGGGGGCTACCTGACGGTCGACGACTTCCGGAATCACCGGCCGGAATGGGTCGAGCCGATCTCCGCGACGTTCAAGGGCTATCGCGTGTGGGAGCTCCCGCCGAACAGTCAGGGCGTCGCGACGCTCGAGATGCTCAAAATCCTCGAGCCGTACGACCTGAAGGCGCTCGGTCACAACAGCGCCCGCTATCTGCATCTCCTGATCGAGGCGAAGAAACTGGCGTACGCCGATATCGCGCACTACGTGGGGGAGCCCGCGGCGATGACCGTACCCGCAGCGCACCTCCTCACGGATGCCTACGCCGCGTCGCGCCGGGCGCTGGTCGACCCGGCCCGCGCCGCCGACCGTCCCGCGCCGGGGAAGCCGATGACATCGAGCGAGACGATCTACCTCACCGTGGCCGACTCGAGCGGCAACATCGTGTCGTTCATCAACTCGCTGTACGATGCGTTCGGCGCCGGTGTCGTCGTCCCCGGCACCGGGTTCGCGCTGCACAACCGCGGGGCGGGATTCACGCTCGAGCCGGGACTGCCGAATACGGTCGCCCCGGGGAAGCGGCCGTTCCACACCATCATCCCTGCGTTCGTCACGCGTCCGGACGGCACCGGTGCCGAGGCGCCCTGGCTCAGCTTCGGGGTCATGGGCGGCTCGATGCAGCCGCAAGGCCACGTGCAGCTGCTGCTCAACCTGATCGTGTTCGGGATGGATCTTCAGGACGCGATCGACGCGGCGCGGTTCCGGCATCTGGAGGGGCGGCAGGTCGCGCTGGAAGCGCCCATTGCCGAGTCGGTGCGACATGCGCTCGCCGCGTTGGGCCACGATGTGACGCCTGACGCTGCCGTCACCTTCGGCGGAGCGCAGGCGATCATGCGGCTGCCGCGGGGCTACGCCGGCGGCTCGGATCCGAGAAAGGACGGAATGGCGGCAGGGTACTGAGACGGGTCTTGCCATTTCGTAAGTTCGGGTGCACTTCTTGCAGCCCGTTGGCTCTGACACCAGGCTGCAAGGACTGATCGATGCCCCCGCTGCGCCTCACCAACGTGCTCCAGACGGCGTTGCCGCCGCTGTCAGCCACGAGCCGAGCCGTGGTGAGTGCCCTCGCCTGCTGCAACGGGCATGCATCATCGGCTGGCGAGATCGCCGCCTGGGTCGGGCTGCGGGACCGCCATCAACTCGCCCGCGGCTTGCGGCGCGACGGCCTTCCCCCGCTCGAGCAGCTGGCTGGATGGGCTCGGGTCCTGTACTGGATGCTCGAAGCGGAAGCGGGCGACCGCTCCCTACTCGAGCTGGCGCGGCGCGAGCAGCTGGATCCGGCGGTGGCATACCGCCTGGTGCAGCGGGTGACCGGATTACGCTGGTCCCAGGTCCGGCGCGCCGGGCTCGCGGCGCTGCTGGCGCGATTTCGCGAACGGTGTCGGGATCCCTTCTCGACGCCTCGGCCGCGCGCCGGGGCGCAGGCCCGCGCCTCCGCTGGGGCCGATGCAGCAGCGGCGCGGGAACGGCTCGGCTGGGCGCGGTGCGAGCCCGGATGGGCAGAACCGCGGCGCGCTCGGCCCGGGCATCCCGCCGCCGTTCTCTCGGAGCGGCTGCCCGTCGGCGGCAGCCCATTCGACGTGGCTATCGCGGCGGACGGCACGGCCTATCTCACGCGCCTGCACGCAGCGGCAGTCGAGTGCCTCGCGCTCGCACCGTTCCGCGTCACCGGCTCCATCGCCACGGGAAGCGCTCCCACGGCAATCGTCTTGAGCTCGTCGAGCCGCGTAGCGTATGTCACTAATCAGTTCGCGGAAGAGGTCGCGGTCATCGACCTCTCCCATACCCGGCAGACCGGGACCATTCCCGTCCCGGGACACCCGCTCGGCGCGGCGCTCTCGCCCGACGGTCGCAAGCTGTACAGCGTGACCAACCTGGATCGGCTGTGCGCGATCTCGATCGACGCGGGACGCGTGGTAGCGTCCATGCCGGTCGCCCAGGTGTGCACGGGGCTCGCCGTGCACCCATCCGGTCGCTGGGTCTATGTCCCCACATGGAAGGTGGGGCTCATCCTCGAGGTAGACACACGGACCCTGCAGATAACCCGTCGGTTCACAGTAGGTGGTGTGGCACAGGATGTGGCCGTGTCGGCCGACGGCCTGACGCTGTACGCCGCCAATGAGGCGGGGTGGCTCGACGCCATCCACCTGCCGACCGGTCGCCCACTCGCGAGGGTGCAATTCGGCACCGCAGCGCTGAGTCTGGCGGTCAGCCCCGACGAGGCGGTGATATACGTGGGCTTGCTGTTCGCAGGGCGGGTTGTGCAGATCGACCGCCCCACACTGCGTGTCTACGGCAGTCTACGCACGGGCGGCAAGCCGCGTCGCATCGCCTTCGATGCCAGCGGGCGGACCGCGCTGATTGCCAACGAGGCTGGCTGGGTCGATCTAGTCCGGTAACGCGACGTCTCGTCTGTTGCGCGCACGCCACATGACTCCTGGCTCGCCGTCCTTCTCGTGACGCCCCACCGCAGGACAAATTGTAACATGCTTCGTCGTGTGGCCTTAGTGGGTGTGCCTTCCCTCGTCCTCGCCGCCTGCAACTCGCCGACAGCGAACGACCAGTTCACGTCCTTGCTCGCGTCCTGGGCGCGCTGCGAGCAGCCACCCGTGGGCGCCGCGCCGACCGGCCGCGGCCACCCCGCTCTCACCGGCCACACGACCATGCCCCTTGCGGGCATGCCCTTCGCGGTCGCGGTGTCAGCGAAGGGCGTCGTCTACGTCACGCAAGGCCTCGCGGGATCTGCGGTGCGCGCCGACCTCCCGTCCACCATGCTCTCGACATCGTTCGCCGTCGGGGACCTCCCGTCGCAGGTTCGCATCCATCCCAACGGCAAGACGGCGTACGTGGGCAACCAAGACTCGCACACGGTGACGCTCGTCGACGTGGCGACCAACCAGGCGGTCGCGGCCATCCCCGTGCCGGCCGGCAGTATCCTCACGCTCGGGCTGTCGCCGGAAGGCGACCGCCTCTACGCGCTGACCGATTACTTCGGCGTGTACGTCATCAACACCGCCACGCGCCAGGTAATCGATTCGATTCCCGGCAGCGCCACGGGACGCCTGCTCACGGGCGTGGCGTTCCATCCGTTCGCGCCCTGCATGTACATCGCGGCGCGCGACGAAGGGACGATCCGAACGGTGGATCTGCGCAACGACAGCGTCATCCACACGGACACCGTGCCCGGCGCCCGGATCCAGAACGTGGCCGTCTCTTTGGACGGCGGGCAGCTGTTCGCGACGGACATCCAGCGCAGCAAGCTGCTGGTGCGCGACCTCACGGCGCAGGGCTCGGCCTTCCTCGAGTACGCCATCGGGAGCGGGCGAGTCCGCAACGCGTTCGACGTGGCCGTCACGCCCGACAACACCCAGGTGTACGTGAGCACGTTGGCGGACGGCAAGGTGTACGTGCTCGATCGGGCGACGCGCGCCGTGCTCGACTCCATCATGACCGGAGGGAGCGCCCGGTACATCGGCTTCAGCCGGACGGGGACGCACGCCGTCATCGCCAACGAGATGGGGTGGGTGGACTTCGTGTATGAGGATCCGTACGCGGGGTCACCCGTGTGCCTGCGACCCCCCGTCGGCACGGCCCCGAGAGGGCTCGGCCATCCCGGCCTCGCGTCGGTGGACTCGGTGGCCCTGGACGGTACGCCGTTCGCCGTCGCCGTGTCGCCGTCGGGTGTGGTCTATGTCACTCAGGCGCATGCCGCCTCCGCGGTGCGCGCCGACCTCCCCTCGACCACGTTCTCGGCGCCGTTCCCGGTAGGGGACCTGCCGTCGCAGGTCCGCATGAGCCCCGACGGCCGGACGGCGTACGTGAGCGACCAGGACGCGGGCACCGTCACGTTTATCAACGTGGCGACCAATCAGGCGTTCGGCACTGCCACCGTGCCGGAAGGCAGCATCCTCACGACCGGCCTGTCGCCGGACGGCAGCCGGCTGTACGCGCTCACCGATTACTATGGCGTGTACGTGATCGACACCGCTACGGGCCAGGTGGTGGCGCAGATCCCGACCGCCGGCATGATCCTCACGGGCGTCGCCTTCCATCCCTTCGCACCGTGTATGTACGTCGCGGCGCGAGACGAGGGAACGATCCGCACCGTGGATCTGCGCAACAACAGGATCGTCCACACGGATGTCGTGACGGGCGCCCGCATCCAGAACGTCGCCGTTTCGCGCGACGGCTCCGTCCTGTTCGCCACAGACATCGAGCGCAGCAAGCTCCTGGCGCGCGACCTGCCATCAGGGAGCGCGACGTTCCTCGAGTACGCGATCGGCAGCGGGCGGGTCCGTAATGCCTTCGACGTCGCCGTCACGCCGGACAACGCCCAGCTGTACGTGAGCACGCTGGCGGACGGCAAGGTGTACGTGCTCGACCGCGCGACGCGCGCGCTGCGTGATTCCGTCCGCACCGGGGGGAACGCGCGCTACATCGGGTTCACTGCAAGCGGCACCCACGCGATCGTCGCGAACGAGATGGGCTGGGTCAGCTTCATCCACTGAGCCGTTGAGCGCAGGGCTAGGGCGGGAGGGACGGCGCATATCCGTCTCTCCCGCTTCGTGTTACCGGCCTACCGCGTAGCAGCCCTGGCGCCCATATTCCGCGGTCTGAGAGTACTCACGCGGAGCTTCCCCCCATGAAAACCCAGGGTTCCAATAGAGACGTAGTCTTCCTCTCCGGTGTCCGGACCGGGTTCGGCGGGTTCGGCGGCTCGCTCAAGGACCTCTCGGCGATCGAGCTCGGCGCGGTCGCGGCGCAACACGCGTTGCAGCGCTCGGGCGTGCCGGCGGCCGAGGTGGGCCACACGGTCTTCGGCAACGCGCTCCAGACCTCGGCGGACGCGATCTACTGCGCCCGCCACATCGGGCTCAAGGCGGGCCTCCCGATCGAGGTGCCCGCCGTGACGGTCAACCGGCTGTGCGGCTCGGGCTTCGAGGCGATCACGCAGGGCGCGCAGCTCATCCTGCTGGGCGAGGCGAACGCGGTGTTGGCCGGCGGGACCGAATCGATGAGCCAGGCGCCCCACGTGGTGCGCGGCGCCCGGTGGGGGTTGCGGCTCGGCCCCGCCGCCCCGCTCGAGGACCTCTTATGGGAGGCGCTCAAGGACCCACAGTGCGGACTCTCCATGGCCGAGACGGCGGAGAATCTGGCCGAGCGGTACAAGCTCACGCGCAAGGAAGTGGACGAGGTCGCGCTCGCGTCACAGCAGCGCGCCAAACAAGCGTGGGATGCCTGCGTCTTCCAGGACGAAGTGATCCCGGTTCCCATCAAGCAGAAGGGACAGATCGTCGAGTACCGCAAGGACGAGCACATGCGACCGGAAACGACGCTGCAGGTATTGCTCGGCCTGAAGCCGTACTTCAAGAAGGACGGACTCGTGACCGCCGGCAACGCGTCCGGGATCGTGGACGGCGCGGCGGCCACCGTTATCGCAGGCGAGGATTTCGCCAGGACGCACGGCTTGAAGCCTCTGGGCCGGCTCGTGGCGTGGGCTGTCGCGGGCGTCGAGCCGAAGTACATGGGCATCGGTCCCGCGCCCGCGGCCCGCAAGGCGCTCCAGAAGGCCGGGATGAAGCTCGAGCAGCTCGACCTGATCGAAGTGAACGAGGCGTTCGCGCCCCAGTACCTCGCGGTCGAGAAGGAGCTGGGGCTCGACCGCGCCAAGACCAACGTGGACGGCGGCGCCGTCGCGATCGGCCACCCGCTGGCTGCGACCGGCACGCGCATCACCATCCACCTGCTCCACGCCCTGCGGCGGCGTAACCAGCGTTTCGGCCTGGGCTCGGCCTGCATCGGTGGCGGCCAGGGAGCGGCGGTGATCGTGGAAGCCTTCCCGGCCTGAGGAGGAGCTCTCGATGGACGTAATCGTGACGGCCGTCCTCGGCGTGCTGGCGCTGTACCTGTTCGGAGGTCTCAAGGTACTACGGGAGTACGAGCGCGCGGTGTATTTCTTTCTGGGCCGCTCCTGGGGCGCGAAGGGGCCGGGCCTGATCTACGTGCCGCCCCTGTTCGCGAAGACGCAGACCGTCAGCCTGCGCGTCGTCGCGCTGGACATCCCGCCGCAGGACGTGATCACGCGCGACAACATCTCCATCAAGGTGAACGCGGTCCTGTACATGCTCGTCCGTGACCCCGTAAAGGCGGTGATCGGGGTGGAGAACTACATCTACGCCACGAGCCAGCTCGCCCAGACGACGCTGCGCTCGGTGCTGGGCGAGACGGAGCTCGACGAGCTGCTGATGAACCGCGAGAAGATCAACAACATCCTGAAGAACATCATCGACAAGCGCACCGAGAATTGGGGGATCGAGGTCACGGCGGTGGAGGTGAAGGACGTGGATCTGCCCCCCGAGATGAAGCGCGCGATGGCGCGGCAGGCGGAAGCGGAGCGCGAGCGCCGGGCGAAGATCATCAACGCCGAAGGGGAGCTCCAGGCCTCGGAGAAGCTCGCGCAGGCGGCGCGCATCATCGGCTCGGAGCCCGCCGCAATCCAGCTGCGCTACCTGCAGACCGTGACTGAGATCTCTTCGGAAAACAACTCCACGACGTTCTTCCCGATCCCGATCGATTTTTTGAAGGGACTCTTCGACTCGGTAACCAAGCGGGCGACGCCCCCGGCGCTGCCGGAGCGGACTTCGAGCGAGACGCTCCCGGCCGCTCCCGAGAAGAGCAAGGTCCAGGCGTAACGATGTCCGCGGAGCTCATCAGCCGCGAGGCGCTCGAGCGGATCATCCAACGCGCCGCCGAGCTCCAGGCGGCGGAGCGCGACATCGGCGACGGGCTGACCAAGAACGAGCTGCTCGCGCTGGGGCAGGACGTCGGCATCCCCACGCGCTACCTGCAGCAGGCACTGCTCGAAGAGCAGACCCGCAGCGTCGTGGAGCAGGGGCGGGGCGCCCTCGCCTGGCTCGCGGGACCGCCGCGGCTCTCCGCCGCCCGCGTGGTTCCGGGCGCGCACGCCGCGATCCTGAAGGCGCTGGGCGCCTGGATGGAGGACGAGGAGCTGCTCCAGGTGAAGCGCCGCCACGCCGACCGCACCAGCTGGGAGCCCAAGGTGGGGGCGTTCGCGTCGATCCAGCGGGCGCTCGGCGCCAAGGGCAAGTCCTACGCCCTGGCCCGTCCGGCGGAAGTGGCGGGCCGAGTGACCCAGCTGGAGCCGGGCTTCTGTCACGTGCAGCTCGTGGCGAACGTGCAGAACCTGCGCCGGGCGCACCTCACCGGTGCGGGCGCGCTCGCCGCGATGGCGACTGCGGCGGTGGCCCTGGGCGCCGTCGTGCCGATCGCGCTGATCTCACCCATCTTGTTCGCCACCGGAGCGGTGCTCGGGATCGCCGCGATCCTCGTCGCCCGCCGCCACCGTGCCCAGAACGAGCGGATTCAGGTGGGCCTCGAGCAGGTGCTCGATCGCCTCGAGCGCGGCGAAATCCGACCCGAGCACGCCCTTCCGGGCCCACGGGTCAACGCCCTCGCGCGCATCGCGGAAGAATTGCGAAAGGCCTTCGACATCCCCGGGGCACGGCCCCGCACCTAGACCACCGAGCACACGCGGGGCGCCATGACCGAGATCAAGCGGGTAGGCGTGCTGGGCTGCGGTTTGATGGGCAGCGGGATCGCGCAGGTCGCCGCGACCGCGGGCTACGACACCGTCGTGCGCGACGTCTCGAAGGAAATCTGGGACCGCGCACGGGCCGGCATCGAGAAGTCGCTCGCTAAGCTCGTGGAGAAGGGGAAGCTTCCGGCCGCGAACCGCGAGGCCGCGCTCAAGCGCCTCAGCTTCACCACGGCGACTACTGACCTGAAAGCCTGCGACATCGTCATCGAGGCAGTCACGGAGGACTTGGCGCTCAAGAACGCGCTCTTCCAGGAGCTCGACGGGCTGAGCGGTCCGGCAACGATCTTCGCGTCCAATACATCCAGCCTCACGATCGCGGCGATGGCGGCCGCGACCAAGCGCGGCGATCGCTTCGTCGGCCTGCACTTCTTCAACCCGGTGCCGCTGATGCCGCTCGTCGAGGTGGTGCGCACCGTGACGACCTCGGCCGAGACGTTCCGTCGCGCCTTCGCGTTCGCGAGGTCCCTCGGCAAGGAGCCCGTCGCCGCGAAGGACAACTCCGGCTTCATCGTGAACCTGCTGCTCGTCCCGTATCTGCTCGATGCCATCCGCGCCGTCGAGCACGGGGTCGCGAGCGTGCCCGATATCGACAAGGCCATGCAGCTCGGCTGCGGCTATCCGATGGGCCCGCTCACCCTACTCGACTTCGTGGGGCTCGACACGACCTACAAAATCGCCGAGATCATGTTCGCCGAGTACCGGGAGCAGCGGTACGCGCCGCCGCCCCTGCTCAAGCGCATGGTGATCGCCGGCCTGAACGGCCGCAAGAGTGGCAAGGGGTTCTACGACTACTCCGCCGATCCGCCCACGCTCGTCGACCTCGGCATCTGACGCTCCACCACCGACCAGAGGATTGGAATGTTCGGCTACGACTGGCCCCGCTTCCACGCGGCGGTAAACGACCTCCCCGCCGCCTTGCTGCTCGTGACGGTGCTGTTCGATGTCGCCGCGTGGCTCACCAAACGCGCCTCGCTTCAGGCGGCCGCGCTCTGGACCCTGTGGGCCGGCGTGATCGGCGGCTGGGTGGCCGTGGTCGCGGGACTCGAAGCCGAAGACGTCATCGAGCACGGCGAGGCGATCCACGAGCTGATGGAAACCCACGAGACGCTCGCGCTGGTCACGATGGGCATCTTCACGGTCGTGCTGGCGTGGCGGCTGCTGCGCCGCGCTCGACTCGGCGGCGTGGAGGAGACGGCGCTGCGCCTGCTCAGCCTCGCGGGGCTGGTCGGCATCGTCTGGACGGCGCGGATCGGCGGGAAGCTCGTGTTCGACCACGCGGCGGGGATTCCGGCCGCCACGATGCAGACCGAGATGCGCGACCGCGAGCTCGGACACCACCATCACCCCGGCGAGGCGGACGAGGACGAGCACGCAGCGCCCACCGACACGGCGAAGCCCGCCGGCCATACGCATCCCCCCGGCACGCCGCCGCATAAACACTGATGCGATTGCGGATTGTCGATTGCGGATTCCGGATTGGAAACGCTGGCGTCCGGGTGCACCACGACCGCCCCATCTCAATCCGCAATCCGAAATCCGCAATCCGCAATTGTATTTGTCTTTTTCTAGTCGCCTGCACTCCCGCCACCACGCGACCCGACTTCCTGCCGGACCCGCAGGCCGCGCGGCTGGTGCTCGATGCCCCCCCGGGGCGGGTGACGCCCGAGATCGCAACACTGGTCGCGGCGGAAAGCCTGCAGGTCGAGCGGGTGAACGTGCGCGACGGGTATGTGGAGACGGCCTGGTATGACACGCGATCCCGCCGGTCATTTCGGGGCGCCGGAGACGTCCCCGACCTCGCCGCCACGGTGAAGATTCGCTGCTGGGCAGATCCTTACGTGCCGGGACAGACGCAGCTTACCGTGGAGACCGTCTCGCGGCCGCGCTACGACCCGTCCCGCACCGAGCGCGATCTCGAGTTAGTCGTGCCGAAGACCCACGCGGGGCACGCGATCGCCGATTCTCTCGTCGCGGCGCTCAAGAAGCGCTTTGGGACACCCAACTCCTCACCCACCGCTCCATGACGTCGAGGTCGACCATGGCGTCCTTGCACGGCCCGTTGGGGAGGCGCATCGTGAGCCCGAGGACCGGGAGCTTGCCGGCGACGTCCCGCAGGCCGGTCGTCATGTCGCGTTCGCACGCCACGGCCACGACGGCCCGGGGGCGTCGCTCGCGGATCACGCGCCGCGCCAGCTGCCCGCGGGTCGCCACGAACACCGGCACCTCGTAGCGTCCGGCGATCGCCAGCACGCCATCCAGCGCCTGCTTCGAGAGACAGCGTGGGATCAACACCAGCAGCTCGCCCTTGCCCACGCTGCGCCGACGGCGCTCGGCGAGGGCGTTATAGACGTCGATCGCGGCGTGCTCCGCCCAATCCCGCCTGCCGACGAGGCGGGAGAGGGAGGAGGTGAAGCTCATGAGCTGCAGGTACGGCCCCCGCTCCAGCAGCCGCCCCGGCAACAGCAGCACGCCCCCATAGAAGGAAAGGAGCAACAGCGCGAACCACACCGCGCTCGCGCCGGCGACGACCGCCAGCGTGCCCCACAGCAGCGCGGGCAGCGCCGGAAGCAGGGCCTCGAGCCGCGGGGCGAGCAGGAAGATCAACGCCCCCGCCGCACCGCAGCCGACCACCAGCGTCAGAGCGGCGACCCGGAAGAACAGTCCAGGAGGCGCGGAGAAGTCGCCGTTGCCGGGAAGCGGCTTGCCGTCCCACTCGTCCCACTCGTGACCCAAGCGGCGGTCGGTCTCGATGTGGATAAGCTGGGCGCGTGGCGCATCGGCGGGCATGAGGATCAAGCATCACCCGGGCGTCTGGCGGTGTCAAGCTGACAGCGCGGGTGGTAATTTTCACCGTGCCTCACGTGGCGCTTCCCCTTTCTCCTTTCCCCGGCCTGACCACCGACGAGCGCATCCGCGCCGCGTACTCCGAGGGGGCAGGGATCCACCGGATCGTCCCCGCCGGGGTCGCCCTGCCGCACGGCGTGGAGGAGCTGCAGCGGCTGGTGCGCTGGGCGGTGGACACCGGCACACCGCTGGTGCCGCGCGGGTCGGGGAGCGGCATGCCGGGCGGAGCGGTGGGGCGCGGCGTGCTGGTGGACCTGAGTCCCGGATTCCACTGGATCGCCCCCGACTGGGCGCACCGCGCGGCGTGGGTGGGCGCGTCGGTCACGGCGGCGCAGATCGGCGACGCCGCCCGCCCGATCGGCCTGCGGCTCGCCCCCGATCCGTCGTCGGGCGCGTTCGCGACCTCGGGCGGCCTGACGGCGACCAACGCCGCGGGGCCGCGCTCGGTGCGCTGCGGCAGCGTACGCGCGTGGGTGGACGCGGTCGAGATCGTCGAGGCGGACGGGACGGCGCGGAGGGTAACCCGGGGAGATGGGAGAGGGGAGCGGTTCGTCTTGTCACCCGACCAGCGGAGGCTCGTCCAGGCCCGCTTCCCCAAGACCCGCAAGAATTCCAGCGGCTACGCGCTGGACCGCTATGCCGAGTCGGGCGACGAGCTCGATCTCTTGATCGGCTCCGAGGGGACGCTCGCTCTCGTCACCGCCGTGCGGTGGCGGCTCGAGCCGATCCCCCCTGACGTCGCCGGTGCGGCACTCGGCTTCGGCAGCCTCGAAGCACTCGGCCAGGCCGTGCCGTTCCTCATCGCGCTCAACCCGTCGGCCGTCGAGCTGCTCGACCGCACGTTCCTCGACCTGGCACGCCGCGACGGACTCGAGCTCCCTGCCGGCATCGAGGGGCTGCTGCTGGTGGAGTTCGAGCGGGACACCGCGGCTGCCGCGCGCGGCGTAGTGGGCGACGCGGTGCGCGGTCTCAAGGCCGCGACGGTGCACGTCGCGACGGCGGTGGATCGGGGAGGGCTCGAGCAGCTTTGGTCCGTGCGGAAGCTCGCCAGTCCCGCGCTCGCCCGGCTCCCTCCGTCCCGGCGCTCCCTGCAGGTCGTGGAGGACGGCTGCGTGCCGCTCGAGCACCTGGGGAAGTACATCGCCGGCGTCCGCGTAGCGGCGGAACGCTGTGGCGTGCAGGTGGCGCTGTTCGGCCACGCGGGCGACGGTCATGTGCACGTGAACGCCCTCCCCGACACGACGGTGCCGGGATGGCGCGAGGCGCTGGCCGGGCTGTTCGCGACGGTGACGGAGCTGCTCGTCGGGCTGGGGGGCACGCCGTCCGGGGAACATGGCGACGGCCGCCTGCGCGCCGGCCTGCTGGAGCGGTTCTACGGCCGCGACATGATGGCGCTGTTTCGGGACGTGAAGCGGGCGTACGACCCCCGGGCGATCCTCAACCCCGGTGTTATAATCCCCTCGCCCGACTGGGCGCCGCTTGCCGATTTGAAGGTCGGTCCGGACGCGGCCCCGATTCCCGACGACATCGCCGCGCGCTTGCGCGAACTCGAACGCACCGCCGGCTGGGCCACGCCGAAGCTACAGGTGGCGCGATCCCCGAGCCCTAGCCCCTAGCCCATGGAAATCTTCCGCGCTCCCCACGTCACGCTGATTGCCCGTCCCGAGTTCCTCGAGCCCGACCACCTGCGCGTGCAGTGGCGCGGCGACTCCTCCCCGGGCGAGCGGCTCGCGGAATTCGCCGGTCGGATCTGCTACATGAGCCAGCACAACCCGGCCAACCGCAGCACGGCGGAGTATCTCGAGAACATCAAGAAGCAGGGACACGGCTCGGTGCTGGAGCACGCCGTCTACGTGCTATTGATCGAGGGGATTTCGCGCTCCTGCTCGCACGAGCTGGTGCGCCACCGGGCGGGCTTCGGCTACTCACAGCTGTCGCAGCGCTACGTGGACGAATCGCACGCGGCGTTCGTCATGCCGCCCGCGGTCATCGGGGACGAGCAGCTCGAGGCCGAATGGCAGCGCGTGGTCGCCGACGCGCAGGCGGCGTACGTGCGCGCGGTCGAAGGTCTCATGGAGCGCTACGGCTGGGTCACCGACAAGGTGCACCGACGGAAGATGGCGCGTGAGGCGGCGCGCAGCGTGCTGCCGAACGCGACCGAGGTGAAGATCGTCGTCTCGGGAAACGCGCGCGCCTGGCGCACGATGCTCGAGCTGCGGTGCGGCGAGGGCGCGGAGCTCGAGATCCGCCGAATGGCGATCGCGTGTCTGCGCGTGTTGCAGCGCGAAGCCCCCGCGCTGTTCTCCGATTTCGCGATCTACGTCGCGGACGACACACAAGAAGCGGCGCGCGTCGCGTATCACAAAGTTTGAGGTCCGACGTCGGGAAAAAATCCGTCCTTCCCTATTGCGCATCGCGCCGACGCGTCGTATTGTCTAACCGACAGCGCGTTTTCAATTCCCGGACCGCACCAGCGGCCTTTTTTGTAGGAGGTCACCCGAGACCACATGCGCATCGGTCTCGCATACAACCAGAAACCGGACGCCGCGAACTCCGCCGCACAGCCCTCGAGTACCAACGACGCGTTCGCCGAGTGGGACGACCCGTCCACCATCGCTGCGGTGGAGCAGGCTCTCGGTCTCTTCGGCAGCGTCGTCCGACTCGAAGCCGATCAATCCTTCCCGCAGCAGGTCGCACTCGCCCGTCCGGATCTCGTGTTCAACATCGCCGAGGGGCTGCGGGGCCAGAGTCGCGAGGCGCTGGTGCCCGCGATCTGCGAGTACTTGAACGTTCCGTACACGGGCTCGGATCCACTGACACTCGGACTGGCACTCCAGAAGGCGCGCACCAAAGAGATTCTCGCCTACCGCGGCGTACCCACGGCGCCGTTCGTGTGCGTCGAGACGCCCCGGGACTTGGAGCGGCTGCGGCTGCCGTTCCCCGTGTTCGTAAAGCCGGTCGCTGAGGGGTCTGGTAAGGGCGTATTCAGCAACAACTTATGCGACACGCCCGTGCGGCTGCGCGAGCGGGCGCTGTTCCTGCTCGAACGCTACGCGGAGCCGGTGCTGGTCGAGACCTACCTCCCGGGCCCCGAGTTCACGGTGGCGATCCTCGGCAACGGTGCGGCGGCGTACTGTCTGCCGGTCATCGGGTTCGATTTCTCGGCGTTGCCCCCGGGCGCGCCGCCCGTGTACGGCTACGAGGCCAAGTGGGTGTGGGACCGGCCCGAAGCGCCGCTCGCGATCTTTCAATGCCCGGCGCTCGTGCCGGCGGGCCTGTATGCGGAGATCGAGCGCACCGCCCTCGACGCCTACCACGCCCTCGACTGCCGCGACTGGTGTCGCGTCGACATCCGCGTCGATCGCTTCGGCGTGCCGAACATCCTCGAGCTCAACCCCCTCCCCGGGATCATCCCCGATCCCGCGATGAACTCGTGCTTTCCCAAGGCCGCACGCGCCGCCGGCTTCGGCTACGACGAGCTGATCCAGGAGGTCGTGCGCATTGCGTGGCGGCGCCTGACGGGGGAAGACATCGCGGCGGAGACCGCGGGGGCGCGGCAAGGCAGGTCGCTGCAAGCCGCCGGGACCACCGCGTGAGGATCGTCATCCTCTACGACCCGGGAGCCGCCGATTGGACCCCGCAAGACATCCGTGGCGTGATGAAGGCGGTGGACGAGATCGCGGCCATCTTCGCCGCGCTGGGGCACGAGGTCCGTAAGGTTCCGGTGCGGCACGATCTGCGATGGTTCGCGGTGGCGCGGCGGGCCGACCTCGTCTTCAACCTGTGCGAAGGGGTGCACGGCAAGAGCGAGTGGGAAGAGCACGTCGTCGGGGCGCTCGAGTTCGCCGGGGTCCCGGTCACCGGCGCGAGCCTCTGGACGATCGCCGCCTGCCGTCGCAAGGCGGTCGCCAATGCGCTGCTCGCGCAGGCCGGTCTGCCGATCCCGCGCTGGACCATCGCGCAGGGAAAGATCGACGACGATTTCCCGTTGCCCGCCATCGTCAAGCCGGCCGCCGAGGACGCGAGCGCCGGGCTCGACCGCGGCTCGGTCGTCGCCGACCGCAAGACGCTGCGCGCCCGTGTCGCCGCGATGACGGAGCAGTTCGACGAAGTGCTGGTGCAGGAGTACGTCGCGGGCCGCGAGTTCAACGTCGGGTTCGTCGGCACCCGCACCCTCCCCATCGCCGAGATCGACTTCGCCCGCATGCCGGAAGGCGCCTGGCCGATCCTCACCTACGCCGGCAAGTGGGAAGCCGGATCGCCCGACGACCTGGGCAGCGTGCCCGTGTGCCCCGCCGCGGTTCCGCAGAAGCTCGCGGAGCGGCTGGGGAAGGTGGCGGAGGCCGCGTGGCGGGTCATGCAGGGGAAGGGCTACGGGCGCGTGGACCTCCGACTGGACGACCAGGGACGTCCTTGGGTCCTCGAGGTGAATCCGAACCCCGACCTGAACGACGACGCCGGACTGTCCCGCATGGCGAAGGCGGCAGGTTGGGACTACGCGGAGCTGGTGCGGCGCATCGCGGAGGTGGCGCTGCGCGATGCGCAGGGCGCCACCGCGGCCCGTGAGCTGCTCGCTCCGCCCCGTCGGGCGCGCGCAACGCGCACCGCTTGAACGGCTCACCCGAGCGACGGGTCTCTTCCGCCCGGAGGAGGTCGCGCTCGCGGTTGAGCTGCTCGACGAGAGCCTCGCGGGGGACGACGACTACCGATTCCTCGGCGCGTACGCAGACGACGACCTGGTGGGGTACGCCTGCTGGGGGCCCACCCCGGGAACGCAGGGCACCTACGACCTGTACTGGATCGTCGTCGAGCCGACGTGGCAAGGGAAGGGCATCGGCACGCAGCTGCTCGACGCGGTCGAGAAGGCGCTGACGGCTGACGGCTGTCGGCTCCTCGTCGTCGAGACGTCGTCGCGCGCCGACTACGCGCCGACCCGCACCTTCTACGAGCGGCGCGGGTACGCTCAGGCGGCGCGGCTCCCGGGCTATTACGCTCCGGCCGACGACCTGGTGATCTACCTCAAGGACTTGGTGCATGGCGTCCTGGCAAGAACGACTGCGTAACCAGAGCCTTGCCTCCCTGGAAGCCCTCGTCGCCAGGTTCGGGCCCGAGCACTTCCCGGACCTCGCACGCCTGCGCCAGGCAGCGGAGAATTTCGAGTTCCGCATCTCGCCCGCGATGGTCGATCTCATCAAGTCTCCCGGCGACGCGATCTGGCGGCAGTATGTCCCGGACCTCCAGGAGCTGGAAGTACACGACGGCATGGAGGATTCGCTCGCGGAGGACGCGCACTCCCCCGTCCCCAACATCACGCATCGCTATCCCGACCGGGCGTTGTTCCTGGTCTCGCCGGTGTGCGCCTCGTATTGCCGCTTCTGCACCCGGCGCCGCAAGGTGGGCGATCCCGAGAAGATCCCGCTGTCCCAGCTCGAGTCCGCGTTCCGCTACCTCGAGGAGCACACCGAGATCCGCGACGTCATCATGTCCGGCGGCGATCCGTTGCTCCTCTCGGATCGTCGCATCGACGAGCTCTGCCGGCGCCTGCGATCGATTCCCCACCTCGAGATCGTCCGGATCGGGAGCCGGATCCCGTGCCACCTGCCGGAACGGATCACGCCCGAGCTGTGCGCCATCCTCAAGCAGTACCACCCGCTCTACATCAACACGCACTTCAACCACCCCGACGAGCTCACGTCGGCCGCGGTCCGCGCGCTCGGTATGCTCGCCGATGCGGGTGTCCCGCTCGGATGCCAGACGGTGCTCTTGAGAGGCGTGAACGACGACGTGGCGGTGATGAAGCTCCTGATGCAGAAGCTCCTGGCCGCGCGGGTGCGCCCGTACTACATCTATATGTGCGACCAAGTCGCGGGCGCGGAGCATTTCCGCACCACGGTGGAGAAGGGGCTCGAGATCATCAAGGCGCTGCGGGGCTGGACGTCAGGGCTCGCCGTGCCGCACTTCGTCATCGACGCGCCGGGCGGCGGCGGCAAGATCCCGCTGCTCCCGGAGTACGTCGAGTCTGTCACGGATGAGGAAGTCGTACTGCGCAACTATGCGGGACAGCGCTACGTGTACAAGCAACCGCTGACCGAGCAGCCAATCCTCGTCGGCTGAGCGTCGGCACCGGAACGGCTGGCGCTAGGGGTGCGCGCCCTCGCCCCTCCCCCCTTCGCTTGTTCCCCAGCGTTTCTTCGGAGCGTTCGCGACCTGCCGCTCCCTCAGGTACCGTTGCAGCACCACGACTCGGGCCGCGTCAGCCCCCAGGAAGCGGCGGCCCTGCATGACTGTTCGAATGGCCCGCGTCAGGTCGTCTACGGGACCGGCCTTGTCGACGAAGCCGCGCGCGCCGGCTTCGAGCACGTCCAGCAATTGCTGCTCCTGCGGCAGCCCCGTGAGGATGAGGACCCTGGCCCCCGTACCCAGGCCGACGATGCGGCGCGTCGCCTCCAGCCCTCCTTGCCCCGGCATCGCCAGGTCCATAAGGACGACGTCGGGACGGACGGTTCGCACGCGCTCCACGGCCTCGTCCCCTCGCCCGGCTTCGTCGACCACGGCAACACCCGCCTGTCTCTCGAGCAGCGCGCGCAGGCCGGCACGGAAGACGACGTGATCGTCGACGAGCAGGACGCGGACGGGAGCCCGGGGGCGGCGTGTGCGACCAGGGGCGAACATGAACGTGCTCAGCATCGCTGCAAAAGGCGTGCGCCCTGCAAGGCGCAGCAGGGCGTAACCGGCGCGACATCGCAGATGCTCCGGCTCCCCAGTCTGTCGCATCGTCGCTACAATGCGTGTCCTACGGTAGCTGCCAGATCTCGACCCGGTTGGCGGGGAGCACCGGAATCAGCACGCGGCTTCGCTTCGCGTCGTACCCGATGTCGGCCGGTCCGGGAATGCCCATGATGAGCTTTACTTCCTGACCCGTCTCGTAGCTCGACACGGTGGAATCCGCCCAGCTCGAGACGAGGATCTTGCCGCCGGCGATGACGACGCCGTCGAACCCGCCCGGCCCCTTGGCGATCACACTCGGTGCCTTGTCCTCCGGCCGCCACGCGAGCACCGATCGTCCGCCGAACTCGACGATCACGAAACGCTTACCCACGGGGTCGAGCGCGATTCCGTTCGGCCGGCCGAGCGTGTCCCCCCGCACCGCGACCGTCACCTTCCGGTCGGGGCCGATCCGGAACACGCGGTCGGGCCCCGGGTGCAGCACGTTGCCCACGTCATCGAACTTGATGCCCGTGTCGGTGATGTAGAGGGCGCCCGTTTGCGCGATCGCGATATCGTTCAGAAACACGGCGCCCAGCGTCGCGAAGCTCACGCTGTCGCGCGGGGCCCCCGTTCTCGCGTCGAACGCGCGCACGACGTCGATGTCGGCCACCCACAGCGTATCCCCCTGCAGCGCCAGCCCCTTCGGAGCATGGAGCGTAACGCCGTTGCGGCCGCCCTCGATGAACTTGAGATTCTCGATGGCCCCGTCCGGCCGCACCCGGCTGATGAAGCCGTTGTTGTCCTTCGCCGTCGGGTTGCCGTTGATGTTCGACACGAAGTAGATGTCCTGCGTGGTGTCGTGCAGCACCGATTCCGGGCTGAGGAATCCTGCGATGGTCGTGACCTTCGTGACGGCTGGAGGTGGGGGTGTGGGAGGCGGGGGCGCCGGCGTCACCTGCAGCGCCGTGGAGTCCGCCGGCGTCCCGGGCGTCTGAGACGTCGCAGGCCTCCTGGCCATGGGCTCGCAGGCCGTGCCCACGGCCAGCAGCGCGCACACAACGCTCGGTCTCATGATGCCTTCGCCTCCGCCACCTCTTTCTTCCGCGTCTCGATCAGCTTGTGTGCCACCTCGGCCGGCACTTCCTGGTAGACATGAAATTTTGCCCGGTACGTCCCCCGGCCGTGCGTCAACGAGTGCAGCGCGGTCGCGTAGCGGTCGAGCTCCGCTTCCGGCACAAGCGCCTTCACTTTGGTGAGCCGGCCGTCCTTTTCGGTCCCCATGATGTGGCCCCGCCGCGAGGAGAGGTCGCCCATCACGGCGCCCTGATACTCGTCGGGCGTCCACACGGCCAGTTCCAGGATCGGCTCGAGCAGGACCGGTTTGCAGTTCGGGCTCACGTTCCGGAACGCGAGGATGCCGGCCATCTTGAACGACATCTCGTTCGAGTCGACGTCGTGGTAGGAGCCGTCGTACAGCTCCACCTTGAAGTCCACCACAGGATACCCCGCAACCGGGCCGCGTGCCGCCGCCTCCTGGATGCCGCGCTCCACCGCCGGGATATACTGGCGCGGGATCACGCCGCCGACGATCTCGTCCGCGAACTGTAACCCGGAGCCCCGGGGTAGCGGCGCGATGCGGATCCAGCAGTCGCCGTACTGACCGCGGCCGCCGGTCTGCTTCTTGTGCTTCCCCTGGCCCTCGGCCTTCCCCCGAAACGTCTCCCGATACGCGACCCGCGGCTTCGTGGTCACGGCGTGCACCCCGTACTTGCGCGCCAGCCGGCCCACGATGATCTCGAGGTGCCGCTCGCCCAATCCCCGGATCAGCGTCTGCTGCAGCTCCGCGTTGTACTCGTGCTGGAACGTGGGGTCCTCCTCGTGCAACTTGTGCAGGCCGTTGGACAGCTTCTCCTCCTCGCCGCGCTGCTTCACTTCGATCGCCACGGTAATGACCGGCTCCGGGAACGGGATCTTGTGCAGCACGATCGGCGCCTCCCGGGTGGAGAGCGTGTCGTTGGTGTGCGTGTCGCGCAGCTTGGCCACGACCCCGATGTCGCCCGCGTGCAGCTCGGCGATCTCGAAGCGGTCCTTGCCGACGCTGACGCACAGGTGGTTCAGCTTCTCGACCGCGGACCGCGGGGCGTTGTACACGTCCTGCCCGTTGCGCACCGTACCGGAGTACACCCGGAAGTAGGTGACGTCACCCACGTGCGGCTCGGACATCGTCTTGAACACCTGCGCGACGAACGGCCCACCGTCCTCCACCTTCAGCGTGACCCGCTCGGCGCTGCCCCACTTCTGCGCCTCCAGCGGCGGACGCTCGTGGGGCGCGGGGAACAGCTCCACCATCTTGGACAACAGCGCGCGCGCCCCGTACGTCAGCTCGGCCGCGCCACAGAACAGCGGGAACAGCTCACCCTGCGCCATCCCAGCCTTCATGGCGGCGATCGCCTCGTCCCGTCCGATCTCCTCGCCGCCCAGGTAGCGCTCGAGCAGCGTGTCGTCGGTCTCGGCGATGCGCTCGATCAGCTCCTTCGAGTAGCGGTCGAACCGCTCGCCGTACTCCGCCGGGACGTCCACCTCCTCGTACTCGCCTGCCTTCGTCCCCTTCTTGTACAGGTGGCACTTCTTCGAGAACAGGTTGATGATCCCGTGGAAGTCGGGACCTTCGCCCACGGGGATCTCCACCGGGATCACCTTCGGGGTGAGCTGTCGCTTGATCTGCTCGTACACCCGCTCGAAGCCGGCGTGCTCCTTGTCCATCAAGGAGACGAAGAACAGCCGCGGGATGCCGCGCCCCTCACAGTAGTCCCACACCTTCTCGGTGCCTACCTCGACCCCACCCGTGGCGGAGACGACCACCACGGCGCCGTCCGCTGCGTACACGCCGGCGAGCGCCTCCCCGGTGAAGTCGAGATAGCCGGGCGTGTCGATGAGGTTGAGCTTGGTGTCCATCCACTCGGCGACCGCCAGGGCGAGATTGATGGAATACTTGCGCTCGATTTCGTCGGGAGTGTAATCGGTGAGAGCCGTGCCGTCCTTCACCGCGCCGTGGCGTTTGCTCGTACCGGCCACGAACGCGAGCGCATCGACCAGTGAGGTCTTGCCGCTCGCGCCGTGGCCCACGACCGCCACATTGCGAATCTCCGGTGTCTTGTACACGCGCATCGCGCAGGCAACTCCGGCAAGGGGACAGGAGAATATGAGACGGAGAACAGGGGATAGGCTAGGCATAGGCTAGACCCACAGACGCACAGCGGAGAACCGAGGGCAGCCGGTGGAGTTTCCCGTTCACTCAAGCTGTTCACCGCTGTGCGTCTGCGCGTCTAGTTGTTGCATATCCCGTAACTGCATACTGCTAACTCCCGCTACCAGCATGATCGCGCCCGCCAGCAAGAACGCCGTCCGCTGTCCGAGCCCGTCGTACGCCCATCCCGCCGCGAGCGGGCCGAGGCTCCGGCCGAGCGCGGCGAACGCCTGCGCGGCGCCGAGAATGGTGCCCTGCTCCGTCGGGTCGGCGTAGATGGATACGAGCCCCGACGCCGCCGGCGCGAACAGACTGTTCGCGAAGGCGAGCGGGACCGTCAAGGCGTACAGCTGGAGGCTGGTCGTCGCGTACGGCACCGCAGCGATGCTCGCCGCCATCCCGAACAGCCCGACGACGAGCAGCGCGCGCGCTCCGGTGCGTCGCTCGAGGCGCCCGAAGACAAATCCCTGCACCACCGCGGCGATCATGCCGATCACGACGAACAGCCAGCCGAGTTCCTTGGCACCCCAGCGCCAGGCCTGCGTCGCGTGCAGCGGCAGCGCCACGGTGTACCCCGCGAAGGCGAACGGCGCGAGGAACCACACGAGCATGAGCGGCCGCAGCCGCTCGCGCCGCAGGGCTTCGCCCATGTGCCCGAGATCGAACAGCGGCCGCTCCCTGCGGTGCTCGACGGGGAGCGACTCACGCAGGATCACGCTCGCCGAGGCGAAGTTGACCAGGGAAAGCCCGGCGGCGATGAGCCCGGGGGCGAAGTGCCCGAGGTAGTGGTCCGCGAGGCCGCCGATCATCGGACCGAGGACGAACCCGATCCCGAACGCCGCGCCGATCGTCCCCATGCCGCGGGCGCGCTCCGTTGGCGGCGTGATGTCCGCGACGTACGCCTGCGCCGCCGAGATGTTGCCGCTTGCGAACCCCGAGATCACGCGCGCGACGAACAGCAGCGCGTAGGAGGGGGCAAACGCGAACAGCACGTAGCCGGCCGCGTTGAACAGCATCGTCGTCAGGAGAATGGGCCGCCGGCCGATCCGGTCCGACAGCCGACCGAGCAGCGCCGTCGCGACGAACTGCATGGCCGAGAAGACGAACACGAGGGCCCCGAAGCCGATCCCGTGCGCCCCGAAGCGCTGCGCGTACAGCGGCAGGATCGGCATGATGATCCCGAAGCCGATCAGGTCGATCAGCACCGTGAGAAAAATCACGCCGAGGCGGGAGCGGCTCGCCGGCATAAGGGCTACAATCTATGCCCCCGGATGGCCCGTCGAGCACACAGTGTGACCCCGGTCACGCAGCAGCCAACGGCAGGCTGTTAACGTCGCGCCCGCGCCCCGAGTCTTATCCGTGAACCTCTACCGAGGACTTTTATGCGAGGCCGATTCGCCCTTTTGACCGCTCTGGCGCTTGCCCTGAGCGTGCCCGCCGTCGTGGCCGCCCAGGCTGCGGGTGATTCCGCTGTGAAGAAAGATCGCAAGGAGGTCCGCCACGACCGCCGCGAACTGCACGGCGATCGCAAAGACATCCGGCACGATACCAGGGATATTCGCCAGGACCGCCGGGACATTCGTCAGGACCGGCGCGACGTGCGTGAGGACGTGAAGGAAGGCGATCTGAAGGACGCGCGCCACGACCGGCGCGAGCTGCGGAGCGACCGCCGCGACGTGCGACAGGACCGCCGCGATCGTCGCCACGACGTACGGGACGCGCACGCCGACCGCCGCGACCTGCGCCAGGACCGGAAGGACGTGCACCCAGATCAGGAGCATCAGGAGCATCAGCAACAGAAGAAGGACAGCACCCGCTGAGCGCGGTGCCGCCGGAGTAGCCGGTTACGCGGCTACTCCGGCACGTCGTTCCCTCCCCTCCGCCACGATCCGCACCACCGTCGCGCCGAGGATGAGCGTCCCGCCCGCGAGCGACCACGCGCTCGGCGTCTCCCCGTGGATCCACCACGCCCAGATCGGATTGAGCACCGGCTCGAGCAGCAGCAGCAGCGAGGCCTGGAGTGCGGGCACGTGCGGCATCGCCTGCGCCAGCAGCACGTAACCCAGGCCGAGCTGGACCGTTCCGAGATACAGCACGATCACCCAGTCGACGGCGCGGCCGCCGCCCACCGGAAAGATCCACGGCAGCGACACGAGGAAGGCGAGCACGTTACCGGACACCGCGGCCGCAGCGACCGATGCAGCCGAGCCCCCGGGCCGCTGGGTAATCCAGCGGTAGCCGATCACCACCAGCGCGAACGTCACGGAGCTGGCGGCAGCCAGGATGTTGCCGAGGAGGGGATTGGTGGCCGTCGCGCGCGGCGGCTCGACGCCGACGAAGAACAGCGCCATCCCCAGTGCCGCGACGCCCAGGACCCAGAGGTCGCGTCGCTGCACGGGCTCGCGCAGCAGCCAGGGCCCGAGGACCAGGATGCAAAGCGGGCTCGCATCCTCGAGGAACACCGCGCTGGCCGCGGTCGTGAGCTTGTTCGCCTGGACGAACAGGATGGTCGTGACGGCGTACGCCCCGCCCACCAGCGCCGCGCGCCAGGTCCAGGCGCGACGCGCCTCCGGTACCATGACGAGCACCGCGATCGCCGCCACCGCGCCGCGCAGGCCCGCGACCTGCCAGCCCGTGAAGGCGGTCAGCTTGAACGCGGCACCGCCGGTCGAAAACAGCGTCGCCGCCGCGAGGATCCGCAGGCGCGATGCGGCGTGACTCACGCGATCAGGCTGCATCTCGACACCGTAGCAGACTCGCCCCTCCGCTCCCCGCCAGGTAAGTTCGATGCCACAATCAGCGCAGGAGCACGCAATGTACGCTCCATCGACGCCCCTGCCGCTCGTCCTCGTGGCGGCGCTCGGGCTCGGCGGCTGCGGCCACGGCGCCGGCCAGGCGGCCCGCGAGCCGGTCCCCGTCCGCTCGAGCGACGTCGTGACGATGGAGGAGCTGGCCAGGGTCGCCACCTCTTCCACCTTGTTCGAGGCGCTGCATGCGCTGCGACCCGCCTGGTTTCGTCGCAATCCGACGACGCTTCGCCCCCAGGCCGAAGGGGACGTCGTCGTCTATCTCGACCAGAGCCGGCTCGGCGGGCCGGAAACGCTTCGGACCATCCAGGTGAACGCCGCCACCGTGATCCGCCATTACAGCGCGTCCGAGGCGGAGGCCCGCTTCGGCCCCGGTCACCTGCACGGCGCCATCCAGGTCAGCACGACACGGTGACGCTGCTGCTGCTCCTCGCGGCGTTGCAGGGGGACACCGCGAGCTTCGCGATCGCCGACTTCCGGTTCGCGAGCGGCGAGACCCTAGCGGTGCTGCGGCTTCACTATCGGACGCTGGGACGGCCCGAGCGCGACGCGCGGGGGATCGTCCGCAACGCCGTGCTCATTCTGCACGGCACGGGAGGGTCGGGCACCCAGTTCCTGTCGCCGCTCTTCGCCGGGGAATTGTACGGCCCCCGCCAGCCGCTCGACACGGCCACTCATTATCTGATCCTGCCGGACAACATCGGCCACGGACGGTCGAGCAAGCCGAGCGACGGGCTCAAGGCCCGGTTTCCGCACTACACCTACGGGGACATGGTCGCGGCGCAGTACCGCCTGGTGACGGAGGGGCTGCACGTCGATCACCTGCTGCTGGTCCTCGGCACGTCCATGGGGTGCATGCACGCGTGGCTCTGGGCGGAGCGCCGTCCCGACTTCATGGACGGCGTCGTCCCGCTCGCCTGCGCGCCCGCGCAGATCGCGGGCCGGAACCGCATGATGCGCAGCATGATCATGGAGGACATCCGCAGCGACCCGGAGTGGCGGAACGGCGACTACGTGCAGCAGCCGCCGGGACTCGTCGCCGCCTTGCAGATTCTGTTTCTCATGGGCTCGAGCCCGCTCCCCTTGCAGCGCGCCGCGCCGACGCGTGACTCGGCGGACGCCTACATCGCCCGCTGGCTGCGCGACCGGCTCGCCGGTGCGGACGCGAACGACATGCTGTACCAGTTCGCGGCGTCGCGCGATTACGACCCGAGCCCCGATCTCGGTCGCATCACGGCCCCGGTCCTCGCCATCAATTCCGCGGACGACCTGATCAATCCGCCGGAGCTCGGGATCGTGGAGCGGCTGATGCCGCGCGTGAAATCGGGCCGCTTCGTCCTGATTCCGACGAGCGACGCGACGCGCGGTCACGGCACCCACACCGTCGCTGCGGCGTGGAAACAGTACTTCGCGCCCTTCGTAGCGTCCCTCGAGCGGTCGCGCGGGGCCCCCGGCCCGAGTCGATGACGCTCGCCGTCGGCCAGAAGGCCCGACGCACGCTCACGCTCTCGGCCGAGCACGTCGCGGCGTACGCGCGCCTCACCGGGGACTACAACCCCCTGCACTTCGACGCCGCGTTCGCGGCGAAGACGAAGTTCAAGACGCTGGTCGTGCAGGGCGGGCTCACGACGGGCCTGCTGCACGCCCTCGTGGCCATGGATCTCCCCGGACCCGGCACGGTGTTCCTGAGTCAGAACTGGAAGTTCACGGCGCCGGTGTACGTGGGAGACACCATCACGGCCGACGCCGAGGTAATGAGCGTGCACGCGACCAAGCCGGTTTGCCGACTGCGCATGACGGTGACCCGGCAGACCGGTGAAACGGTGCTGGAGGGAGAGGCGTGGTGCTACACGTTCGGAGACGACGAGCGGAGGTGACGGTCAGCGGTACCCCGCCGCCTGCAGCCCGAACAGCTCGGCGTACAGCCCGCCTCTCGTCACCAGCTCGTCGTGTGTTCCCTGATCGATCAGCTCCCCGCCCTGCAACACGAGGATCCGCTCGGCCATCCGCACCGTGGAGAAGCGGTGCGAGATGAGCACCGCCATCCGCCCCCTCGTGAGCTCGGCGAACCGTAAGAACACCTCGTACTCCGCGCGGGCGTCGAGCGACGCGGTCGGCTCGTCGAGGATGAGCACCTGGGCATCGCGCATATACGCCCGCCCCAGCGCCACCTTCTGCCACTCGCCACCCGACAGATCCACGCCGCCCTCGAAGCGGCGGCCCAGCATCTGGTCGTAACCGTGCTCGAGCCGCCCGGCCACCGCGTCGGCGAGGCTGCGTTGCGCCGCCTCACGGATCCGCGCTTCGTCTTCCAGCCGCTCGATCTGGCTGACGCCGATATTCTCCTTCATCACGAAGTCGTAGCGCACGAAGTCCTGGAAGATCACGCCGATGTTGGTGCGCAGGCTGCCCAGGTCGTAGTCCCGCAAGTCGACGCCGTCGAGCAGGATGCGGCCCTCGTCCGGGTCGTACAGCCGCGCCAGCAGCTTCACCAGCGTCGTCTTCCCCGCCCCGTTCTCGCCCACCAGCGCGATGCGCTCGCCGCGCTCGAGCGTGAAGGAGAGGTGGCGCACCGCCCAGCGGTCCGACCCGGGATAGCGGAACCCCACGTCCTGAAACTCGAAGCCCTGGCGGATCGGCACCGGCACCGGCCGCGCTCCGGGCCGGGACGTCACGCGCGGGCGCACATCGAAGAACGTGAACAGGTCGGAGAGATAGAGGCTCTGCTCCCACACCTGCGACAGCGAGAGCAGCACCCGCTGGATCAGGTCGCGGCTCTGGCGGAACGAGCCCGCGAGGAACGTGAGCGCGCCGATCGTGAAGTTGCCCAGCACCGTGAGATACACGATCACCGCGTAGGCGGCGTAGTAGCCGAGCGTCCCGATGGTCACGAACAGCGTGGAGACGAGGTTCCGCCGCACGGCGAGCCGCTTATTCGCCTCGTAGAACTCGTCTGAGAGCTTGGAATAGCGACCCACCAGGAAGTCCGACAGGTCGAAGAGCTTGACCTCTTTCGCCATCTCGTCCGAGGCGCCGACGTAGCGCAGGTAGTCGAGCAACCGCCGCTCCGGGGTCCACGAGAAGAGCAGCGAATAACCGAGCGCGGCGTAGTGGGTCTCGCCCAGGAAAGACGGCAGCACCGCGATCACGAGGAGCAGCAGGAGCCAGGGGAGCTGCACCAGCAGCACCCCGCCCAGCGACGCGAGCGTGATGAGGTCCTGGCCCGTGGAGAGCAACAGGGCGATGAGACCGATGCGCCCCACCGTCTGGCGCCGCGCCCGCTCCAGGTGATCGTACGTTTCCGCGTCCTCGTACTGGGCGAGATCGAGCGTGGCGGCATGTTGCATCAGCCGCACGCTGATACGGTTCGAGAACAGGTCACCCAGCAGGCTCTCGAGTAGCGAGGACAGCCGGGCCAGGCCCTCTCCCGCCACCGCGATGCCGAGCTCCAGGGCGACCAGGCCGCCGAGATGCCACCAGTCGATCGCGCCGCCTTGAGCCCGCACCCGGACCCCCGCGATCACCCCGTCGATGATCAGCTTACCGATCCACAGGACGGCCAGCGGCACGAACGACCGCACCACGCGCAGCGCGAGGATCGCCACCGTGTAGCCGCGGTGGGTCTCGTACACGAACTTGAGGAGCGGGGGCACGTACTTGAGCGCCTGCAGCCGCTCGTTCCACGTGGGGGGCTTCCCGTCCCGACCGGCCAGCAAGCTGTTGCGTCGCGTAGGGATACCGTGCGGGGTGAAACGTGGCACCGTCACGACCTTAACTTCTCCCGAAGGCTGTGCGTCAATATAACCGTATGAAAACCCGGACTCTCGCGTACGTGTGTGGGGCGCTCGCTGCGCTCGCCCCGGTGGGAGCGCGCGCGCAAGCGCCCATTCTCACTCCCCGCGACTCCGCGCGGCACGCCCTGAACCGCCTCGCCTACGGCCCTCGGCCGGGCGAAGTGGACCGCGTCGCCGCCGATGGCGTTATGCGGTGGATCGACCGGCAGCTCTCCCCCCGCAAGATCGACGACGGCCCGCTCGCGGCGCGGGAGCGGCGCTTCAAGATCCTCGACTACGACTCGGGCGAGCTGGCGCGCATCTACGTCGACGCCCAGCGAGAGCGGCGCAAGCAACAGCGGCGACAGGGCGACGCCGACCGGGACAGCGTAGGGGCGCAGCACGCTGGGCCCCTACCGCAGCGCATGGATTCCTCCCAGGAAAGAGGTCGCCGCCTGGCGGGAGCGTTCCAGGAGCTCGCCGTCGTCCGTGCCGTCCTCTCCGAGCGCCAACTGTACGAGGTGATGGTCGACTTCTGGACCAATCATTTCAACGTCTTCCTCGCCAAGGGCGCCGACCGGTTCCTCACGCCGTCCTACATCGAGCACACGATCCGGCCGCGCGCCTTGGGGAAGTTCGCAGACCTCCTGATCGCGACGGCCGAGAGCCCCGCCATGCTGTTTTACCTCGACAACTGGGAGAGCGTGGCGCCAGGCTCCAAGTCGCCGCAGGCGATGCGGCTGCGTGCGCGGCCGCTGTTCGGCGCGCGCCCCATGTTCGGCGCGCGGCCGCTGTTCGGCGCGCGCCCCATGTTCGGCGGCCCGCCGCTGTTCGATCCCAGACGCGATCCGATGCGCGCGGACTCGCTCCGCCGGCAGGCGCTCGAGCGCGCGCCCAAGGGCATCAACGAGAACTACGCCCGCGAGCTGCTCGAGCTGCACACGCTCGGCGTAGACGGCGGCTACACCCAGCAGGACGTGATCCAGGTCGCGCGGATTCTCACCGGCTGGAGCGTGGCACGACCGCAGCAGGGCGGCGACTTCGAGTTCCATGACTGGGCACACGACTACGGCGAGAAGGTGGTGATAGGCGTGACGTTCCCCGCGGGCCACGGCAGGGACGAGGGCGTGCGCCTGCTCAAGCTGCTCGCCAACCATCCCGCCACGATGCACCACGTGAGCCGCCGGCTGTGCCAGCGATTCGTGAATGACGACCCGCCCGACGGCTGCGTGGACGACGCCGTGACCGCCTGGAAACGCAGCGACGGCGACATCCGCGAGGTGCTACGCGCCATCTTCCGGTCGCCCGATTTCTGGGCGTCGGAGAACGTCCGTGCCAAGATCAAGACGCCGCTCGAGTTCGTCGTAAGCGCGGCGCGGGCGGTGGGCGGCGACCCCGACACGACCCCCCGGCTGGCCCAGGTGGTGGCCCGCCTCGGCGAGCCGCTCTATCTCCACGTGGCGCCCGACGGCTATCCCGAACGGGAAGACGCGTGGGTGAACAGCGGAGCGCTGCTCGACCGGATGAACGCCGCCGTGGTGCTCGCCGCCGGACGACTGCCGGGCGTGACCGTGAGCCTCGACTCGGTCGTGCCGGCGACGCCGGATGCGGAGCAGCTGATCGCGCAGGCGAACGGCGCGGTGTTGAGCGGCACGATGTCGGAGAACACGAAGGCGGTCATCAGACGTCAGATATCAGACATCAGCGATCCTGTGCAGGCTCGTGCCCTGGCGGTCGGGCTGGCGATCGGCGGACCGGAGTTTCAACGGCGGTGAGGCGGCGGTCGGGCGGACGGACGGACGGACGGAAGAAACGGAGCAGTGTAGATGGCGATCTCGAGACGCGTGTTCGTGAAATCGGGCGGCCTGGCGCTGTTCAGCCTCGGCTTGGATCCCCTCTTCCTGGCCAGAGCCGCTCTTGCCGTCCCCCCGACCGCCGGTCCGCCTGACCGCCGCATTTTGGTTTGTCTGTTCCAACGCGGCGCCGTGGACGGGCTCAACATGATCGTGCCGCACGGGGACCCGCTCTACTATCGCGAGCGCCCGCGCATCGCCGTTCCGGAGTCCGACGTGGTCGACCTGGACGGGCACTTCGGCCTGCACCCGCGGCTCGCGGCCCTCAAGCCCTGGTGGGAGAACAAGAGTCTCGCCGCCATCCACGCCATCGGGTCCCCCGATTCGACGCGCAGCCACTTCGATGCCCAGGACTACATGGAGTCGGGCACTCCGGGGGCCAAGGCGACGCCGGATGGCTGGCTCAACCGCTATTGCCAGCACGACCGCGAGCACCAGAACACGCCGTTTCGCGCAGTGGCATTCGGGCCGCAGCTGCCGCGCATCCTCGCCGGCTCGGCGCCTTCGCTCGCGATCGACGACCTGCAGGCGTTCGGCCTGCGGGCGCCGCAGCCCGCGGCCCGCGACCGGCTCACCCGCGCCTTCGAAGATTTGTACGCCGGCTCGGCGACGGGGCTGCTCTCGACGTCCTCCCAGGAGGCATTCGAGGCCGTCCAGATGCTGAAACAGGTGACCCCGGGCCAGTACCAGCCCGCCAACGGCGCGGACTACCCGCGCGGCCGGTTCGGCAAGGCGATGATGCAGATCGCTCATCTCATCAAGGCCGACATGGGGCTGCAGCTGGCCTTCGCCGACGTCACCGGCTGGGACACACACGTGAATCAGGGATCGAGCGAAGGGCAGCTCGCCGCCCGCTTAGCCGAGCTCGGGCAGGCGCTCGGCGCCTTCGCCCAGGACCTGGGCGAGCGGCTGCGGGACGTGGTCGTGCTGACGATGTCGGAGTTCGGCCGCACGGTGCGAGAGAACGGCAACGGCGGCACCGACCATGGGCACGCCACGGCGATGCTCGTCATGGGCGGCCCGGTGAACGGAGGCAGGATGCTCGGGCGCTGGCCCGGCCTCGACCCGGCGGATCGGTTCGAGGGTCGCGACGTCGCCGTCACGACGGATTTCCGCGACCTGTTCGCCGAGATCCTGGCGCGGCACCTCGGCGCGAAGGATCTCGCCGCTATCTTCCCGGGATTCGCACCCGATCCGGCGCGCTTCCCGGGCGCCATTAAAGTCTAGAAGACTAGGTCGTCGTTTCTTCTGGCGTAATCGGTAGATCGAGCTTCTCGGCTTTCCGCAGTACGACGATCGTGCTCGCTGCGCCGATCCGGTCCGAGGCGAGGAGCCGGTGCAGATCGTCGATCCCCGTCACCGGCTTGCCGTCGAGCCCCACAATGATGTCTTCCGGCCGCACACCTGCTCGCGCGGCGGGGCTGTTGGCGTCCACGCCGGTCACCAGCACGCCACTCTTCGCCTCGAGGCCGTGCGCCCGCACGACGAGCCGCGCCAGCGACACGTTTTGCCCCGCCACGCCGATCTTGCCGCGCCGGATCTTGCCGTGCCGGATGAGCTGTCCGGTCACGAACTTGGCGGTGTTGATCCCCACGGCGAAGCAGATTCCCTGAGCCGGGAGGATCACCGCCGTGTTGACGCCGACCACGCGCCCCGCGGAGTCCACCAGGGGCCCGCCCGAATTCCCGGGGTTGAGCGCGGCGTCGGTCTGGATGACGTCGTCGATCAAGCGTCCCGTCACGGAGCGGAACGAGCGCCCCAACGCGCTCACCACGCCGGCCGTGACGGTGCTCTGGAAGCCGAGCGGGTTGCCGATGGCGATGACCAGCTGCCCCACGCGCAGCGTACTCGAGTCGCCGAATTCCGCGGCGGTGAGCGACACCGGGCTCACGCGGATCACCGCGAGATCGGAATCGGGGTCGTCCCCGACGAGCTCCGCCCGCAGGCGGCGTCCGCTCGCAAACGCCGCATCGATACGCGTGGCGCCGTGCACGACGTGGCTGTTCGTGAGGATGAAGCCGTCCGGCGTGAACACGAATCCCGATCCGTGCCCCGGCATCTCGCGGGCGGGGCGACCGCGCCGCTCGACGCGCTGCCGCACCTCCACGCTGACGACGGCCGGCCCCACCTTCTCGGCGGCGTTGATCACGGCGCGAGAATAGGCGTCGAGCAGCTCGGCGTCCGCCGCTGGAGGGACCTGCGAACCGGTGCTGGTCAGATCGCCGGCGCGGGGCTCGGCGAGTAAACCAAGTGTCGCGTCCATACCTGGAGAACGCGGGCCGGTTCCCTGGAGCCGCGCGCCCTATATTGCGGAGCATGGATCTGGCACGCTCGCTCGTGAGGGGTCGAGCACAACCGTCACCGAACCGTCCGCAACCCCGTGTGCGACGTCGTTGCGCGACGTCGTTGCGTGACGTATTTCCGTGACGCCTTTGCTCGACGTAGTTTGACGTGATGATAGACCCCATTCGGCGGTTACTTACCGAAGCCACAAACGCCAAGCAAACCCGGGCTTTCTGGCAGGTGGCGACCGGCGTCCTGAGCGATTGGGCCGGCGGCGCCCGCGTGCAGCTCGACTACCAGGGGCTGAACGAGTCCGGGACCGCCCTGGCCGGTGCACCCGAGCAGGGAGGCGAGCCGTTCATCATCGACTACCATGACGCCGAGGGACGGCACGTGCGGGCCACGCTGCGCGGCATGCCCGACGGCTTCCCGGCCGACGTGGTGCGCTCGGCGCTGGAGATCGCCACGCATCTGGCGGTCATGGTGGCCCGCCGGGTAGGGCTCGAGCGGGAGCGGCGGCTCGGAACGTTTCTGGTCGAGCTGTCGCGCTGGCTGCTGGCGGCGCCGGAGCGCGATCTGCTGCTCAAGTACACGCTGCAGAGCGTAGTGAGTCTGGTCGAGGCGCAAGGCGCGTTCGTCGCCCTGCGGCAGCGGGAAGGCGATACGCTGCGGATCGCGGCAACCGTCGGTCAATGCGCCGAGATCCAGGGATTCGAGATCGGCCTGACGACGAGCACGACCGGCAGGGTGGTGCGCAGCGGCGAGCCGCTCCTCACCGACAACCTCCTCGCCGAGCCCGACGCCCAGTCCGCCCTCAATCCCGCGGGCACGGCGCGCGGGGCCATGATCGCGCCGCTCAAGACGTCGAGCGGAGTCGCCGGGGCGGTCGGGGTGGTCCGGTACGAGCAGCCCGGCACGGAGGGCGTGACGCCGCCGGCGTTCGGTTTGGTCGACCTGCAGTACCTGGCCGCAGTGGCGGCGTACATCGCCGGCGGCCTCGAGCTCTCCGAAGCGGTGACGGGCGCGCGGGCGGCCGCGGAGCGGGCGCACGCGATGGTGGACTCGAGCCCGCTGCCGCTCGCCCTGGTCGACCGCCAAGGCAGGGTCCAGCAGGTCAACCAGGCCGGATGCCGGCTGTTCGGGATCGCGAACGAGTCGCAGGCGCTCGGGCTGCATCTCGAAGCGCTGGGGCTGTCGCCGAGCGAGATCTCGCTCCACCTGGTGCTCGCCCGGCCGCAGACCGGCGCGCCCTGGCACGGGCGCGTGCTCGTGACGCAGCCGACCGGAGATCGGCGCATCTGCGACTGCACCATCACCGGGCTGTCGGGCGTGGGACGCGACAACCTGCTGGTGGCCCTGTACGACCGGACCGACGAGCTGCGCGCGCAACGCGAGCTGATCGCGCGCGAGAAGCTCGCTACGGTGGGCGAGATCGCGAGCGGCGTAGCGCACGAGGTCAACAACCCCCTCGCCGCGATCCGCATGGAGGCGGAGCTGCTCGGTCGCTCGAGCAAGGACCCCGACACGAACACCACGGCCATGACCATCACCCGCGAAGTGGACCGCGCCGCCCGCATCGTGCGCAGCCTGCTGCGGCTGGCGCGGCGGGCCGACACGACGCCCACCCGAGTGCAGATCAACGACCTGGTCCACGACGTCGCCGAGATCCGCCAACGCGTGCTGCGCGCGGACAACGTGGAGTTTCGCACCCGGCTCGATCAGTCCGCGCCGGCGGTGCTCGGCCTGGGGCAGGAGCTGCAGCAGGTGGTCATCAACCTCGTCACCAACGCGGAGCACGTGGTCAAGGGCCGCGACCCCGCCGTCATTCAGCTCACGACGCTGGCGCGCGAGGGGTGGGTGCGGCTGGTGGTCGAGGACTCGGGGCCCGGCGTCCCGGCCGAGATCCGCGGCCGGATCTTCGACCCGTTCTTCACGACTAAAGGGCCGGACGAGGGCACCGGGCTCGGCCTCGCGATCTGCCAACGCGTCGTGACCGAGGTCGGCGGCAAGCTGTGGCTCGAGGACTCCTCGCTCGGCGGGGCCAGGTTCGTAGTGGAGCTGCCGGCCGCTCCGGAGCAGGTGCCGGCCGCGACCATCGGCTGAGTCGCGTGGTCAGTGCTCGAGAATGCGATTGCGGTAGATCGCGAGCGTCACCAACCCGTACGCGCCCAGCCCCACGAGCAGAGCGGTGAGTCGCCAGTCGAAGCCGAAGCGGGCCGCCCCGGCGAGCGCGGCGACGAGCCACGCGGCGCTCGCGAGGAACCCCAGCATGACTACTTCTTTGCGCGCCATCAGAATGCCGAACACGTAGCCCCAGCTGAAGCCGCACACCAGCAGGAACATGATGCCGTGAGGGATCTTGCCCGGGTCGATCAGATTCAGCGCGCCCGCGAAGCAGCAGAACAGGCCGAGCACCGTGTAGCTCGCGAGGTGCAGGGCCAGCGGCAAGGGGACGGTGCCCATGCGGTTGAATGTCATGGCTTTTCGTGATGTGGGGACGACATAAGATTACCTCGATGCAGGCCACTCGTACATATCTCGAGCTGACCGCGCCCGGTCAGTTCCAGTCCGCACTCGGGCACTTCCCGGAGATCGCCATCGAGCGCGTCGCGCATCCCACCGCGGAGCTGTACCGTCACTGCTACCGCACGGTGGGCGAGGCGTACCACTGGCGCGACCGCTGGGACTGGACCGACGCGGAGATCGGGGCGCACCTGGCGCAGCCCGAGATCACCTTGTACGTGGCGCGCCGCCGCGGCGCGCTGGCGGGGTGGTACGAGCTGCGCCGCGTCCCGGAGGACGACTCGGTGGAGATCGCGTACTTTGGACTCGCCCCGGACGCGATCGGTCGCGGCTTCGGCAAGCACCTGCTGTCGTGTGCGGTGCGCGACGCCTGGGCGCTCAAGCCCGCGCGCGTCTGGCTCCACACCTGCACGCTCGACCACCCCCACGCATTGCCGAACTACCGCAAGCGCGGGTTCGTGCCATACAAGACGGAGCAATACGAGGCAGATTACTGAGTGGCACTGTTTCCAGGTAGATTCCCCGGCGTGAACTTCACGCTGACGCGCAAGACCAAGCTCATCATCGCCGCGGTCGTGCTCGTGCCGATCGTCCTGTTCGCCCTCTACACGTGGAGCGCCCTGACGTGGAGCTACTCGAAGGGGGAGCGCGCGGGATACGTCCAGAAATTCTCCAAGAAGGGCTGGATCTGTAAGACCTGGGAAGGGGAGCTGGCCATCGTGTCGATCCCAGGCACCATGTCGGAGAAGTTCTACTTCACGGTGCGGATCGATTCGGTCGCCGCGCGAATCAACCAATCCTTGGGCAAGCGCGTCGCGCTCACGTACCAACAGCACATCGGCATTCCGACGAGCTGCTTCGGAGACACCGAGTACTTCGTCGTGGACGTGAAGGCGGTGGAATGACGACGTCGAACAGTTTCGGCACGCGGGCCCGGCTCGCAGCGGCTGGGCGGACCCTCGAGATCTTTCGCCTGGACGTGCTGGAGCAGCGCGGGTTTTCGATCGGTCGCCTGCCGTATTCCCTCAAGATCCTGCTCGAGAACCTGCTGCGCCGGGAAGACGGACGCACGGTCCGGGGCGAGGAGATCGAGCGGCTGGCGCGCTGGAATCCGACGAAACTCCCCGACGAGGAGATCGCGTTCATGCCGGCGCGCGTGCTGATGCAGGACTTCACCGGCGTCCCCGCCGTGGTGGACCTCGCGGCCATGCGCGACGCGATGCAGGCGATGGGCGGCGACCCCAAGAAAGTGAACCCCCTCTTGCCCGCCGAGTTGGTGATCGATCACTCGGTGATCGTGGACGAGTTCGGGACGCCGACCGCTTTTCAGGTGAACGCCGACCTCGAGTTCCAGCGCAACCGGGAGCGCTACGCCCTGCTGCGCTGGGCGCAGCAGACGTTCCAGGGATTCCGCGTGGTGCCGCCGGACACCGGCATCGTCCACCAGGTCAATCTCGAGTACCTCGCGCGCGTGGTGTTCACGACCTCCGGGGCCACGCCCCAGGCGTATCCCGATACGCTGGTCGGCACCGACTCGCACACTACGATGATCAACGGCCTGGGCGTGCTCGGTTGGGGCGTCGGCGGCATCGAGGCCGAGGCGGCGATGCTCGGCCAGCCGGTCTCGATGCTCATCCCCCAGGTCGTGGGGTTCCGGCTGACGGGAAGGCTCGCCGAAGGCGCGACGGCCACGGACCTGGTGCTCACCGTGACCGAGATGCTCCGCAAGAAGGGCGTCGTGGGCAAGTTCGTCGAGTTCTACGGTCCGGGGATCCCCACGCTGCCGCTCGCCGACCGCGCCACGATCGGCAACATGGCTCCCGAATACGGCGCCACGGTGGGGATCTTCCCGGTCGACCAGGAAACGCTGCGCTACCTCGAGTTCACCGGGCGCACGCCGGAGCAAGTCGCGCTGGTCGGGGCGTACATGAAGGCGCAGGGCCTGTTCCATTCCCCCGACGCGCCGGAGCCGGTGTACTCGGACACGCTGTCGCTCGACCTCTCGACGGTCGAGCCGAGCCTCGCCGGCCCGCGCCGGCCGCAGGACCGCGTGCCGCTGCGCGCCGTGGGGCGGACGTTTCTCGACGCCCTGCCCACCCTCGTCAAGCCCACCTCGCCCATCGCGCCGCCCAGCGACGTGCGCAACCACTGGGAGGCCGAAGGGGGCCATCCGTTCGGCGGAGGGACCGCCGTCGCCGCACCGCCGCGACCCACCCATGTGGACCTGAAGCTCGACGGGGTCGACTGCAAGCTGCGGCACGGGTCGGTCGTCATCGCGGCGATCACCAGTTGCACCAACACCTCGAACCCGTCGGTGATGATCGCGGCCGGGCTCGTCGCCAAGAAGGCCGTCGAGCGCGGGCTCCAGTCGCAGCCCTGGGTGAAGACGAGCCTTGCGCCCGGCTCGAAGGTCGTCACCGATTATCTGACCCAGGCGGGCCTCATGCCGTACCTCGAGCGGCTGCGGTTCCACCTCGTCGGTTACGGCTGCACCACGTGCATCGGCAACTCGGGACCGCTCCCCGAACCCGTGTCGGCCGCGGTCACCGAGGGCGAGCTGGTGGTATGCGCCGTGCTGTCGGGCAACCGCAACTTCGAGGGGCGCATCCAGCAGGAGGTGCGCGCCAACTACCTCGCCTCGCCGCCCCTGGTCGTCGCCTACGCGCTCGCGGGGCGGATCGATCTCGACCTGCTTGCGGAGCCGCTCGGCACGGGGAAGGACGGCAAGCCCGTCTATCTCAAGGACATCTGGCCGTCCGCCAAGGAGGTCGACGACGTCATCCGCACGTCGATCAAGTCGGCGATGTTCCACAAGCAGTACGGCGAGGTTTTCAAAGGAGACGAACGCTGGAATGGCCTGCCTGTCCCCCGGGGAGACCGCTTC
>QHUM01000002.1 GCA_003222135.1 Gemmatimonadota bacterium | reverse complement strand
CGTGAGCAGTCCGTTGATCAGCTTCACGACCGGCGCGTCGTCCGCCAGGTCCTGCGCCTTGACGTCCTCATCGACCGAGTCTTCGACCACTTCGAGGTCTTCGGCGGCCTCGATGTCCTTGAGGAGCGTCTGGAGCTGCGCGTCCGACTGCTGGTAGTAGCGCTCGATCGCGTTGCGGAGCGTGTACTCGCCCGCGATCACGGGGAACACGTCGCACCGCGTGACGAACTTGATGTCCTCGATCGCCGTGACGTTGTTGGGGTCCGCGATGGCGACGGTGAGCGTCCGCCCTTCCCGTTTGAGCGGCAGCACCGTGTGCTTCACGGCGATGTCCGGCGGAATCAGCTTGATGATCTTGGGATCGACCTCGAATCGCGACAGGTCGACGGCCGGCATACGGTACTGCCGGGCCAGCATCTTGGAGATCTCGGTCTCCTCGATGAAGCCCAGCTTGACCAGGGTGTACCCCAGACGCATCCCGGTATTCTTCTGCTCCAGCAATGCCTTTTTCAGCTGATCCAGGGTGATCAGCCCGTCGCGGAGGAGGAGTTCGCCGAGCTTGTCGCTGGTGGCTGCTGCGGTCGCCGTATGCAACTCGTTGGAAATGAACCAGCTAACATAGGAATCGGCGCTGGGGTGGTCAAGGCGGCGGCGGTATTTGACCCGAAAACTTCACGTAAGGACGCAGGGATTCCACAAGCCGCGGGCCGACGCCGGGCACGCTGTCAAACCGCGCCAGGCTGCCAAACGGGCCGTGTTGGTCACGCCATGCGACGATCCGCTGCGCCAGCGCGGGGCCGACGCGGGGCAGTCGCGTGATCTCCGTCACGTCGGCGTGATCGAGGTCGATGCGCTCGCCCGGGAGCAGCGGGCGGGCGAGGCGCGCGGCCGTGCGCGCGGTTTCCCGCAAATGACGGGGCGGCGGCGTGTCGGTCGCGGCGAGCCGCACGTCGCCCGGCGCCGCGGCAGGGGCGAGCGCATAACGCACCCCGGCGCCGGCCAACGCGAGACCGGCGAGCAGGAGTGCAGCGTGGCGGTCGTCCATGCTGCACGCTAACGCCTCGCCCCCCGAAGGACGGTACCCGTTCTATGCGCGGGGCGCCGGAATAATGCGTTGCCGGATGAGGCGTTCCCGACGAGGCGTTGCCGGTGGTTCGTCGGGAATGACCGGTAACGGGCAACGCGTCACCCGGCAACGCCGTATCGAGCCTACCGCACCAACGCCACCGCCACATCCCCGACGATCTGCAGCGACGCCGCGCTCACCTTGTCGATCGTATCCTCGGTCGTGTGCCAGTAGGGGTACGTAAAGTCGACGACGTCGATAGCATGAATGCCCGCTTTCTGCAGCGCCACGTGATCGTCGATCAGGGTGCTCTCGACCTGCGGGACGAAATAGCCCCCGTATCCAAGGTCGTACGCCGTGCGCCACACGCGGTCGACGACCTCCGGGGCGAACGCCTGGGAGTTTCCTTCGTAGCCGATCCGCAGGTCCTTGTCTCCCACCATGTCGAACAGGACCGCGAAGAGCGGTGGGTACCCGAGGGGCTGGTGGGCCGCGAAGTAGCGCGAGCCGATGAGCACGTCGTCCGTGTCCTTGGAGAAGTCCCCGTAGTCCTCCCCGTCGACGAACAACAGGTCCACGCCTACTGCGGGAGGCTTGGCTTTGAGCGCGTCGGCGACGCCGAGCAGCACCGCGACACCCGAGGCGCCGTCGTTGGCGCCCGGGACCGGAAGCCGCTGTTGCCCCAGGTTCGGGCTCTGGTCAGCGTGGGGGCGCGTGTCCCAGTGCGCGAGGAACAGCACCCGCTCCGCGGCCGCAGGACGGAACCGCGCGAGGAAGTTGCGCAGGTGCAACGTGTCGCCGTGGCGGGTGACGTGAGTGAACGCCTGCACGGCGACGGAGTCGGCGCGACTGCGCAGTTGGGCGAGGATCCAGTCCCCGCAGCGCTCGTGTGCCGGGGTGCTCGGGATGCGCGGCCCGAACTGCATCTGGTGCTCCACGTACGAGAACGCATGGGTGCCGTCGAACTCGCGGGGCCGGTTGGTGTTGCCCCGCGCCTGGCAGGCGATGAGGAGCACCGGCAGCAGGCGGTGGAGGTTTTGAAGGGTGGTGGAGGTGCGCGGAGGCACGCTCATTGGATGCGCCCGACGCTCGTGTGCAGCTCGACGAACGCCGTGATCACGAGCTGCGACGTCTTGCGGTTGGCCTGCCGTTCCTCGTTCACCAGGTATGCCATCTGGAAGCCCGCGCTCAGGGTGGGAGGTAAGTCGGTATCCACGGAAAGCTGCATCTGCGTCTGGCGGCTGTCCACGTACGGGACGCACGTCGTCTGGCCGGCCAGCTGCAGGCAGACGGTGTTCACGGCGTGCGAGTACCGGGCCGACGTACGGACGTCGTTCTTGAGCTTCAGGATCGCGGCGGGTGGCTTGAAGGCGAAACCGAGGCTGCCGCTCTGCTGGTCGCGCTCGGTGTGGAACACGTTGCCGGAGCTGAGACGATCGCTCGTGCTGCTCGAGGCGTCGAACGACGTGGAGATGCCCTGCCGCCACGTGAGCGCGAGCAGCGGGCGCACGGTGCGCTCCGTCGTCTCGGTCACCGCCCCGCCTCCCACGTCGCTGAAACCGAGCTGCTCCGCCACCGTGCGGGCGGCCCGATACGCCAGCTGCGCGTTCACCGCCGCGAGGACGCGTCCGAGACTGCTGCGCGGCGGCGCGAAGCTCCAGCTGAACGTGCCCGACGGCCACTCCCGGCTGCTCGTGCGGATCGGCACCTGCCGGTCGGTGCGCAGCGCCCAGGTCACGCCCTCGGTCTCGCGGTAATTGAAGCTGGCCCGCATCCCGGACAGGAGCACCACGTTCCCGGCCGCGTTCAGGTTCCAGTTGTCCGCCGCCGAGCCGGCGAGCAGACCGCCTTGCTGCCGGAAGCCGCTGAAGCCGCCGAGCGCCAGCTGGTACCCGAACGACGGCAGGAACGGCGACCGGTTGTAGGTGGACACCTGGGCCCGGCTGTACGAGACGTCGATATTGGTGAGCCGGCGGAGCAGCCGCGTCAGGGCGGCCGAGTCGCCGAACGCCCGCTGGCCGAAGCGCTGGGGGTCGAGCTGGACGCCCAGGTCGACGCGGCGCGAGTTGGCGAACGCGGCAGGGACGTGGAAGGCCCCGGCCGTATCTCCCACGTCGCGCACCGGGTCGCGCCCGTTCGGATCGCGGTTGAAGGAGAAGACGGTCACCAACGCCGCCCGCGGCCGCAGCCACGCGCCGATCTGGGGTGTCACACCGACGAAGGTGCTGATGGTGCGCTGGGTCTCGACGCCGACGTTGCGCCCGAGAAACGAGCGCCGTCCCGCGCCCATGAGCCGGCCGATGGTCGTGGAATCGCCGTACTCGCGCAGGTCGCGCAGCGACGCGGCGTCGACGCGCAGCTGCACACTGGGCAGCGGCACCAGGTCGACACCCCCGCTGTTGCGCCAGACCTTGCTCCGCGACTGGGCCGGCACGATGGCGGCGTCCGAATCGCGCGCCACCGGCACCGCGTACGTCGCGAGCGAGCCGCGCTCGTCCGCCAGGCCGGAGTGGAACCGCACGCCCGTGGGCAGGAGGCGCAGTCCCCTCGCCCGTCGGGGCGCGAGTGCCAGCGTATAATCGAGATTGAGCGAATAGCTCGACGCCGTGGCGAGCGCCAGGTCGGAGCGCGTGTTCCCGCTCGCCCAGGCGCCGGATACGGCGAGCGGATCGACGAGCAGGTGCACCAGAGGTGAGGTGGACCGCGCCGTGCGGCGGAGCGACAGCGCATAACTCGTGGCGGTCGAGCGCGGCGTGCGCAACCCCTGCAGTGCGTCCGCGCGGATGTCGGTGCCGCTCAGGTAGAAGGGGGCGCTGGCGAGCGAGGCGTAGCGCACCGTGAGTGGCGCCGCGATTCCCCAGTGGGCGGGGAAAAACCGCTCCAGCCGCAACGTCCCGGCGACGCTCGCGGCGCCGTCGGTCTGGTAGCGCGGATCCTCCCCCAGCTGGCGGAACTGGGCGCCACGCCGCGACACGCTCACCGCCACCTCGGCGACGTCCGCGGCGGTGAGCGTGACGTCGACCGCCGCCGCGGTGCCCACGTCCTGCACCACGTCGCTCAGCCGGATGTCGTCCACCCACAGCTCGGCCTGATCGACGAAGACGTTGTCGGCCACCCGCCACATGCCGGCGGCGATCTCCTGCACGGCGGCGAGGTTGGGCGGCGCGGTGGCCGGGTCGCGCACGTGAACGATGTAAGGCCCGTCGCACATGACGTACGCCGAGTCGAACGGCACGAGCGTGGAATCGGGGCATCCGGCGTACACCCGGGCCGCGTCGCCCTTGAGCCACGCCTGCTCGATCCGCGCCCGCAGCGCGAGCCAGCGATCGAAGTCCACGACGACTTCCGGCTCCCACGAGCTGGTGCGCGCGGGCGCGTGGTAGAGGTAGAAGTTGTTCTGGTCCTTTCCCGCCTTGATGTAGAAATGCAGGTCGCCGTCCTCCCAACCGGGGCCGCGGCCGCGGGCCCAGGTGCGCAGCTTCCGGTACTTGAGGAAGTTCTTGTCGCCCTCGGTGGTGAAGCGCGTGAACGCTTCGGCGCGCTGGCCGGTCTCGAGCCCGGTCGCGAGCAGCCGCAGCGAGCGCTCGTTGATCTGGGTGGAGGCGAGCTGGAGATTCGCGTCGCGACGGTCCGCCTGATCGAACACGCCGGGGGGCGGCGTGTAGCCGAGATCACGGTTCTCGGTGCTCACCACCGACGCGGCGACGGCCCCCGTCCCGACGCCGCGATCCCCGGCGATCCCATGGATCGGCGTGTCGGCGCGCTTGAGCCAGGACGCGCCCACCAATCGCACCCGTGCGAGTCCGAAGAACACCTGCGGGCTGGGCGTGCCGGCCGGCGCCGTCTGTGGCGCGACGATCGTGAGGCGCAGGCTCTGAATCTGCCGCAGGCTCAGCGCGCCCTGCATGATCGTGTCGGCGCGGAAGGGGATGCGGTACAACCGCCACCCCGCCGCGCCGTCGGGGCGTCCCTGGGCATCGACGGCCGGGACCATGGCGCCGTCGCGCACATAGGTGCGCTCGTCCCCGATCGGGAACACGAAGCGCACGAAGCTCTCCGCCGTCCGCACCCCCGCGACGGAGTCGAGCTGGAAATCGCCGTCCGCGTCTTCCGTATCCACGAAGCCGTTGTGCCGCCCGCAGCGGGAGCGCAGGTCGCCGAATCCGTAGGCCTGCAGCACGCCGTTCTGGGTGGCGCTGCACAGCGGCAGCGTGTCCTTGAGTGCGCCGGTGGTGGAGTCGAAAATGGCCGTGGCGCGGTCGGACAGCATGCCCTGGTCGTTGGTCGCCGCGTCCCAGGAATGCGTGAGTGGATCGCGCTCCGTGTCGAGCCGCCCCAGCCCGACGAACCGCTGGCCATAGTACACGGTGTCGCCGCCGCCGGCAGCGTGGCTGAAGGATTCCGGGGCCCATGCCAGCGCGTCTTCGAACAGCGAGCCGAAATCGAGGACCAGCGCGGTGCGGTTCGCTTTCGCCGTGCGGTGCTGGTCCTCCCATACCCACAGTTCGATGTACTCGACGCGCGACAGGTCGATCCCCGTGGGCGAGAGCACCTGCGTGATCGAGCGCCACCGCGTGCCGTCCGCGTGCGCGCGGACCCAGTTGGGAGCTCCGGTGTTCGCGTCGGCCGTGCCCAGGACGGTGTCCGGCTTCAAGTTGAGCCACAGCACGGGCTCGGCGGACTGCGCCTGTCCCACGACGCGGATGGAGGGGTCGATCTGCTGGGGCAGGAACTGGATCGCGCGACCGCGGAAATCGATCGGCAGGCTTTGCCAGGTGAGGGCCGCGGCGGCGGTGCGCTCGAACCCCGTGGGGGGGAGGCCGTACGCTTCCACTCCGCGTGCGGTCGTCGGGATGCTGCCCCAGTGCCAGCTGTTCTCGGCGAGTGACAGGAAACGCCCGGCATCCGCCTCGAACTCCTCCACGTACGCCTGGCCGGCCTGGTTCGGGCTGGGGCGCGACATCGCGACCTCCGCCGAGACGTTCAAGAGCGACGGCGTGTCGGTATGGATCCCCGGCAGGGCGTTGAGCGCCCGTGTCACGACGTCCGGCTGGAAGTGCAGCTCGGTGCTGACGCCGCCGATGAAGCTCGAGGACGGCTCGAAGCCGAGCGGTGGCCGGGTGAACGCGCTTTGCTCCCGCTGGAACAGGCCGGTGAGATTCACCTCCCCGCGCGCGCCGAGATTGTAGCGGGCGGCGAGGCCGTAGATCGACGTGGGGGCCACGGCGAACGCGGCGCGCTCCTCGAACTGCGCCCGCACCTGGGCCGCCCCGCCCTGGAACAGCGAGTCGGCATTCTTGAACTGGACCTGGCCCGTCGAGTAGTCGACCGTGTAGTCGACGTCCCGCGTGAGCAGGCGGTTGCCCACGTAGATCCGCTCGCTGCCGTCGCGGATCTGGAAGCTGTTGAGCGACAGCTGGCTCCGGTCGGCCGAGGCCGACACGTCGGCTTCGAGCCGCAGCGCGAACACCGAGGGCGGCCCCTGGGTGGCGAGAAACGGTCGCGGCGTGCGGTACAGCGAATCGTTGCGCTCGGCGGGGGCGAGCCGCGCCGAGTCGGCGAACGGCCTCAGGTGCGGGAACACCGCGAAGTAGTCCCGCAGCGGCGCTCCCTGATTGGGGTCCCGGGTGCGGGGGAACACGCGGTTGTATTGATCGAACTTCGTGGGGTCCGATTGCAGCGCCACGCCGAGCCGTGCGAGGTACGTCTCGCCGGTCGTCAGGGTCTTCTCGCGCTGGTTGACCGTGAGCGTGAGCCGCACCGTCTCCCGCGTGATCTCGCCGCCGCCGACGCGGTACGCGCTGCGGATCTCGAACCGGAACGTCGGGGATGCGGCCGTGACCGCGGGCTTGGGATCGTACACGAGCCGCAGCGTATCGGGCGGGGCGGCCGTGTCGGGGTTGGCGGCGACGGGGAACGTGCCGACGCAACGCCGGCCTTCGCGGCAGGTGGGCTGACCGGCCGGGATGTAGGACACCGCGAGGTAGTCGCTCTGGTCGAGCCGGCTCGCGAGCCCAAACCAGGCTCCGCTCGGGTCCACGTAGTAGTCTTTCCCCTCCTGCAGGATCTCCCACTGAAACGGGCCGGCGCGCTGCGTCCCGCAGTCCACGGCGCGAGCGCCCGGGGCGCACGCCACCGCTTTGACGCCGCCGATGTTCTGGTTGGAGCCGGAAATCGGGGACACGGCCCGCACGCGGTAGACGCGCAGGCTGCCCACACGCAGCGAGTCGGGGAGCGCCAGCTGATCGATGCTCAGGATGTCCACAGCCGGATAGCCGGGCACGAGGGCCGGATCGATGGCGAAGAAGAACCGTCCCTGCTCGTAGTCCAGGTCGCGCGCCACGCGATCGAGCGGCTGGGTCGTGGTCGCGCCCACGTCGTACACACGGTTCTTGATGACGTTGCCCTTCTGCTGGGCGTAAATTCCGCTCAGCTCGAGATTGCCGAGCTGTGCCACCGCCTGGACGCCGAAGTTGTTCGCGGGGATCGCCGCACTGATGAAGCGGGAGCGCGGCGCACGAAACGTGACGTTGCCGGCTTCGACGCGCTTCAGGATGTCGTCCTCGAGGCCTTCGTACCAGACCTTGAGATTGTTGTTGGCGTCGAACTCGCGCTGGCTGTCGAAGTCGACGTTGACGTGCAGGCGCTGCCCCACCACGCCCGCGGTGCGGACCGCGTACTGGGGCACCGGGCTGATGGTGGGGAAGCCGGCCCGGCACCCCGAGATCGCCTGCTGTTGCTCGATCGGCGTGCATTTCAGGTTTTGAAAGCGGTCCGCCTTGAGCTCGAATCGCACGTTGAGCTCCATCCCCAGGTCCGCGGTCGTGCCGAGAAAGCGGATCGGGCGGCGGGCGGCGAAGGCCGGCGTCGCGAGCGACTCGGCCGGGGCGGCGGCCGCTGGCGGCGCGACCGGCCCCGCAGCGGCCAGCGTCAAGGACGGCAGCGAGGCGCGCAGGCTCCGCTCCCAGGCCGCCGCCACGACGGCGGGACTGGCGCGGGGACCGAGGCGAGCGCCGAGCAGGAGCGCCGGGTGGCGGGGCACGGCGAGCGGCGCCCAGCGAAATGCGGCGACCAAGCGCGGCGCATGTGCCGAGTCGGGACGGGCGGCAGCACCCGCATCCTGCGCGTAGGCCTGGGGTATGACGAGCGAGAGAGCGACGAAACCGACCAGGGTGGGGCGCCGCATCCCTTGTAGATACTTGGAGTTCCGAATATAATGGCGCGACCTACCGTGCGCACCATCAGCCGCTACCTGCTGCGACAGCATTGCGCCCCGCTCGGCTTCGCGCTCGCGGCCCTCACCTCGCTGATGCTGCTCAACCAGATCGCCAAACAGTTCGGCAGTCTCGTCGGCAAGGGGCTCCCGTGGGGCGTCATCATCGAGGTGTTCGTGCTGTCGGTCCCGTTCATCGTCGCGGTGACGCTGCCAATGGCCGTGCTGGTGGCGGTGCTGCACGTGTTCACGCGGCTGGCGGGCGACAACGAGATCACGGCGCTGCAGGCGAGCGGCGTGAGCGTCGGGCGCGTGATCACCCCGGTGCTGGGGGGCGCGGCGGTGGTCGCGCTGCTCTCGTTCCTGTGGAACGATCAGGTGCTGCCGCGCTCGAATCACCGGCTCCGCACGTTACAGGTGGACATTCAGCGTAAGAAGCCGTCGTTCACGCTGAAGGAACAGGTCATCAACGAGGTCGTGCCCGGGCAGTTCTTCCTGCGCGCTGCGCGTATCGACCCCAATTCCAACAAACTCAAGGATGTGACGATTTACGACCTGGGAGACGCGGAGCGCCGACGGATCATCGGCGCCGATTCGGGTCGCATGGCATATACCCCGGGCGGACGCGATTTGTACCTCACGTTGGAGGATGGCGACATCCAGGCGGTCAATCGCACCGATCCCACGCAGATCGACCGCACGTTCTTCCGGATCAACCGGATGCGGGTCGCAGGGATCGGCAACACGCTCGAGCGCACCGAGCACGACACCTACAAGAGCGACCGCGAGATGTCGATCTGCGAGATGCGCGGCATGGTCGCCCTGGCCCGCCGCGAAGCGGACCGAGCCGGTGTGGACGTCGACGTCGCCGTGCAGAACGACTTGCGGCGGCTCGCCGGCCTCGTCCCGGTGTACCCCGCGCCGTCGCCCTATGTGGCCGACACGGAGCCGGTCGGCCTGTACTGTCGCGCGCTGCGGCGGGCGGCGGCGTGGCTCGTTCCTAAGGCGGCCGCGGCGCAGACCCCCACGCCGCCGCCTGCCCGGCCCCGTCCCCCCCACCCGGCGAGGAGCAGCGCCGCCGCTCGGCGGAGCAGCGCGCCGCGATGTACGAGGTGGAGATCCAGAAGAAGTACGCCATCGCCGCGGCGTGCATCGTGTTCGCGCTGGTGGGGGCGCCCGCGGCGCTGCGCTACTACCGCGGCGGGGTGGGACTGGTGATCGGCTTGAGCGTGGCGGTATTCACCGTGTACTACGTGGGGCTGATCGCCGGCGAGAATCTCGGAGACCGCCTCGTCGTGCCGCCGTTCCTCTCGATGTGGCTGCCGAACTTGATCTGCGCCGTGGTCGGCGCGATCGGGGTATGGCGCATCCGCAAGCCGGGCAACACACGATGACGACCCTCGATCGCTACGTGCTGCGCGAATGGGCCAAGGTGTTCTTCCTGGCGACGTTCGGCTTTCCGCTGCTCGTCTTCGTGATCGATCTGGCTGACAACCTCGAGAAGTACATGAACGGCGGGATCTCGAAAGGTCATCTGGCGTTGTCGTACGTCTGTTATCTCCCCGAGACCGTCACGCTGGTGCTGCCCGTCGCCGTACTGTTCGCGGTGGTGTTCACGGTGGGGGGCTTGGACCGCCACTCCGAGCTGACGGCGGCGAAGGCGTCGGGGCTCTCGTTCCACCGGGTGATCCGGCCGCTGCTCGTCGCGTCGCTGGTCGCCGTGCTGGTCGACATCGGGCTCACGGAGCTGGCGCCGGTCACGTCGAGCCGGCGCGCCGAGCTGCTCGGCCAGAAGCAGATTCGCAGCGACCAGTTCCGCAACAACTTCGTGTACCGGGCGGACGGGGGTTGGGTGTACGCGATCGGGGGACTCGAGCTGGCGCGGCGCGCGATGCGCGACGTGATCATGGAGCGCGAGGGGACGGGGCCGGAGTACCCCACGATCGTGATCGCGGCGCCGCAGGCGAGCTACGACACGGCGCGACGCTCGCGCGGCTGGACCCTCAGCAAGGGATCGGTGCACTACTTGGTCGGCCCGGGCCACGAGACGGCGTTCACGTTCGACCGGCTCTCCACGCGGGACCTGCGCGAGGCGCCCGTCGACCTGCTCGCCGAGCCCAAGGCGCCCGACGAGATGCGCTACGCCGAGCTGGGGCGTTATATCGACGCGCTGGCGCGCTCCGGCTCGGACACGAAGAAGCTGCGCGTGGAGCGCGCCCTGAAGTTGTCCGTCCCGTTCGCCTGCATCATCATCGCGCTGTTCGGCGCGCCGCTCGCCATCTCCACCCCGAAGAGCGGCGCGGCGTGGGGCGTGGCCGTGTGCCTCGCCACCACGTTCGTCGATCTCCTGATGTTCCAGCTCTCCAAGGCGGTGGGCGCCGGGGGCGTGCTGCCGCCCAGCTTCGCGGCGTGGGTGCCGAACCTCGCCGTCGGCGCAGCGGCGGTGTGGCTGTTGAAGAACGCCCGGACCTAACGCCGGATGCTGCACTCCCGCTTTAGAACGTGTACTTCACTCCCAGCTGCACCCTCCAGCGTGAGGCATTGGTATCCACGCGGTTGCGCGACGGGAGGCTGAGGGCGTAGACGCCCCGCTGGCCGGCCGCGTCGAAGCCGGTCCGCGTGAGGAGGTTTGCCTCCTCGAAGGTGGAGGTCGAGCGGATCAGCCCCCAATCGCCGCTCACCAGATGGAGCAGGTTGAACACGTCCGCGCTCACCTCGATCGACTGACCCTGGATCGTCGGGAATACCTTCGCGATCCGCGCGTTGAGGAAATTCATCCATGGGTTGCGGCAGGTGTTGCGGGGCAGCAGGGTGCCGCGATGCTCCCTGAGGCAGTCCTCGCTGTTGATGTAGTTGTCGAGGACGGCGTACGCCGAGTCCTGCTGCACCGCCGTGCCGAAGCCGCCCTGGCTATTCCCGCTCCCGTTGCCGTCCATGGAGATGTCGGCCCGGTTGCGCGGCACGTAGACAGGGTCGTTGCCGCCGAAGGCGTCGCCATTGATGTCGTTGGACACGACGTACGAGTACGGCGACCCGGACTGGCCGACGTAGATGAGCGACAGTTGGACCCCCCACTTCACGTCGAGCGTCCCGCTCGCGGTGATTTTGTGCGGGATGTCGAACGCGGACGTGCGAAGGTTGCGGTCCGCAATCGTGCCGTCGAGCGTGGTAAAGCGGTAGTTCGAGCTTGCAATGCTCGATGTGAGCGAAAACAGGTCCTCTGTGTGGGAATACGTGTAGCCCACGTCGAACTCCACGCCGTCGCTGAAGCGCTTCTGCAACTGTCCGGTTACCGAGAAGGAACGGTCGGCGCTGCGGTTTTCGTGGCGCAGCACGTCGCGGAAACTGCTCGTGAGCCTGGTGGGTGTGGCACTCGCGGAGCCCGCGGTGCCGGTCCCGGCGGCGATCGCACCGTACAGCGGCCGGCCGCCCTCGCCGCTCCAGCCACCGACGACTCCCAGCAGGTTCACGTCGCTGATGTAGAACTGGTTGATCGACTTCGTGTACAGGAAGTCGAACGTGCCGACCATCCCCCAGGGGAGCACGCGGTCGGCCCCGAGCGAAACCTTCAAGTTCTGCGGGAACTTGAAGTTGGGATCCAAGTAGACGATCGAGGACGCGGATGCCGCGGCCGACACCGACCCTGGTCCTTCGTTGCCGCAGGAGGTCGGCTGGCTGTCGGGGCTCATACGGAATCGCGGCACGGTGTCGCCCAGCGTGGCGCCGCCGGTGCCGGTGAAGGCTCCGTCGCAGATCAGGGTCGTCTGCTCGCGGCCCGTGTTCCCGAACGCATTGGAGATCCAGACGTATGGCGGCCGACCGCTGAAGATGCCGACGCCGCCACGAATGATCGTGGACCGGTCGCCCTCGATGTCGTAGTTGAATCCGATGCGCGGCGACCACAAGATGTTGCCGCTCGGGAATGCTCCGGTATTGACCCGGAGCACGGACGTATCGAGCACGGGGTTGAAGGCCGGCTTGTCCATGTCGGGGACGTCGATGCGCAGGCCGGCCGTGATTGCCAGTCCCGGCCGGGGAGTGAAATGATCCTGGACATAGGCGCCGTACTGGCGCACGTGGAAGTCGGCGTTCGGACCCTGGGGACGCACCGCGATGGCGCGCTCGAAGCGCGACGGGGTGCGTGCGGTCAGCGCAGCCACGTTGGTGAACGACCATACACCGTACGATGCCGGGAAGAACACGTTGAAGAAGTGGAAGAACTCGTTGTGCGTCCCCACAGTCACCGTGTGAGCGCCGCGCGAGAAGGTCAGGTTGTCGGTGACCTCGTAGATGTCCTGGTCGAGCGAGTTCCCCTGCGAGAATCGCTCCGCCCCCGCCGCGATGCTGGTGCCACCCCGATCGCCGCCGACGAATATCAGCGGCACATTGCTCGGCAGCGCGCGCTTGTCGCGGATCCGCTGATAGCCGAGCAGCAGCTCGTTCGCGTAGCTCCCCGCTACAGTCGTCGTCCATTTCGCCTTGGCCGTGTTGGTGCGGGTGCGGAAGTTGTAGCCGCTGTTGGATAGCTGATAGCCATCCCGGAACCCGGTCGCCGTCGAGTTCCTGGTGAGGTTGTCCTGGTTGGCGTCGACAAAGTTGTACGAGGCCTCGAGCTGACTGTTCGTGCCGAGCTGGGCGGTGAGCTTCCCGAAGATGTTCTTGTCCGGATTGCCGAGCGTAGGCGCCTGCCAGGTGCCGGGAACGAAGCCATACGGCAGGCCGTAGGTGCGCAACAAGGCCGCCACCGTGTCGGCGGTACGCTGGCGGATGCCGACGCCGACCGAGTCCTTGCCGCCAGTCGTATCGGATCCGATCTGCTGGCCCGCCCAAGGCGTCTCGCGGTGCTGCACGTCAACCGAGGCGAAGAAGTGCAATCGATCGCGCAGGATCGGTCCGCTCAAGCTCGCGCCGTACTGCGATTGCGTGAAATCGGCCTGACTCACGCCCGCCGTGTCCTTGCCCACGAAACTCTGGTTCTGGAGAAAGCCGAACGCGGACCCGTGGAACACGTTGGTGCCGGACTTCGTGACGGCGTTGATGAGACCGCCCGCGAAGCTCCCCTGCCGGATGTCGAACGGCGCGATCAGGACCTGGTACTCGCGGACCGCCTCGATCGAGATCGGATGCGCGTTCGCCTGCCCCCCCGGCGTGCCGCTCGCCGCCAGGCCGAACACGTCGTTGTTCACGCCGCCGTCGATCTGGATGTTGTTGAAGCGGTTGTTCTGCCCGCCCAGCGTCGCGCCGGGGACGCCCGCCGTGACGACCTGGGGCACGGTCACGATGAAGTCGGTGAAATTGCGGTTGAGCGTCGGCAGGCGCCGGATGATCGAGTCCGACACGAACGTCTGGGCGCCGGTCCGCGACTGAGAGGTCAGGGGATTGGCTTCGGCTGTCACCGTCACACCGGAAACCTCGACGGCAGCCCGCTTGACCGAAACGTTCTGGACCAGGCGCTGGCCGAGCCGGAGCCAGATATCCGGGAGGTGGCCCGCCTCAAAGCCGAGCGCTCGAACGTCGAGGGTATATGGCCCGCCGACCTGGACGTTCTCGAACAAAAACCGACCGTCGTCCGCGGAGCGCGCGCTGTAGCGCGCGCCGGTGGACGGGTTGGAGAGCGTCAGCGTGGCCGAGGGGACGGCGGTCCCCGCGTCGTCGATCACCCGCCCGACCACGGCCGCCGAGGTGACCCCCTGCGCCACTGAGCGGCAAGGGATGAGGCCGGCAAGGGTGCCGAGAACACGCAACGATCGCACCAAGGTCTTCATCATGATGCTCCGGAGGGATTCGATTGCAACGGCGTGGTCAGGGCGCGGTAAATGTGCCCCGCCCCCGAAAAGCCGTCAAGCAACGATCAGGTAAACCGCCGCCACAAGACGTAGGCGGGAATCCCGAGCAGGATCACGCCCACGTCGAGCCAGAAGAGCAGCGGCTCCGAGACGAGGTAGTTGCCGAGGATGAAGAGCGCGCCCAGGAGGAACAGCGCGGGCACGACCGGATAGCCCCACGTGCGGTAGCGCCGCTCCACGGCGGGCAGGCGGCGCCGCAGCACGAACACCGCCGCCACCGCGAGCGCGTAGAACGGCCAGATCCCGATGATGAACTGGTCGGCGAGCTCGGTAAACTTCCGCACCAGCACGAACAGCGCCCCGAGGCAGCCGGCGAGCACGATCGCGCCCGTCGGCGCGCCGGTACGCGGATCGACGCGCGCAATCGCCTTGGGAAACACGCCGTCCTCCGCCATCGCGAAGAAGATGCGCGGGGCGGTCATCATCGAGCCGTTGAGCGTACCGAAGGTGCTCACCGCCACGGCCGCCGAGACAGCGACCAGGCCGGCCGGGCCCAGCAGCAGGCGCGCCACGTCGGCCGCGACCAGCTCCGCGCTCTTCATTTGTTGCACCGGGATCAAGTACAAGTAGACGAGGTTGGCCACGAGGTACAGCGCCACGACCGAGCCCGTGCCGATGAACATGGCGCGGGGAAGGTTACGCTCCGGGTCTTTCACCTCGCCACCGACGAACGCGAGATCGCCCCAGCCGTCGTACGCCCACAAGATCGCCACCATCGCGAGCAGGAAGGGCGACAGCCCCACCGACGCGCGCTGGGCCAGCATGGCACCGGGCCCGAGTCCCCTGCCGCCACCCAGCGCGAAGCCCAGCAGCACCAGCGCCGCCAGCGCGCCCACCTTGAGTGCCGTGCTCACGTTCTGGAGGATCGCGGCGCGATGGATGCCCACATAGTTCACCACGGCCACCACCCCGACGAACACCGCGGCCAGGAGCTGCTCGGCGCGCACCGTTTGCCCGGCCAGCGTCACCGCCGGCGCCGCGGGGTCGAGTCCCAGGACCCGCAGGGTGTACGCCGACGACGTGATCGAGATCGCGCCGTACGCGCCGGGGCGGATGATCAACAGCTCGCCCCACCCGAACAGGAACGCGGGGAGCGGGCCGAATGCCTCACGAATGAACACGTAGATCCCGCCGGAGCGCGGGAACATGGCGGCGAGCTCGGCATAGGTGAGCGCCCCGCACAGCGTCACCGCGCCCCCCAGCACCCAGCTGAGCAGGAACAGCGGCACGTCGTCCACGCGCTGGGCGATCGTGGCGGGGGTGCGGAAGATGCCGCTGCCGATCGTCGAGCCGATGACGACCGCCACGGCGCTCCACAGGCCCAGCCGGCGCGGCAGGCGGTCGCCCCAGCGGTCGGGCGGCGAAGAGGCGGACATGGGTGCGACAATATATGCCATCGGCCTGCGCCTGCTTTCTGGTCTGCGGCTCGGGAGTCGCGGCTGAAGCCGCGGCTCGGCCCTGCCGCTGAAGCGGCGCCAGTTCGCTGACAGGGCCGAGAAGCGAGTTCACTCGCGCCCCGCGCTGGGTGCCGTGAATCGGCCCTGGTACCGCGCGAAAACGATGCCGCGGCCCGAGGCGCGCGGCCCAGATTCCATCCATGCTCGATCGCATCTATTGTCACATCGTCTGGACCACGCGTGATCGCCAGCCGCTCATCGATGCCGGATTGGCCCGGTTTCTGTGCGGTTTCCTCCGTGCCGTAGCGACCCAAGAAAATGCACGGATCCTCGAGATCGGGATGGTGCAGACGCATGTGCACCTGGTCGTCCGAACGCATCCCACGACTGACCTCGTTCGTCTGCTACAGCGACTCAAGGGTGGCAGCGCCGCCATCGCGGGAAAGGAGCGTCACTCGACCGATGGCAACTGCCTCCGATGGGCGAAGGGCTACTCGATCCACTCGGTAAGCCCGCGCGGCGTAGCCGCGGCGCGGCAGTACTTGCGCGAGCAACCTAAGCACCACCCGGACCAGGTGATCTCCGGATGGCGCGGTGATCAACCAGAATACGAAAGCGCGGGGGTGGACGAGTGGAGATCAGAGCTCAGGCGGCCCCTCTAACGCGGCTGAAGCCGCGACTCGGCCCTGCCGCTGAAGCGGTTGGCGCACCGCCCGTTTACGGGCAGGGCCGAGCCGCGAGTTTACTCGCGCATTACATTTCCGCGCCCATGCCCAAGTCTTTCTCCCGCCTCGCCTGGAGCGCCGCCGCCTGCACCTATCTGCTCATCATCCTCGGCGCCATCGTCCGCATCACCGGCTCGGGAATGGGGTGCGGGGATCACTGGCCGCTGTGCGGCGGCAAGCTGCTCCCGCCGCTCGATCTGCCCACGCTGATCGAATACGGACATCGCTTGGCCGCCGCGCTCGTGAGCGTCCTCGTATGCGGCCTTGCGGCGTATGCCTGGTGGCTGCGACGGGGAGCGGGGAGCGGGGAGCGGTACTTTACGAGCGGCGCGGCCTACGTCGCCCTCGGCCTGCTCATCGTGCAAGTCCTGCTGGGCGCGGTGACGGTCAAGCGCGACCTGCCGCCGTGGACCGTCATCCTGCACCTCGGCACCGCGATGCTGTTGCTCGCGACGCTGATCGTGGCGGCACGCAGTCCTCACCCCCTGACCCCCTCTCCGCGACGCGGAGAGGGGGAACGTATGGCCCCCGCTGGCCTGGTCGTTCTGGGTTTCGTCACGGTATTGCTCGGCGCGCTCACCGCGAACCTGGGCGCGGCGTCGGCGTGCCTCGGCTTCCCGCTGTGCAACGGGCAGATCGTGCCCGACGGGAATTACCTGCAGTACATCCAGTGGACCCACCGGCTGCTCGCCTACACGCTATTCGGCTACTCGGTGTGGTGGGCCTGGCGCACGCGGGCGCGCGCCGCGTGGGCGGTGGTGGCGCTCGTCACGCTCCAAGTCGCGGTCGCCGCCGCGATGGTATTGCTGGGCCTGCCGCGACCGCTGCAGGCGTTGCACGTCGCGGTCGGGGCGGGAGTGTGGGCGGGGATCGTCATAACGGCAGGGGAGAGGGCCGGTAAGGGGCCGCGGAAGGGGGAAGGGCCCCTTCCCCTTTCCCCGGCCTTTGACCGGCTTTAGAACCTCACCACCTCCTCGTACGCCTCATATCCCAGCAGCTGCCGCCAGTTGGGCTCGCTCGGCTCCAAGCGGTCGTTGGTCCAGAGCAGGACGTAGTTGCCGAAGCGGGTGAGGTCGACGAAGCAGTACTTGAGCTGCCGCTGGCGGGTGTACTTCCACACCTCGTAGGGCAGCGATCCCGGCGGCTGCGGTCGGCTGAGCACTTCGTCGGGGGGCCCGAGCCGGATGAAGATCCGGCCGCGGTCGGTGCGCCATCCCGGGATCTGCGCCGCGCCCCCCTCGCGGAACCGGCGGTTCGCCTCCGCGATCCGCGCGTAGAAATCGGCCTCGAGCTCGTTCTCGGCCGTGCCCGGCGTCGGGTCGCGTCGGGCCCAGAAGCGCCGTAGGTAGTCGCGCTTGCCCGAAGCAGTCAGCGTCGGGTAGATGCCGCGCTCGTCCGGCTGCATGAGGTAGAGCAGCGGCCCGTACAGGCTGTCGAGCTGCGCCGTAGTGGCGTCCGCGAAGCGATCGCGCACCGACCCCGAATCCTGCACTTGCTGGGCCCACGCCTCGCGGCCGGCACCCAGCAGCACGAGCACCGCGTACGTCGCGTCCCGCACCATGGCCCGTTTACAAACACCGAGCCCCGGGGGTGGTTCCCCCCCGGGGCTTGATCCACACCTCCGCCCAGATTTAGCTCGACCTCACTGGACGGTGACGATCACCGAGTCCTTCAGCGCACCGCCTGCGAAGGTGACGATCGTGGTACCCGCTGCGACGCCCGTAACCGCGAACGGGTGAGTGACGCCGTCGGGGAAGTGTCGTGATGTATCAGGTGCGACGGTAGCGACGGCCGGGTTCGCCGAGGTCGCGTTGATCGGGTCCAGCGGCACGGGATTGAGCTGCGCGTCCTGAGCCACGACGAGGACGGGGCCTTTTTTGCCCACCCCGAGAAACCCAAAGTTGATGCTGAGGCTGAGCGAGGCCGGCCCGCTTCGGAGCTGTGCGGTCGGATCACCCCGGCATCCCCACGCAGCAAACACCAACCCCGCGAGAATCATTCCGATGTAGCGTTGCCTCATAACAGGGTCTCCGGGAGAGATGATCAGGGTTTAAAAGCTCGCAATGTCGTTCACGGCTTCGGCACTCAACAGCTTCGTCCAATCCGACGGATTTCGCTCGAGCCGGTCGTTGGTGTAGATCAACGAGTAGTGGCCCAGCCGCGTCAAATCGAGAAACACGAACTTGAGCTGTCTGTCCCTGGTGTATTTCCACGCCTCCCAGGGGCGATCCGGCCCCGAGGACGGTCGCTTCATTATTTCGTTGGGTTCACCGTAGCGGATGAAGACGCGCCCACGGTCAGTGCGCCAGCCAGCCACTCCCCCCGCGCCGCCCTCCCGAAACCGCACGTTCGCTTCGGCGATACGCTGGTAGAATGCCGCAAACGCGCCATTTTCGGTCGTCGCAGGAGTCAGATCGCGTTTCCGCCAGAACTCCCGCAGAAACCGCCGCTTACCGTCGAGCGTGAGGCCTTTGTACACGCCCAGCTCGCTCGGCGTGCCGAGATAGATGAGGGGCCCGTACAGTGAGTCGAGTTCTGCTTCGGGAGCGGAGGCAAAGCGGTCCGTAGGTTCCGGCTCCGTTGCCTGCTGCGCCGCCGCGACCTCGCGCTCCGCGTCGAACCCCCCCATCTGGAACTGGGCCGCCCTCACGACGGTGTCCGCTCCGGCGCCTGCCACTAGCACCAGCTTGTATGAACCGGGCGGCAACCCACCGAGGTCGATCGAGCCGCCTATCGACCCGCCGCCCGATGCGAGCGCCGCCTCCACCGACTGCGTCGCAACGATGGTCCGGTTGTCCGAACCGACAACCCGCAGGCGCCAGGGAACGGCCGCGCTCGTATCACGGTACACCTCTTCGTAGTACGACAGGACAGCTCGCGACGGAGTCAACGCCACGTCCGGTGTCGTGGCGATGAAGAAGTCACCCTTCCGCACCTCCCCTGACCCGGGTTCGGTGTCCGCCGGGGAGGCGCGCCGCCGGATGGAGTACGCCAGCAGCAAGTCCGAGGCAGCCGGTCGCGCCGCGTACGCGGTCACTTGCACTTGCGCGGTCTCTTGTCGCCCGGTCGCGGAGTCCTTCACCACGACCTGTACCTTGTAGACACCCGGCGCCAGCGCCAGGGTCAGGGGTTCAACTGTGGCGGCACCGGTCACTTGTGTCGAGCGCCAGTTGACCTCACGGGTCCATTGCTCGCGGGTGAGCACCGCGCCGCCCGAGTCGGTAACGGTGAGCAGGGCCGTATACGCGGCGAAGCCCCCGGGACCCAACCGCACGCCCTCCAGCATCCGATGCGGCACGCGAACGAATCCATTGACCAGCGTGCGATCGCCCCGGTAGAAGCGCGCGACTGCCACGACGACACCCTGGTCCGGGCCGGGGGGGTTGGGCGTTTGCCACCCAGCGGTCGGGATTCCCACCCCCAGAACCACGAGTCCCCACAACAAGGACAACCCTCTCGTGTTCTCGCCCGGCCCCGCGGGGCGCTGAGACGTCACCAGCTGACCGTGAAGCTGAGAACGTGTGTGCCGCCTAACAACCCCAAGCTTCGATACGCGTAGTCTGTCCCTAGGCCGAACCGCGTGCGCTTGTAGCCGACGCCGAAGCCCCCTGCGAGCCCCTGCCTGCCCTCCTTACCACTCAGCCCGGTTGAGAACCCCGCTGCCGTCCCTGGATCGAGGTTGTTGGCCGCCGCGTACTGCCAGCTCCCTCGCCCCTGGAAGTAGAACCCGGTCTTCGCGATATCGGAGATCGAGAACTCGGCTCCGACGGAGAAGCCGGCCCGGTTGTTGTTCGGCTGGTTGAACTCCGACAGCAGCGTCACACGATTCTGACCGCTCGAGACCGCGTCGAGCGCGACACCCACGCGGAACAGCACCGGCAGGCCCCACCCCTTGCTCTTGAGAGTTGCAGGCTGTCCCTCCTGTGGCACGTCGACTTGACCGGGCACGGGGGGCCGCGCGACCGTGGCATCAAGCGGAATGCCGGTGTGCGACATCGTCGACCCCAGGTTTTGGATGACAAAGGACGCCCGGATGGGCCGCCCAGCCGTGGTTGCGTGGAAGCTCGTGCCGAAATCCACAGCGAACGCCCGGCCGGTGACCTGGCCTAGCTTGTCCGAAATGAACTTGCCGGTAATCCCGGCCGAGAACCGGTCGCTGAAATTCTGCGCGAGGCTCAGCCCGATGAACGTCTCCGCCACGCTGTAGGTCCCGCCAGTTCCGTCGGGCTGCTCCACAGTGTACACGGGCTGGTCGCTGAAGCCAAAGTTGCCCACCTGCAGGCCGAACGCCCTCGCGCCCCCGGCGAAGGGGAAGGCAGCCCCAACCCAATTGTATCGGGTGTCTGCCACGTAGCTGTAGCTGGTGAACAGCGCGCCGGGGCGATCGAGCTGGGCGATGCCGGCCGGGTTGTAGTAAAGTG
>QHUM01000001.1 GCA_003222135.1 Gemmatimonadota bacterium | reverse complement strand
TGCCCTGAGCAGTATGACCAGTAGTTGAAGCCGGAGCCGATCCGATGCACGATGCCTTTCCTGTGATCCTGGTTATCGGAGTCGTCGCCGTCAGCGCGATCATCGGTCGCTTTGCGAGCGCATTTGCTAAGCGGCTGGAAGCCCGCCCGCCCATCGTCGCCCCTCCCGATCCGGCAATTGGGGAGCTACGTGAGGAGCTCGATGCCATGCAGGAACGGCTCGATTTCCTCGAGCGTGCCCTGGTCGCTCAGAAGAATCAAGACCGAGCGTTACCGGCAAAGGGTGAGTGAACGGACCCGACCGCGCCGACTCATTGGTAGACGTGCTGCTGCCAGCCAGCGCTCGGCGGGGCACGGACTTCGTCCGACGACCTTGCGCCGACGAGCGAGTGGCCCGCAGCTTTAGCGCGATCGGTTGGGCAGCACCGCAAGGGCGTGCGATCAGCAAGCCAAGGAGGGGGAGCTCATGGCCGCGGTCAAACTCATAGTGATGTACCCGACGCCGAAAGACGTGCAGGCATTCGAGCGACTCTATCAGGATGAGCACGTCCCTATGGCAGTGAAGAAGCTGGGCGGTAAAACGAAGCTCGTTGCGACCAAGGTCCAGGGTTCGCCCCAGGGCAAGCCTGTGTTCTACCGGATCGCCGAGGTGCATTTTCCGTCGCTCGAAGCCCTGCAGGCCTGCGCCACTTCGGCGGGCGGAAAGGAGACATTGGCGCACGCGGCGAAGATTTCGTCGGGCGGCCCACCGGTGATGCTGATTGCGGAGGAGCAAACCTTTACCTTTTGAGAACGCTGCTGCCAGGTACATCTCGAGGCCCGATGGCGTTCACGTTCGAGCTGGCACACCTACTGGACTACACCGAGTGGGAGCGCGCCCAGTGGCATGCGTGGTTCCACGAACAGGGACCGGCGGCGCTCGCGGTCGATCTCGGACCGAACAGCGACGGGCGTATCAACACGATTGGTGAACTGGTGCGGCATATCTTCTCGGCCGAGCAGCGGTACGTAGCTCGGATCCAGGGAGCGCCACTGACTGACCCTGCCGCGGTTCCGGCCGACGACGTTGAAGCTCTCTTTGCATTCGGCACGCAAGGCCGGGAATCATTGCGGGCGCTGCTAGCTACCTTCCCAACAGAGCGGTGGGTCGTTCCGCAACAGATACAAATCGGAAAGCACACTCGTTCGGTGGCGCCGCGGAAGCTGATTGTGCAAGCCGTGACGCACGAGATTCGCCATTGGGCCCAAGTCGCCACATTCTTGCGCATGAGTGGTCGGAAGCCTGGCCCGCGCGACTTCCTTGTCAGTCCGGTCCTCGAGCGGTGATCGCTCCAAAGGACGCGGAGTGTTGTGCCCTCGCGGGCACGAACTGAGGCGCGGTCCGTTAGGCGGCGCACGAACGTGACCTCGTAACAGCACGGAATGCGCTCTCCTGGCTGCTTGCCCAGAAGCCGTGGATTGTTCCAATCCCGGGCACGCGCAAGCTGGAGCGCCTGGAAGAGAACATCGGAGCAGCAGCAGTCGAACTCACGTCAGCCGATCTCCGCGAGATCGAGAGCGCGGCCTCGAGGATCACGATCCAAGGGGCGCGCTACCCCGAACACCTGGAGAAAAGAACCGGCCTCTGAAAGTGGACATCAAACGCATTGGCTCTCAGCCATCCGGCAAAGGGCCGACCGAGTATTTTACCGGCACGGTACGCATTGATCCCCTGTTCGCGGCATGCGATCCGGCACGCGCGGTCGGCGCCCGTGTCACATTCGAACCCGGCGCGCGGACAGCATGGCACACCCACCCGCTTGGCCAGCATCTGATCGTGACGGCTGGTTGCGGCCGGGTGCAGCGCTGGGGCGGCCCGACCGAAGAAATCCGGCCGGGCGACGTGATCTGGATTCCTCCGGGTGAGAAGCACTGGCACGGCGCCACCGCAACTACCGCCATGACCCACATCGCAATTCAGGAACAGCTCGACGGAAAGACCGCCGACTGGATGGAAAAGGTCAGCGACGATCAGTACGGCCTTCACTCGGGATAATGCGCCGCAACCCACCACAACCATGCCGATCTTAGCCGTCGACAGGGTAGTCGGCGCGATTCGTGGCTGCTCGATTCGCGCACAACGACTGGTGGTCGCCATTGATGGACGCAGTGGTTCCGGCAAGAGCACCCTGGCCGAGGCGGTCGCTCGGGCCATCGGCGCGGTCATCGTGCCATGCGATGATTTCTTTGCCGCGAGCGTGAGCAACGCGGAATGGGACCGCCGCACGCCAGAGCAACGCGCGGCGGATGCCATAGATTGGCGCCGGCTGAAGCGCGAAGCGATCGAGCCACTGCGGACTGGGCGCGCAGCGCGTTGGTATGCCTTCGACTTTCTGGCTGGTCCTCGCGGTGACGGCACCTATCCCTTGCAAAGGACTCCGACCGAGCGTGCCTCGAAACCTGTCGTCCTGCTCGACGGCGCATATGCCGCGAGACCGGAGCTCGCAGACGTTGTTGATCTCAGCGTGCTGGTCGAGGCGGCCCCGAGCACGCGCGAGGCGCGGCTCGCAGCGCGTGAGGAGGCAGATGTCCTCCGGCAGTGGCACGCCCGCTGGGATCTAGCCGAAGAGCATTACTTTCGACACGTACGCCCGCCCTCGGGCTTCGACATGGTCATACAAACGGATGAGGTTACTGCCTGACCAGCGCATGAAGGGCGATCATCGCGTCCAAGGGAAGAGGGCCGTCGCCTCGTTGCCTAGCGCCGACGACGAACAGGAGCCCCTAGCGTTTAGGGAGAGCGGAGGCTTGGTGATGCCATCGCGACTCGGCCTGGCAGATACTCTCGTTCCAGTGTGGAGCACGACCAATCGAATCACCGTCTTCCTGATCGAGCATCTATCCCCAACACTCTGGACGGCGGTCGTGCCCGGTGCGCCGCGCCGGACAGTTCGGATGATCGCTGGCCACATCCACAACGCGCGCTGCATGTGGATCAAAACCTTGGGCAAGGAGCACGGGATCGAGGTGCCGGAAGCGGTCGATCGGCGTCGCGTCAGCCCGAAGCAGCTCATACAGGCGCTCAACCGGAGCAGCCGGGGGATGATCAGCCTCTTGACGTTGGGGTGTGATCACGGCGGCACCATCCCTGCCAGCTCCGCCTATACCTGGCGCAATCTTCCGCTCGATGTTGGACACGTCCTTGCGTATTTCGTGGCGCACGAAGGCCATCATCGAGGCCAGATCGTCATGCTGGCGCGCCAGCTGGGGTATCGTTTGCCTGCCCAAGTCACGGGCGGTCTCTGGCAATGGGCGAAGCGTGCGAAAGAAGCGCGAGGCTAGTGACGGATTGTCGTTCCATAGGCTTGCGCCGGCGGGTGGGTCGCCCCCAGCTTAAGCGCGATCCGTTAGGCAGCGACACAAACTCCTACTCACGCATCGCTCGGAGCGGACGATGGTTCTTGGCCTACGCACCGTGATCTATCATGTCCCCGACCTGCCACGCGCCAAGCAGTGGTACAGCACCGCCTTCGGCGTCACGCCGTATTTTGACGAGCCATTTTACGTCGGCTTCAACATTGGCGGCTTTGAGCTCGGATTGGACCCCGATATCAAGGGCGTCAAGCCTGGGCCGGGCGGCACGGTGGCGTACTGGGGGGTGGCGAACGCCGACAAGGCTGTTGAGCACTTTGTTCAGGCTGGGGCGAAGCTCACATCGCCCGTGCGAGACGTGGGGGAGGGTATTCGGGTGGCTACGGTTGCAGATCCCTTCGGGAATCTCATGGGACTGATTGAGAATCCGCACGTTGTCGCTGCCTAAAAGGCGCTGGGCAGCATGCAAGTGAGCACGAGTTGGCCGCGATTCGAAGAGCCAGTTCGCCGCACGTTGGCGAGAACCGTGGCGCTTGCCGCGGTCGTGGGCGTGGTGCTCGCGCTCCAAAGACATGACCTCAAGCTGGTCCTCCCCCTCACGGCTCTTGCCTTATGGTTCTCTCTCGGCGGGCACTACATCGAACTCGCATTCTTGAACGGACTGCGGGCCCGAATCCCACAGGGACGCCTGACGCAAGCGGTAGTGCGACTGCTGGTGTGGTTGAGTGGTGGCGTCCTGCTCTATGTGAGCATGGCCACCACGGCGCGCGTCCTCCCGATCGCGGCCCCACCGCTCGGGCTATGGTGGTACGGAGGTTTCCTGCTCATCGGGGTCGAGCTGACGGTGCACGCCCTCTTAGCAATTCGAGGTCGACCGAACTTCTACAACGGGCGTGGATAGAGGATGGACATCACGCTCCTTACCTTACCGCACGCGGTGCCTTCTTTTCTCTGTCTCCCAACCACAATAAGCCATCGATGATCAGTTGATCCTGAATTGTGTTATTCAGGGTATATGACAACGTCTGGTTGGTCGCACCGTACTTGTGCTCATAGTCCATGTCGTTGTGACCCATGTTGAGGTAGAGCATTTTGTAGTTCTTGTTCGTCCAAACGACGGGATAGTACCCACTGTGCCAGATCTCGTGCACCTTTGGCCCGGTGCCCAAGGGAAAACTGCTCGAGTCTATGGAGAGCAGAATGTGGATGTCAGGATTCTGTCTCAGATCGTTTTCCCAGCGGTACCACTCATTGGGCGAGGACTTGAACGTCTCGGGCAAATTGTGAGTCGCCGGATGGTTGCGGTCTTCGACACGGAGCATGGCCGACGTCGGCCTCCACGTATTACTCACGTACGATCCTGATCCGAGGAACGTATTGTGATACCAGTCCCAGTTTGCCGGATACGCTGACGGCGTCAACGCAAAACCCGCGAAATGAAAGCCCATCCACGCTCCGCCATGGTCCATGTACGTCTGAAACGCAGCTCGTTGCGCGGGCTCTTCGGGACGCGTATCCAGAAACACCACTACGTGATACGCGGCAAGAAACTCTGCATTCAGATTGCGCCAATCGGATGTGGCGTCATACGTGAACTTGTACTTCGCCGCCATCTCCGGAAACCACCGCTCGGCTTCACGTACGAAGCTGATATGTGCCTGATCCTCCTTGGCCGTAAAGAACGCGATCACTCTGAACGCCGGCTTGCGGGTACAGGCGCTCAGGCCTGAACAGCAATAGATGAGCGCGGCAATGCGCAACACCTTGAGGGCAGCCATGGTGACGCTTCGACTCATATCCCGGTCCGCTTCCTCACGATGGCTCTGGCCGGCGCACCTTCGTGCCCTCGGACCTTGAGCGGTAGCACGATCAGATCGTAGTCACCCGATTGCACGGGGCGCAGGTCCAGCCCCTCCACGATCGGGATCCCGCGCCCCAGCAGGATCTGGTGAGTCCGCGGCGCCGGAGCGCCGAATTGCTCCGCCGAGATGTAGTCAACGCCGACCAGCACGACTCCGGCGTCCGCCAGTAGCTGCGCCGCGTCCGGTGCGATGTACGCGAAGTCTTTATGGAATTCGGATGAATCCATCCAGCCGCGCAGCGTGCTCCTCGTGCGGAACAGCACCCGTTTCACGCCCCTCCAGTCGTGGCGGCTCAGTTCGCCCGAGTCGATCGCCCGTACGCTGTCGGGGATATCGATCACCCGCACGGCACCGATCAGCGGGTCCAGCGCCACCTGGTCGATCGGTGCGCCATTGGCGACGAAATGCATCGGGGCGTCGATGTGCGTCCCGCTGTGCGCGCCCAGTGAGTAGACCGACAGCGTCAGGATATCGCCCTTCCGCATATCTTTGAGAAAATCGAACTTCATCGGCGCATCGCCCGCGTACACGGGCGTCCTGGCTGGATCGAGCGTCGCGGTAACATCGATCCACCCCTGAGCGCTCAACTCCCGCGTCCCGGCTTCGCGGGGAGAACATCCCATCAGGAGGCTGAGCAACAGCGTGAAGCACAATCGGACGGTCATGTCGAAGAACTCCTTGATGAGCCAGTGAAGTGGTTCCAATCCTATACCACCGCCGGGTTCAGGGCTATTCTGCTCCCGGGATGCCCATATGACCCAGATCGCCTTCGCCGGCGTCGGCGTAGACTTCGGCGCGACGAGACTGTTCTCGGACGTGTCTTTCACCGTCGCACCCGGTGAACGCTGGGGCATTGTGGGCCGTAACGGCACCGGGAAGACGACCCTCTTCCGGCTGCTGACGGACGATCTCGAGCCCACGCGCGGGAGCATCACGCGCGCGCCCGGCCTGCGCGTATCGCTGCTCGAGCAGCACCGCGACTACGGCGCCGCCACGACGGTCTGGGAAGCCGCGGCCGGCGAGCTCGCCGAGCTCCTGGCGCTGGAACAGTCCCTGGTGGAACAGGCCGCGAATCTCGCCCACGACTCTTCGCCGCGAGCGCTGGCGCGCTACGGCGAAGACCTGGAGCGCTTCGAGCGCGAGGGTGGCTATGCCGTCACGGCGCGCATCGACGCCGTGTTGCACGGTCTCGAGTTCGATCCCGCCCAGGCCCGCGTCACACCGCTCTCGGCGCTGAGCGGCGGCGAGCTCGGCCGGCTCGGCCTGGCCCGCCAGCTCATGTCGACCGCCGAGGTCCTGCTGCTCGACGAGCCGACGAATCACCTCGATCTCGAGACGACCCGCTGGCTCGAGCAATACCTGGCTGCCAGTGAGCGGACGGTCCTGCTCGTGAGCCATGACCGCGCCTTTCTGTCCGCCACCGTGGATCATGTCCTGCATCTCGAAGGCAACACCGCCACGCCCTACGCGGCCGGCTACACCGATTTTGTGGCCCAGCGCGCCGAGCGCCGGCTGGCGCAGCAGCGGGCGTTCGAGCAACAGCAACGGACCATCGCGCACGAGAAGGACTACATCGCGCGCAACATCGCGGGCCAAAACACTAAACAGGCCAAGGGCAGGCGCAAACGCCTCGAGCGGCTACCGCGGCTCAGCCCGGTTATCGGGGCCCAAGGCACGATGGCGCTGCGGTTCGAGGTGGCCGAACGGGGTGGCGATCAGGTGGTGACGGCAAAGAACGTGAGCGTGGCGGTCGGCGCGCGCACGCTGGTGGAGCGGTTCAGCGGGACGCTGGAGCGAACCGGCGTGGTGGGGATCATCGGACGCAACGGAGCGGGGAAATCCACGCTGCTCCGGGCGCTCCTGGGCGAGCACCCGATCCAGGGCGGTGAGCTCCGGCTCGGCACGTCGATCACCGCCGGCTACTACCGGCAGGATCTTTCACAGGTGCCGCTCGATCGCACGCTCTACGACGTGATTTCCGCGCTGCGCCCGACATGGGAGCGCGGTCAGATACAGGGGCACCTCGGCCGTTTCGGGTTTTCGGGCCAGGAGGTGTTGCGCCATGCCGGCTCACTGTCGGGCGGCGAGCGCGCGCGTCTCGCGCTCGCGATCCTGATGTTGTCGGGCGCCAACCTGCTCATTCTGGACGAGCCGACGAATCATCTGGACGTCGAATCGATCGAGGCGCTCGAGGACGCGGTCGCGGGATACGACGGCGCGGTGATCCTCGTGAGCCATGACCGGGCGCTGCTGCGCGCGCTGACGACGCGGATCTGGATCCTGCACGAGCGGCACATGACCGAGTTCGCCGGCGGTTTCGCGGAGTGGGAGGAAGTGAGCACGGAGCGGGCGCACGCCGCCGCGGTCAGCGCCGCCGAGGAGCAGGCGTTGCGGCAGGTACACGAACGCCACCGGGTCGCGCGGTCCCCGACGAACGACCCCCGCAAAGAACTGCGCAGGGCGCAGCGCGAGCTCGAGGAGGCGGAAGCCGCGGTGGCGGAGTTCGAAGCGCAGGTGGCGAAGGTGGTGGCCGCGCTCGAGGACCCGGCTCTCTACACGCGTCCCGACGGTGCAGCGAGGGCCCACCAGCTCGGCGAACAGCTCGAGACGCTGAAGCGCGAACTCGAGGCGGGACTCGAGCGGTGGACGCAGGCGACAGAGCACGTCCAGATGCGAGTGCCGCGAGGAGGCGCAGTCTAGGCGGGGGTCCCGCCCTGGACACCGCGGCCCGCCGCGGTCTAATCTCTCTCATGCGCGACCGACTCCTACCTGCACTGACCGCACTCTTGCTGGCCCTCACGGCCAGAACCGGCGCCGCCCAGTCCGTCCTACAGCTCCGGTGGGAGCTCGAACGCGACGTCTTCCAAGGCGCTTCGGGTCTCTCGCGCGCGGCCTTCACGCTCACAAACCGCGACGCGAAGCTGCTCCCCCCGAGCGGATGGGCGATCTACTTCAGCGCGCTCCACGCGCCGCAGCCGGGCAGCGTGGAGGGCGGGTTCACCAGCGAGGACCTGACGGGCGACCTGCATCGCCTCGTGCCGGCAGCGGGCTTCGCCGGACTGGCCCCAGGTGCCAGCATTCGGATCGCGTACCTCACGCACCTCCTCCTCAACCGCAGCTTCGTTCCGCGCGGTCCCTACATCGTCTTCGACGACGCGAAGGACGTGGGCGTCCCCCTGAACGATTACGTGGCCGTCCCCTTCGAGCGGCCTCCGCAGGGCGAGGGGCGCGATTCCCGCGTGGTGAGCCCCGAGGACCAGTTCGCGCTCGACTCCGCGATCCGCGTAACCCCCTTGAGCGAGCTGCCACCGGTGTTTCCGACCCCGGTGGAGGTGACGCTGGGAGCGGGAGTGCTGCACCTCACGGCGCTGCCGCCGGTCGAAGCGCCCGAGGCGCTCAGGAACGAGGCGGCGTTCGCGGCGGAGTATCTGCGCCCCTACTTCGGCAGCACCCGGAAGGGAGGCGTCCTGCCCCTGCGACTCGACGTGGGCCCCATCACAGGTCAGACCTCGTCCGAGGCGTACTCGCTCGTCGTGGATTCCGTCCAGGGCGTACGGATCGTGGGCGCCTCGCCCGCCGGCGTCTTCTACGGTCTCCAGTCCCTGCGCGGCCTGCTGCCGGCGCCTACTCCCCGCGCCGGCCTTGTCCTGCCGGCGATCCGGGTGGTAGACGCTCCCCGCTTCGGTTATCGCGGGCTCATGCTCGACGTCGCCCGCAACTTCCAGCCGAAGCCCGTGGTGCTGCGGGTGCTCGATCTCCTCGCCCGCTACAAGCTCAACGTCTTCCACCTCCATCTCACGGAGGACGAGGGCTGGCGGATCGAGATGCCGAGCCTCCCCGAGCTCACCGCGGTGGGCGCGCGACGCGGCCACCCGCTCGAGTCGGGCCAACATCTTCCGCCCGCGTTCGGCTCGGGCCCCGACGTCGACCGGCCCTGGGGTAGCGGCTTCTATTCCCGCGCGGACTATGTGGAGATCCTGCGCTACGCGGCGGCGCGACACATCGAGGTTATCCCTGAGCTCGAGATGCCGGGCCACGCGCGCGCCGCGATCAAGGCTATGCAGGCCAACCAGCAGTACACGCTCAGCGACCCGGACGACCGGTCGGTGTACACCTCGGCCCAGGGCTACCACGACAACGTGATGAACCCGGCACTCGAGTCCACGTATCGGTTCGTCGAGCGCGTGGTCGGCGATCTCGCGGCGCTCCACCGCGAGGCAGGGGTGCCCCTGCGTCACATCCACATGGGAGGAGATGAGGTCCCGGCCGGCGTGTGGCAAGGTTCGCCGGCCGTCGGGGCGTACGTGAAGGCGCATGGCCTCGCGAGCGTCGATGATCTGTGGTTCGTCTTCTACTGCCGGGTGGAGCAGATCCTCAAGGCCCAGGGGCTCACCCCTGCCGGCTGGGAAGAGATCGCGGTGCGCAAGACCCATCGCGACGGACGGACGACGAACATTCCCAACCCCGACTTCGCCGCGCGCGGCTGGCGCGCCTACGTTTGGAACAACGTCCCGGGCGGGGGCGCCGAGGACCTCGCTTACCGCCTGGCGAATGGTGGCTACGACGTGGTCTTGAGTCCCGTGAGCAATCTCTACTTCGATCTCGCGTGGAATCAGAATCCGGAGGAGAGTGGGCTCGACTGGGGAGGCTACGTCGACCTCCGCAAGCCGTTTGAATTCATCCCATTCGACTACTACCGGAATGTCCGTGTCGACCCCTCCGTGTTCGTCGGTAAGGACCGGCTCACCGACTACGGTCGGACCCACGTCGTGGGGATTCAGGGCAACCTATGGTCCGAGACGCTTGGTGCCGAGGGGCGGCTCGAGTACATGCTGCTCCCGAGGCTGTTCGCCCTCGCCGAGCGGGCGTGGGCGCCCGACCCGGACTGGGCCAGGGAGCGCGACCCCGCAAGGTCCGACGCCCTCTACCGCGAGGCCTGGTCTCGCTTCGTCAACGTGCTCGGCCAGCGCGAGCTGCCCCGGCTCGATCGGGAGGTCTCGAGCGTCAACTACCGGATCCCCACCCCGGGTCTGAAGGCCCAGGGCGGGGTGGTGCACTGCAGCGTGGAGCTGCCCGGGTTCATGCTGCGCTACACGACCGACGGCAGTGAGCCCACCGTGCGCAGCTCCCTCGTCCGCGATCCGATCCCCTTCCGGGGGACCGTCCGCGTCGCCGCCTTCAACACCACGGGCCGAAAGGGCCACACGGCCCGCCTCACGGCTCCCCAATAAAGAAGAAAGAATGACTCCGGTCATGAGCGCATCCATCAGGGTAGCGATCGTATCGCTTGGCATCGTATGCCTCGGCTGTCCGCAGCCGTCGCGGCCGTCCGCCCGCCAGGCGACGGCTGGCATCGACTCATTGAACGCGGCGTTAGTCCACGCGTACCGGAGTCACGACCCTGTGGCGTATGCCGCGCTGTACACCGACACGGCGGTCTTCGAGTGGCCGGCGTTCAACACGGTTCGGGGCTCGACGGAGCTGGCGGCGATGGCGCGCGGCAACTGGGCCTCCCTGAACGACATGGACCTCCGTCTGACGGTCGCGGCTCGACGCGTCGCGCCCGACCATGCGACGGAGTTTGGCGCCTTCGAGCAATCCTGGCGCGACTCACGTGGCGTGCGCATGACGGAGTTCGGCCGGTACGTCGCCTTCCTGCTCCGGCAAGCGGATGGCAGCTGGCGAATGGACCGCTTCTTCGGCTTCGAGGACTCGACTCGGCGGCCGTCTGCGGCGCGCGCAGGACATTGAACGAGGACATCTTGGAGAGGGACTCATGAAGTCATTCCCGATCTTCGCCGTCTGCGTGGCCACGGGGTTCGGTTGGACGTCTCGCTGTGCGTCGCAGCGCCCGCCACAAAGCCTCTTCAACGGCAAGGACCTCACCGGCTGGCACGCCGACGTCCCCGCCGCCGACTCGAACGCGCGGCTCCGCAGTCCGTTCCTCGTGCGCAACGGGCTGCTCGTGAGCCTGGGTGAGCCTCGCGGGCATCTCATCACCGATTCCAGCTACCGCGACTACCGGCTGGAGGTCGAATACCGCTTCGCCGCCGCACCCGGGAACGCCGGCGTGTTGGTGCACGCGTCGACCCCGCGCGCCCTGTACGGGATGTTCCCGCGCTCCATCGAAGTGCAGATGGAGCACGGGAACGCCGGCGATTTCTGGTGCATCGTGGAAGACATCCACGTTCCCGACATGGAGCGTCGGCGCGGACCACCGGCGCGGTGGGGGACCACGGAGGGCAAGGCACGGCGCATCCTCAACCTGACCGACAACTCCGAGAAGCCGGTCGGCGAGTGGAACACCATGGTCATCGAGGCTGTCGGCCGCTCGATCGGAGTCTGGGTCAACGGCGACCTGGTGAATGACGGCTCGGACGCGACCGCCGATCGCGGGCGGATCGCGTTGCAGTCGGAAGGGTCGGAGGTCGAGTTCCGGAAGCTCTCGCTGACGCCGATCAGCAACTTGAGCGTCCCGCGTTGAGTCGGCAAGCGTTCGAACGTGAAGACTCATGAGTGACGACTGCGCCTTTGAGAATACTCGGCCTCAGCCAGACGGTGAACGCTTCGAGGGGCA
>QHUM01000058.1 GCA_003222135.1 Gemmatimonadota bacterium | reverse complement strand
GTCACGCGGCCCGTCAGCGAGTCGCCCTGCGCCACCGCCGATCCAGCGCGCACGAGTATGGTCGTCCCTCGCAGCGAGACGAACGCCTCCAACCCGGTGCCTGCCAGGGCCATGACCACCGCGTCCTGGACCGTGATCTGCTCCAGCTGAAGCGACACCCGGTTCCGGGCCCGGAGCACGTCATCGCCGTAGGCGATCTCGATGCCCCCGTGCCGCTCGATCTCCCGGAGCGCCTGCCGGATGCTCATGTCCTTGAGATCGAGGGAAATGGTGCGCCGCAGCGGTGCGACTGTCGTGCCCCCGGTAGGAACCCAGGTCGACGCCGCCACCAGCGTGGTCAAGCTGTCGGCGTCCGGCCCTTGTGCCGCCCTCAAGGCCGCGATGGGCGCGAACACGAGCGCCGTTCCGGAGGCAAAGGCGGTAAGCAGTCCGTGTCTCATGCGAGCCGCTCCCTGAAGCAAGGTGTTTGGCACAGCATTAGCGCTGGGGCGTAGTCGGGTAGAAGGTCACACTCCGCCCAGCGCGCTCGTACCGGGCATGCGCCAGCAGCGCGATGGCGTCGAGGACTTGCGCGATCGGCTCGCCGCGCACCGAAAGCGTGAGGTGCCGGTCGGCCAACGAGCCCGCCCCGAGCGTGAAGTCCACGTCGTACCAGCGGGCCAGCTGCGGCAACACGACCCCCAACGGCGTATCCTGGAATGCCAGGTGCCCCGCGGTCCACGCGAGATAGCGTCGGGTGTCGACTCGTCTCGGGAGGCTGGGCACGCCCGTGTGATCCAACCGGCTGAGCTCCCCCTCGCTCACCACCTGGCCGGGGGAATCGAGCGCGCCGGCGGGGCGCACGCGTACCTTCCCATCCGCCACAACGACCTCCACATCCTGCTCGTCCGTATAAGCCCGCACGCCGAACCGCGTGCCCAGGTCCCAGATGAGACCTTGCCCCGCGTGTACGGCGAAGGGCTTGGCAGGGTCGTGCGCGATCGCGAAGTACGCTTCCCCCTCGAGATAGACAGCTCGCGCCGTCACGCCGTAGTCCGCCGGCACGCGGAGCTTCGAGTCGACGCTCAACACGATCCTCGTCCCATCGTCGAATCGAATGGCGGCGCGGCGTCCTCGGGCCGTGGTGAACTCGCGCAACGCGGGTTTGTGACGCAACGACTCCACACGCCACAGGGCCGCGGCGCCGGCCACGAGCGCCAGGACGGCGGCGATCCGGAATCCGTGCGATGCCGCCCCCGGCCAGCGCCGGGGCGAGGGCTTGACCTCGTGCTTCGCCAGCGCACGCCTCACCACCTCGAGGTATTGGGCTACAAGCGGATGGCTCTCGAGCCACTGGAGGACCGCCGCTCGCTCAGGGGGACTGCATTCGCCAGCCAGGAACCGGTCGAGCAGCCTCCAGTCCAATTCATCGGTCATGACTATGGGACGCGGAGGGGGGACCAAATCCCCTATCGACTATCGAGGAGGCGGCGAGCTCAGCGGTGCGGCGCCAGGGTCTCGTAGCTCTGTCTCAGAGCCGCGAGCCCACGGCCCACGTAGATCTCCACGGTTTTAACCGAGATGCCCATGGCGGCGGCGACTTCGGCGTAGCTCATTTGCCGCTGCCAGCGCAGCGTGAGTGCCAGGCGACAGCGCTCCGGAACACGGTCCAGCACCCGCTCCACGGCCGCCTCCAGCTCGGCCGTTTCGAGGCGCCGCTCGCCCTCGTTCTCGTCGAGCGGAGCCGCGTGGGCCGGCGCCCGCTCTCGCCAGCGCCGCTCGACCAGCTCATGGCGGAGATGGCTGATCGCGAGATTGCGCACGGCGGCGTACAGATAGCTCTTGAGCCTGTCGACGCTCAGGCGCCGGCGCTCTTCCCACAGCGTGGCGAAGACATCGTGCACCAGCTCCTGCGCGACGTCGCGCGAGTGCACGTAGCGGCAGGCGAATCTGCACAGCGCCGGATGGTAGGTACGGAAGGCCCGCTCGAACGCGGCCGCATCGCCGGCGCGAATCCGCGCAGCCCAGCCTCGCTCCTCTCCGGCGAGCGGCAGTGTCGGGGCGCGGACATCAGTCGGCACAGGCTGCGACATGGGTTGCGCGTATGACGGAGACGCGCCGTGTGACGGTCAGCTCACTTGCGGGCAAGCCACATGCCTTCCCGGGTGATGGCGGTCACGCCGCGTCACCGTGCGCAAGTGCTCAGCTCAGTTCGGGAGTCTCACGTGTGGCGTGAAAGGGGAAAGGCTCGGCAGGAATCGTCCGTGCGGCGTGAGAGCCACACCTGTTGTAGGGTCACCTCACGGTCCAGGTCCCTTCTTTAGTCATAAGCAGTTCTGCCAGGTCGGGTGGCTGGCGTCCCGTGCCGGCCGCGCCGGCCTGCGCGTGCACGAGGGCCTCGAACGACGGGGCCGGATTGCAGTAGATCACGCCCAGCGCCACGGGGAAGCCGGGCGGCTCGAGCGCCACGAGCAGGTGCGCCAGCCCGCGGTTGGTCTGGTCGTGCACCAGCAGGTCGGCGGGCGTCACGCCGCCCTCGGAGAGCGTGACCACCTCGATCTCAAGCTTCCCCGGCTTCAAGCGCAGCCCACGGTCCCGTCGGGCGCCGAAGATCAACGGCTTCCCGTGCTCGACGTGCAACTGCGTGTCCGCCGCGCCGTCCTTCGCGGTGAAATTGTCGAACGCGCCGTCATTAAAGACCACGCAGTTCTGGAACACCTCGACGAACGACGCGCCGCGGTGCGCGTGGGCGCGCTGCAGCACACCGACCAGGTGGCCCTGCAGCGTGTCGACCGAGCGCGCGACGAACCGCGCCCCGGCCCCCAACGCGAACGCGCAGGCCGACACCGGGTAATCGACGGAGCCGCCCGGGGTGGACGGCGATTTCGTGCCGCGCCGGGACGTAGGAGAGTACTGACCCTTGGTGAGACCGTAGATCTCGTTGTTGAACAGGACGATCTGGAGATCGACGTTGCGGCGCAGCACGTGGAGCATGTGGTTGCCCCCGATCGACAGGCCGTCGCCGTCTCCTGTCATCACCCACACGTCGAGCTCCGGATTCGCGAGCTTGATGCCCGTGGCGATCGCCGGGGCGCGCCCGTGGATCGTGTGGAAGCCGTAGGTGGACATGTAGTAGGGGAACCGCGCCGCGCACCCGATGCCGGACACGACCACGGTGCGCTCCCGCCGCGCACCCACCTCCGCCATCGCCTTGTGGACCGCTTTGAGGATAGCGTAGTCCCCGCAGCCGGGGCACCAGCGCACCTCCTGGTCGGACGCGTAATCCTTGGGCTGGAGCTCGGCGTCGGTGATCGTCGTAACGGTCATCGGATCGCCTCCGCGATCTCCGAGACCTTGAACGGCTTCCCTTGAACCTTGTTCAGCCCTTCGGCGGGCACGAGATACGTCGCGCGCAACAGCTGCACCAGCTGACCGGTGTTCAGCTCGGGCACGAGGACGCGGTCGAACCGCTTGAGCAGCTCGCCCAGGTTGCGCGGGAACGGGCTCAGGTAGCGCAGGTGGATGTGCGACGCGTCGACGCCGTCCTGCCGTGCCCGACGCACCGCCTGGTGAATCGCGCCGTACGTCGAGCCCCACCCGACCACGGCGACGGCGCCATGATCCGCGCCCAGCGCCACGCTCTGGGGCGGGATGTCGTTCGCGATTCCGGCGATCTTCTCGGCGCGCGCGCGCGTCATGCGCGCGTGATTCTCCGGGTCGTACGAGATGTGTCCCGTGTCGTAATCCTTTTCGAGCCCGCCGATGCGGTGCTCGAGCCCCGGTGTGCCGGGGCGCGCCCACGGCCGCGCCAGCGTCTCCGCATCCCGCAGGAAGGGATGGAATCCCGCAGGCTCAGTTCGGAATCGGACCGGGAAGCGCGGCAACCGATCGAGGTCGGGCATGCGCCACGGCTCGGCGGCGTGGGCGAGAAATGCGTCGGAGAGCAGGATCACGGGGGTCATGTACTTGGTGGCGAGGCGGACCGCTTCGATCGCGACGTCGAAGCAGTCGGTCGCGGTGGCGGCGGCCAGCACCACGAGCGGCGCGTCCGCGTTCCGCCCGTGGACCGCCTGCAGCAGGTCCGATTGCTCCGCTTTCGTGGGCATGCCGGTCGAGGGGCCGGCCCGCTGGGAGTCCACGACGACGAGCGGCAACTCGGTCGCGATCGCGAGGCCGAGCATCTCGGTCTTGAGCGCCATGCCGGGGCCCGAGGTCGACGTCACGCCCAGCGCCCCGGCGTACGCCGCGCCGACCGCGGCCCCGATCGCCGAGATCTCGTCCTCGGCCTGGAAGGTGATCACGCCGTACCGTGCCAGGCCAGCCAGGGTGTGCAGCAGCACCGACGCCGGCGTGATGGGATACCCCGCGAAGATCATCCGCTCGAGCCCCGCCGCGCGCAGGCCGGCGAGCAGCCCCCAGGCGATCGCTTCGGTCCCGCTGACAGTGCGGTACACGCCTGGGGCGACGGGCGCGCGCCGCACCGTGTAGCCGACCCCGTACTCCGACATCTCGGCCGTCTCGCCGTAGGCATGCCCCGCGTTCAGCGCCGCCACGTTCGCCTGCACTAGCTCCGGCCGCCCGGCGAACTTCTGCTTCAGCCAGCCCACCGTGGCCTCGCGATCGCGCCCGTACATCCAGAGCATCAGCCCGAGCGCCCACATATTGCGGCAGCGGTGCGCTTCCCGGGACTGGAGCCCGGACGGTTTGACGGCGTCGAGCGTGAGCTTCGTGACGTCGAGCTTCAGGACCTGGTACGGGGCGAGCGAGCCGTCGTCCAGCGGATTGGTCGTAAACCCTGCTTTGGCGAGGTTCCGCTCGGTGAAGGCGCCCAGGTCCACGACCACCGTGCCGCCGACGCGCAGGTCCTTCAAGTCCACCTTGAGCGCTGCGGGGTTCATGGCGACGAGCACGTCGACCTGATCGCCGGGCGTCATCACATCGACGGCGCCGAAGTGGATCTGGAATGCCGAGACGCCGTAGGTGGTGCCCGCGGGCGCGCGGATCTCGGCCGGATAATCGGGGAACGTGGTGAGGTCGTTGCCGGCGAGCGCCGTCTCGATCGTGAAGCGGCCGCCCGTCACCTGCATGCCGTCGCCCGAGTCGCCGGCGAACCGGATCACGACGGAGTCGCGCGATTCGCGCGCCGGAGACGTCGCGGTCGTGGCCATCGTGCAGGAAACTAGCGCGCTGCCGTTCTCGAAGCCAGCTTCTCGCCATGGCCGACCTCCCGCGCTTGAGCGGCGCGCACTGGCCGCGCGCCGCCTACCACCGCGCGGAACTGCCGGAGCGGGTGCTGCAGTTCGGCACCGGCATGCTACTGCGCGCCGTGTGCGCGGCCTCCGTGGACGCCGCGAATGCGGCCGGCGCTTTCGGCGGGCGCATCGTCGTGGTGCAGAGCACGCCCCAGGGCCAGGCGGCCGCCCTCAACGCCCAGGACGGCCTATTCACGCTGGTCGAGCGCGGGCTCGAGCACGGCGCGCCCGTGGAGCGCACACGCCTCGTCGGCTCGATCGCGCGCGCGCTGGTGGCCGAGACCCAATGGGACGCGGTGCGCGACATCGTCGCGCGGCCGGAGCTACGGGTGATCGTCAGCAACGTGACGGAGGCGGGGTTCCGGCTGGACGCGGGGTTTCCGGCGCGGTTGACCGACCTGCTCCACACGCGGTTCGCACGTCGCCCGGACGGCCCGCCCGTGTTCGTCATCCCGACAGAGCTGGTGGACGACAACGGGCCTCGCCTCGCCGCGATGGTCGAGCAACTGGCGGAGGGGGGCGAGCATGCGCCCGAGTTTCGTGACTGGCTCGGGCGCCGTGTACGATTTTGCTCCTCGCTCGTCGACCGGATCACGACCGGCACGCCCGCTCGAGACGCGCACGCGGCCCTCGAGCGGCGCGTGGGGTACAGCGACGCGCTCCTCACCGTCGCCGAGCCGCACTGCTTCTGGGCGATCGCAGCCGACCCCGCGGAGCTGCACACCGCGTTCGCGATCGACGCTGCCTCGGTGATCTTCGCTCCCGACATCGCGTTCTACCGGGAGCGCAAGCTGCGGCTGTTGAACGGCGCGCACACCGCGACCGCACCGCTCGCGCTCCTGGCGGGCGTGCGGACCGTGCGGGAGGCCGCCCTGCAACCGCGACTGGGAGCGTTTCTACGGCACATCCTGTTCGAGGAAATTCCCGCGGGCACGGAGCTCCCGGGCGACGCGGCGGCGGCATTCGCCCGCACGGTGCTCGAGCGGTTTCGCAACCCGTGGCTCGATCACGAGTGGCGGGTGATCGCTACCAACCAGACCGCCAAGCTGCGGCTCCGCGTCGCGCCGGTGATCGCGGGGTTCGCCCGTAAGCGGGGGCGCGCGCCGCAGGGGCTGGCCCTGGCCTGCGCGGCTTACCTCCAGTGGGCCCGCTCCTGTCCGCCGCCCCCCGGTGGGGACGTCGATCTGCCGCTGATCGAGCGGCACTGGCGAGCGGCGGGTCGAGAGACCGCTTCTGGCCCCGGACTTGCAGCCGCCCTGGAGCGATTGGCCGCCAGCGCGCTCGGCGACGCGAGCCTGTGGGGGGGGAATCTCGCCGAGCTGCCCGGTCTCGTCGAGACGACGACGCGCTGGTTATTGCTGCTGGAGCGCGAGGGCGTGTATGCAGCACTCGACGCGCTGCGTGGCATGCCGGAGCACTCGACCACCGGCCGGACCCGACCATGACCCATACGACGACGACTCTCGGGGGAGAAAGGGGTGGGCTCCCGCTGCTCGAGAGCGGCGTGATCGCGGTCGTGCGTGCACCCGAAGCCGTCCGGCTGCGCGCCGTGGCGCGCGCGCTCGCGGCCGGAGGGGTGGGCGCGGTGGAAATCACGTTGACGACCCCCGGCGCGATCGCCGCGATCACCGAGCTCGCCCGAGACGAACATCTCACCGGGTGCGTGGTGGGCGCCGGAACGGTGCTCGACGAAGCCGCGGCGCGCGCCGTCATCGACGCCGGGGCACGCTTCGTGGTCAGCCCGACCCTCGACCACGCCGTGATCCGCGCGTGCCGCGAGCGCGACGTTCCCTGCATGCCCGGCGCCTTTACTCCCACGGAGCTGCTGGAGGCGTGGCGCGCCGGCGCGTCGCTCGTGAAGCTGTTTCCCGCCGCGTCGCTCGGCCCCGACTTCATCCGGGACGTACTCGCGCCGCTGCCGTTCCTGCGGCTCGTGCCCTCGGGCGGCGTGACGCTCGAGAACGCCGGCGACTGGATCCGCGCCGGCGCCGCCGCGGTGAGCGTGGGGGGCGCGCTGCTGCGGGCGGCGCTGCTCGGCCACGAGAGCGCCGCGGAGCTGACCGCGCGGGCGCGGCTGCTGGTCACGCAGGTCAGAGCGGCGCGCGCATGAGGGTGGTGACGTTCGGCGAGCTGCTGCTGCGGCTCAGCCCGCCGGGCGAGGAGCGACTGCTCGAGTCGCCCGAGCTGCACACCTGCTTCGGCGGGGCGGAAGCGAACGTCGCGGTCGCCCTGAGCCATCTCGGGGTGCGGTGCGACTACGTGACCCGCGTTCCCGACAACCCCCTCGGAAATGCCGGCATCGAGACACTAAGGAAAGAAGGAGTGGGTACCCGGTGGATCGCGCGGGGGGGCGGCGGCGAACGCCTGGGGCTCTACTTCGTGGAGCCGGGCGCGGATCTGCGGGCCATGCGCGTCGTGTACGACCGCGCGGGCTCGGCATTCGCGCGCCTCGACCCACACAGCATCGACTGGCCCGCGGTGCTCGCCGGGGCCGACTGGTTCCACGTCTCCGGGATCACGCCCGCACTCGGTGAAGGCCCGGTGGCGGCGCTCGCGGGCGCCATCGCGTGCGCGCGTGCCCGGGGCACGCCGGTGAGCCTCGACCTGAACTACCGCGAGGCCCTGTGGCGCGACCGGAACCCGCGGCCCCTCATGGAGCCGCTGGCGCGGCGCGCCAGCGTCCTGATCGGCAACCCGGCGGCCGTGAGCGCAATGCTCGGCCTGCCGGCCGACGACCGGTCGCTCGCAAGTCCCGAGCGCGCGCGCGGGCTCGCCGAGCAGCTTGCGGCGCGCTTCGAGGCGAAGCGCATAGCGCTCACGCGGCGCGAGATCCTCGGCGCCCGGGAGCACGGCTGGAGCGCCGTGCTGTACGACGCGGAGACCCGCTCGTTCGCGCAGAGCCGGCGGCACTGCGTGCAGGTCGTGGACCGTGTGGGCGGCGGCGACAGCTTCGCGGCGGCGCTCATCGCGCGATTGCTCGCCGGGGACCGGCCGGCCGCGGCGCTGGAATTCGCGGTGGCGGCGAGCGCCCTCAAGCTCACCGTGCCCGGAGACTTCAGCCGCGCGAGCGTTGAGGAAGTCGAGGAGCTGCTGCGCGCGTGATCCCCAGCTTCCGCTGGTTCGGCTCGGCGGACCCGATCCCGCTCGCCCACATCCGCCAGATCCCCGGCGTGACGGGTGTCGTGAGCGCCCTGTACGACCTGCCGGTCGGCGAGCCCTGGAGCCGCGAGCGGCTCGGCACCCTCAAGGCCCAGATCGAAGACGCGGGGCTTCGCTTTCCCGTGGTCGAGAGCATCCCCGTGCACGAGAACATCAAGCTCGGCCGCCGCGGCCGCGATCGCCTGATCGAAAACTTTTGCCGCAGCGTCTGCAGCATGGGGGAGCTCGGCATCCCGGTGTTGTGCTACAACTTCATGCCGGTGTTCGACTGGACACGCACCGACCTCGCGCTGCGGCTGCCCGATGGTTCTACGGCGCTAGCCTACGACCACGCCGCCCTCGCGCAAGTGGATCTGTCGCGCGGGGCGCCGGACCTGCCGGGCTGGGCCACAGCGTACCAGCCCGCCGAGCTGCAGGCGCTGATCGCCGCCTACCGCGAGGTGGACGGGGAGCGGCTGTGGGACAATCTCGCGTACTTCCTCGAGCGCGTGGTCCCGGTCGCCCGCGAAGCGGGCGTCCGCCTGGCCATCCACCCCGACGACCCGCCGTGGCCGATCTTCGGGCTGCCGCGGATCATCACGAACGCCGCCGCGCTCGAGCGGCTCGTGGCGCTGGTCGACAGTCCGGTGAACGGCGTGACCTTCTGCACCGGCTCGCTTGGCGCCAGCCCCGAGAACGATCTGCCCGCGATGGTACGCCGGCTCGGCGCGCTGGGCGGGAACGGGGGGCGGATTCACTTCGCACATTGCCGCAACGTGCTGGTCACGGGCGCGCGCCGCTTCCACGAGACCGCCCACCCATCCGCGTGCGGCAGCGTGGACCTGTTCCAGGTGTTGCGGGCCCTGCGGGACGTGGGCTTCGCGGGCCCGATGCGTCCCGATCACGGCCGCATGATCTGGGGCGAGACCGGGCGCCCCGGGTACGGCCTGTACGATCGGGCGCTCGGGATCACCTATCTCCAGGGCCTGTGGGAAGCCCTGGTCCGGAGCGAGGGATGACGCCCCGGATCGGCTACCGCTGGACCGTGTGCGCCCTCTTGTTCGTGGTCACCACCATCAACTACGTCGACCGCCAGGTGCTCGGCATTCTCGCGCCTACGCTGCAGCGCGAGCTGCACTGGTCCGAGGCCGCCTACGGTGACGTCGTGTCGTGGTTCAGCCTGCCCTACGCCTTCGCATTCCTTGCGGCGGGGCGGCTGTTCGACCGGATCGGCGTGCGGCGCGGGTTCGCGGCGGCCGTCATCGCGTGGAGCCTAGCCGCCATCGCGCACGCATTCGCCCGCACGACGGCGATGTTTTCCACCGCTCGCGCCCTGCTGGGTGTGGCCGAGTCGGCGAATTTTCCCGGCGCCATCAAGGCCGTCGCCGAGTGGTTTCCCAAGAAGGAGCGGGCGCTCGCGACCGGCATCTTCAACGCCGGGACGAACACCGGCGCGATCATCACGCCCCTGCTCGTCCCCTGGATCGCGCTTACATGGGGGTGGCAGTGGGCTTTCATCGCGACCGGCTCGCTCGGGTTCCTTTGGCTGCTCCTCTGGCTCGCCGTGTATCGCAGTCCCGAGTCGAACCCGCGCGTGTCGAGCGACGAGCTGGCACATATCCGCAGCGACCCGCCCGACCCCGCGAATGCCCGCGTGCCGTGGATCCGCCTGCTCGGGTTCAGGCAGACCTGGGCGGTCGCGGCCGGGAAGCTGCTGGCCGATCCGATCTGGTGGTTCTACCTGTACTGGCTCCCGAAATTTCTGGACGCCCGGTACGGGATCAAGCTGGCGCAGGTGGCGCTCCCGCTCATCGTCGTGTACGTCGTCGCCGACGTCGGTTCGGTCGGCGGGGGGTGGCTCTCGAGCGCCCTGATCAAGCGCGGCTGGACGGTCAATCGCGCGCGCAAGACCGCGATGCTCGCGATGGCGCTCCTCATCGTGCCGACGGCTCTGGCGCCGTTGGCGGGAAGCATGTGGACTGCCGTCCTGATCGTCAGCGTCGCCGCGGCGGCACACCAGGCGTGGTCTGCCAACGTCTATACGCTGGCGAGCGACATGTTCCCGCGCGCGGCGGTGGGCTCGGTAGTGGGGATCGGCGCGTTCGCGGGCGGCCTAGGCGGCTGGGCGTTCCAGCGCATGACGGGCCGGATCCTCCAGGCAAACGGCAACGACTACACGCCGATCTTCGTCGTGTGCGGGCTCGCCTACGTGTCCGGCTGGACGATCATTCATCTCCTGGCACCGCGGCTCAAGCCGGCGACGGTGGAACAGCCCGTGGGCGTGTGAGGCCCGACACCTCGCTCCCCGGGCTGGCGCCCGAGGTCAGGCCGGACGCCGACCGCGGGCGCGAGCCGCCAGTCACCGCACCCGACAGGCTGCGCCGCTCGCTCGCCCGCATCGGCCCCGCGCTCGTGCTGGCGCTCGTGGTGCTGGTGTTCGCGCTGCTCACGGACGCGCCGGCGCGGTACCTGTCGCCGTTCAACCTGCGCATCGTCCTGTCGCAGACCGTGATCGTCGCCCTGGGAGCGATCGGGATGACGATCATCATCGTCTCGGGCGGGATCGATCTCTCGGTCGGCGCGACGATCGCGTTGACCGGCGTCGTGGCCGCGCTGGTGGTCGGCGCGGGGTGGCCCGCGGGGGTGGCGACGCTCGCCGCCGTGCTCGCCGGCGGGCTCGTGGGCCTGGCGAACGGCCTGCTCATCACGTCTTTGCGCGTCGTCCCGTTCATCGCGACGCTCGGGATGCTGGGCATCGCGCGCGGCGTCGCCAAGTGGCTGGCGCACGAGCAGACCGTGAACGTGCCGCCGACCTGGCTCAACGATCTGCTCGTCACGTTCCCCCAACCCGCCTGGATGGTGCTTCCGGCCGGGGTGTGGATCACGCTGCTGCTGGCGCTCGCCGCTGCGACGGTGCTGCGTCGCACGGTCTTCGGGCGGCGTGTCTTCGCACTCGGCTCGAACGAGCGGGCCGCGCGCGCTTGCGGCATCGCAACCGACCGCCTCAAGCTGTGGATCTACGGCGTGGGAGGCCTGCTGTTCGGGCTGGCGGGCGTGATGCAGCTGTCACGCCTGCGGCAGGGCGATCCAACGGTCGCGATCGGCACGGAGCTGGACGTGATCGCGGCGGTGGTGATCGGTGGCGGCAGCCTGAGCGGCGGCGAGGGGAGCATCTTCGGCTCGGTCGTCGGCGCCCTCATCATGGCGTTCCTGCGCAACGGCTGCCAGCAGATGGGATGGCCGAACTACATTCAGGAAATCATCATCGGCGGAATCATCGTGCTGGCGGTGGCGCTGGACCGGTTGCGGGCGGGGTGGGCGAGCGCATGATTGCGGATTGGTCAATTGCGGATTGTGGATTGTGGATTGCGGATTCGACGTCCGCCCTTCAATTCCGCAATCACAAATTCGCAATCCGCAATGTGACGGGGGTGGGGCGGTGCGGATAGTCGACTCCCACGTGCACTTCTGGGACCCCGCCGAGCTGCACTACCCCTGGCTCGAAGCGGTGCCGGCCTTGCACCGCGCCTTCCAGCCGGCGGATTACGCCGCCGCCACAGGGGAGGTGCCGATCGCCAAGCTCGTGTTCGTCGAGGGCAACTGCCGACCCGAAGAGGCGCGACGCGAGGTGCAACTCGTCGAGCGCCTGGCCGGCGCGGAGCCACGCATCGCCGGTATCATCGCGTTCGCGGATCTCACCGAGGGGCTCGGGACTCGGGGCTCGAGGCTGGAACACACGTTGGATGGGTTGGCGAGCTCGCCCAGGGTCAAAGGCATCCGTCACAACATCCAGGGACAGCCCGCCGGATTCTGCCTGCAGCCGGCGTTCGTGCGGGGCGTCCAGACGGTGGGCCGCCGCGGTCTCACGTTCGATCTCTGCGCGACGCACGACCAGCTGCGCGACGTGGCGGATCTGGTGCAGCAATGTCCCGACACCGGTTTCGTGCTCGACCATTGCGGCAAGCCGGCGATCCGCACGGGACGGCTCGACCCGTGGCGCGGGGACGTCGCGCGCATCGCCGCCCACGAGAACGTTTACTGCAAGCTCTCGGGGCTCCTGACCGAAGCGGACCCGGAGGACCGGCGTGACGATACCCTGACGCCCTACGCCGCGTGCGTGGTGGAGTGCTTCGGGAGCGAGCGGGTGATGTACGGGAGCGACTGGCCCGTTCTGACCGTCGCCGGCAGCTATTGTGACTGGTACGGGTTCACGGACCGATTCACCGCCGGGTGGAGCGCGGCGGAGCGGTGCCGCTTCTACGCCGACACCGCGGCTCGCGTCTACGGACTATGAGAGAGCTCGAGCGTAAGGTCGCGATCGTGACGGGGGGCGGCTCCGGCATCGGGCGGGCAATCGCGCTGCGGTTCGCCCGGGCGGGCGCGCGCGTCGCGGTGGTGGACGTGGTCGAGCCCGCCGCGCAGCAGACAGTGCGCGAGATCGCGGCGTGCGGGGCGGGTGACGGGGAGGAAGCAGCAGCGGCCGTCCCGTGTGATGTGAGCCGCCAGGCGGACGTCGGGCGGGCCTTTCAGGCCGTGGTGGGGCGGTTCGCAGGCCTGGACATCCTGGTGAACAGCGCCGGGATCGCCCACGTCGGCAACCTGGAGCAGACGTCGGAGCAGGACTTCGACCGGCTCTATGCCGTGAACGTCAAGGGCGTCTACAATTGCATGCAGGCGGCCGTGCCGGCGATGAAGCCGCGCGCCGGGGGAGGCGTGATCCTGAACATCGCCTCGGTCGCGTCGAGCGTCGGCATTCCGGACCGGTTCGCCTATTCGATGACCAAGGGCGCGGTGTTGACGATGACCTACTCGGTGGCCCGGGACTACGTGGCCGAGAAGATCCGCTGCAACTGCATCGCTCCGGGACGGGTGCACACCCCCTTCGTCGACGGCTTCCTGGCGAAGAGCTATCCGGGGCGGGAGCGGGAGATGTTCGAGCAGCTCTCGCGGACGCAGCCGATCGGCCGCATGGGACGGCCGGAGGAGATCGCCGAGCTGGCCCTGTTTCTCTGCTCCGACGCCGCGAGCTTCATCACGGGATGCAACTACGCGATCGACGGCGGCTTCGTGACCCTCAAGATGTGAGCCATGAAACTCATCCGATTTGGTGAGCCGGGCCGCGAGCGACCCGGGCTGATGCTCCCTGACGGCCGGCGCATCGACGCGTCGGGCGTCGGGGGCGGTGCCGATTACGACGAGGCGTTCTTCGGCTCGGGGGGCCTGGAGCGGCTGGCGCGCTGGCTGGCCGACACGGGCGCGGCCGCGCCGGTCGTGGCGGACGACGTGCGACTCGGCCCTCCGATCTGCCGGCCCAGCAAGATCGTGTGCGTCGGCCTCAATTATCGTGACCACGCCCGCGAGTCCGGCATGGCCGTGCCGGACGAGCCGGTGCTGTTCTTCAAGGCGACCACCGCGATCACCGGACCCAACGACGACGTGATCATTCCGCGGGACGGCACCAAGGTCGACTGGGAGGTCGAGCTGGCCCTGGTGATCGGCCGCCGGGCGACGTACGTCGAGCGGGACCGGGCGCTCGACCACGTCGCCGGCTACATGCTCCACAACGATTACTCGGAGCGGTCATTCCAGCTGGAGCGCGGCGGCCAGTGGGTCAAGGGCAAGAGCTGCGACACGTTCGCGCCGCTGGGACCGTTCCTCGCCACCCCGGACGAGATCCGCGACGTGCACGACCTGCGGATCTGGCTCAAGGTGAACGGCGAGTCCCGGCAATGCAGCTCGACCTGCGAGCTGATCTTCGACGTGCCGACGCTCGTCAGCTACATCAGCCAGTTCATGACGCTCCTGCCGGGGGACATCATCTCCACTGGCACGCCTCCAGGCGTGGGCCTCGGCCACACGCCGCCGCGCTACTTGGTCGACGGGGATGAGGTGGAGCTCGGCATCGAGGGGCTCGGCTCGGCACGCCAGCGCCTGCGTGCCTGCCGCTAGCGTGCGCCTCCAGGGAAAGACCGCAGTGATCACCGGTGCGAGCACCGGCATCGGACGGGCGAGCGCGCTGCGCTTCGCGCAGGAAGGCGCCCGCCTCGTGCTGGCGGACGTGCAGGACGCCGAGGGAGAGGCGCTGGCCCAGGCCATCGCGCGGTCGGGGGGCACCGCCTGCTTCGTGCGCGCCGACGTGAGCCGCCGGGCCGACAACGAGCGGATGATCGACGCCTGCGTCGAGCGCTACGGGCGGCTCGACATCCTGTTCTGCAACGCCGGCATCAATCTGCCGAAACCGCTCGTGGACAGCTCCGATGACGACATCGACGGGCTGCTCGCGGTGAACGTGCGGGGCCCGCTCTACGCCGCCCGCCACGCCATTCCGATCATGCTCGAGCAGCCCGAGGGCGGCGTGCTGCTGTTCACCGCGAGCAAGACGGGTCTCGTGGCGCAGACCGATTCGCCGGTGTACTGCGCCTCGAAAGGCGCCGTCGTGCTGCTCGCCAAAGCGCTGGCGCTCGACTACGCCACCCGCGGCATCCGCGTGAACGCGTTGTGCCCGGGGATCATCGACACACCGATGCTACGCCGCTTCGCGGACGCGATGCCCGACCCCGCGGCCGCCTGGACCGAGTATCGCGTCGCGCAGCCGATGGGCCGCCTGGGCACGCCCGAAGAGTGCGCCGCCGCCGCGCTCTGGCTCGTGTCGCCCGAGGCCGGTTTCGTCACGGGCGTGGCGCTCCCGGTCGACGGCGGCTTCACCGCCATGTGAGCCCATCTCCTGCATCGATGGCCCGCCCCACCACGATCACTCGAGTCGACGTGCACGACATCCGGTTTCCGACCTCGCGGGAGCGGGACGGCTCGGATGCCATGAACCCCGACCCCGACTACTCGGCGGCGTACGTGGTGCTGCGCACCGATCACCCCGCCGGGCGGGAGGGACACGGTCTCACCTTCACGATCGGGCGGGGCAACGAGGTGTGCGTGGCCGCGGTCCACGCGCTCGCGCCGCTCGTCCGCGGGCTCACGCTGGAGGAGATCAAGAGGGATATGGCACGCTTCTGGCGGCGCCTCACGAGCGACTCGCAGCTCCGCTGGGTGGGACCGGAAAAGGGTGTGATCCACCTGGCCACCGCCGCGCTCGTGAACGCCGTGTGGGACCTCTACGCCAAGGTGGAGGGGAAGCCGCTGTGGCAGCTGCTGCGCGACATGCCTCCGGAAGAATTGGTGCGCTGCATCGACTTCCGGTATTTGAGCGACGCCCTCACACCGCAAGACGCGCTCGACGTGCTGCGCGCGCACGCGCCGACGCGCGCCGCGCGGGAGGCGGAGCTCAAGCGCGACGGCTACCCCGCGTACACGACGTCGGCCGGGTGGCTCGGCTACCCTGACGAGAAGATCCAGCGCCTGTGCCGCGAGGGGGTGGCGCGCGGGTGGTCGCACTTCAAGATCAAAGTGGGCCGCGACTTGGAGGACGATCTGCGTCGAGCGGCGGTCGTGCGCGGCGAGATCGGACCGGAGAAGAAGCTCATGCTCGACGCCAATCAGGTGTGGGACGTGAGCGAGGCGATCGCCAGCATGCGCGAGCTGGCGCGGTTCGATCCCTGGTGGATCGAGGAGCCGACCAGCCCGGACGATGTGCTGGGCCACGCCGCGATCGCACGGGCGATCGCACCGATCGGCGTCGCCACCGGAGAACAATGCCATAACCGCGTCATGTTCAAGCAACTGATGCAGGCGGGCGCGATGCGGTTTTGCCAGATCGACAGCTGCCGGCTGGGCGGCGTCAACGAGGTGCTGGCGGTGCTGCTGCTCGCCGCGAAGTTCGGGATCCCGGTCTGCCCCCATGCCGGCGGCGTGGGGCTGTGCGAGTACGTGCAGCACCTCGCGATCTTCGACTACGTGTGCGTCAGCGCGTCGCTCCAGGACCGCGTCGTCGAGTACGTGGACCACTTGCACGAGCACTTCGTGGACCCTGTAGTCGTGCGAGACGGTCGCTACCTCGTCCCCACGGCCCCCGGCTACAGCATCACGATGCGTCCCCAGAGTCTCGCGATGTACGCCTATCCCGACGGCCCCGCGTGGGCCGCGCACGGAGTGAAGCCATGAGCATGCGACCTGCCATCATCTGCGCGCTCCTATTGACCCTGGCCGCGGCGCGTCGCGCGCCGACCCAGGACCTCGCGCACGAACCGAAGGACCAACGCGACGCCCGGATGGCGTGGTGGCGCGATGCGCAGTTCGGGATGTTCATTCACTGGGGCGCGTACGCCGTGCCCGCCGGCACCTACAACGGAGAGCGAATCCGCGGCATCGGTGAGTGGATCATGAGCCGGGCCCACATCCCGATCCCCGACTACGAGAAGTACGTCCACAGCTTCAACCCCACGCGGTTCGACGCCGACGAGTGGGTGCGCATCGCCAAGGATGCCGGCATGAAGTACATCATCATCACCTCCAAACACCATGACGGCTTTGCCATCTTCGACTCGAAGGTCTCGAGCTACGATATCATGGACGCCACGCCGTACAGACGGGACGTCATCAAGGCGCTGTCGGAGGCAACGCATCGTGCCGGCCTCAAGTTCGGCGTCTACTATTCGATCATGGACTGGCATCACCCGGACGCCCAGGGGCCCAACTACCCGGACTACAACTCGCGCACGTGGAGCAACCCCAGCTTCGGCCGCTACGTCGACACGTACATGAAGCCCCAGCTCAAGGAGCTGCTCACGCAATACCCCTACATCGACGTGCTGTGGTTCGACGGCGAATGGGTCGCCGATTGGAGCGACGAACGCGGACGAGATCTGTACCACTACGTCCGCGCAATCCGTCCCAGCCTGATCGTCAACAACCGCGTGGGGCACACACGCCAGGGATTGAGCGGACTCAACACCGAGGGCGAAATCGGACTCGGGGACTTCGGGACCCCGGAGCAGCAGGTCCCGCCCGAGGGGCTCCCCGGGGTCGACTGGGAGACGTGTATGACCATGAACGACACCTGGGGCTACAAGTCGTACGACGACGACTGGAAGGACACGCGCACCCTGCTGCGGACGCTGATCGACGTGGCCTCGAAGGGCGGCAACTTCCTCCTCAACGTGGGGCCGACCGCTGACGGATTGATCCCCCCGCCGATCGTGTGGCGGCTGCGCGAGATGGGCGACTGGATGAAGGCCAACGGCGAGGCCATCTATGCGACGAGCGTGAGCCCGTACGGCATGCCGGCGTGGGGCCGCTACACGGCCAAACCAGGACGGGTGTATGCCCACATCTTCGATTGGCCCAAGGACCACCGCTTGCCGCTGACCGGCGTGAAAGACCAGCCGCTGCGCGCCTACGTGCTGGCCGACGGGAAGCAGCTCCCTATCGAGCGCACGGACTCGGGCTTCGTGGTCGAGCTGCCGATGGTGGCGCCGAGCAGCATCGCATCGGTGGTGGTGCTGGAAACGTCCTCCACCCTGTTGCCGTGAAGGCCGCCGTCCTCGTCGACGTCGGCCGGATCGAGCTACGCGACGTCGCATGCGAGGAGCCGGGACCACGCGACGTGGTGGTGCGCGTCACGGCCGTGGGACTGTGTGGCACCGACTTCCACATCTTCGCGGGGCACGCCAACTACAACCGGGACGAGCGGGGGCGACCGATCCCCCTCGCCCGACAGCCGCAGATCTTGGGACATGAGATCGCGGGCGTCGTCGAGGCGGCGGGCACGGCCGTGCGCGATCTCCACCCCGGCGAGCGGGTGGTGGTCGACCAGGGGAGAAACTGCATGAGCGCGGCACGCTCGCCCCTGTGCGAATACTGCGCCACCGGCGACTCTCACCAGTGCGAGTGGTACTCGGAGCACGGGATCACCGGGCTGCCGGGCGGATTCGCCGAGTATCTGACCATCCCGGCGGTGAACGCGGTGCGCATCGCATCCGACCGCGACCCGGCGGTCGCCGCGCTGACCGAGCCACTGGGGTGCGTGGTGCACTCGGCGCAGCTCCTCACACGTACGCCGGCGCGCTACGCCCTGCGGAACGGATCGGCTGGGGGAGAAGTCGCCCGCTGCGTCGTGATCTGCGGGGCGGGCCCCGCGGGCCTCCTCTGGGTGCAGTATCTGCGCACCGTGCTCGGTTACGACGGACTGCTGCTGGTGACCGAGCCGCACGCGACGAAGCGGGCGCTCGCCGAACGGTTCGGCGCGGAGACGATCGACCCGACCGCTACGGACCCGGTGGAGGTGGTGTACGAGCGCACTCGCGGGCGCCGTGCCGAGCTGCTCATCGAGGCCACGGGCTCCGGAGCGGTGTTCGCGGCGATCCCGCGGCTCGTGCGGAAGCAGGCGACGATCCTCTTGTACGGGCACGGCCACACCGGGGTGGACCTGAGCGTGCTGAGCCCGCTCCAGTTCCTCGAGCCCACGCTGCTGGCGCCGGTCGGGGCGTCGGGCGGCTTCGCGGACGACGGCCGACCGGCGACTTACATCCGCGCGCTGGACCTGATCGAGCGCGGGCAGGTAGACGTGCAGTCGCTCATCACCCACCGCCACCCGTCGCTCGACTCCGTCGTCCGCGCCTTCATGGGCGATCACCGCGCCCCGGAGTACGTCAAGGGCGTCGTCGTGGTGTGAGGCCCGCGATGCGCGTCTCGCTGTTCGTGACCTGTCTGGCGGATCAACTCTGGCCCGCGGCGGCGCGCGGCGCGGTGCAGGTGCTGCGGCGGATGGGGTGCGCCGTGGAGTTCGACGAGCGCCAGACGTGTTGTGGGCAGCCCGCGTTCAACACGGGATATCGCCCGGAGGCGTGCGCGCTGGCCCGCCGGCTCATCGAGATCTTCGAATCGAGCGACGCCGACGCGATCGTCAGCCCCTCGGGATCGTGCACCGCCATGCTGCACCATTACGAGCAGCTGTTCGACGATCCGCGCTGGCGGGCTCGAGCACGCGCCGTGGCGCAACGCACGCACGAACTCAGCGCCTTCCTCGTCAATCGGCTGGGCGTGGACGACGTGGGGGCGAGCTTCCGCGGCCGCCTCACCTGGCACGACGCGTGTCACGGCCTGCGCGACTTGAAGATCAAGGACGAGCCACGCCGGCTGCTGCGCCGGGTGCGCGGGGCGGAGCTGGTCGAGCTGCCGCCGCCCGGCGCCGAGACGTGCTGCGGCTTCGGCGGCACCTTCTCCGTCAAGTATCCCGAGATCTCGGTGGCGATCCTGGACGAGAAGGTGGACGCGATCGACCGAGCCGGGGTGGATGCCGTCGTCTCGGGGGACGCGAGCTGCCTGATGCAGATCGGCGGCCGGCTGTCGCGCCGGGGATCGGCCGTCCGCGCCCTGCACCTGGCGGAAGTCCTGGCGTCGACCGCATGAGCTTCGACCGGGACGCGCGCACGGCGCTGGCCGACGGCCAGCTGCGGGGCGCGCTGCGTCACGCCACGACACTATTCGGGGAGCGGCGGCGGGCGGCGATCGCCGACGTGCCGGATTGGGAGGGCGCCCGCGACCGCGCGCGCGCCATCAAGGACGAGACGCTACTCCACCTGGACCGCTACCTCGAGCAGTTCGCCGCGAACGCCGAGCGCGCCGGGGCGCAGGTGCATTGGGCGCGCGACGCCGCCCAAGCCTGCGACATCATCGCCGGAATCGCCGCGCGACGGGGTGCCCGCACGGTGGTGAAGAGCAAGAGCATGGCGTCGGAGGAGATTCACCTGAACGCCGCCCTCGCCGCGCGTGGGATCGCACCGGTGGAGACCGACCTGGGCGAATACATCGTCCAGCTCGCGGGTGAGAAGCCATCACACATCGTGGTCCCCGCGATCCACAAGACGAAAGGCCAGATCGCGGCCCTGTTCGCCGAGAAGCTCGGGATGGAGCCCTCCGACGACGTCGCCAAGCTTGCGGCAGCGGCGCGGCAGGCGCTGCGCCGCCGGTTCGCCGACGCGGATCTCGGCGTCTCGGGCGTCAACTTCGCGGTCGCGGAGACGGGTACCATCCTGATCCTCGAGAACGAAGGGAACGCACGCCTCACCACCAGCCTCCCGCGCACCCACGTCGCGCTTATGGGCATCGAGAAGGTGATCCCCCGGTTCGCCGACCTGGAAGTGTTTCTGCGGCTGCTCCCCCGCTCCGGTACCGGCCAGGCGTTGACCGCGTATCAATCGTTGCTCACGGGCACGAAGCGCCATGCGGCAGACGAGGGGCCTGAGGAGCTGCACATCGTGGTGCTCGACAACGGCCGCTCGCGCATGCTGGCGTCCCCCGTGACCCGTCAGACGCTCGCGTGCATCCGCTGCGGCGCGTGTCTCAATGCCTGCCCGGTCTACCGCCAGATCGGCGGTCACGCGTACGGGTCGGTCTATCCCGGTCCGATCGGCGCGGTGTTGACCCCGCAGCTGCTCGGGATGGGGGAATCCGCCGAGCTCCCCTACGCGTCCAGCCTGTGCGGCGCCTGCCGCGACGTCTGTCCCGTCAAGATCGACATCCCGGCGGTCCTGCTGCATCTGCGGGCGCAGGCAGTCGCTCGGGGCGGGACTACCGGCACGCGGGCGCTGCTCGAGCGGCTCGCGTTCGCGAGCTATGCAGCCGTGATGGCGCGGCCGCGGCTGTTCGGGTGGTTGATGGCCTGCGCCCGGAGGCTGCACATCGTACCGCCGCTCGGCGCCTGGACCAAGTGGCGCGATCTCCGCCCGCTCGCGCCGCGCAGCTTTCGCGACGAGTGGCGGGCGGGACTGCGGCACGAGGGGGGACGGTGATGCGCAGCGAGGACGCGCGCCGCGAGATCCTGAGCGCGATCCGAGAGAACTTGGCCCGGGGGTCCTCACCCCCTGTCCCCCTCTCCGTTCCGGAGACGGGGGACGTTCTGAGTTCCCCCTCTCCCGAAGGGAGAGAGGGCCAGGGGGTGAGGACCTTCACCGAGCGGCTCGCCGCCGTCGGCGCGCAGTGCAGCGTCGTGCGCGGCGAGGCGGAGGCCGCAGGCGCGCTGGCCGGCATCCTCTCGGGTGCGGGGGCGCGGCGCGTTGTCGGCTCCGACGCTCCGCTCGTCCAGCGGTTGCTACGACCGCTGCGGGACCGCTTCGAGATGGCAGCCCTGGACCGCTTGTCGCGCGACGATCTGTTTGCGTGCGACGTCGGAGTCACCACCGCGCAGTGGGGGATCGCCGAGACCGGCACGCTGGTGCTCGAGTCGGCGCGCGAGCGGAGCCGGCTATTGTCGCTCGTCCCGCCGATCCACGTCGCGTTGTTGTCCACGCGCTGCATCTGTGAGTCGCTGGGCGACGGGCTCGCCCACGTGCGCCAAGCCGACAGCCACGCGATCACCTTCATCACGGGACCGTCGCGCACCTCGGATATCGAGCTCACATTGGTAGTGGGGGTGCACGGTCCCCAGACGGTCCACGTGCTCTTGCTGGAGGACGTATGAAGAGAACAGCGCCTGTCGTCCTGGTCGCGGCCGGAGTGGGCGTGATCCTGGGGTGCGGCGGGTCCGGCGCACGACGGCAAGCCGGCTCGCAGCAGCCGGTGACCATCGCGGTGATCCCCAAGGGGACCACGCACGAGTTCTGGAAGAGCATCCATGCGGGGGCGATCCAGGCGTCACGCGAGCTGGCGACCGAGGGTACACACGTCAACCTCATCTGGAAGGGCCCGCTGCGGGAAGACGACCGCGAGCAGCAGATCCAGGTCGTGGAGGGCTTCATCAGCCAGGGTGTCCAGGGGATCGTGCTCGCGCCACTCGACAGCCGAGCGTTGGTGCGCCCGGTCGAAGAAGCCCGGCGCGCCGGGGTACCCACGGTGATCATCGACTCCCGGCTCGAATCGGACAGCATCGTCAGCTTCGTCGCCACCGACAATCACAAGGGCGGACAGCTGGGCGCAGGCCGGCTGGGCGAGCTGCTCGGTGGGAAGGGCAAAGTCCTGCTGCTCCGGTACGGCGAGGGATCGGCCAGTACGACCGAGCGGGAGTCCGGGTTCCTCGAGGTGTTACGCTCCCGCTACCCCGGCATCGAGATCGTGTCCGCCGACCAGTACGCCGGACCCACGCGCGAGACGGCCAAGCGCGCCTCGGAGAACCTGCTCAACCGCTACGGCGGCCTGGTCCAGGGGATCTTCACCCCGAACGAGTCCTCGACGATCGGCATGCTGCTCGCGTTGCAGGACATCGGCCTGGCGGGTAAGGTCAAGTTCGTCGGGTTCGATGCCAGCTCGATCCTGATCGCCGCGATCCGCGCGCACCAGCTCGACGGGCTGGTGGTTCAGAACCCGATGCGCATGGGGTACCTGGGCGTGAAGACGATGACCGATCAGCTGCGGGGCAAGCCGGTCGAGCGTCTCATCGACACGGGCGTCGCGCTCGTCACCGCGGCGAACGTGGATTCGGCTGCGACCCAGGAGCTCGTGAACCCGCCGATCGCGCGGTACTTGATCGAGCAATGACCGTGCTCCGGATCTCGGGCCTCGCGAAGCGGTTCGGCCCGACCGTGGCCTTGGACGGCGTGGACTTGGTGCTCCACCCCGGCGAGGTGCACGCCCTGATCGGAGAGAACGGCGCCGGCAAGAGCACGCTGATGGGCATCGTCGCCGGCGCACTTCGTCCCGACCGCGGCGCGATGCAGCTCGACGAGCGGCCGTACGCCCCACCCTCGCCGCTCGCAGCGCGGCGGTCGGGCGTCGCCCTCATACATCAGGAGCTGTCGCTCTGCCCGCACCTCTCCGTCAGCGAGAACATCCTGCTCGGGATCGAGCCGTCGCGCTGGGGGTGGCTCGACGCGGCGGCCGCCCGCCGGCGGGCGCTCGGCCTGCTCGAGAACTTCGCCCACCCGGGCCTCACGCCCGACGCCCGATTGGGCGAGCTGCCGCTCGCGGCCCAGCAGGTGGTCGAGATCTGCCGCGCCCTGGCCGCCGACGCGCGCATCCTCCTGATGGATGAGCCGACGAGCAGCCTGCAGCGCGAGGAAGTGGACCGGCTGTTCGCGTTGATCCGTCGTCTCGCGGCGCAGGGGCTCGCCGTGATCTACATCAGCCACTTTCTGGAGGAGGTTCGCGAGATCGCCGACCGGTACACCGTCCTGCGCGATGGCCGCAGCGTCGATACGGGGCCGCTCGCCGGTACGAGCGCCGATCATCTGATCGCACAGATGGTGGGGCGGCCCGTCGCGGGTCTCTTCCCCGAGCGTGGGCGCGCCCGCCCCGCCCAAGGAGAGGTGCTGCTCGCCGTGGACGGCGTCGCCGCACCGCCGACGCTGCGGCACGCCAGCTTCGAGCTGCGACGAGGGGAAATCCTCGGCATTGCCGGGCTCATCGGGTCCGGGCGGACCGAGCTGGTGCGCGCCCTGTTCGGGCTCGAGCCGCAGCCGTCGGGACGGATCGCACTGCTCGGCCGGACGCTCGTCGTGCGCGGAGCGAGCCCGGCCGAGCGGCTCGGTCAGGGGTTCGGGTACCTGAGCGAGGACCGCACGCGGGAAGGCCTCGCGCTACCGCTCTCTATCGCCGACAACCTCACCGCCACTCGGATGTCGGCCTCCTCGCCGGGATGGGGATGGCTCGACCTCGGTCGGCAACGCGCGGCCGCCCGGACATGGATCGAGGCGCTCCGCGTCCGGGCCGCTGCCCCAGAGCAGCCGGTGCGCGCCCTCTCGGGCGGCAATCAGCAGAAGGTCGCGATCGGGCGACTCCTCTATCAGGACGCGGAGGTACTGCTGCTGGACGAGCCCACACGCGGCATCGATATCGGCAGCCGGGCGCAACTGTACGAGACCATCGCGCGCTCAGCCGAGGCGGGGAAGGCCGTGCTGCTGGTGAGCTCCTATCTGCCGGAGCTGTTCGGACTGTGCGACCGGCTGGCGGTCATGAGCCGCGGGCGGTTGTCTCCCGCGCGCCCGATCGCCCAGTGGACTCCCGAGACGGTGCTCGCGACGGCGATCGGCGAGGCGATCCCGTGACCTCCAAGGCGCTCCGCACACAGGTCCGGCACTGCCTGGTGTCGCTGGGTGTCTGGGCATCCCTGACGCACGCGGCCGGTGCCCAGACAGGCCTCCAGCTGGCCGATCTCCGCACGGAGTACAAGGTCGACCCGGTGGGCATCGACGTGCGGGCTCCACGGCTTAGCTGGAAGATCGAGTCGTCTCGACGCGGGACGGTCCAGACCGCCTACCAGATCCGCGTCGCGCGGCAGCCGAGCGCCCTCGAGCGGCATCCCCTGTGGGACTCGGGGAAAGTGGCCTCCGACGCCTCGATTCAAATGGTCTACGGCGGTCCGGCACTCGAGTCGGGGCAGCGGTACTACTGGCAGGTCCGCGTGTGGGATGACGCGGCCCGTTCCTCCGTGTGGAGCGCCCCCGCCTATTGGGAAATGGGCTTGCTTCGCTCCTCCGACTGGTCGGCGGACTGGATCACGCCCGACTTGAAGGAAGACACCTCCGCGTCGAACCCGAGCCCCCTGCTGCGTTCGGAATTCAAGGTCGACGGCGCCGTCGCCTCGGCCCGCGTCTACGTCACCAGCCTGGGCCTCTACGAAATGGAGCTGAACGGCCGTCGCGTGGGCGATCAGCTCTTCCGACCGGGGTGGACGGCGTACGACAAGCGCCTGCAGTACCAGACCTATGACATCACCGCGCTGCTCGTGCCCGGTGCGAACGCCGTCGGTGCGACGCTCGGCGATGGCTGGTACCGCGGCCGACTCGCCTGGGGGAACAAGCGCAACAGCTACGGCAACCAACTGGGGCTGCTTGCGCAGATCGTGGTTCGATACGCGGACGGGCGTCAGCAGGTGATTGGCACCGACAAGGGATGGAGGGCCGCGACCGGGCCGATCCGCTCCTCCGACATCTACGACGGTGAGTCGTACGATGCACGGCTGGAGCGGGACGGTTGGAGCCGGCCGGGCTATCACGACTTGGACTGGGCCCCCGTTCGCGTGCTCGATCATTCCAAGCAGATCCTCGTCGCCCCGGCCGGCCCGCCGGTGCGCAGGATCCAGGAGGTGAAGCCCGTCAAGCTGCTGGTTACGCCGTCCGGCGACACGGTGTTCGACATGGGGCAGAACATGGTGGGCTGGGTGCGCCTCAAGGTGCGCGGGCCGCGCGGCACCACGGTCCGCCTGCGCCACGCCGAGGTGCTGGACCGGAAGGGCGATTTCTACACCGAGAACCTGCGCTCCGCCCGTCAGACCGTGGAATACACCCTCAAAGGAGGCGGTGAAGAGGTATACGAGCCGCACTTCACCTTTCAGGGCTTTCGCTATGTGGCCGTACAGGGATATCCCGGCACGCCCACGCTGAACGACATCACAGGTATCGTGATCCACTCGGACATGACGCCCACCGGAACGTTCGAGACTTCGAATCCGCTCTTGAACCAGCTCCAGCACAACATCGTGTGGGGCCAGAAGAGCAACTTCCTCGACGTCCCGACCGACTGCCCACAGCGCGACGAACGTCTCGGCTGGACGGGGGATGCCCAGGCGTTCGCGCCCACCGCGGCCTTCAACTTCGATGTGGCCGGATTTTTCACCAAATGGCTGGCCGATCTTGCCGCAGACCAGAAAGCCAGCGGCAGCGTTCCCCACGTGATCCCTGACGTGCTGTCGCGAGGCCAAGCCGAGGGCGGTGGCTCAACCGGCTGGGCCGATGCGAGCGTCATCATCCCGTGGACGGTCTACCTGGCGTACGGCGACACCAGAATCCTGGAGTCGCAGTACGAGAGCATGCGGGGGTGGGTCGAGTACATGCGGCGGCTGGCGGGGGACGACCTGATCCTGGACTCGGGTTTCCACTTCGGCGACTGGCTCGCGTTCCACTCGACGCGCGCCGACTATCCCGGTGCGACCACCGATAAGGACCTCATCGCGACCGCCTTCTTCGCCCACTCGACGAGCGTGCTCGCCCGCACCGCTCAAGTACTGGGCAAGACGGAGCACGCCCGGCAGTACGGCGCGCTGTTCGAGCGGATCAAAGCGGCGTTCGACCGGGAGTACCTCACTGCTGCCGGACGCCTCTCGTCGAACACGCAGACGGCGTATGCGCTGGCCCTTGCGTTCGACCTCGTGCCGGAGGAGGCGCGCAAGGAGGCAGCTCGGCGCCTGGTGGAGGACGTGCGTCGCTTCAAGCATCTGACGACGGGCTTCCTGGGAACACCGTACCTGAATCCCGTCCTGAGCTCGAGTGGGAATCTCGATGCCGCCTACGCCCTGCTGCTGCGCGAGCAGTACCCGTCCTGGCTCTACCCGATCAAGCAGGGCGCGACGACGATCTGGGAGCGCTGGGACGGTGAGAAGCCGGACTCGAGCTTTCAGGATCCCGAGATGAACTCGTTCAACCATTACGCCTACGGCGCCGTGGGCGCGTGGCTGTACAACACGGTCGCGGGGATCGAGATCGATCCGGAGCGGCCCGGGTACAAGCACGTTTTCATCCGGCCGCGCCCGGGCGGCGGTCTCACACACGTGCGCGCCAGCCTGAACACGATGTACGGTCCGGTCGCCTCCGCGTGGGAGATCCGGGACGGGCAGCTCGCCTTCGAGGTGACCATCCCGCCGAACGCCTCCGCCACGGTGAGCCTGCCTCGCGCCAAGCTTGATCAGGTGACGGAGAGTGGCACACCGCTCGCTACCGCCGCTGGTATCCGGAGCGCGAGACAAGCGGAGGACGCGGTGGTTGTCGAAATCGGGTCCGGCCAGTACCGGTTCGCGTACGCAAGATGAGCCGTTGTGGAGGAGGGGCATCCTGACGACCCGCACCCCCGACCAGGTCGCGCTGTCTCCGGGCGCCGATGCACTCCGCAACCACGAGCGCGACTACGAAGCGCTCGCCGAGCGGCTCGCCCGCCGCGGGCAGCGCGCCGAGGCGGTGGTGGAGGCCGTCGGGCGGTTCGCGGTGGCCGTGCCGTCCTGGGCGCTCGGCACCGGCGGGACGCGGTTCGGCCGCTTCCCCGGTCCCGGCGAGCCGCGCACGCTCGCCGAGAAGCTGGCGGACGCCGCGGTCGTCCACCGTCTCACCGGCGCCGCGCCGCGCGTCTCGCTCCATATCCCTTGGGACGAGCCCGACGACGCCCCCGCGCTACGCGCCCTCGCCGCCGAGATCGGCCTCGGCTTCGACGCCGTCAACTCGAACACGTTCCAAGACCAGCCCGGCCAGATGCTGAGCTACAAGCTCGGCTCCTTCAGCCACCCCGATGCCGCCGTGCGACGCCAGGCGGTGACGCACCATCTCCACGTGATCGAGGTGGGGCAGGCACTCGGCGCCGAGGCGATCACCGTTTGGCTCGCCGACGGGTCGAACTACCCGGGGCAAATGTCGCTCCGCAAGAGCTTCGACCGCGTGCTGGACTGCCTCCAGGACGTCTACGGCGCGCTCCCCGCCGGGTGGCGGCTGTTCACAGAGCACAAGCCCTACGAGCCGGCGTTCTACGCCACGGTCGTCCAGGACTGGGGCTCGTCCCTGCTGCTCGCGCAAGCGTTGGGCGAGCGCGCCCAGTGCCTCGTGGACCTGGGGCACCATCTGCCGAACACGAACATCGAGCTGGTGGTGGCGCGGCTGCTCGGCGCGGGGAAGCTCGGCGGCTTCCATTTCAACGACTCGAAGTACGGCGACGACGACCTCACGGCCGGGTCGATCAAGCCGTACGGCTTGTTCCTGGTCTTTCACGAGCTGGTTCTGGCCGAGCGCGAGCGACTAGCGGGGTTCAGGCCCGCCTACATGATCGATCAGAGCCACAACATCAAGGACCCCGTCGAGGACTTGCTCCAGACGGTGGACCAGCTCCAGCTCGCCTACGCGAAAGCGCAGCTCGTCGATCACGAGGCGCTCGCCGCGTACCAGGAGTCCGGCGATGTGCTGTTGGCGGAGCGCACCCTCAAGGATGCGTTCGAGACGGACGCGCGCCCGCTGGTAGCGGAAGCGCGCCGCCGCGCCGGTGCCGCGCTCGACCCGGTGCTCGCGTTCCGCGCGTCAGGCTACCGGGCGCGCGTGGCGGCACAACGAAGCGGCGGCGGGTATGTCCCACCGCGGAGCCTGTAGGCCGTGGCACCGACGCCGCCCAGTTATCTCGCGATCGACCTCGGCGCGTCGAGCGGCCGCGCGGTGCTCGGGACGCTCCAGCGACTGCCGGAGGGATGGCGGGTCGCGACCCGTGAGGTGCACCGCTTCCGTGTCCCGATGATCGAGCAGGCAGGGCACCTCTACTGGCACGTGGATGCGTTGTGGGATGAACTGCGCACCGCGCTCGCCGGCGCCCTCGACACGGCGCCAACGCTCCGCTCGGTGTCCGTCGACAGTTGGGCGGTCGACTACGTTCCTCTCGGTGCGGACGGCGCGCCGCTCCGGCTCCCGTACGCGTACCGCGACCCGCGCACCCGGGGGCGCTTGGCCGAGGTGTTCCGTCGCATCGACCCCGACGCGCTGTACGCCGTGACGGGGATCCAGTGTCTGGAATTCAATACGCTCCCCCAGGTCGTGGCAGATCTGATGGACGAGCCTGCAGTGGTGGCGCGGACGGAGACGCGGCTGCTGATCGCCGACTACTTCCTGTACCGCCTGAGCGGCCGCCCCGTCGCCGAACGCACGATGGCGAGCACGACGCAGCTGTTCGACGTGCGTGCTGGCGGGTGGTCGCGAGAAGTGATCCGGGCTGCCGGGGACGATCCCGCGCGCTGGCCGGCGATCGTGAATCCGGGCACCATCCTCGGTCCGGTGCTGCCGGATGTGCTACCTGCCACGGTCCGCGGCACGGGGCACCGCCCCCTCGTGGTCGCATCGTGTTCGCACGATACCGCGGCCGCCGTCGCCGCGGTGCCGGCGTCGGGCGACGAGCCGTGGGCGTACATCAGCTCCGGCACGTGGTCGCTGGTGGGCGCGGAATTGCGCGCGCCGGTGCTGACGGCGGCCGCGCGCCGGGCGGGGTTCACGAACGAGGTCGGGCTCGATGGAACGATCCGGTTCCTGAAGAACCGCACCGGTATGTGGGTGCTCGAGGAATGTCTCCGCGAATGGGCGGCGGATGATTCCCGGATTGCGTGGGAGGCACTGTTCGCCGAAGCGGCGGGCTCCGCCTCAGGCCAGGTGATCGATCTCGATGCGCCTCAGTTCGGCGAGCGCGGCGGCATGGTGGCGAAGTTGGCGGCGGCCTGTCACGACACCGGGGCTCCCGTGCCGGCCACCCGCGGCGAGACTTGCCGCCTCGTACTCGAGAGCCTGGCCGACAGCTATCGGCGCACGCTCGAGGAGCTCGCGGTGCTCACCGGCATTCGCGCCCGGGTCGTGCACATCGTGGGGGGCGGCGCCCGGAACCGGCTCTTGAACCAGCTCACCGCTGACGCGTGCGGACGCCGGGTGGTAGCCGGTCCCGAGGAAGCCACCGCCCTGGGGAACCTCCTCGTGCAGGCGCGCACGCTCGGCGACCTGCCGGACGGCGTGGCGATCCGTGACGTGGTCCGCGCGAGCGCCCAATTGAGCGAATTCCTGCCCGTGGCGGTGCCGGCGCGATGACGACCACTCCGTCCCGCACTGCTGCCCGCGGCGCCGCCACGACCGCCCGCGGCGCGTCCGACGACTACCTGCGCAGCCGCTGGGACGACGCGGCCGCCGCTGCGCTCGACCCGGTCGCGCGGCTGGTCTACCGATCGAACCTGCTCGGCGCCGACGCCCGCATCACGAACACCGGCGGCGGCAACACGTCGTCGAAGATCACCGCGACCGACCCGCTCACCGCCGAGACGGTGCGGGTGCTCTGGGTCAAGGGGTCGGGCGGCGACTTGCGCACCGCCACGCGTCTCAACTTCGCATCGCTCTACCTCGACCGGCTCTCGGGGCTGCGCGACACCTACGCGCGCTTCCCGCAACGCGGGCCCAAGACCCCGGCGGAGGACGCGATGGTGGGGATGTACCCGCACGCGACGTTCGACCGGAATCCCACCGCGGCGAGCATCGACACGCCACTGCATGCCTTCATCCCGCACGCGCACGTCGACCACCTGCACCCCGTCGCGGTGATCGCGATCGCGACCGCCGCCGACGGTCCCGCGCTCACGCGCCAGGTGTACGGAGACGATGTGATCTGGACCGACTGGCAACGCCCCGGCTTCGACCTCGGCTTGAAGCTCGAGCGGATCTGTCGTGAGCACCCAGGCGCGCAGGGCGTGATCCTGGGCGGCCACGGCCTGATCAGCTGGGCCGACGATGACCGGGAATGCTACGAGCGGACACTCACGCTGATCCGTCGCGCGCAGGACTTCCTGAACGCGCGAGATGACGACCGGCCGGCGTTCGGCGGTCCGCGCGTGCAACCGCTGCCCGAGACGGACCGCCGGCGGGTCCTCGTGGAGGTGTTGCCGTGGCTGCGCGGACGCGTGAGCCGCGACGCCACCAACGCCGTGCCCGGCGACGCCCGCCGGCAGATCGCGACGGTCGAGATGCGCGACGACGTGCTCGAGTTCGTGAACTCGCGCGACGCCAATCGACTCGCGGAGCTCGGGACGAGCTGCCCCGACCACTTCCTCCGCACCAAGATCAAGCCGCTCTACGTCGACTGGGATCCGCGGGCGGAGGACGTGGACACTCTCAAGACCAAGCTCGAGGCCGGCCTCGCGCAGTACCGCGGGGATTACGCCCAGTACTACGCGAGGCACAAACGGGCGGACTCGCCCGCGATGCGTTGGTCGTCCCCGAGTGTGATCCTGATTCCCGGCGTCGGCCTCGTCGCGTGGGGCAAGTCGAAGTCCGAAGCCCGAGTGACGGCCGAGTTCTACAGCGCAGCGGTCGCCGTCATGCGCGGCGCGGAGCGCGTGAGCCGCTACACGGCGCTCGACCGACAGGAGGCGTTCGACATCGAGTACTGGCTGCTCGAGGACGCGAAGCTCAAGCGGCAACCCGCGGAGCTGCCGCTCGACCGCGCGGTCGCGGTAGTCGTCGGCGCGGGCAGCGGGATCGGGCGGGCGCTCGTCGGCGAGCTCGTCGACGCGGGCGCCACCGTGGCGGCGGTCGATCTGCACGCCGACCACGCGGAGGCGACGGCGGCGGCGATACGGCAGAAGATGGGGATGGGCATCGGGGTAGCGGGAACCGGCATCGCCGGCGCGGGCCAGGTCGTCGGGCTCGGCGCCGACATCACCGACCGGGCGGCGGTGCGACGCGCCGTGGAGGAGGTCGTGCTCGCGTACGGTGGCCTGGACCACGTCGTCATCACCGCCGGCTACTACCCGAGCCCGGACGAGGAAGGGATGGTCGCCGATCAGGAATGGGCGAAAACGTTCGCGATCAACGTCACGGGCCCGTTTCTGGTCGCGGACGAAGCGTGGCGGGTGTGGCAGGCGCAGGGTGCGGGGCTCGAAGGCAGTCTGGTGATCACGACGAGCGTCAACGCGGTAGTGCCGAAAGCGGGGTCATTCGCCTACGACACGAGTAAGGCCGCGGCGAACCACCTCGTGCGCGAGCTGGCGGTGGCGTTCGCGCCGCTCGTGCGGGTCAACGGCGTCGCGCCGGCGACGGTGCTCGAGGGGTCGTCAATGTTCCCGCGCGAGCGGGTCATCGCGTCGCTCGCGAAATACGGGCTGCCGCACGACCCGGCGGCGAGCACAGAGCTGCTGCGCGACCGGCTGGCGGAGTTCTACGCCAAGCGCGCGCTCACCGGGCAGCCGATCACGCTCTCCGACCAGGTCAAGGCGATCGCCGCGTTCCTCACCGACAACTTCAGCAAGACGACGGGCCAGATCGTCAACATCGACGGAGGCCTCGCGGCTGCGTTTCTGCGATGAGCACACTCCCAGCGCGCGCGGCCGCAGCCCAGGTCGCCCAGCAGTCGCTGGCGGACCGCCTGGACGCCATCAACGAGTTCGACCGCGAGCCGGTGCCGCCGGACCGGCTGCAGGGGCCCGGCAGCTTCATCGGGCTGTACGCCGGCGAGCACCTGGCGGGGACCGAGTTCGTGATCGGGCCGCTGTTCGTGGCGCACGGGGTGGCAGCTCGAGACCTGGTGCTGGGACTGCTCGTCGGCAACCTGCTCGCGGTGCTCAGCTGGGCCTTCATCACGGCACCCATTGCCACGAGGACACGGCTCAACCTCTACTGGCACCTGCGGAAGATCACCGGGCCGAACCTGCTGTTCGTCTACAACATCGTCAACGCCCTGATGTTCTGCTTTCTGGCGGGAAGCATGATCTCGGTGGCCGCCACGGCGGTGGGCCTCCCGCTCGGGATGGCGATGCCGAGGCTGAACGACGTGTATCCCAACTCGGTGGGCTGGGTGCTGGTGGTGTTCCTGGTGGGGATCACGGTCACGGCGCTGGCGATCCTCGGGTTCGAGAAGATCGCCGCCGCCGGGCAGGTCGCGTCCCCGTGGATGTTCATGGTATTCGTGGCGGCGGCCGTGGCCGTGTTGCCCCGGCTCGGCGTCACGTCCTTGGGGGACTTCTGGCGGGTCGCGAGCGAGCGTATCTGGACCGGCGTTCCGGCGCACGGCGTAGCCAAGTTCAGCTTTTGGCACATCATGTTCTTCGCCTGGTTTTGCAACATGGCCATGCACATCGGGATGGCCGACATGACCGTGCTCCGCTACGCGAAGCGGTGGCAGTACGGCTTCTTGAGCGCGTGCGGCATGTATCTGGGGCACTTCGTCGCCTGGATCGCATCGGGCATCCTGTGCGCCGCCGCGCTGGGTGACGTGGCGCCCGGCCCCATCGCCTACCTGGGGGCGGGCGTGACCGGGGCCGCCACCGTGGTGATCGCATCGTGGACCACGGCCAACCCCACGCTGTACCGCGCCGGCCTGGCGCTCCAGACCATCTCGCCCAACTGGAAGCGCTGGAAGGTGACGCTCGTGGCCGGCGCGGTGACCACGGCCGCCGCGATCTTCCCCGCCCTGATGATGCGGCTGCTCGACTTCGTGGCGCTGTACGGGCTGATCCTCATGCCGATGGGGGCGGTGATCTTCGCGGATTTCTGGCTCCTGCCGAGGCTCGGCTTGCGGCAGCGCTTCGCCGAGTGGAAGAGTCTGCTGTTCAGTTGGCCGGCCGCATTGACCTGGGTCATCACCCTCGTCGCGTGCTGGGCGATCAACGCCATCTGGGGTCTGGAGATCTTCTTCCTCGGGCTGCCCGGCTGGTTCATCGCCACGGTTCTCTATGTGGGCCTGAGCGCCATCCAACAACCGGCCCAGCTCCGAGCGGCCCGGGCCGAGGCGTAGCCGACCATGCGGACCCTGCTCAAGCTGATTTCCTTCGCCGGCCTCGGGCTCACGGTGGTTCCGTCCTTCCTGGTGTTCGCCGGGAGGATCGCCTGGGCAACCCACGCCGCGCTGATGCTCGTGGGTACGGTGCTGTGGTTCGGCAGCGCGCCGTTCTGGATGCTAAAGACCAAGCCGCACGAGTGATGTCGCCGCTCTGGCGGGCGCTCCTGCCACTGCTTCTCCTCGCCCAGGTCGCCGTGGGACAGTCGGCCGACTTGGCGTGGCCCGAGACGACCTCCGAAACCAAGCCGTGGACGCGCTGGTGGTGGATGGGCAGTGCGGTCGATAGCGCGAACCTCAGCGCCGAGTTGGAGACGCTGGCCGCCGGCGGCTTCGGCGGGGTAGAGGTGACGAGTATCTACGGAGTGCGAGGATACGAGCGCGCGTTCGTTCCCTACTTGTCGGACCGGTGGATCGAGCTGTTACTCCATGCCGCCGCCGAGGCCCGGCGCCTGGGACTGGGCCTCGACATGCCGCCCGGCTCGGGATGGCGGCTCGGTGGACCCAGTGTGCGCGTGGAAGATGCCGTCGCGTCGCTTCGCATCGCGGTCGACAGCGTGCGCGGCGCATATGTCGCGCAAATCCGTCCCGCCGGCGACAAGGTGAAGCGAGCCGCGCCGGGTGGCGAGGGAAACGCCCTCGATCCATTCTCGCGCGTCGCGGTGCGGCGTTATCTGGATGCCTATGGCGATCGCACCAAGACCGTGTCCCGTGGCACGATCCGCGCGTTCTTCCACGACTCATTTGAGTATACCGGGAACGGCTCGGCCGAACTGTTCGAGGAATTCCTGCGGCGGCGCGGTTACGACTTGAAGGGCTACCTCCCTGCCCTGCGCGGGGAGGGAGACCCGGATGTCGTGGCGCGCGTGAAGTCGGACTACCGGGAGACGCTGGACGAGCTGCTGCTCGAGCATCTGCTCCGCCCGTTGACCGCGTGGGCGCACGAGCGCGGCAGCCTCAGCCGCAACCAGGCGCACGGCTCGCCCGGCAACCTGCTCGACCTCTACGCCGCCAGCGACATCCCGGAGACGGAACTCTTCGGACCGCTGGGCGACTCCGGCAGCGATCCGCTCATCAGCAAATTCGCCTCATCGGCCGCGCATGTCGCCGGGCGACGACTCACGTCCGCCGAGACGGCGACGTGGCTGGGGGAGCACTTCACGGTCACCTTGGACCAGCTCAAGCAGGCGGTCGACCAGCTGTTCGTGAGCGGTGTGAACCACGTGATTTATCACGGCACGGCCTATTCGCCGCGGGATGCCGCCTGGCCGGGCTGGCAGTTCTACGCCTCGACCGAGCTGAATCCGCGCAACGCCATCTGGCGAGACCTGCCGGCGATGAACCGATACGTCGCACGCGTCCAATCCATCCTGCAGTCGGGCCGGCCCGACAACGACGTTCTCCTCTACTGGCCGATCTACGACAATTGGCACGACACGACCGGTCTGCGTATGGACTTCGAGGTGCAGCAACCGGGTTGGTTGCACCAGAAGTCCGTCGGTGCGGTCGCCCGGGTGCTGTGGCAGAGGGGCTACGGCTTCGACTACGTATCGGATCGGCTGCTCCCGACCAACGTCGCGACGTCGGACTACCGCGCCATCCTGGTACCGCCCACCGATCACATGCCGGACGCGACCTTCGGACGGCTGCTCGATCTCGCGCGCGCCGGCGCCACTGTCGTCTTCGTCGACCAGCTCCCTGCGGATGTACCGGGTTTGGGCCGCCTGCCGGAACGACGGCGCCGGCTGGAGGACGCGAAGCGGCGACTCGCGCTGGGAGAGGCGGACGGGAACGGCGTGCGCCGCAGCGTGGTGGGAACGGGACGCGTGCTGGTGGGACATGACGTGGAGCGGCTGCTCGACGCCGCAGGCGTCCGTCGCGAGCGTATGGTGGATCGCGCGGGAGTGCGGTTCATTCGCCGGAAGCAGCAGGGAGGCCACGACTATTTCATCAGCTACACCGGGGCGACTACCCTGGATGGCTGGATGCCGTTGGCCGTGCCCGCCGGCACGGTAGCGATCATGGACCCCATGAGCGAGCGGACCGGCCTCGCGCTGCTGCGCACGCGCACGGATGGCCAAGCGGAGGTGTACCTCCAGCTCGAGCCCGGCGCGTCCCTCATCCTTCGCGCGTTCGATCGCCCGGTGACCGGTGCTCCCTGGCCCTATCTGCGGCCGGTCGGAACACCGCTGGAGTTGCGGGGGAACTGGTCGGTGACCTTTCTTGTCGGGGGACCGGTGCTCCCAGCCGCGTTCAGCTCGGATACGCTCGTCTCCTGGACGGAGCGTGGGGATGAGGAGGCGCGGCGGTTCGCCGGTACCGCACGCTACGCGATTCGCTTCGACGCGCCCGGGGAAGCGAGCTCGTACCTGCTGGACCTGGGCAGAGTTGCCGAGAGTGCGCGCGTGCGCCTCAACGGGCAGGAGTTGGGCATCGTGTTCGCCCGCCCGTTCCGCGTGGAGACGGGACCGCTGCGGCGGACCGGCAACGAGCTGGAGATCGAGGTGACGAACCTCTCGGCGAACCGCATCCGCGATTTGGACGTGCGGCGCGTGCCGTGGAAGGTGTTCGCGGATATCAACTTCGTCGGCATCGACTACAAACCCTTCGACGCTGCAAGCTGGCCGCTCAGGCCCTCCGGGCTGCTGGGGCCCGTACGCCTCGAGCCCCTCGCGTCCCGAGACAGATGAAGCTCTTCGCGGTATTCCTCCTCCTCGCGGGCCAGGGTCCCAGAAACCTCCTGACCGGTGGACTAGGCGAGCAGGCCCTCGCCGCCGCGTTGATCCCGGCCGTGCGGTGGCATCCGTATCCCACCATCCAGGACAGGACTGACTGGGAGGCGGTGCCCCAGGAGATTCGCGCCGGGTTCATCCGGGAAGCGCAGCAGTACCTCGGCACGACATGGGAGCGAATCCCGGCCACGCTGACGCTGCAGTACATCCGCAACGGGAACCGGTCGACCTACGACGCGCTGAACACCCGGCAGCGTGCGAAGCTGACGACTCTGGTCCTCGCGGAGGTATTCGAGAACGCGGGCCGCTTCCTGGACGAGATCGCCGATGGGATCTGGGCGATCTCCGAGCAAACCTTCTGGGGATCGACCGCGCACCTCGGTATGCAACGAGCCGGGAACGGCCTACCGGACGTTACCGAGCCGATCGTCGACCTGTTCGCGGCGGAAACAGGCGCACTGCTCGCGTGGACCGACTACCTACTCGCAGACCGGCTCGATAAAGTGTCGCCACTCCTGCGGAAGCGTATCCGCGCGGAGGTCGACCGTCGCCTCCTCACCCCGGCGTTGCAGCGCGACGACTTCTGGTGGATGGGGTTTGGGGAACGCAAGGACGTCAACAACTGGAACCCCTGGATCAACTCCAACTGGCTCGCCGCTGTCCTGCTGCTCGAGGCCGACCCGCAGCACCGCGCCATGTCCGTGTACAAGATCATGCGCAGCCTCGACAACTTCATCAACGTGTACCCGGACGACGGTGCCTCGGACGAAGGCCCGGGGTACTGGGGGCGGGCCGGGGCGTCGCTGTTCGACAACCTGGAGCTGCTTCGCAGCGCGACCAATGGCAAGGTGGACATCTACAGCTCGCCGCTCGTCCGCAACATGGGGCAATACATTTACCGGGTCTACATCAAGGACCAGTACTTCGTCCCGATGGGTGACGCCTCGGCGAAAATCAGGCCTGATGCCGAGCTGGTGTATCAATACGGGCAGCGCATCGGCGATCCGCTCATGCAGGGATTCGGAGCGCTGCTGGCGCAGCGCCGCGGGCCGTACCGACCGGGCGCTTCGTCTCCCGGACGCATCCTGCCGGCCCTGCTCATCGCGCGGGAGATCGCCACCGCGCAGGTCGCTGAGCCACTGCTCGGCTCCGTCTGGCTGGCGGATCTCCAGCTCATGGCCGCGCGGTCCACTCCCGACTCGAGCGTGGGCTTGTACGTCGCCGCGTGGGGCGGCCACAACGGGCAGAGCCACAACCACAACGACGTCGGCAACTTCGTCGTCTATGGGGATGGTACGCCGGTGCTGATCGACCTCGGGGTGGAGACCTACTCCGCCAAAACGTTCAGCTCGCAGCGGTACGAAATCTGGACGATGCAATCCGCCTATCATAACCTGCCGACCATAAACGGCATCATGCAGGCGGCGGGGGCCGCCTATCCTGCCGCGGCGGCGGTCCAGCGCTGGCAGCGTCGCGTGACGCTCGACCGCACAGCGCCGGCGGTGGAGCTGGAGGACCGGTACGAGCTGAGGGAGTGGAAGGAGCCGGCGCGCCTGAGCCTGATGACACCTCTCAGCGTGGACACCTCCCGGCCCGGCGAGGTGCACTTGGGCAGTCGCTATCTCCTGACCTTCGATGCCCACGAGCTGCAGGCCACCGTAGAGGAGATCCCGGTGTCCGACCAACAGCTCCGCTCCGTTTGGGGCGACCGTGTCGAGCGTCTGGTGCTCACCACGCAGGGAAAGGTGCTGCGCGGCGGTTACCGAGTGGTGTTGCGTCAGTCGAGGTGATCACTCCGCTTCAGCGACCTGGCCCAAGCTCGAAGCGAACGCTGGCGGGCTCCAGCCCGTCGGCTTCAGCCGTCAGGGTGGCCGTCCCCGCCCGCTCACCGGCCCGGACGATCACCAGCGCCTTTCCGTTGAAGAGCTTCACGCGGTCGCCGTTGAAGGGCGCGTGGCTGATCTGGTCGCCGTTGTCCACGCCCGCGATCCGCGCATCGCCCGCCAGCCGGAAGCGGATCAGGTGGTCCGCCGTGGGCACCGCGACGCCCGCGCGGTCGAGCACCTGCACGGTGACGAACGACAGGTCTGCTCCGCCGGCACGGAGCTCCGAGCGGTCGGGGACGAGCGCGATGCGCGCGGGCGCGCCGGCGGTCTTCACCTCTTCGGTCGCCATGACCTGGCCGCTCTTGCGCGCCACCGCGCGCAGCGTCCCCGGCGCGTACACGACGCGCCACATCAGATGCAACACGTCGCCCTGCTTCCGCCTCACGCCAAGAGAGACGCCGTTCAGGAACAGCTCCACCTCGTCCTCATTGGTATAGGCCCACACGTCGATGGTGTCCCCCGCCTTCCAGTTCCAGTGCGGCAACAAGTGCAGCATCGGCCGGTCCGTCCACGCGCTCTGGTACAGGTAGAACGGATCTTTGGGGAAACCCGCCAGATCTACAACGCCGAAATAGG
>QHUM01000077.1 GCA_003222135.1 Gemmatimonadota bacterium | reverse complement strand
CCATACGAACTTCCCCCAATACAGCCGTCACTACGGGGTCGGCGTGCTCGCACCCGCGGTGTGGCGCTGGCTCACTTGGTTCCACCACCCCGCACAGCAGACGCTGACGCCGGGTGACGCCGTTCGTGCGGAGCTCGCACGGCGCGGGCTCGCCCAGGTCGCCGTGTGGGGGCGAGGCGTAGACACCCACGTGTTCAATCCGAGCAGGCGCGACGGCGGCTGGCGGCGCTGGCTGGCGGGCGGCGACGACACGGCGATCGTGCTCCATGTCGGCCGCTTGGCGCCCGAGAAGAACCTCGACGTCCTGATCGAGTCGTGGCGCGTCGCGCACCAGGCCCTGGGGCAGCGAGCCACCTTCGTGGTCGCGGGTGAGGGTCCCGTGGCGCGCCGCATCGCGACCCGACTCCCGTTCGTGCGACTCCTGGGGTTCCTGCCAATCCAGCACCTGGCGACGCTGTACGCGAGCGCCGACCTCTGCATGTTCACGTCCTCTACCGAGACGTGTGGACTCGTGGCGCTCGAAGCCATGTCCTCCGGCGTACCTGTCATCGCGGCGGACGCCGGCGGCTTCCAGGAAAGCGTCGTGGCGAACGAGACCGGGCTGCTGGTCCCCCCGGACGATCCCCGAGGCTTCGTCGAGGCGATCATCGAGCTGGTGGGTGACTCGCGGCGGCGGTTCCTGCTCGCGGCCGCGGCGCGCGAGCGGGCGCTCGCCTACGACGTGGCGCAGGAGGACGTGGAGCTGCTGGCGCGCTACGCGGGTCTCGTCGACGCGACCGCCCGGGAGCCGACCCCATGCGCCGCGTAGTGCTGGTCCTGGCTGACGGGCTCCGGCCCGACGCCATCACGCCGGGCGTCATGCCTTCGCTCGACGCCTTAGGCGGCGCTTTCACGCTCGCGCTGCACGCGCGAACCGTGCGACCGAGTACGACGGTGGCGGCGCTCGCATCGCTCGCCACCGGAGTCGCCCCCCACACCCATCGCCTCACTGAACCCGGCCTCGGCTTCCTGAGCAATCTCCGTTCACTCCGCCCGGTGGCGGTCGAGCTGGCACGGGGTGGGATCACCACAGACGTGGTGACCGGCGAGCTCGGTCCCGCCGCTCTCCCCGTTGCCTGGTCCCTCGCCGCCACGGCGGGGGGCCGCCGGCTGACGGGGCGCGGCAGCCACGCCCGCGAGACCGCAGCGGCGGCGAACTGCCTGCTCGCGCAGCGAGAGGAGCGGCTGCTCTTCGTCTACCTGCCGGACTGTGACCGCGCCGGACACGCCCACGGCTGGATGTCGCCGCGCTACCTCGCGGCCGCGGCGGAGGTGGACGCCGGCGTCGGCGCGCTGGTGAGCAGAAGCAACGACACCGTGTTCATCATCACCGCCGACCACGGCGGCGGCGGCGTGACCAGAACGGAGCACGACGCGCCGCATCCGGTGAACGACCACATCCCGCTGATCATCGCCGGCCCCGGTGTGACGCGCCGGCACCAGCTCACCCGCCCGATCTCTCTCCTCGATGTACCGGCCACGATCCTCTGGTGGTTCGGGTTGCCCGTGCCCCAGCGATACGAGGGACGCCCGGTCGTGGAAGCGTTCACTCGCGTCCACGGCCCGGTGGCGGTCCCGGCATGATGCGCCGGGTCACACACCTGGGTGGCGCGCAGGCGACGCTCGGCGCCGGCTGTGCGCTGCTCCTGTGGGATCGCCGGCTCGGCGCGGCCGCCCTGCTGGCGAACGCCGGGTCGCACGTCGTAGTGCAGCTGCTCAAACGCACCGTGGCCCGTTCCCGCCCGTGCGATGCCAGCGGCGTGCCCCTCGCGCTGATCGACCTCCCGGACCAGCATTCCTTCCCCTCCGGTCACGCCGCCGCGGCGACCGCCGTCGCGGCGGCGCTCGCGATCGCGCATCCCTTGCTCGCCCCGTTCGTCCTTCCCCTGGCCGGCGTCGTCGCCTACTCCCGAGTCGCACTGCGCGTGCACCATGTGAGCGACGTGCTGGCCGGCGTCGCGGTCGGCCTCGCAGGCGCCATCGGCGCGACCTACCTGCTGCACTAGCTTCACACCGGCACGGGCTCTGTTACCGCCCGGCGACCGGGCCGTTACCGAACCGTCACCACGGTGCGGTAGCGTCCCGGTCGACATGCACACCCCCGCGGTGCGGCACGACCTCAGTCCGGCTCCGGCGCCCGTTGGAAATCGAACGGGTCCTCATGCCGCCGCCTAACGCCGCGCTGCACCGCATTCTCGTCGTGGACGACGAGCCGGACATTACCGCGCTCGTCGCCTACCATCTGGCCAAGGCGGGCTACCGCGTCATCACCGCGACCAACGGCAAAGACGCGCTGCAAACCGCCCGGGAAGAGCGTCCGGACATGGTCGTCCTCGATCTGATGCTTCCCGATGTCTCGGGCTACGACGTGCTCGCCGAGCTGCGACGGCGCGACGAGACTCGCGAAATCGGCATCCTCTTGCTCACGGCTCGCCAGAAGGAAGTGGATCGGATCCGCGGACTGACGCTGGGCGCCGATGACTATCTCTTGAAGCCGTTCTCACCCGCGGAGCTCGTCCTGCGGGTCGGGGCGATCCTGCGTCGCCTGCGGGCGCCGGCGGTGGCCGCGGGAGGCCGGCTGAGCGCCGGGCCGATTCTCCTGGACCGCACGGCGCACCGCGTCACGGTGAATGGGGCGGAGGTCGAGTTGACCGCGACGGAGTTCAAGCTGCTGCGCACGCTGATCGAGCGCGAAGGCCGCGTGCAAAGCCGCGCCCAGCTACTGGAGGAGGTGTGGCGGGCACAGCCGGACGTGCGGACCCGTACGGTCGACATGCACCTCCAGCGGCTGCGCCGCAAGCTTGGGTCGGTCGGCCGCTGGATCGAGACGGTCCGGGGCGCGGGGTACTGCTTTCGGCGGGTGGAGCCGCAGCGCCGCAAGTCGACCTAGCCGCGCCCGGGCTAGGCGACCGTGAGGCGCGACACGTCGAACGAGGGCTTGGGAAACTTCAAGTCGAGGCGCTCCAGCGCATGCACCAGGATCCGTGACACGGCGAGGTTGCGAAACCATTTCTTGTTCGCCGGGATGACGAACCACGGCGCCGCATCCGTGCTACAGTGGCCCAGCGCGTCCTCGTAGGCCGCCGTGTAGTCGTCCCAGTACTTCCGGTCCTCGAAATCCTCGGGCTCGAGCTTCCACTGCTTGGTCGGATCCTTGAGACGCTCCTCGAACCGCCGCTTCTGCTCGGCCTTGTCGATGTGCAGGAAAAACTTGACCACGGTGACGCCGTTCTGGGCGAGCAGCGCCTCGAACCCGTTGATCTGCTCGTACCGGGCCGACCAC
>QHUM01000057.1 GCA_003222135.1 Gemmatimonadota bacterium | reverse complement strand
GTTGATCATCGACATGGGCGCGTCCCCTTACCCGAAGAGTTTGTCAATTTCGTCTTCCGCGCCCTCGAGCAGCCCTTTCTGCGGCGCGGACGGTCCCCCCCCTGCGCCCACGCGGTTGAACATCTCCTCGAACACCTTGGTCAGGGTCTCCACGACGCCCTTCCCCTTGAGCTTCACGAGACCGAGCGTGGTGCGCTGATCGAACAGGACGACCAGGATGACGCGCTTCGCCACGTCGGCGAGGAACATCGATTCCTTCTGCCCCTGGTGAACCAGGGAGGCGAATTCGTGCTCGCCGATCATCTTGGCGAGCTGATCGTTCGCGCTGAAGTCGGCAGCCGTGAGGGAAGCGAAGGCGGCGGAATCGAACTGCGGCGGGTCACCCACGGTGGCCACGAGCTGACCGGTGCGGTCCACCAGCAACGCGCAGCGCCCGCCATCGCGTTCCCTCGGTCAGTCGGCCTCGGACATGTCCCGGCGCGCGAGCAACGCCTGCGCGATGGTCACGCCGTCGGCATACTCGAGATCCCCTCCCACCGGCAGGCCGCGCGCGATCCGGGTCACGCGCACGCCCGTGGGTTTGAGCGTCTGCTGCAGATACGTAGCGGTGACCTCGCCTTCCATCGAGGGGTTCGTCGCGATGATCACCTCCCGGACCCCGTCGCCGTTGGCGACGCGCGCCAGCAGGTGGTCGACATGCAGCGCCTCGGGGCCCACGCCCTCGAGCGGGGAGAGCCGCCCGCCCAGCACGTGATAGCGCCCCCGGAACCGGCCCGCCCGCTCGATCGCCGCCACGTCCGAGGCCTCCTCCACCACGCACAGCAGGGCCGCGTCGCGCCGTGGGTCGGTGCAGATGGCGCACGGATCCACGTCGGTGAGCGTGCCGCACGCACTGCAGGACGTCACGCGCTCGCGAACCTGTCGGATCGCCTCCGCCAGACGCCCGGCCGTTTCCGCCGGCTGCTTCAACAGGTAAAACGTGAGCCGCTGCGCCGTCTTGCGCCCGATCCCGGGGAGCTGGGCGAGCTCCGTCACGAGATCATCGATGGCCGACACGGCGAGCTACAGCGGCAGCTGAAACGGGAACGGCAGGCCCGAGGCGAGCTTCTTGACTTCCGCCTGGTACAGCTCGGCGGCGCGCTGCTGCGCTTGCGAGACCGCGGCGAGCACGAGATCCTCGAGCATCTCGATGTCCCCCTGGGCGACCGCCTGGGGATCGATCTTGATCGCGCGGATCTGGCCCCGCCCGTCGGCAGTGGCCTGCACCATCCCGCCGCCCGCCGAAGCGGTCACCGTCTGCTGCGCCAGCTGGGACTGAATCTCCGACAGCCGGAACTGCACCTGCTGCCCCAGCTGGAACAGGTTGGATAAATCCGCCATACGCCGAAAGTTACCCCTCGCCCAAACGGGTGGCAAGCTACTCCAGCAACTCCAAGTCCAAGGCATCGATGGCGGTGTTGAGGCTCGGATCCTTCGCCCGCAACGCCGTGAGCCGGTCGGCCCGGACGCCCTCCTCGGTCATGCGGGACGGGCGCGGAGCGGGCCGGTCGCCGCGCGCCGCGCCCTCCAGTTTGATGCGGACCGGATCCGCCGCGTAACGACCCACCAGCAACGCCAGGGCGTCCCGCTGGCGCTCGATGCCCTCGACGTGCACGGGATTGGTGTCGAGCAACCGGATCGCCAGCGTGTTCCCCTCGACCCCCGCGATCTCGGTGGCCTGGAGCAGCGCCCCGAGCATCGGGCTCTTGGCGCGCGCGTCGTCGATCACCCGAGGCCAGAGCGCCCGGAGGCGGTCGAGGGTCAACGGACCTTTCTCGGGAGGGTGAACGGCCGGTGGAACTGCCGGGGAAGGGGGAAGAGGCACGGGTGAGCCGGCCGCGGCATCTCGGAGGACGGCCGGAGCATCACCCTTCCCCGGCCGTTCCCCCTTCCCGGGCTCTCCACCGAGCGCGCGAATGACCGCCTCGAGTTCGACCGTCCGCCCCATCATCGCCCACCGCAACAACAGCAGCTCCACGGCCAGTCGCGCGTTGCCGCTGGTGCGCAGCTGCGTCTCCAACTCCGACAGCACCGCGAGCAAGCGGACGACATCGGGAGGCGGGAGACGCGACGCGTACTGACGCACCAGCCCCTGGAACCCTTCGGTGAGCCCCTCGGGCTCCCCGCCCAGGCCCGCGAGCAACACGGCCCGCAGCGTCTCGCCCGCGCCGGCGACGAACTCACCCAGGTCGGCGCCGGCATCGACGAGCCGCGCCACCAGCGGGAACACCGCCTTCGTGTCGCGCTCCGCCACGAGGCGGAGCAACTCACCGTACATCTCCTCGGGGATGAGCCCGAGCACCTCGCGCACCCGCTGGGCGGTCACCGGCCCCTCCCCGAACGACAGCACCTGGTCGAGGATCGACAGGCCGTCCCGCATGCCGCCGTCTGCGCTTTGGGCGATGAGCTGGACGGCGTCGTCGGCGGCGGTCAGACCTTCCGCGGCGAGCACCTGCTTCAGTCGGGCGGTAATGGCGTGCGGCCCGATGCGCCGGAAGTCAAAGCGCTGGAGTCGCGAGAGGATCGGCGCCGCGCTCTGCGCGATCTTCTGCGGCTCGGTGGTCGCGAACACGAACACGACACGCGACGGCGGTTCTTCCAGGATCTTGAGGAGGGCGTTCCACGCCTCGCGCGTCAGCATGTGCGCTTCGTCGACGATGTACACCTTGTGACGTCCTTCCGCCGACGCGGCGTACATGGCGCGCTCGCGCAGGTCGCGGGCATCGTCCACGCCGCGGTTCGAAGCCGCGTCGAGCTCGACCACATCCAGATTGGCGGCGCCCGTCCAGATACGCGTGCACGAGTCGCACGCGCCGCACGGCTCGCCGGCGACCCCCGAGGCATCGCGCCGCTCGCAGTTCAACGCCATCGCCAGGACGCGCGCCGCGGTCGTCTTCCCCACGCCGCGCGGCCCCGCGAACAGATAGCCGTGCGCGACGCGGCCCGCCGCGACCGCTCCGCGCAGCGCCGCAGCGACGTGGGTCTGGACAATCAGATCGGCGAACCTCTTGGGGCGGTATTTGCGGGCTAGCGCAATCATATGAACTCAATCTAGCGAGAATTGCGGATTGCGGATTGCGGATTGCGGATTCTATCCAGCGCCGTCAATCCGCAATTGTGTGTGGAATGCCCCAGGTTGACGCAGCGTAATCTCGACCCGTTTAGCGCTGCTCCCTGCGGGGGCCTGACGCGGTTCACGAGCGGACGACCTGCGGACCTGGGGCACTGAAAGCTAGCAGAACGGGGAACCGGAGAACAGGGAACAGACGCACAGCGGGGAATAGGAAACGGAAAACAGGTAGGCCACACCCCTAGGACCTGTAGGCGCCGCCGCCTTGTGCCCCTTACCGACGCGGGCGCACCACCTCCACCGAGACGGTGGCCGTGAGGCCGGCGGAGATCGTCAGGTCGGTCGTGCCGATGGCGACCGGCTTGAACTTGATAGCCGCGGTGAGGCTGTCCGATTGCACACCCACAAACCGGAGCAGCTGGCTGCGCACGTTGTATTGTCGCAGCACGTCCTGCAGCGTACGCGACAGGCTCGTGGTGGGAATCAGGTTCCCGTAGCCGTCGCGCGCCTTGAGGGTCAGGGCGAATGGGACGTCGCGCTCCACGATGATCCGTCCGCCGTCGACGCGCGCACCGTCGCGCTCGAGGATGAGCTCGACCGCCGGACCCGGGTCCACGCGCAGCGTCTCCGCCGCCTGCACGGAATCGAGCGACGCGGTGACGACCGCCAGTCCCGCTTGCGACCCGAGCGTCACGTCGATCCGCGCATGCCCGGCCGAGTCGGTGACGACCGAGTCCCGGGTGATCTGCGCATTGCGGACGCGGAACACGACCACGCGCCCTGGCAGGGGCCGGCCGGATGCGCTGTGCGCCTGGAATACGACCGGCTCCGACAGGAGTGTGCGCGCGACACCGCGCTGTCCCCCACCGGCCACGAACCCGGTCCCGCTGCTGGACACGGGTCCCCCGAACACCGCTTCCAGCGCCGCCAGTCGCTCGCCCCGCGCCCGCAGCTCGATGCGCCCGGGGCGCCGCACCGCGGCCGACTGAATGACGAACGCCGTGCGGCCGAGCGAGTCGGTGGCCCGCGTATCGACGGCGATGCCCATGTCGGCGCGCTCCGCCCGCAATTCGAGCAGCTCGTTCGGTACGGGGTTGCCGAACGAGTCTCGCACCGCCACCTGCACGGCGAACGGCCCTTCCTGCGCGCCGCCCAGCTCGAACCGCGCCGGCCGCACGTCCGCGACCGCGGGTCGCCCGGGACGCACGACCAGGTCCACGGTGGGACGACCCGGCAGCGCCGCTCCGGTCCCGGATACGACCTCGAAGTGGTACGTCATCGCCTGTCGGCCAGCCGGCAGGTGGAACACCGCCAGCCCGCTGTCGTCCGTGACCGCCTGCACGTCGCGTCCGGCGCCGCCGTGCAGGGCCAGCGTGATGCCTCGTTGGGGGGTGTCTCCCCGTCGCAACGCGACACGCACCAAAGCGTCCGTCCCCGCGACCACCGTTGTACGCGCGGGCATAGGCGTCACCGTCAGCTGTGCGGGCGGGGGGGGCGCGGCCGCGGCGGCGCCCGGCGGTTCGGCCGACGCCGCCGGACTCGCGAGCGTTACGGCGGCGCGAGATGCCTGACGGGCCGCGCAGCCGCCGACACTGCTCATCACGTCCGCGTCGGCGCCCAGGTCCCGCAGATCCGCCCAGTCGCGCTCGGTGGGTCGAAACGCGAGACAGTTGCGGCGCACCAGGTCCGCTACCTCCCCCTTCCGGATGATCGGGTTCGAGAGCAGACGGATCAGGTCCGTCTTGCGCAGCGGCTCGGTCCCCTGGGCCGCTACCAGCACCGGCAGCGCGAGCGCGAGCAGACCGGCGACGGAGCGCTTCACGGCCGCGGACACTTGGAGCGCTCGAATCGCCGCTCGATGGCGTCGACGTCCGAATACAGCGAGCGATCGCGGGCGTTGCGCGCGGAGTCGAGGGCAGCCGCGTCGTCCTTGCGCGCCGCGTTGTAAGATGTCCAACGCTCTTCCAAGTCGACCAAGCCGCGCGCCAGGTCGGGACACGCCATCTTGCGGCCGTCGAACAAACGGGCGCGCAGGTCGAAGGCGCCGACCGCGAGGGCCACCGTATCGGCCATGCGGTCGACGCGCTCCCGCGAGGGCGCGGCCACCGGGCCGGCCTTAACCGGACCGCGGCCGGACGCGAGCGCGTGGTAGACATTGAACAGCACGGCTCCCGCGACCACGCCGAGCGCGGCGTATCCCGCCACGCGAGCGACGCGCGCCACCCCATACTGGCGCGTCGGCGAGAGCACCGCTCCCGGAACGGATTCCTCGACGTCGTCGGGGAACAGGAGGCGCGGCTGGATTTCGAGTCGAGGGTTCGACACCCGGTCAGATGTGAAAATCAACTCCTCGGTGCGGTAGTTGACCCACGCGAGGTCGCTGACTTTTCGTCCGTCCGGCAGCACGGAGGCCGCGTCGAGCAGCTCGTAGAACGGCAGGTAGTCGCTCGCGCTGGCGCCGTCCGTCGCAATCCGGAAGAACCCTCCCAACGGGGCGTCTCCCGGCGTCACCACCAGCGCCACGTGCCACGGGTCGGCGAACAGCGCCGCGTGCGCCTCGATGTCGGCAGGCGAGGGCTTGGGGTCGGCGCCGTGGTGGGTGTGATACCACCCCAACAACTGGCCGTGGTTCTTGCGCACCTCCTGCTGCACGACGGTCCACCCCTGCGACAGCGCGGGCCGGAGGTGGTCTCCCGAAATGGACCACGGCAACTGGATGGCGGATTCGATCACGACGTATGCGGTGCCCGTGTCCGGACACTCAAAGCGATTGCCTGCGAGGAACCCCAGCGACGTGGCTCCGCGGGGCTTGGCCTCGACATGGGCGTGAACGGCGGCGAAGGCGCTCTGCGTGATGAAGATGGGGTACGGTGAGCCCGGCGGAGCACCGTCTACGGTCGGCGTCCAGAGAATCGCCGAGCCGACCGGCAGGGGCCGCTTGAGCTGCGCACTTCCCGGGTCGGCCGGCCGGCCGCCGGGGAGAGGAATCGCGTCAGAGACGCGGGGACGCGCTGCAGTGCTCCGCACAGGGTCCATCCTTGTGGGCACGCTGCAACTTCCTCGCCGCGGCGTCGGCCCTACGTGCCCGGAACCCGCCGGTCGGCCATGGGCGACAACCGTATGGTGACCCGACAGTTAACGGCTCCGCCGGACGCACCCGACGTGCCGCTCAGCCGGGACCTGCTTTCAAGCCGGTCGGGCACACGACGCGCCACTGTCGCGGTTTTGCAACACCACGGCGGTCAGGTCTTCCCGATGGCCGGACCCGACGATAACGAGACTCGTCGAGCCGGGCTCAGCCGGTGTGACCCGCACGATCCCCCCCAGGCTATCGCCGCCGGCGTAGTCGACCCGCAGGATGCCCTTGTCTCCCGTCGCAGCGGCGACTTGCGGCACCAGCACCGCGTTCCCGAACGCGTCCTGACCGGTCACGCGGAAGATGACGGGGGAATCAAGCATGAAAGAGATCCTCCGATCGAGCGGCGTGTCGCCACACCGAAGCATCAGTCGCACGGTGGCACCAGGCTCCGGGTACAGCGTGGCCTCGCGTATCAATGCCCGGACTGTGGCGCGGACCACGGTGGCGCCGGCCTTGGGACCGAGGGTCAGGTCCACGCTCATGCGACCGCTCGAATCGGTCACAGCGCGGGTGGCACCCAGCTGCCCGTTGGTGACGCCCAGGGTCACGCCTTCGCCCGCCACCGGTGTCCCTGCCGTGTCACGGACCTGGAACACCAGGGGTAGTGCGGGCCGCGTGCCGACCGAGCCGTGCTGCCCCACACCCAGGACGAACCCCGTGGCCGTCGTCGACAAGGGAGCGCGGGGCGAGGTAGCGGACGCGGGGGCGGGGGCGGGGGCGGCGACGGGCGGGGGTGCAACGATCCGCTGCGCAGTGCCCGCCGCCGGCTGCCGCCGAGTGAGGGGCGGGCGTGGGTGCGCCGCACCGCGGCCCGGCGCGGGTCGCGTGGGCGCTGCCCGCCGCGCGCAGCCATCGAGCGCGCGCAACAGGGCTGTGTCCGCGCCCAGCGACACGAGATCGGCGCGGTCCCGCTCCGTTGGGGCGAAGCTCAGACAGTTGCGGTGCACGAGCGCGGCGAGCTCCTGCGACGCGATGGTGCCGACCGTGAGCATGCGTACCAGATCGGTCTTGCGGAGCGGCTCACTGCCCACGCTCTGCCCGGGTAGCCGGCCGGCGCCGGCGAGGAGCAGCAGAGAGACGCAGGTGAAATGACGGGCTAGGGCCGCTGGCATCCCGACTTCTCGAAGCGGCGCTCCGCTGAATCCACACCCGCGTACAGTGTCTGGTCCCGCATCGTGTGCGTCGGATCCAGTATGCCGGAGGCGCGGCGAGCCGTGCTGTAGCTCAGCCAGCGAGCTTCGACGGCGAGGAGGCCGCGCGCGAGTCCGTCGCAGGTAAACTGCCGTCGGTCGAACAGCGCCGCGCGGTCGCTGAAGCTGCGCACCGCCGTTGCGAGCTCGTCCGCGACCTGGTCGAGGCGGGTGACCGGCGCGCGTGAAGTCGCTACCGGGGGCGCCGGGTTCGCCTGCGGCTTTGCGGCTGGTTGCCGTGGCGTCGGCACCGAGCGGCGGGGGCGGGGCGGCACGCTCGTCTGGGACTTCCTGAGGAACGGGATGGTTGGCAACCGGGGCAGCGGCGGCAGTGCGGGGACGCCGTTCAGCCACACGTACAAGCTGCCCGCAGTCCCGATCAGGAGGATGCCGAACACGAGACCCCAGCGTCCCCACCGTATCCGTCTCGCTCGCCGTCCTCGCGCGGCCCGCGCCGGGCGCACGGGCGCCGCAGGCTCCTCCTCGACCGCGGGCTCGGGCCACGGCTCCGTCGCTTGGTGCTCGTCCCCGTCCCCCTCCTCGGGGGGGGCGGGGCGGGCGGGGGGGGCGGGGCGGGACGCGGCGCCGGACGCGCGCCGCGTGGCGGCGCCGACGCGAAGTCTTCGGCGGACGTCAAGAACACGAGCTCGTCCGATTTCGGCGCCTGCGCCCTGGGCGGCGGCTCTGGGGGGGGTGGAGGGGGGGACACGGGTTCTTCCGGTTCCGGCTCCGGAGCCTCCGCCTCTGGAGCCCTCGGCTCTGGAGGCTCCGACTCTGGTTCGGCCTGCTTGGGCGGTGTCCGAAACGGTCGATCGGCGAGCGGGTTGTAGGCGCGATAGTTCGTCCACGCCACAAACGAGCGCTTCTTGCCACCGGGGCGGAACGATTCTTCGCTCAAGAGCTCGTAAAACGGCAGCACCGTCGTGGCCCAGGCCTCGTCGGTGCCGGCCCGAAAGAAACCACCAGCGGGATGGCCATCGGGGTCGCTCCCCAGCACGAGGGCGACCTGCCACGGCTCCGCGAAATAGTGCTCGTGCGTCTCGATGTCGTGAGCCGACATGGAGACCGGCAGCGGCGCATGGGTGTGGTACCAGCCGATGAGATGACCCTTGGTCTCCTCGACTTGCGACGCGATCCGATCCCAGATACGGGTCACGACATCGGTGGTGCGGTCGCCGTAGATCGGCTGGCTCAAGCGCAGCGCCGCATCGATGATGAGATACGAGACGTTGGTATCGGGGCACTCGCACAGATCACCGACGAGGAAGCCTAGAATCCCCTGCCCCGGCGGGGGCGCTGTGGCGAGGTGCTCGCGGACGGCCGCGAGGGCGGATTGTGCGAGGAAGATAGGGAACGGGATGTTGCCCGGCCGCCCCCCTCCTCGTCCCCCTCCTCCGGTGCCCGGCGCAGGAGTGGGACTCCACAGGATGGATTGGGCGAGCGGGATCGCCTTCCGGAGTGGAGCGTCCGCGCTCATCGATCCCAAAATAACGAGCGGCGCAGCGGACCGCTCATCCCGCCAGGACGCGCTCGATCACGCCGGCGGCACGCTCGACATCCTGGCGGCTCACATCGAGGTGCGTCACCGCGCGCAGCCGCCGCGCGCCGAACGGCACGAGCAGCACGCCCGCCTGCGCGAGCCGCGGGATCACGCTGTCCGCCGTGTCCGCCTCGCGGACGAGATCGAGCATCACGATGTTCGTCTCCGGGGCGGATGGTCGGAGGGTCGGACAGTCGGACAGGCGCTCCGCGAGGAGCTTCGCGTTCTCATGGTCCAGGGCGAGGCGGCCGAGGTTGCAGTCCAACGCGTGGAGCGCAGCGGCAGCGAGGATCCCTGACTGTCGCATCCCCCCGCCCAGGCGCTTGCGGATCTCCCAGGCGAGCGCGCGGTGGTGCGCGGCGAACGCCAGGCACGACCCGACCGGACAACCGAGTCCCTTCGAGAAACTGACCATCACGGTGGCCGTGCCCCGAGCGAGCTGGGCGAGCGGGACACCGAGTGCGGCAGCGGCGTTCCACAGCCGGGCGCCGTCCAGGTGGACGGGAAGCTTCGCCTGCTGCGCGACGGTGACGATGCCAGCCATAACGGCGGGGGGCATCACCTTCCCCCCCGCGGCGTTGTGGGTGTTCTCCGCCGCAACGGCGCCGACGCGCGGCACATGGGGGGACGCGGGGCGCAGCGCGTCGCGCACCAGCTCTCCGGTCAGCCGGCCGTCGGGCGTCGCCACGGGCCGGATCTGCACGCCCCAGTTCGCCGCGACGCCGGCGAGCTCGTAGTGCACCAGGTGCGCGTTCGCCTCGACTACGAGCTCCGTTCCGGGCCGCGTGAGCAGGGCGATCCCGGTCTGATTCGCCTGCGTCCCCGATGGGAAGAACAGCGCGTCGTCCTGGCCGAGCAGCTCGGCGACGCGCCGCTCGAGGCGGCGGGTGGTCGGGTCGCCGTCCAGGACGTCGTCGCCGACTAGGGCATCGGCCATGGCACGGCGCATCGCGGGCGACGGCTGCGTCACCGTGTCGCTCCGTAGGTCGATCGGGCGGGTCGCGGTCACCCCAGCTGCACGCGCTGCGAGCGTCGCATGCGCATCAGGTCGTACGTCTCGGCCACTTCGCCGCCCAGCAGGAAGAGGTAGGCGGTGTAGTACACCCACAGCAGGAACAGGGCGAGGGCCACGACGTTGGCGTCCGAAGCGAGGCGATCGAGCGTCGCGAAACGTATCACGTAGAGCGCGTAGAGCCGTTTCGCCACCTCGAAACCGAGCGAGCAGAAGACCGCCGCGACCAGCGCCGTGCGCCAGTGAATCCGCCGGCTGGGGAGCAGCTTGAAGACGCCGAAGAACAACAGCACGCCGGCGGCGAACGCCGCGGTCTCGAGGCCGAAGCGCCACAGCCAGTCGAGCGCGAAGCTCGACGTGCTCATGAGCGCCGCGTTGCCCGCCTCCCAGGCCGCGACGAGCCCGCTCAGGACGAGCAGGGCACCGGTGCCGAGCACCATGGCGAGGTCGAGCAGCTTCGCGACCGGCCACGGCCGCTGCTCGTCGGTGTCGAACACCTCGTTGAGCGCCGCCCGCAAGCCGCCGAACAGGCGGGACGAGAACCACACGAACAACGGCAGGCCGAACGCGGTCAGCCGGCCGCGCTGGCGCACGACGCCGCTCAGCGCGCTCTCGACGGCCTGGAACGCCCGGTCCGTGCCTCCGCCCGGAGTGGTGGGGAGGAAGCGCGCCAGCAGCTCGTGCAGATCGACTTGCTGGGTGGTGACCTGGTGCTGGACCAGCGAGCCCACGACCGCGAGCAGGAGGGCGACGAAGGGAATGACGGTGAGCAGCAGGTCGAACGACAAGGCGCTCGCGAGAAACGGGATGTTGTCCTCGTAGGCCGCCTCGAGCGTGCGGCGGACGACGCCGATCACCGACCGATGCCACCCGCCGTCGCCCTTCACGCGACCGGCTCGTCCTCCTCCGCAGCGCGGGGGAGCGCCTTGGCGCCGCGACGGCTGCGCTTCGCCTCGGTGAGACGGCGCTCGAGCGCTTCGCGGGCAGTGGGGGAAGGCGCGTCGGCGTCGTCGTCGGTCTCGAGCAGCTGGCCGAGCTCGTCCACCTTCTCGCTCGCCAGGTCCCGCAGGCCGCGCAGCCTGCCCGCCAGCTTGCCACGGGTCGCCTCGCCCTCGGGAGCGAACAGGAAGCCCACGACGGCCCCGATCCCGAGACCGAGCAGGAAGGACCCGAACCCGGCGCCGCGCTCGCTCACTCCCCCGCCTCCAGATCGTCCGGGGCGGCGACCGCCACGGCGCGCGGCTGTGCATGCGATTGCAGCGGCGGCCGGACGACGCGGTCGACGATGGCGCGCGTGTGGGTGACGCGCAGCTGCTCGAACAGAAAGGCGAACGTCTTCTCCAAGTCGGCCGCCACGGCGTCGCGCACGGCGGCGGGCAGATCCCACAGCCGCCGCTTGAAGGGCCCGATCGCCTTCTTGCGGGCTTTGTAGATGAACTGCTGCTCGGTGTCGCCCTTCTTCCACTCATCCTTGCACTCGGTCTTGACCCATTCGTTGATCTCGCCCCGCAGCTCGGCCGGCAGCTTCGGATGGTCGAACACGATATTCTGAAAGTTCGTGGCCAGGTGGATCTCGATCGCCTCGCACGCCGGGAAGCGACCGAACGCCTCGGCGGGCAGGGTGGACGCACCGTGCTGCACGGCACCGCCCAAGCCGTAGGTGGCGCGCGCGTCCCGCGACAGCGCCTGCAACGCTTCCAGATCCAGCTGTACTTTCGCGATCGAGCCGTCCGCGAGCACCACGCCGCCGTGGCTCGTCCCGGTCTGGACGGAGATCTTGCTGATCCCGGCGTAGGGGCCGAGTCGCTTCAGGGTGCGGTTGTACCCTTCCATGAACGCCTTCAGCTCGTGCACGTCGGAGTTCTTGCCGCCCACCTCGCCGATCTCCGCGCCCACGGACACCGTCACGCCCTCCGGCTCGCGGTCGCGGATGAACCGGGTAAACTCGGCCGCGCGCTCGTAATTCACGCGCTGCTGCTCGTCGAGCGTCTTCTGGGAGAGGTCTACGAGCGTCGAGGTGTCGACGTCGATATTGTAGAAGCCGGCGTGCAGCTCCTCTTCGATCAGCGTACGCAGCGCCTGAAGCTCGGTCTCGGGGTCGGCCGCGTACTTCTTGGCGTTGACCTGCACGTGGTCGCCCTGAATGAAGAGCGGCCCGGTGAAGCCTTCTCGCAGCGCCGCCGCGGTCATCACGGCGACGTACTCGGCCGGCCGCTGTTCGGTGTAGCCGATCTCACTGCGGGCGATCTCGCAGATCAGGGCGCCGACGTCGAGCCGCTTCGCCGCCCGGAACACCGCGCGGGCGGTGTCGTAGGCCAGCACCCGCACGTTCATCGCGGGCGTAGTGAACGGTGCGACTTCCCCCCGCCCCCGCGCCAGGTACAGCTCATGGATCGAGGCGGGGCGCACACCGGCGTGCTGCCCGATCTCCCAGATGAGCCACCGGGCCTGCTCCCGCTCGGGCCCGGACCCGAACACGGCCTGGTGCACGAGAGCGTCCAGCGCGGCGCTCTGGCGCACCGTCGGATTTTGGAACCGTCGCAGCGTCGCTGCGTGATCGTTCGACATGAGAGGCCCTCCTGGCGTCGAATTTAGACCGCAGCCGTGCCCATCACCAGCCCGACCCCATCCCCGCGCCCACGTCGATCACCAGTCCATCGTACGCCGGCGCCACACCGTCCGGCAAACGCGCCGCCAGCTCCGCGTGCGACGTGTCGTGGGTGAGGTGCGTGAGAAAGGTGCGTCGCGCGCCGATCTCGAGCGCGGCCGCGACGGCCTCGGGGATCGACAGGTGCAGCGGATGCGGGCGCGGCAACAGCGCGTTGAGCACCAAGACTTCGAGCCCCGCGAGCCGGGCCCGGGCCGTCGCGGGGATCTCCTTCGCGTCGGTGAGGTAGGCGACGGGGCCGATGCGATATCCCAGCACGGTGCGGTCGCCGTGAGGCAGCGCCAGCGCGCGTATCCGCAGCCCCGCGATCTCGGTCTCCGCGTCCGGCTCGAGGGAGTGGGCGCTGAGCTCGGGCTTGCTCGTCCCCGGCTGGGCGGGCGCGGCGTCGAAGATGTACGAGAAGCGTCGCCCCAGCTCCGCCAGCGTGGCTGCCGCCCCGTACACGGGGAGGCGGCCCCGCTGTCGCGCGGAGAAGGCGCGCAGGTCGTCGATACCGTGGACGTGGTCGGCATGGGCGTGGGTGAAGAGCACGCCGTCGAGGGACGTCACGCCCGCCGCCACGAGCTGGAGGCGGAGCTCGGGGGGCGTGTCGATCAGCAGTCGCCGGCCGCCCGACTCGATCAGCGCGGCGGTACGGGTGCGCTTGTCCCGCGGGTCGGCGGAGGTGCAGGTGCGGCACGAGCAGCCGATCTGCGGCACGCCGTAGGAAGTGCCCGTCCCGAGGAACACGAGACGCACGTCAGACGACCTCGACCTTGAGCAGGTTGGTGGCGCCGGACACTTCCCAGGGCACGCCCGCCGTCATGACGATGCGGTCTCCGGCCCGCGCGTAGCCGCGCTTGAGCAAGAGGTCGCGCACCACCTCGAGCATCGCATCGTAACTCGGGACGTGGTCCACCAGGACGGCGGTGACTCCCCACACGAGCGCGAGCTGGCGGTACGTGGGGGCCTCCGTGGTCACCGCCAGGATGGGGATCGGCGGCCGGAGCGCCGCGACCTTGCGGGCGGTGAACCCGCCCTTGGTGAGGGTGACGATCAGCGGCGTCTTGAGCATGCGCGCGACGGCGCTCGTGCCGATGGCGATCGCATCCTCCACCGACACGTCCTGCCCCGGCGGCACGCGGCGCTCGTCCCGCGCTACGGCGAGCGGATGACGCTCCATCTCCCGAATGATCCGATCCATCGCGCGGACGGCCTCGAGCGGATACTCCCCGACCGCGGTCTCGGCCGACAGCATCACGGCGTCGGTGCCGTCGAGGATCGCGTTCGCGACGTCCGAGGCCTCGGCGCGCGTGGGGCGGGGGTGATGGACCATCGACTCGAGCATCTGCGTCGCCGTGATCACCGGCTTGCCGTGACGGTTCGCCTCGCGGATCAGGCGCTTCTGCACCACGGGCACCTCTTCGAACGGCAATTCCACGCCGAGGTCGCCGCGCGCTACCATCACCGCATCGGAGGCCCGGAGGATTCCGTCCAAGTCGTCGAGCGCCGCGGCCTTCTCGATCTTGGCGACGAGCTTGATCCCCGGGGGCACGAGCTGCCGCAGCTCGGCCAGGTCGTCCGCCCGGCGCACGAACGACAGCGCGACATAGTCGACGCCCCACCCCACGGCGTGGCCGACGTCCTCCCGGTCCTTGTCCGTGAGGGCGGGCGCGCTGACGTGGAGCCCGGGCAGGTTCATCCCTTTGTGCGACGTCAGCGTGCCGCCGTCCACCACACGGCCCTCGACCCGTGGCTCGGCGATACGGGTCACGTCGACCGAGAGCAACCCGTCGTCCAGGAGCACACGCGCGCCCACGCGCGCGTCCTTGGCGAGATCCTGATAAGTGGTGGGCAGCTCGTCCCCTCGCGCCACGTCTTCGGGCGCGAACACGACCTGCTCGCCCGCGCGCAGCACGCGCGGTTGGGCGAGCGCGCCGACCCGGATGCGCGGGCCCTGGAGATCGACGAGGATCGCGACCGGGACGCCCGCGGAGTCGGCCGCCCGCCGAGTCGCGGCGATCCACCCGGCCCGCAGCTCCGGCGTGCCGTGGGACGCGTTCACGCGGATCACATTGGCGCCCGCTTCGATCAGGCCGGCGATGCGCTCGGGCGTCGCGGTCGCGGGCCCGAGCGTGACGACGATCTTCGTGCGGCGGATCACTGCGTCGCTCCTTGCGTCAGTGCGGCGACCAGCGCCGGCAGCACTGCCCCGGCACGGCCGCGGCAAACGATGTGCGCGGCGTCGGATAGCTCGGTCGGATCGGGGTTCACCTCGATGACCGTCGCCCCCGCCTCGCGCGCTATAAGAGGAAGCTGAGCGGCCGGCTGCACCAGCCCTGACGTCCCCACCACCAGCATCGCTCGGCACGACGCCGCCAGCGCCCACGCCTCCGCCGTCACCCGCTCCGGGAGCATCTCGCCGAACCAGACCACGTCGGGCCGTACCGGCGACCCGCACTGCTCGCAGCGCGGCGGCTCGCACTCCGTATCCGCCGCGGGCTCAGGGGCTCGCTCGGCCGGAAACGGGTGGCGGGCGTCGAGACACGAGAACCGCTCCAGCGACCCGTGCAGCTCGAGCACCCGTCGGCTGCCGACCCGCGTGTGCAGGCCATCCACGTTCTGCGTCACGATGGCGAGCTCGGGCACGAGGCCCTCCAACGCGACGAGCGCGTGATACCCCGCGTGGGGCGTAGCGGCGTGCACCAGACGCCGTCGCCAAGCATACCACCCGAACACCCGCGCGGGGTGGCGCCGAAATGCCGCCTCGGTAGCCAGCTCCTCCGGGTCGTACCGCGCCCACAGTCCGCGCGCCGCGTCCCGGAAGGTCGGGATGCCGCTGTCCTGGGACATCCCCGCGCCGGTCGCGACCACGACGCGCGGCGCCGCGCGCAGGGCGCGCGCCGCCGCCGGGATGGCGACGCCGTCACTGTTCAACGCGTGAAACCCGCATCTACCGGACGACGCCGATCTGCCGTTCCTCGAGCCGGCGCTTGAATCCCTCGAGCACATGCACGGCCCGCGCGATGCCCGATGCCGGCAGCCCTTCGATCGCCCGGGCGGCGAGCCGCCGCTCGAGCTGGCCTACCCGCAGCAGCACCTCGAGCCCCTGGCGGGTGAGGGTCACCCGTACGCCCCGATCGTCCTCGGCGTCTGGAGTGGTCTCGACGAGCCCCTTCAGCTCGAGCCGCTGGATGAACGTGGTTGCGGCGGCGCGGGACACGCCCAGCGCGGCGGCGACATCCTTGGGCCGGGCGCCGTCGGGGCCGCTCCCATCGACGGCGTTGAGCGCCGCATGGGCGCGGTGCGACAGCCCGTAGGAGCGGAAGGCCCGATCGCCGGCGTGCTCCACTGCCGCCCGTGCGGCGGTGATAGCGTCGGTCAGCTGCAGGGCCAGCTCGGAGCGATCGGTCATGCCAGCCTCGGAGTTCATTAATATGTTGACTATTAACATACTAACAACTTCGCCGCGTGCGCAAGTCACGGTTTTCCCTAAATTTGCAGCCGGATGATCGAGGTTCAGGGACTCACGAAGTCGTACGGCAGCGTCGCAGCCGTCTGCGACCTGTCGTTCAGCGTGGCGCCCGGTGAAGTGCTGGGCCTCGTCGGCCCCAACGGCGCCGGCAAGACCACCACGCTGCGCAGCCTCGCGGGCATCGTCCGGCCGGGCGGGGGGACGATCCGCGTCGGCGGGCACGACATGGAGCGGGATCCCGTCGCCGCCAAGCGCGTCCTCGCCTTCATGCCCGACGAGCCCCATCTGTTCGACTACCTCACCGTGGAAGAGCATCTGCGATTCACCGCCCGGCTGTACCAGGTGACGGACGTAGAGCGGCGCCTCCCTGCCCTGCTCCAGGAGCTCGAGCTCTCCGAAAAAGCCAAGGCGCTTCCCGGGGAGCTGTCGCGCGGCATGAAGCAGAAGCTCGTGATCGGGTGCGGCTTGCTGCACGACCCCACGGCGCTGCTGTTCGACGAGCCGCTCACCGGACTCGATCCGTCCGGGATCCGCCGGATGAAGCAAACCATCCGGGAGCGCGCGCGGCAGGGGGCTGCGGTAGTCCTGAGCTCGCACCTGCTGCACCTGGTCGAGGAGATCTGCACGCGCGTCCTCATCATGCAACGCGGACGCAAGGTGGCCCTCGGAACGATCGAGGAGATCCTGACCGAGCGGCCCGACCTGCGGGGGCGGAGCCTCGAGGACATTTTCCTGACGCTCACGGGGACATGATCGAGGCGGCGCTTTACCTCACCGGGCGGTCCCTCGTCAACGCCACCCGTCGCCGCGTAGCGCGACTGCGCCAGCCCAAGTACCTGATCGGGCTGGTGGTCGGGGCGCTCTACTTCTACTGGTTCTTTTTCCGGCCGCGCCGGGGAGGGGGGCTCGGGGCGGTCGCCTCGCCCGGCGGTGAGATCGTGGCCGTGGGGCTCCTGAGCACGCTCGTGCTCCTCAAGTGGCTATTCGGCAGCGCCGAGACGCCGTTCACCTTCAGTCTCGCCGAGACACAGTACCTGTTCACCGCCCCGCTCACGCGGCGTCAGGTGATCGACTTCAAGCTGCTGCGGTCCCAGCTGCCGCTATTTTTTTCGGCCCTTCTGTCCGCGCTGGTCTTCTCGGGCGGCCAGGTAAGCGGGCTGCGGCTGTTCCGTGTGGTGGGGCTGTGGCTAGTGTACAGTACGCTGCAGCTGCACTACGCCGGCGCGTCCCTGCTGTGGGCGAGTCTGACCCAGCAGGGTGTAACGGGGTGGCGACGCCGGCTCGGCACGCTGCTCGGACTGGCACTCGTCGTTGCACTCGTCTGGTGGAGCCTGCGCCGTGCGCTCCCCGGGATCGTATCGGCGTTCCAAGACGGCTCCACACAGGGCTACGCGGCGCTGACGAGTGTGATGCATTCCGGGCCGCTCGGGGTGCTGCTGTGGCCGCTCGAGGCACTGGTAGCGCCGCTCGTCGCCGCAAGTCCGGTGGCCTTCGCGAGCCGGCTCCCGGCCGCGCTGCTCGTGCTCGCGGTCCACTACGTCTGGGTGGTCCGCTCGACGCTCGCTTTCGAGGAAGCCGCCGTGGAGCACGCCGCCAAGGTGGCGCGGCGGGTCGAGGCTGCGCGACAGGGACGGTGGGGGGAGCGAACCATCCGAGCCCGGCAATCGACCGGCCCGATACGCCTGCGGCTGGCACCGACCGGGGGGCCCGCCGGCGCCATCCTCTGGAAGAACGCCGTCGGCGCCACTCGCGATTTGCGCCCGCGCACGCTCGTCCTGCTCGTCGCCTTGGTGATCGCCGGCTCGATGACGCTCGCAAGCGGACCGCTGCGCGCGCTCGATCTCGTGGCGGTGATGCTGTTGGGGCTCGGCGCCATCGCGCTGGTGCTCGGACCGCTCACGGCGCGGTGTGACCTGCGGCAAGACTTCGAGATGCTGGACGTGCTCAAGGGCTACCCCGTGCACGGACGCGACGTAGTGCGCGGCGAGGTGGCGGCTCCGGTGACGCTGATCGGCCTCGTCGTCTGGAGCTGTCTCCTGGGCGCCTTCGCGGCCACGGCCAGCCGACCGGGCCCCGAGCTCCCGTCGCTGGGCGATCGCCTCGCGCTCCTCGTCGCCGCGCTACCCGCGACGGCCGCGGTGCTGCTCGTGCTGGTCTTGGTCCAGAACGCGGCGGTGCTACTCTTCCCGGCTTGGGTCAGCGTGGGGCGGGATCGCGCGGTGGGACTCGAGGCGACCGGCCAGCGGATTCTCATGACGGCGGCGAGCCTGGTCGCGCTCCTCGTCGCCCTCGTGCCCGCCACGATCGCCGGCGGGATCGCCGGCGTGGGGGCTCACGCCGTCGGGCTGTCGGCGCTGTGGGCGGTAGCGCTCGGGATCTTGGTCGCGTCGGGTGTGGTGGTGTTCGAGGGAGCGATGGCCGTCTCCTTCCTGGGCGGGGTGTTCGACCGGATCGACCCCGCCGGGACGGGAACCGGTTAGCATGTCTCCGTCCAGTCCACGGGCGACGTGGCGCCGCAGCGCACGCACCGCAGGGTGACCGGCTTGCCGGCGAAGTCCTGGCGGTAGTGGCACAAGGGGCAGACGGCGTACGTCGTGACGACCTCCATGCCCTTCCCTCCCGGGGTGGGCCGCAGCACGCCGGTGCGAACCACGACGCTCCAGTGATCGGGGGGCTCGGTGCGCACCGTCACGTCCGCGCGGTTGAGACGGATCCGCTGCCGGCGTACTTCGACGACGACGTGTCCGTCCGCGGCTTCCTCCACGACCGGATACCACGCGCCGCGGCGCAGCACATCCGCCACGTTGTCGGCACTTCGGGCCCAGCCTAGCGTGATTCGCATGTTTGGGGGATGGCGACCCCACATGATACCACGATTTGATAAATTTGGTTATGCGTGAGCTCGGTCGTGTGGTCCGGCTGCAGATCCAGCGCTCCTCCCTCAAGACGGGCGAGAAACCGCATCGCGTGTACGACACTGTTCCGATTCTCACAGTCGAGCGGCTCACGGTGTCGCCCGACGGCGCGCTCGGCGAGGCCGATCACGGCGCGTGGATCGTGGACGTCCATCACCGCATGCATCCCAGCACCAAGAATCCGGATGGCGAGCACGGCATCTCGCTGGGCTTCACGGCGCACTACGACCTGATGCGCGCGCGGCTGGGCGATCGGATCACGCCCGGCTGCGCGGGCGAGAACATCCTGGTGCAGTCGGGGGCCCGCGTGCGGATGGAAGACTTGGACGGGGGCGTCGGGTTCGTCACGCCCGACGGCCGCGAGGTGGTGCGGCTGCACGTTCTCCAGGTCGCGCATCCCTGCCGGCCGTTCAGCGGCTGGGCGCTGGGCGGCGTGGTGGAGACCGCCGTGCTGAAAGAGACGCTGCAGTTTCTCGAAGACGGAATGCGGGGGTTTTACTGCGTCGGAGTGGGTTCGGGAATCGTGGCGGTGGGCGATCGGGTCGTCGCGCTGTAGCCTAGCTCAGCTCGTCCCACGCCAAGCCCGCCATTTTCTTGCAGCGCTCGCAGTTCAACTCCTTGGACTCCGCCTCGAACGCCTGCCGGTGCCGGCAGCTCGGGCACACCGCGTACGTCAGCGGGAAGATTCGACCGACCCGCTGGATCTCGCGGGGCTCGCACCGCACGATGCTCCAGCGCTCCGGGGGATGATAGCGGATCTCGAGGAAGCGGCGGTCGACCGGCACGTTACGCCGGTTCACGTCGAGCACGACGATGTGGCTCGACGAGATGCGCACCACCGGGTACCACGCGCCGCGGCGCAGCAGATGAGCGCCCGGCTTGCCGACTCGGGCCCAGCCCTTCGCCTGTAGGCGCGTCGGGGTGATCGGGCGGAACGGAATCGTCACACCGAAAAAGTAACACCGGCCGGCGACAAGCGGTCGTGACCGGAGTCACACGCCCGGAGTCGCCGCGGGGTGTGACGAGTGACCACTCCGAGCGGCGGACAGGGCGCGTGGCTCAGCTGCCGGCGCCCGGCAGGTAGCCCCGCGCCACGAGCAGCTCGGCGTTCAGGATCGCAGCCCCCGCGGCGCCGCGAATCGTATTGTGGCTCAGCACGACGAACCGGTGACCGAGCACCCGATCCGCCGCGATCCGCCCTACCGTGAGGCTCATTCCCCGCCCGGCGTCGCGGTCGAGCCGCGGCTGCGGCCGGTCGGGCTCGTCCCGCACGAGGATGGGGTACGCGGGAGCCGTGTGCAGCCCCAACCGCTGCGGCTCGCCCGCGAACCCGGCGAACGCCTCGCGCAGCTCCGCCAAACCGGCGGGCCGGGCGAGCTTCACCCGCACCGCCGCCATGTGCCCGTCCACGACGTTCACCCGGTGGCACTGCGCGCTCACCGGGAACGGCGCCGGCGCGATGCGATCGCCGTTCAGCCGCCCGAGGATCTTGAGGGTCTCCCGCTCGATTTTCTCCTCTTCGTTCGCGATATAGGGGATCACGTTGTCGGTGATGTCGAGCGACGGGACACCGGGATAGCCGGCCCCCGACACCGCCTGCAGCGTGGTCGCGGCCACGGCCTCGACACCGAAGCGCGCCGCGAGCGGCGCCAGGGCGAGCGCCAGCATGACGGTCGAGCAGTTGGGGTTGGTGACGATGAAGCCACGCTTTCCTCCCCCCGCCCCGCACCCGTCGAGCAGTGCCAAGTGCTCGGGGTTCACCTCGGGAATAAGCAGCGGTACCGACTCATCCAGGCGGTGGGCCGAGGAGTTGCTCACCACGGCGAACCCCGCGCGCGCGAAGGCGGTCTCGGTCTCGCCGGCGACGTCCGCCGGGAGGCTCGAGAAGACGAGGTCGCAGTCGAGCGGCGGCCGGGGCGCCTGCACGACCAGCGAGCGGACCGGGGTCGGGATGTCGCCGGGGAGGCGCCACGTGCAGGCCTCCCCGTACGCCCGCCCCTGGGACCGGTCCGAGGCGGCCAGCGCGGTCACCACGAACTGGGGGTGCTCCTCCAGCATGGCGATGAACCGTTGACCGACCGTGCCCGTTGCGCCGAGAATGCCGACGCGGATCTGCGCCATCACGCCCTTCCTTTCGCGCCTTGACGCTCGCCGAACCCCGCGATAACTATGAAGATACAATCGAAGTCGCGTGGTGATTTGCCGCGTATTGCCGCCACGTTAAACAAGGTGCTAAAAAGCGACCGCCCGCGGCACGCACTGCCCGGGCTTTGCTGTTCTTGAGGTTCACCATGCCGCGCTCCCGACGCGCTCTCGAGATCCACAAGTTCGGCGGTGCCTCGCTCGCGAACGGCGCGGCCATCGCGCACGCCGTGTCCGTCATCCGGGCGCAGCGGCCCGCACCCCTCGTGGTCGTGGTATCCGCCATGGCGGGCGTGACGGACGCCCTGCTCGATCTCGCCGGCGCGGCCGTCCGGGGCGACGCGGACAGGGCCCGCGCCACGCTGGACAGGCTGTCGGCACAGCACCGCGAAGCCGTCGCCGCGCTGGTGCGCTCCGGCCCACGGGCAGACGAGCTGCTGCGAACGATCGAGAGCGCGTTTGCGGAGGTCGAGCCGCTCGCGGCCGGGTTGCGCGTCCTGCGCGAGCTGACGCCTCGGACCACCGACTATCTGGTCGCGCGGGGCGAGCACCTCTCGGCCCGCATCGTCGCGGCGGCGCTCGACACCGCCGGTTGCCCCGCCACCTACGTGGACGCCGTGAACGTGATCCACACCGATGGGACGTTCGGCAACGCCTCGCCCGATCTCGGGCGCACCGAGCGCAGCGCGCGCCGGGTGCTCCGCCCGCTCCTCGCCAAGGGCATCGTGCCGGTCGTTCCCGGCTTCCTCGGCGCCGCGCCGGACGGACAGGCGGTCACGCTCGGGCGCGGCGGCTCGGACCTCACGGCCACCCTGCTCGCCCGCACGCTGGGCGCGCGGGAGGTCTCCCTCTGGAAGGACGTCCCGGGCATGCTCACCGCCGACCCGCGCATCGTGCCGGACGCGCGCGTCATCCCGCAGCTTCACGTGCGCGAAGCCGCCGAGCTCGCGTACTACGGAGCGAAAGTGCTGCACCCGAGGGCGCTCGTCCCGGTGCTGCGGCGCAACGTCGCGGTGCGAATCCGGCCGGTCGCCGAGCCGGCGTCGCTCGGGACGGAGATCTCCCGCCGACGCACCCTGAACGCCTACCCGGTCAAGGCGCTCTCCGCGATCCCCCGGCAGGCGCTGCTCACCGTGACCGGGAGCGGCATGCTCGGCGTGCCGGGGATCGCGGCGCGGGCCTTCGCCGCGGTGCACCACGAAGGGATCTCCGTCTCACTCATCAGTCAAGCGTCCTCCGAGCAGTCGATCTGCTTCAGCGTCCCGGAGGACCAGGCGGAGCGGGCGCGCAAGCGGCTCGACGAGGCGTTCCGGCGCGAGATCGGGCGGCAGGAAATCGACCGCGTGGAAGTGCGCGCGGGCGCGGCGACGGTCGTGGTCGTCGGGCTCGGCATGGCGGGGACCCCCGGCATCGCCGCGCGCGTCTTCTCGGCGCTGGCCGAGGCGAAGATCAACGTCATCGCGATCGCCCAAGGCTCCTCGGAGCTGAACCTCTCGCTCGTGGTGGACGGCGGCGACGCGGCGCCCGCCCTGCGCGTGGTGCACGGCGCCTTCCAGCTCAGCAAGATCGGCGGAGGCATGGGCGCGCACGCCGAGCGCAGCGACGTGGTGCTCCTGGGCCTCGGCCAGATCGGCCGCACCCTGGCGCCGCTGATCGCGAAAGCGAAGCACGGCGTGGTGCGGTTGCAGATCGTCGGGCTGGTCGATCGCAGCGGGTTCGTGTTCGATCCGACCGGCTTGTCGCCGCGCCGGCTCGCGGACCTCGCCGCCGCCAAGGCGAAGGGCACGCCGCTCGCGAAAGCCAAGGGCGGCGGCGGCCACCGCGGGTCCGCGACGGAGGCGGTGACGTTCGCGGCGCGCCACGCGCTCTCCAATCCGATCCTGGTGGACGTCACCGCGGCCGACACGACCGAGACGCTCAAGACGGCGCTGGCGGCCGGCATGCACGTCGTGCTCGCCAACAAGCGCCCCATTACGGTGAGCCGGAAACGGTACGACGAGCTGCGCGCCACGGCGGAGGCGCATGGACGCCAGCTGCTGCACGAGGCGACCGTCGGCGCCGGATTGCCGATCATGGACACCTACGCCAAGCTGGTGGGGTCGGGCGACCGGGTGCAGCGGATCGAGGGGTGCCCGTCGGGTACGTTGGGCTACCTGTTCGGCGAGTTGGGACGCGGTCGCCGCTTCTCGGAGGCGCTGCGGGGCGCCATCGCCAAGGGATACCCGGAGCCCGACCCGCGGGAGGACCTCTCCGGCATGGACGTCGCCCGTAAGGCGCTGATTCTAGGGCGACTGCTCGGCTTTCCCGGTGAGCTCAAGGACATCGCGGTGGAGTCGCTGGTGCCGCAGGGGGCCGAGCGCCTGAAGCCGGAGGAGTTCCTCGCCCGGCTCGAGGAGTACGACGCGCCGTGGGCGCGACGCCTGGCGCAGGCGCGCCGGCGTGGCGGCGCGCTGCGCTATCGCGCCATCGTGACCCGGCGCCGGATTCGGGTCGGCCTGGTCGTGGTGGATGCTTCGAGCCCGATGGCGTCGCTCAACGGCACGGACAACCAGTTCATTTTCACCACCACGCGGTATCGAAACAATCCCCTGGTGATCACCGGACCGGGGGCGGGGCCTGCCGTGACCGCCGGCGGCATCCTGAACGATGTGCTGAAGCTCGCCGGCGCGTGAGCGGCACGCGGCAGCGGTGCGCCACCTGCGGGCACGAGCTCGCCGAGACCGACGCGCAGGTGCGCTGCCCCGCGTGCCAGGGCCTGCTGGAGATCCTGCACGCCCGCCCCGCCGTGACCGGCGCGGCGCTGCGGGCCCGATTCGACGGTCGCCGCGTGCCGCCTCGGGGGGCGGGAGGCGGCGCGCAGGAATCAGGTGTGTGGCGATTCCTCGAGGCGGTGCTGCCGACGGCCGCGTCCGAGATCGTCAGCTACCCCGAAGGGAATACGCCGCTGCTCGAGCGCCCCACGCTCGGCCGGTGGACCGGGCTGCCCCGCCTCCTGCTCAAGCACGAAGGCCTCAATCCCACCGGATCGTTCAAGGACCGCGGCATGACCGTGGCGGTCACGCAGGCCCGCCGCGTCGGCGCGAGGGCGCTGGCGTGCGCCTCGACGGGCAACACCGGCGCCTCGCTCGCCGCCTACGCCAGCCTGGCTGGACTCCCGGCCCTGGTCATCGTGCCGCAGGGGCAGGTGGCGCTCGGCAAGCTGACCCAGACGATCGCCTATGGCGCGCGCACGCTGCTCGTGCGCGGCAACTTCGACGCGTGTCTCGACCTCGCCGAGCAGGCGCGCGAGCGGCTCGAGCTGTACCTGCTCAACTCGATCAATCCGTTTCGCATCGAGGGACAGAAAACGATCGTGTTCGAGTTGTTGCAGCAGCTCGACTGGGCGGCGCCGGACTGGATCGTGCTGCCCGCGGGCAACCTCGGTAACACGGCCGCGTTCGGTAAGGCGCTCGCCGAGGCGCGCGATTGGGGGCTGATCGCCGACACGCCGCGGCTCGCGGCGGTGCAGGCCGCGGGAGCGGCCCCGTTCGCGGCGAGCTTTCAGGAGGGGTTCGCGCGGCGCCACCGCGTCGAGCCGCGCACCGTGGCCAGCGCGATCAACATCGGCAACCCGGCGTCGTACGAACGGGCGGTGCGGGCGATTCGGGAGACGAACGGCGTCGTTACGACCGTCACCGACGAGGAGATTCTCGAGGCCAAGGCGGTGGTGGACGGCGCCGGTGTAGGGTGCGAGCCCGCGAGCGCGGCCAGCGTGGCCGGCGCGCGGCGGCTCCTGCGAGACGGCGTGATCGGTCGGGAGCAGCGCGTCGTGGCGGTGCTCACGGGGCACCTCCTCAAGGATCCGGAGAGCGTGACGCGCTACCACCAGCAGACGGATCCCCGACCCCCGCACGCCAATCCGCCCGTCGAAATCGGGCCGACGCTGGGCGAGCTCGAGCGGGAGCTCCGTTCCCGCGACGCGCGCTGAGCTTGACACGAGTCGCCTCGTCGGACGTGCTTTACAGACAACGACAGCCTCGGCCTGAGGTGCTCCGCCGTGAGTGATGTCACGATTCTCAAGTTCGGCGGCACATCGGTCGCCGATGCCGCGGCGTTCACGCGGGTGGTGACCATCGTGCGCCGGCTCGGGGGACCGCAGCCCGTCGTCGTGGTCTCCGCGCTCGCCGGTATGACGGACGCCCTGTTCGGCGGCGCGGCGGCCGCAGCGCATGGCGACATGGCCCACGCCCGCCGCATCGTGGACGAGCAGCTCGACCGCCACGACGCCGTGGGACGCTCGCTGTTGCGCGGGGACGCCGCCGTGCAGTTCCAACACGAGCTCGACCGCGCCAGAGACGAGCTCACGGGCCTGCTCGACGGGTTGGCCGGGCGCGCGGGAGACCCGGCGGCGCTGCGGGACGAGGTCGTGTCGTACGGCGAGCGATTGTCCGGTTCCCTGCTCACGGCGGCGCTCGCGGCGGCGGGGGTGCCGGCGCGCGCCGTGGATGCCCGTCGTTGCATCGTCACCGACGAAGCGTACGGCAGGGCGACGCCGCTCCCGGCCGACACGGAGCGCCACACGCAGGCCCAGCTCGCCCCGCTCCTCGGGGCCGGGCTGGTCCCGGTGCTGGGAGGCTACATCGCCGCGACCCTGAGCGGCCGCACCACGACACTCGGCCGGGGCGGCTCCGACTATACTGCGGCGCTGGTGGGTGCCGCGCTCGACGCCCGAGAAATCCAGATCTGGACCGATGTGAGTGGCGTCCTCACCGCCGATCCACGGGTTGTTCCGAGCGCACGCCCCATTCCTCGTCTCTCGTACGCCGAAGCCGCCGAACTCGCGTATTTCGGAGCCAAGGTGCTGCACCCCAAGACGATCGAGCCGGCGACCGCCCGGCGGATTCCGGTTCGCATCTGCAATTCGCTGGCCCCCGATGACCCCGGAACAGTGGTCGCGGCCGAGCCCGCCGTCTGGCCCGGCGCCGTCAAAGCCATCGCGCACAAGACCGGCATCACGGTGCTGCAGATCGCGTCTACCCGCATGCTGGGGGCGTATGGTTTCCTGCGGGCGCTGTTCGACGTGTTCGACCGCCATCGCACGGTGGTGGACGTCGTGACCACGTCGGAAGTCAGCGTGTCGCTGACCCTGGAGGACGCCCGCGCGCTGCCCGCCATCGTGAGCGAGCTGCGCGCGCTGGGCGACGTGAGCATCGAGCCGCACCGGGCGATCGTGTGTGTGGTCGGCGAGGGGTTGCGCACGACGCCGGGAATCGCCGCGCGCATCTTCACCACGGTCCAGGACATCAACGTGTCGCTGATTTCCCAGGGCGCCTCGCGGGTCAATTTGACCTTCGTGGTCGCGGAGGACCGGGTGCACGAGGCGGTGCGCCGGTTGCACGAAGCGTGCTTCGAGCGCGAGCGCGCGTCGCTCGGCGCCGACGCCGACGCCCCCCTCGGCCGAGCGGCATCGTGAGCGCGCTCGTCGCCCTGGCGCACCGGCTCGTGAACATTCCGTCCCTGTCGGGCGAGGAGGCCGAGGCAGCGCGCTTCGTCGCGGCGCACCTCGCCGACCTGGGTTACGTAGTCGAGGTGTTCGAGGCCGCGCCGGGTCGACCCAACGTGCTGGCGACGACCGATCGCCCGCCTCGAGTCGTGCTGTCCACGCATCTAGACACGGTGCCGCCCCACCTCCCGGCCCGGGAGGAGCCCGGGTTTCTGTGCGGGCGGGGCGCGTGTGACGCCAAAGGCATCATCGCGGCCCAGATCACGGCGGCCGAGCGGCTCCGGGGCGAGGGCGTGGATGAGATCGGGCTGCTGTTCGTCGTGGACGAAGAGATGGGGAGCGCGGGCGCGCGGGCCGCGAATGCCCATCCGCGCGCCCGCGAGTGCCGCTGGCTGATCGACGGCGAGCCGACCGACAACAAGCTCGCCGCGGGCTCCAAGGGGTCGCTCCGGCTCACGCTGCGGACCGAGGGCGTTACCGCCCATTCGGCCTATCCCGAGCAGGGGCGATCGGCGATCGATCCGTTGCTCGACGTGCTCGCGGACGTGCGCCGCACGCCCTGGCCGACCGACTCGTTCTTCGGCGATACTACGCTGAACATCGGCGTGATCGCGGGCGGCTCGCGGCCCAACGTGGTAGCGGGCGACGCGCGGGCCGACCTGCAGATCCGTCTCGTGACGGACGCCGCGCCCGTGAAGCAGCTGCTCGAGCAGACCGTCGGGGGGCGGGCCCGCATCGAGTACCTGACCGCCGTGAACCCCGTCCGGCTTACGACCGTGCCGGGATTCGAGACGTGCGTGGTCCGGTTCACGACCGACATTCCGCATCTGGCGAACTGGGGCGCCCCCCTCCTCATCGGACCGGGGTCGATCCTCGATGCGCACACCGCCCACGAGCGGATCTCGCTCGAGGAGCTGGCGGCCGGCGCGGACGCGTATGTGCGGCTGGCATGTGCGCTGCTGGGTGGGAATGGTGCGCCATGAAGCTCGCGCTGTTCGGGTTCGGCCACATGGCACGCGCCGCCGCGGCCCACGCCGCCGGAGCGGGACATCAGATCGGCGCCGTGTTCACTTCACGCAACACGGCCGACGTCGCCCGCATGTTGCCGGGCCACGATGCGGCCATCGACTTCTCGGCGGCGGACGCGGTGCCGGCGCACGTCGATGCATGCGCGGCAGCGGGGGTGCCGCTCGTCGAGGGCACGACCGGATGGCAAGCCCGGGAGGCGGCCGTGCGGCGGGTCGTCGACGAGCGGGGAGCGGCGCTCATCTATGGCGCGAACTTCTCGATCGGGGTCAACCTGTTCTATCAGATCGTCGCACGGTCGGCGGCGCTGTTCCACGGGCTCGCCGGCTACGATCCGTTCATTGAGGAGGCGCACCACGCTGCGAAGCGCGACGCGCCCTCGGGCACGGCGCTCGCCTTGAAGGATATCCTGCTCCGGGGGCTGGGTCGGTCCGACGTGCCGCTGACTAGTACCCGAGCGGGCCATATCCCGGGCACGCACCGCGTCGGGTTCGATTCGCTGGGCGATCAGGTCCTCCTGACGCACACGGCCCGCAGCCGCGAGACGTTTGCCGCCGGCGCCCTGCTCGCGGCACGCTGGCTGTCGAAGGGGGGCCGGCGGGGCATGTATGCCTTCGCGGACGTTTTGGACGACATGCTGGCGATGGAAAGGAAGGCCGTATGACGCTGCGCGTGGAATGGCTACGCGGATGCGGGACCGCCCTCGTGACTCCCTTCACCGCGAAGGGCGAGGTGGACGAGGCGCGATTCCGCGCTTTGCTCGAGCGGCAGATCGCCGGCGGCGTGCGCCTCCTCGTGCCGTGCGGCACCACCGGCGAGGGGGCAACGCTCGATCCGCGGGAGCACGAGCGGCTCATCGCGCTCTCCGTCGACGTGGCGCGGCGGCGCGCGCGGGTGATCGCCGGCGTGGGGAGCAACGCAACCGCCGTCACGATCGAGCGGGCGCGGGCCGCCCGCGGCGCCGGCGCCGACGCGATCCTCGTGGTGGCGCCCTACTACAACAAGCCGACTCAAGCCGGCCTGGTGGCCCATTTCCGAGCGGTTGCCGAAGCGGTGGAGGACCTTCCGGTCGTGCTGTACAACGTGCCGGGCCGCACCGCGTGCAACATCACGGCCGCCACGACGCTGGCCCTCGCGGGGGAACGGGCCAACATCGTCGGCACGAAGGAAGCCTCGGCGGATCTGGCGCAGATCATGGCGATCCTGCGCGACCGGCCGCCGAACTTCTGCGTGCTCTCGGGTGATGACGCCATGACCTTGCCCCTCATCGCGCTGGGCGCCGCAGGCGTCGTGTCGGTGGTGTCGAACGAGGTGCCCGACGCGATGGCGCGACTCACCGACTTCGCGCTCTCCGGCGAGTGGGCGGCGGCGCGCGCCCTGCACTACCGCCTCCTGCCCCTGATGGAGGCGAACTTCATCGAGTCGAACCCGGGCCCGGTCAAGGCCGCGCTGGCGGCGCTCGGGCTGCTGGACGAGCAGCTGCGCCTGCCTCTCGTGCCGGTTCAGGAGCAGACGCGCGCCCGCCTGCGCGCGGCGCTCGCGGAGCTGGGCCTCCTCCAGGGCGCGGCGCATGTCGCTGCGTGAGCGCATCGAAGCACTCACCGCGAGCGAGCGCCAGAGGTACGGCGAGGCCGACCGGGCGCTGTTCGCCGAGTTTCGGACCGCCCTCGCCCGGGGCGAGGTTCGCGCCGCCGAGCGGACGTCGACCGGAGCATGGTGCGCCAACACGTGGGTGAAGCGCGGGATCCTGCTTGGCTTCCGGATCGGCGCGCTGGTCGAGATGTCGGCCGCCGCCGGCTGGCGCTTCTTCGACAAGGACACGTATCCCCTCCGACCCACCACGCTCGCCGATCGGGTGCGCATCGTGCCCGGCGGTTCGAGCATTCGCGACGGCGCCTACGTGGCGCCCGGCGTCGTGTGCATGCCGCCGATGTACGTGAATGTCGGCGCGTACGTCGACGAAGGCACGATGATCGACAGCCACGTCCTCGTCGGGTCGTGCGCGCAGATCGGGAAGCGCGTGCACCTGTCGGCGGCCGCGCAGATCGGCGGCGTGCTGGAGCCGGTCGGCGCCCTCCCCGTGATCGTGGAGGACGAGGTGCTGGTGGGCGGAGGGTGCGGGGTCTACGAGGGCACGATCGTGCGCCAGCGAGCCGTGCTCGCCGCGGGCACGATCCTCACCGGCTCGACCGCCGTGTACGACGTGGTGCGGGAGCAGGTGTACCGACGGTCCGGCGAGGGATCGCTCGAGATTCCTGTCGGGGCGGTCGTCGTCCCCGGCGCGCGAGCCGTACCCGGTGCGGCGGCTGCCCGCTGGGGTCTCTCGCTCTACACGCCGGTGATCATCAAGTACCGCGACGAGAAAACCGACGCGGCGACCCTGCTCGAGGAAGACCTGCGATGAGGGAAGGAGCTGATGTTCGAGAAGTGAGCGCGGCTCAGCCGCACTCCGAGAACCCGCACACGTGACACTTGGCGCAGCCTTCGGCGAAGGCGAGCTGCGACCCGCAGTCGGGACAGGCGCCGATGAAGTCCTGGGGGGGCTCCCCCGCACGCAGCGCCGCCGGGCCGCCCTGCTCCGGAACCACCTCGCGCGGGGGCGGGGCTGCCGCGCCGAGCAAATCCTGCTGCACGCCCTGCTTGTCCTGCATCCACTTCTCGATCGCGATGCCGATCGCATCGGGCACCGAGAGCACCTTGCTCGGGCCCAGACCCACCGCCCGGTCGGACGAAATGCCGCGCAGCTGGCGGTAGATCTCGCGCATCGGAATGCCGGAGCGCAGGGCGAGCGAGATCAGGCGGCCGATCGCCTCCACGTCCGCCATGAGCGCACCGCCGGCCTTGCCGAGCGAGATGAACACCTCGAACGGCTGCCCCTTGTCGTCCTCGGTGATCGTGACGTACATCGTGCCGAGCGGCGTCTCGACCCGGCGCGTCGAGCCCTTGAGGAGGTCGGGACGCGAACGCTTGGCGCGGCGCTGGAGGTTCTCCGCCTCGGCGTCGTGCAGCCGCGTACGGGTGCGCTCGAGCTCCGCGTCGAGCTCGGCGACCCGGCCCAGCGCCTCGGCGAGCTCGCGCTGACCGTCTTCCCCCGCTCCTCCCGTCGCCTGCTCCTTGACTTTCTTGGCGGTAGAGCCGGTGGAGAGCACCTGCATCTCGCGTGACGCGTCCCGGTACACCGTCACGCCTTTGCAGCCGAGCTTGTAGGCATAGCGGTAGATCTTCTCGACGTAGTCCTCGGTCGCGTCGTTGGCGAAGTTGCAGGTCTTCGAGATCGCCGAGTCGGTGAACTCCTGGAAGGCGGCCTGCATCTGGATGTGCCATTCGGGGGTCACATCGTGCGCCGTCACGAACACGCGCTGCCACTTGGCGGGCACCTCGTCGAAGTGGATGTGGCCCGCCGCGGCGATCCGCTGCATCAGCGCGTCCGAGTACCAGCCCTCCTGCTTCGCGAGGCGCACGAAGTCCACGTTGACGTCGGGCATCAGCACGCCGGCCTGGTTGCGCATGAAGGCGACGGCGAACAGCGGCTCGATTCCCGAGGAGCACCCCGCGATGATCGAGATCGTTCCCGTGGGCGCGACCGTGGTGAGATTGCAGTTGCGGAGCCGGCGCATCGGGCGGACACGCTCGCCTTGCGGCCCGCGGGCACACGTCGCGTCCGGGCCCCAGATCGACCGCTCCCATTCCGCGAAGACGCCGCGTTGCTCCGCCAGCTTCTCCGACGCGACCTTCGCCTCCTCGTCTACGAACTCCATGAGCTTGCGGCCGAGCGCCACCGCCTCGTCGGAGTTGTAGGGAAGCCCGAGCTGCACCAGCAGATCCGCCCAGCCCATCACGCCGAGGCCGATGCGCCGGATGCGCTTGGCGAGAGCGTCGATCTCGGCGAGCGGATAGCGGTTCGCGTCGATCACGTTATCGAGGAAGTGGGTGCACAGGTGCACCGCCGTCCGCAGGCGGTCCCAATCGACGTCTCCGTCCCGCGCGAATAGGCCGACGTTGATCGACCCCAGGTTGCACACGTCGTAGGGAAGCAGCGGCTGCTCGCCGCAGGGGTTCGTCGCCTCGTAGCTCCCGAGGTGCGGCACCGGGTTGTAGTAGTTCGCCCGGTCGATGAAGTACACCCCGGGCTCCCCCGTCTTCCAGGCGCCGTGGACGATCTTGCGGAACACCTCCCGGGCGTCGAGCTGACCGACCACGGCCCCGTGGCGCGGGTGGATCAGGGCGTAGCTGGTGCCCTCCTCGACGGCCCGCATGAACGCGTCCGTGACGGCCACCGAGATGTTGAAGTTCGTCACCTGCGTGAGGTCGTCCTTGCAGGCGATGAACTCGAGGATGTCGGGGTGGTCCACCCGCAGGATGCCCATGTTGGCGCCGCGGCGGGTGCCCCCCTGCTTGACCACGTCGGTGGAAGCGTCGTACAGCTTCATGAACGACACCGGACCGGAGGCGACGCCCATCGTGGAGCGTACCACGTCGTTCTGGGGACGGAGGCGCGAGAACGAGAAGCCCGTCCCGCCCCCCGACTGGTGCACCAGGGCCATGGCGCGAAGCGTGTCGTAGATGCCGCTCTGGCCGTTGGACAGGCAATCGTCCACCGGCAGCACGAAGCACGCCGACAACTGGCCCAGCGGCCGGCCGGCGTTCATGAGGGTGGGCGAGTTCGGCATCCACACCCGCGTGGCCATCAGCTCGAAGAACGTTTCGGCGAGGCCCTCGACCGCCTTGGCGGAGGCGCCGTAGCGGCCATCCGGCTCGGCGATGGTGCGGGCGACCCGCCAGAACAGGTCTTCGGGCTGCTCGACCGGCGCGCCCTGGTCGTCCTTCACCAGGTAGCGCCGCTCGAGCACGGTGATGGCGTTGGCGCTCAAATCGAGCGTCCCTTTGCGGATAGCGTCGGTCATGCTGCTCGTCCCTCACGGTGTGAGCGTGCTCACAAAGCGCGTGCAATAGCGGAAATTTAACACCAGGCGCGCGAGACAAAAACGCGGAGGGGCAAGGTAGGCCCGTCGGCGCGTCGGGGCAACACGCATGGCAGGGCCGCCCGCACAACACTTTCAACAATTCACATCACAAACTTGCTCGCGCAATTGGAAACCGCCCGGCGCGATGCCGCTCGGCTTCCGCCACGTAGTGTTCCCAAGTGAGCCGGATCCGCTCGCGCAACGCTTCGTCCACCTGGCGCGCCACCCGGGCAGGCACACCGACAATCAACGACCCCGGCGGCACCCGGGTTCCTTCGGGCACCACGGCGCCCGCGGCTACCACGCTTCCCGTGCCCACAAGGACGTCGTTCAGCAGAATGCTGCCCATGCCGATCAGGCAGTCGTCCTCGACCGTGCACCCGTGGAGGATGGCACGGTGACCGACGCCGACCCGTGCGCCGATCCGCGCCGGCTTTCCTTCGTCGACATGCACGATCGTCCCATCCTGGAGGTTGGTGGCTTCCCCCACCACGATCGGCGCCATATCGCCGCGCAGCACGGCGCCGTACCACACGCTGGCGCGCGCGGCGAGCGTCACATCCCCGAGCACCACGGCGCCCGGGGCGATGAAGGCGGTCGCGTGAATGTTGATTACTGCCTCACGGGCTCGAACCGCCACTGCACCCAGGCGTCGACCGGCTCACCGTTCTTCTGCGCGGGATTCCAGCGCAGGTTCCTGGCCATGTCCATCGCCTGGTCGTTGAACGTTGCGAGGTTGGAGGGACCGAATACGCGCGCCTCGAGCGTCGCGCCCTCGCGCGAGACATGGATCAGGAGGATCGCCTGACGCGGAAAGATCGTCGCGTCCGCGGGGACGGGGATCCGGGTAAGCGAGAGCGGCACGGGCGGCGTCGTGTAGCAGAGGTGGTCTTGGTTGTAGGCCGGTCCGAAGAAGTCGCAGGGCCCCGCGCCGCCGTCCCCGGTGGCGACTGTGGCTGCGTCGAGCTCGATCTTGACGCTCAAGGGCGCGCCCGGCGTGATCACCAGCGGTCGCTCGTACGGCGCGAACCCGGCCGCCTGCACGGCGAGCTTATACGTGCCGGGGGGCACGTCCCCCTGGGTACCGCGGAACGGCTGCCCGTTGAGGGTGACGTGCGCGCCGGCAGGCACGCCTTGCAGCGTGAGCCGCCCGGGCGTGCCGGGCGCGATCTGGCGGCGGCTCGCGTCGCCGGGAGGGGGTGCGGCCCGCGTCGCGGGACTGTCCGCGGCGGCGGACGCACCGGTGTCGCCGAGCAGGCGCTGCGCGACCGTGTCGTGGATCGCGGCGGCGACCGAGTCGGGAATCGCCGCCCGCGCGAAGAAGAGCAAGCCCTTCTTGTAGGCGTACAGGCCCGGGGCGCCGAGCGCCACGACGACGACGAAGACCCAGAGGGCGATCCCCGCACCAACGGACCGGTGGTGCGGCTCGACGGCGGCGGCGAGCCGCGCCCCCGTCGGCGTGCGCGGGATGGGCGTCGTGGGTGCCCCGGCGAGCCGGACGCCCGCGAGCGACGGGATGGCGCGCGTGGGGGCGGTCGAGAGCCCGACGGCGGCGAACCCGCCACCGGCCTCGAGCGCGTTGACGAGCTCATCCGCGCCCTGGAAGCGATCGTCCGGCCCCTTCGCCATCATCTTCCGGACGATCTCGAACAGGGTATGCTGGTCGTACGTTTCGAGGGGTGGCAGGGGGACCTCCTCCATGATGTGCTTGTAGCCGATGGAGAAGGAGTCCTCGCCGTCAAACGGCACGCTGCCGGTGAGGCACTGGTAGGCGACGACGCCGAGTGAGTAGATGTCGCTGCGTCCGTCGAGCGCCTGCGCCCGGGCCTGCTCGGGGCTCATGTAATGGGGCGTGCCGATCGACATGCCCGTGCCGGTGAGTTTCCCGCCCGTCGCCGCCTTGGCGATCCCGAAATCGGTCACGACCGCCTGACCGTGCTCGTCGAACATGATGTTGTCAGGCTTGATGTCGCGGTGCACGATGCCGCTCTTGTGCGCGTAGGCCAGGGCGCGCGCGACCTGCACGAGCACCTGTCGGATCTCGCCCGGCGGTAACGAGCCCCGCGCCGCGAGGACGGAGGCGAGCGGTTTGCCCCGCAGGAACTTCATGACGAAGTAGATCACGCGGCCGGACTTGCCGACCCGGTAGATCGGGATGATCCCCGGGTGCTCGAGCTTGGCCGAGGTACGGGCCTCGCGCTGGAACCGCTCGACGAACTCCTTGTCGAAGGCGAGCGAGAACGGCAGGACTTTGATCGCGACGTCGCGCTCGAGCTGTTTCTCCCGCGCCTTGAAGACGATCGCCATCCCGCCCCGCCCGAGCTCGTCCAAGATCTCGTACTCGTCCTTCAGCTGCTCCCGCACGAGCTCGAGCTCGGTCAGCTCCTGCGAGGTCTGGATCGGGGTCGCCGCGAGATCCAAGCCGCAGGAGCGGCAGAATTTACTGGTGTCGTCGTTCTGGGTGCCGCAGCGGGAACAATACATCCATTCTCCGAGGATCGCGGAAACTTAGGGGCGCGTCGGAGCGGGTGTCAACCGACTAGCGCGACACGATGACGAATTGGCGGCGCCGCACCAGCGACGCGGCCGTCGCCGGATCGCGCACCTCGAGGGCGAGGACGTAGCTCCCTTTCGCCGCGTCGCGCAGGTCGACGGCGCGGCGCACCCGGGTCACCGGCCCGTCGGCGGGCGCGTCGAACTCGAACAACACGGGTGCTTGTCCCCCGCCGAACAGCCGGTGAAACAGCGAGCGCCGTCCTTCCCGCTCGAGCCGGACGACCGTGTGATACGGCGCCCCGGGGGCGAGCCCGTACACCTCGTAATACAGCTCGGCCGAACCGCCCTCCGGAAAATGGCCGAGCGGGTTGAGCGGCACCGTATCCGACCCCGGGGTCCACGCGAGCCCCGATCCTTGACGACCGAGCACGAGATCGCTCGCCGCGAAGCGCGTGCCATCGAGGCTGCCCACAGCGATCGAATCCCGCGTCACGAGGTCGCCCGCGTCCCGGCCCGGCGCCGCCACGAGCAGGCGATAGCGGTACCGCCCCGGCGGGACCCGGAGTGCGAGCTGACCGGTGAGATACGCACCCGGACGCAGGGGCTCTCGCGCGGTGAAGACGCGCGTCGTGTCGAGGCGAGCCACCAGGCTGTCACTCGAGTCCGCGACGAAGAGACGGAACGTCAGGGCGTACGCGACGCGCCCCGAATCTGCGGTCGGGACCAACCGCGGCGCCGGGATGGCGAAGACCACGTGCAGCTCCTGCCCCGGGCCCGGTCGGGCGCCGGCTACGAATTCCGACGCCACTGTCTCGAGCGGCTCCGCGAACGTGCGGTGGTAGCTGTCGGTGTTCGTGCCGAGCGCGATGCTCCGCTGACCGAGATCGCGCTCGGTCGCGAGCGTCCCGCCCACGGTCGCGCTGCCCAGAGGATTGGCGAGTCGGGCGTAGATCGGACTGATGTCGGAGCGCGACGCGAACAGCTCGCTCGTCGTGTGGTCGAGCAGGTCGCGCCGCCCCTGGAGCGCCAGCGCCCCGCCGAATCCGGCCGTCAGCGCGTCGGCCAGGCTCTCCACCAGCTTGTAATCCTGCACGTCCTCGCGCGCTACGAAGTGGAAGACGAGATCGCCACCGGGCCCGTGATACAGCCACGTCTCGTTCGGCTCGAGGCGCCCCGGCACCCATGGATACGTGGCGACCTTGTCGGGCTGGCCGTGGCGCAGATAAATGATGCCGCGGTCGTCGAACTCGCCCTGGTCGGACCGATAGCGCTCGGTGATGTCGTAGTGCCGGTGCCGGCTCACCAGCCGGTAATTGTGCCAGGCGTAGAACCAGCGGCGATAATGCTCCGCGAGCCGTTCCCCCGGGTTGCGCGCCTCGGCGACGTCCCGGCGCGACCAGAAGCGCTGCAGCCAGGCGGCGCGCGCGCCGGCCGAGGTGAACCCGTCGAATGGCGCGAGCTCCTCGGGGCGGGCGACGTATCCCAGATCCGCCCGGTACAACTCCACTGCCGCCGCCGAGCGGGCGGTGCGCGCGCCCCCGAAATAGGCGCGCCACGCCTCCGCCGGCCGGTGCGCGAAGTAGTAGGTGCGCGCGAGCTCGAGCAGCCCGAGTCCCGAGTCGCCGCCGACAGCCAGATACGCCTGGAACGCGGCGAGCGCCGAGTCGCCGTCCCCTGCGGCCCGCTCCACCCGGCCGCGGGCGAGTTGGACGCCCGCGGTGCGGCCCGCCGGCGAGGCCGCGGCGAGCCGCACCGCGTCCAGCGCGACCTGGAGGCGGGGCTGGATGCGCTGCGACAGGGCAGTGTTCGCCACGTCCATCGCCGCCTCCGCGAAGCTCGGGTCGACCTGGGTCGCCCGCGCGAACGCCTGGGCGGCCTTGCTCAAGTAGTCCTTGCCGAGGATCGCGCGAATGTTCTCGATCGCGATCACGGCGTGCTCGCCCTGGGCGAGGTCCGCGAGCCCTCGGCCATACCACGGGTACGGCCAGTCGGGTTTGAGCTGAGTGGCCCATTCGAACTCCCCCGCCGCGTCGTCGTCGTGCGCTTTGTGGTTCGTAATCTCACCCAGGCGGTAGGCGATGAAGCCCAGCCGCAGGTGGATCAGCGGATCGTCGCGATTCCGCTTCGCCACCTGGATCGTCGCGGCCTCGAGGCGCTGCAACGATAGCGAGTCGGTCGCGCGCGCGAGCGAGTCCCGCAGCGCCTCGAGCGCAGCACGGTCGGCGGGGGACTGGGCGGGAAGTCGGGTGGCGCGACCGACAAGCAGAGCGAGCAGGACGAGCGACCGGCGCATAGTGCAATTATATCCCGTGACCCACTTGCACGTTCGCCCGGCTCAGAAGTCCGACGCGAGCCCCATATAGAGGTGTGGGCGGCGGGCTGCCCCGGACGGCGGATCGGCGAGCGGCGCCGCGACGCCGAGCCGGACCTGCAGCAAGAAGTCGTAATTGAGGGTGAAGTCTCCGGCGAGCTCTGCGCCCACGGAGCGGAGCCGCGTGAGTCGGGGTGCTTGCCCGGCGTCCCACGCATCGCCCGCATCGCCGAACAGGTTGAGCCACAGCTTGTCGGCGCCGAACGGGAGGTGGCCGAACGGCGCGCCGACGAGCGCGACCGGCAGGCGATACTCCACGCTCAAGGTCGCGGCTCGCTCCCCCAGTAGCTCGCTGCTCCGATAGCCTCGCACCGGAAAATCGCGCGTGCCGCCGAGCGACGCCCGGCCGAACGTCAAGCTGACGCTGCCGGACGATACCCCGCCCGCCTTCAGTAGCTCACGCAGCGGGCCGCCGGTGACGCCGGCGGCGAGCCGGACGGCGAGCACGTGGTGCGCGAACCCGCCGAATCCCGGGATATGGGCGTACAGGCCGAGGCGCGAGCGGGCTTCACTCGACCAGCGGGTGCCGCCGAGCTCCTCACGCCGCCGGTACAGCGCCGACCAGCTGAATCCGTCCTGCCGCGAGACGGCGAGCGGCGCCGACACGACATGTGTCAGCGCCAGCGTCACCGATCCTCCCACGAGATCCCGGCCGTCGCACCCCGGGCAAATCGCGGCGAGCGCAGTGTCCGGGATGGTGACGAAGCGCGTCCCCTTGAACTCCGCGGCCACTCGCACGCTCGCGAACGTGCGCCAGCGCCGCGTCACGAACGTCGCGCCGAAGGCACCCTCCTGCGTCCGCTCCGACAGAGTGACCGGCGCCAGCAAATCGTCCCACGTGCTCGACGCCGAGAGGTCGAGCGTCGGGTTCCCCAGCCCGCTCCACAACCCCGCGAACCACCCGATCGCGCGGACCGGCTGCAGCGTGAGCAGGCCCGCCCCGATGTAGTTGAACCGGCCGACGGCATCGCTTCCCGCCGTGGCGCCGCCCCAGAACCGCCCGCTCGGCCCCGCATCGAGGAACAGCGGCAGCCAGAAATGCGGCCGCAACGAAGGCCACGCCGCATAGCCCGTCTCCCGTGTCGCGACGGGCGGCGCGGCGGCGAACGGAGCGGGTCGATCGGCCGGTACGGGGAGGCCGGCAGGTCCCTCCCCTGCAGGCGCGCGCCGCAGCTCCCAGCCGGCGGCGGCGAGCGTCACGTACAACAACGAGCCGTCGGGCAGCGCCGCCGGCGCCCGGGCACCGAGCGGCTCGGCTGTGAGCGGTTCGGCGCCGGTCGGGTCGCGCCAGCGATAGACCTGCGGGAATCCCGTCGGGTCGGTGACGAAGAGCAGCTCGCCCGCGGGCGTCCACGTCGGGTCGGCGATGACGCCGCCCGACTCCCGCAGCACCGCACCGGCCGCGGGGGAATCGGCGGGCCAGCGCAACAGCGCCCAGTGACCGTTCGCGTTGCGCGTGCCCGCCACCCAGCGCCCGTCGGGGGACGGCACGACCTCGCCCCACGTCGCGCCTTCCCCGTTCGCTGCGGGCGGCACGGGCAGCGTGGGGCGATTTCCAGCCGGCACCAGCGCGATCACGGACAGGCGGCCCCCGCCCACCCGGGGCGTCACGAGTCTCGCCCCGTGCGTCACACGGCGCCATTCGCCGCCCGCGACGGGAAGCCACCGGTAGAGGTCGCTGTACGCCCGCCAGCGTGATGTCCACTCGAGCTGAGCGACGACGAGCGTGTCGCCGAGCCAGTCGTAGCTCACCTCGGCGTTCACACGGTGGGTGCGCAGCACCCGGAGCTGCCGCGCGTCGAGCACGCGCAGCTCACTCGACCCCTTGCCGTCATCCCGGACGTACGCGACGTAGCGGCCGTCGGGCGACACCTGTGGCACCGGCTCGGTGCGGAGCGCGCGGTCGAGAACGCGCGCGTCCGAAGCGGCCGCGCCGCCCTGGGGCAGAGGTTCGGTTCCTTTAGGCCATTCCGCCTCGAGCGAGCGCCCGGGCGCCGCGCGAGCGATCTGCCGCCCGACCCGGTACGGGATCAGCTGCGCAGACGTCGCCTCGACGAACCGGGGCACCACAGAGTCCCCCGCCTGCCCTGCCAAGTAATGAAAGAAGCGGCTGCCATACGCGTAGGGCACGAGCCCGTCCGCCCAGCGAGTGAAGAACACGGCGCTCGAGGGCGAGCGCGACGCCGCAGCCGCGTGGTCCGCCGCGAGCACCTGGGTGTGCAGACTACCCGTGACCCGCCCACCGTTCGTGAAGCGCGACTCGTAGTAGGTAGCCAACCCTTCCGTCACCCAGCTGGGCTGGTACGCGTTGGGAAACAGCCCGGGGGCACGTCCGAACACCGTCTGCAGGCCGCTCCAGAAACCGCGCACGCGATCGAGGTGGAAGACGTGGGTGAGCTCGTGCGTCGTGACGAGTCGGAGCCAGCTGTCGTAGTGCTGCAACCCGGGGTCGGTCGCCGGCGGCGGGAGGAACAGGTAGATGCGGTCCGACGGAAACACCAGCGTCGCACCGTTCGGGGAGTCGATGTCGTCGACCAGCGTGAGGTCGACCACCTGGCGCGGCGGGTGGAGCTCGGACGCCAGCAGCCCGTAGGCGCGCTCGGCCTCCCGAGCAGCAACTTGCGCCACGTCGCGGTAGACCGGGCGGAAATGAACGCGGAAGTGGGGGGTGTGCAGGGTGCGCCAGCAGCCGGAGGGGTCAATCTGCGCTTCAGCTCGCCCGGCCAACATGAGGAGCACCAAAATGCGGATTGCGGATTGCGGATTGCGGAATATCAGTGAAAGGTCGAGCCGACAACTTGGGGTCGTCGTGCCAATCCGCAATTCGAAATCCGCAATCCGCAATCTCACGGTTCCCGGGCTCGCTCTCGCAGAAATGCCTCAATGCCCCGCACCAGCCCCCGCGCATACCGCCACTGCCCCTCGTCGCTCCGCAGCATCGCCTCCTGCTCGGGGAGCATGATAAACAGGCCTTCGGTGAGCGCCGCGGGCATCCACGTTGGACGCACCAGCGCGTAGTCTCCCCGGCCCATGCCGAGGTCCCGCACGCCCAGCTCCGCGACCAGGGCGCGATCCAGCGCGCGGGCCAGCGGAGCGCTGCGCGGGTGAAAGTAGTAGACGCTCGTGCCGTTGTTCACGAACGGATTCACGCCGTCCGGGAGCGCGTTGGCGTGAATCGAGACGAGCACGTCCGCGTCATGCACCTCGGCGAAGTGCGTGCGCGGGAACAGGTCCACCGGCAGCGAGTCGGCGCGTGTGAGCCACACGGTCGCACCCGCCTGCTCGAGCAGCGCCTTGGCTTTGAACGCGATCGCGAGCGTCGCCACCGGCTCCCACAGGCCGGTCGGGCCGGTGGCTCCGACCGGTGGGTGGCCCGGGTCGAGCACAATGGTGCGCCCCTTCAAGGGCCGTTCGAGATCGATCTCCGGTGGTCGCCGGATCTCGAGCAGCAGGTCTCGCCCGTCGAACCGCGTGCGATACCCCCACACGCGACGCGCCAGCTCGAGCGTGATCGTCACCTCGTCCGCGGCGGGCTGGGCGTAGCTCATGCGGGTGACGAGCGGATCGGTGCCGCCGTATTGCATCCAGTTGATATCGGACGCGACGCCGTACAGTCGCAGTGTCAGAGTCCGTTCCTGCTCCACGACTTGAAAGGGCAGCTTCGCCGGCAACGGCACGCGCAGCGTGATGGACGCCGGGCCGGGCTGCAGGCGCACGGAGCCGACCACGCCCCCCGGCGGGGGACTGCCCCCCGGCAGCGGCACCACGTCGGCCGCGTTCACCCAGACGGCCGAGCTCTTCGAGAGCTGAAGGCGCGCCTGGTCGTTCCACCGCCCCGAGAGCACGGCGGTGGTCCCAGTGGGGAAGAACCAATTGTACGTCCCCCCCGGCACCGACTTCCCCACCGTCAGACTATCGGTCGTACCGGTGTGCGCGGTGTCGTCGTTGAGCGCCACGACCGTGGGGAATGTCATGTCCATGAGACCGACCGTGAGCGGCCACCGAGCGGTCGCGGTGTCCCCTCCCACCGCGGCTTCCAGGGTGGCACACGTGGTCTTGCCGTCCGGGCAGAGTGGCGCGGCTGGGAGCCACGCCACGTAGCGATCGGCCGCGGGCGGGAGGCGGTACGCGGTCGTCGTCGTGGCGAACGCCCGCACACCCCAGGCGGGCTCGGCGGGGAGCGTGTCGGGCACGAACGGGATCGTGGCGCCCCACGGTAGTCGCAGCCGCACGACCGCGCCGGGCGCCGCGCGCGCGGCCAGTCGTATACCTTCCCCCAGCGGGAGCGCGAGCGTCCCGGAGGGAGCGAAGCTCGTCGTGTCGATCCAGGCGACCCGGCTCGGGGGAGGGCGGTAGCGGGGCGCGATCCGCACGATCAGGTCCTGTACCGCGGAATCGCCTCCAGCGCGGGCGACGAGTCGAAAGGCGGCGATCGTGTCGTCAGGAAGTGGCAGCCAGGCAATCCACGCACCGTTGGCGAGGACGGGCACCGGCGCGCCGCCGACGGTCAGGCTCTCCCGTCTCACGCCGCCGCGCACGGCGCCGAACAGGAACGTCGAGTCGCGCGCTTGAATGACGTCGGTCGGTCCGGGGTACACGACAGTGACCTGGAGGGACTCCCGCGCGGGGCCCGGCGTCGCGCCCGAGCGCGCGGGCACGCCGCGGGGGCGAGCACTCGCGCATCCAGCGGCGCACAGCAGCAGCGCTCCACTGAGCCATCGCACAGGCGCGCAAGCTAGCATGGACCCTTTCGATGCGTCAATTTGCCCAATAGATTGGCAGGCCGTGCTGTTGCGCCCTGTGGAGCACCTCCTCCGGTGACCGTCTGCGCCTACTGCGGCCGCGAAAACGACGCCGACGCGCAGTTCTGCATCGACTGCGGCAAGCCCATGGGTAAGGCCTCGGGTGTCAGGGCGACAGCGGTCGGCACGGCGGTGCCGGGGACGCGGGTCGTCGCGCCGCCGGCCGTGGCGCCGACTCGCCCGGAGGGGCTCACGTGTCATTTCTGTGGGGGGCGCGCGAGCGGCCTCCTCCCGTTCTGTCCGCATTGCGGGCGTCGCCTCACCGCTCCCGGCTCGGGCCCGAGCTGTGGGCGCTGCGGGTCACGGGTCGCGGCGGGGACCAAGTTCTGCCCCACGTGTGGAGCCCCGCTCGTCGAGTCCGCTCCGGAGCGCCAGTCGCCCACCACGGCCGGAGGCCCACGGCCTGGTGCCCCGCCGCCCATCGTCCTCGTACTGCTGGACGACAGCGGCGCCGCTGTGCAGCGCTTCGAGCGCCGCACCCCGGACACCACCATCGGCCGCCAGGACGGCGACATCCGGTTTCCTGAAGACGTGTTCCTCTCGCCGCTGCATGCCAAGATCTCCTGGGAGCAGGACGCGCTCCTGGTGCGCGATTTGGGCAGCCGCAACGGCACCTGGGTGTTCCTCGAGGCGCCTCATCGGCTGGGGGACGGCGACCTGCTGCTGATCGGCTCGCAGGTGATCCGGTTCCGGCGCCTCGGCTATCCCGGGCCACACCCGCCCGATGCCGATGCCACGCGCCGCATGGGAAGCCTGATCCCGAGCGCCGACATCGCGAGCCTGACGCAGCTGCGCTCGGACGGCAGCGCGCGCGACGTGATCCAGCTCTCCCCCGGCCGGGACCTGGCGATCGGCCGCGAGCAGGGCGACTGGACATTCCCGTACGATCCGTCCATGAGCGCGCGCCACGCCCTCATCCGCTCCGAAGACGCCGATTTCGTCGTGGTCGACGCCAAGAGCCGCAACGGCGTCGCGCTCGCGGCCCGGGGCGACATCCAGCTACGCCACGACTCGCGCGTGCTGGTCGGCGACAAGCTGCTGCGCGTCGAGATTCCGACGTGAAGACCTGTCCCCTCTGCTCCACTGAATACGCGGACGACCTGCGGTTTTGCCCGAACGACGGGCAGACGCTGCGCGCGTCGTCGCCAGGGCAGGATCTGGTCGGGCAGGTGCTCGCCGATCGCTACCACGTGGTGAAAAAGCTGGGTGAAGGCGGCATGGGCCAGGTGTACCTGGCCGAGCACGTGAAGATGGGGCGTAAGAGCGCCATCAAGGTCTTGAACCCCTCGCTGGTCTACGATCCCGATGCCGTAGCACGCTTCAACCGCGAGGCGGCGAACGCGAGCCGCATCAGTCACCCCAGCGTATGCGCCATCTACGACTTCGGCGAGACGCCCGAGGGGATGATCTATCTCGCGATGGAGTTCATCGAAGGTGAGCCGCTCACCGAGGTACTGGAACGAGAAGGGGCACTCCCCGTGCCCCGCGCCGCCGCCATCGTCGCCCAGACGGCCGAGGCGCTCCAGGCGGCGCACGACCTGGGAATCGTGCACCGCGACCTGAAGCCGGACAACATCATGATCGTGCGGGCGCGGGACGGCACCGATGCCGTGAAGGTCGTGGACTTCGGGATCGCAAAGCTCGTGGGGAACGACGCCAGCCAGGAGGTGACCAAGACGGGGCTCGTCATCGGTACGCCCGAATTCATGAGCCCCGAGCAGCTGTCGGGGGACAAGCTCGACGGTCGGAGCGACATCTACTCGCTCGGCCTGGTGTTCTTCAAGACGTTAACCGGGAGGCTGCCGTTCGAGGCAGGCACCGTGCAGGAGACGATGATTCAACGGCTCACCGAGGAGCCGCTGAAGCTCGCGGCTGCGCGACCCGACCTGCGCTTCCCGCCCGGCCTGCAGGGGACCCTCGACTCGGCTCTGGCGCGCAGTCCGGTGGAGCGCTACCAGTCGGCCGCCAAGTTCGCGAACGACGTGGCGAGCGTCACCAGCCTGGCGCGCCGCAGCTCTCCGATCCCAGTGGCCCGTGGCGATGCCGAAGATCGGACGCGGCTCCTCGACTCACGGGCGGTCGCGGCGCTGTCGCTCCCACGGCGCACCCCGGTGCCCCCCGTGAGGCGGCGCTCTCACGTACCCGTCATCGTGGGCGCCGCCCTCGTCCTCGGCGCCGGCGGGGCCGCGATGATGGTGTTCGGCCGCGGCCGCCGAGCCGACAACGCGGCCCGCCTGGACACGATGCGGGGGGTGCCGCCGCCCGTGGCCGTGGATTCGAACTCCCGGACGGCCGTGCCGCCGGCGCCGCCGCCGCGGGCCGCCGATTCGCGCAGGGCGCGCCGGCCATCCGGTCGCGATGCCGGCGCGACCCACCCACCGCCGCCCCCGCCCATCGTCGCCGTGAGCGAGGCGCAGGTGCGGAGGACGCTCGAATCGATTCTTTTGGACCTCCATGAGGGTAGGGTCACACCCAGTGCCGCACGCGACACGGCGGAATTCTACTATGCGATGACAGCGCTCCCGAAAGTCTACCGAGCGGCAGCGGCCCGTATCCTCTGTGATTCGTATCTGGTCGACAACCGTCGTTCCCTCGCACTTCAGTGGTGCCAGCAAGCCTCGGGTCTCGACCCGACGAACACCACGTATCCGAGACTGGTGAGGGCGATAAGGGGGGATTCGCAGCCGTGATGCTCTGGCGCACCCCGAAGCCCGTCAAGATCCAGGTCTTCGCCAAGACCGACCTCGGCAAGACCCGCGACCACAACGAGGACCGCTTCCTCGTGGCCGATCTCACCCGCGGCGCGGCGTCGTTGCAGGCGCCGGTGCGCGAGCACGACGTGGGTGAGCGGGGGTCCCTGTTGCTCGTCGCCGACGGGATGGGCGGCGCCGCCGCGGGCGAGCTCGCCAGCCAGATGGCCGCCGACACCATCTACGACCAGATGGTCCGGATGTGGCGGAGCGAGAAGGAAGCCACGCCGCAGCGCTTCGCCTACCGGCTGAAGGAAGCCGTGGAGGTCGCCAACGGGCACATCAACTCGTACGCCAAGACGCACCCCGAGGTGCGCGGGATGGGCACCACCACGACGGCCGTCGGCGTCCTCCACGACCACGTCTACCTCACGCAAGTGGGGGACAGCCGCGCCTACTTGATTCGCAACGGGCAGGCGGTACAGCTCACCAAGGACCAGTCGTTGATGCAGCGCCTGGTGGAGGCCGGCGAGCTCACCGAAGAGGAAGCGGCGCGCAGCGAGCGCCGCAACATCATCCTCCAAGCGCTGGGCCCGGACCCCAAGGTGAAGGTCGACCTCACCTACCAGGAAGTCCGCAAGGGCGACATCCTGGTGCTCTGCTCGGACGGGCTCTCGGGCCAGGTCAAGAAGGAGGAGATCGCCGAGATCGTGACCCGCGAGCGGGATCTGCAGGCGGCATGCGACCGGCTGATCACGCTCGCCAACGAGCGCGGCGGACCGGACAACATCACGGTCGTCATCGCGCGGTTCGACGGGGACGGGCTGCGCTCGGCCACCGCGGGGGAAGAGGTGGGCCATCAGGTATACCCGCTGATCGACACGGAGACGAGCACCGAGCCCGTGCCGGTCTATCGGGGGAGCCGGCCGCCGTTGCCCGCACGTGAGAGCCGCTGGCGTGTCGTCGCCGCGGCCCTGCTCGCGGCGGCCGCGGTGGCCGTCGCGCTCTATCTCGCGACCCGGAGCCAGTGACCGCCCAGTTCCGGTTCCTGTCGGGCGCGCGCGCCGGAGCGGTCGCGACCTTCCGCAAGGCCTACATCGGGCTCGGCCGCCACCCGCTATCGGATGTTCGCTTCGACGCCGAGCGCGATCTCGACGTCTCCTCGCGCCACGCGGCCATCGTGCGGCACGGCGAGTCGTTCAGCATCCGCGACCTGGGCTCGAAAAACGGCACCTTCGTCAACGCTGAGCGGATCACGGGCGACGTCGTCCTCCGCGATGGCGACGTGATCGGCTTCGGGCCGCAGGGGCCCTCCGTGGAATTCCGCGTGATGGTGGCAGCAGGCGAGACGGACGCGGTGACCGGGTCGCGGGAGCGCCGCGCCAGCGCCGCCCTGCGCGTCGTGGCGGAGCTCACGCATCTGCGCCGCAGGACCAAGGTATTGATCGGCCTGCTCGGCCTGGCGCTGGCGGGATTCGGATGGAGCCAATGGGAGGCCGCGCGCGACGCTCGGGACCTCGTCGCGCTGCGCGCACGGGCCGACAGCTTGAATCGCGAAGCCCGGCGCCTGCTCTCGCGGTTCCAGTCCGAGCTCGAAAGCGTCCGGGACGCGCTCCGCGAATCGCAGGCCGAGGTTGCCAGGCTGCGGGGCGAGCTTGCGACGGCGGGCTCCGGCAGCGGCGCGCCTTCGGTCGCCCGGCTGCGGGCGCAGCTCGATACGGCCGAAGCCCGCCAGCGGGGCCTGGCGGGCGCGGCGGCGGTCGACTACCGCGCGATCTCGCGGAACAACCAGGACGCGGTCGCGCTCCTCGTCGTCAAGTATTCGGACGTCGAGGTGTTCACGGGCACCGCGTTCGCAATCGACTCTCAAGGCACGCTGGTCACCAACAAGCATGTCCTCGTGGGCGAAGCGGGGGACCGCCGGCCCCTGGCGATGGCCGTCAAGTTCTCGGGCTCGAAGCAATGGTTCCAGGCCCGCTTCCTCGGCGTCGCCGATACGGCTGACGTCGGGCCTGCAGCGGGGAGACCCCGTTGCCATCATCGGCTACCCGCTCGGGGAAGACCTGCCGATGGAGCGCCACGGCCAGAGCGCCGTAGTGGCCGACCCAACCCTGACGGTGGGCACGGTGAGCAAGGTGTTGTCGAACGTCGTGCAGGTGGACGGCTACGGCGCGCCGGGCTCGTCCGGGAGTCCCATCTTCGATCGCGCCGGCCACGTCGTAGCTGTCTTGTACGGAGGGAACCGCGAGTCGCAGGGAAAAATCATCTACGGGGTCCCGGCGGCGCTCGTCGCCGACTACTTGAAAAGACTGGGCGACAGCCGGTGAAAGGCCCGTTTCACCGGCCGTTTACCGGATTCTCCCCAGCACCCATCTTGCAGCCGCCCTCTGCATTAAGGGCTGGCCGTGCCAGCAGCACACCACCGGCGCGGAGCCCGGGATCTGGCGCGCGAGCCGCGGGTGTGCGAACAGCACGACGAGCTGCGCCCCGGGGACGAGGCGGCGCAGGTGCACCAGCGAGCGCGGGCCGAGGTCCGCTCGACCTTTCCACGACCTCGGCTCAGCGTACACCAACACCACACGTTTCCCGTTTCCCCTTTCTCTTTTCCCGATTCCGACCCCTGCCTCCCGCAGCGTCCGCGTAAACACATCGCGCGGTCCGACCGTGTACGGCCCGCCCACATCGTCGTCGACGATCGCGACGGACAGCGGGGAGCGGAGCGCCGGCGGCTCGCCGCGCAGCAGCCGCACCGCCCGGTCGGCGAGCCCATCGGCGAAGGCGCCGTGGGCCGCGAGGTCGGGCAGCCCCTGAGCGGCGCCCGAGTCCCACAGCGCTGCCGCCTGCTCGTAGCGGGCCAGGGCTTCGTCAGCCCGGGTGGTCGAAATCTCGGATCCGACGGCTCGGTCCAGCGCTGCGATGACGCCCCGGAACTCCTCGGGATACAAGAGTGCGTCGCACCCCGCCGCGACGGCGCTGACCGTGGCGGACGGCACCGGCTGGGCCGCGCTCGCGCCGGCCATGATCAGCGCGTCGGTCACGACCAGCCCGGCGAAGTTCAACGTGCCCCGGAGATAGCCGAGGATTTCGGGCGAAAAGCTCGCGGCCCGCCCAGATGGGTCCCACCCCGGAAACGCCACGAAGGCACTCATCATGCTGCCCACGCCCGCCCGAATCGCGTACTCGAACGGGGTGAGGTCGACGTGCTGCAGCTCGGCGGCAGGCGTCAGGACGCGGGGCAAGGTCTCGTGCGAATCACGCGTGGTGCGACCGTGGCCGGGGTAGTGCTTGCCGCACCCCAGCACGCCGTGCTCCTGCACACCACGGATCCAGGCGGCGGCGTGCTCACCGACGCGCGTCGGATCGGCGCCGAACGAGCGCGTCTGTACGATCGGATTCCTGGGCTCCAGATCCAGGTCGCACACGGGCGCGAACGCCCAGTTGATCCCCACCGACCGGGCCTCGGACCCGGTGATCACGCCGCAGGTGCGCGTGGCCTCGAGGTCGTCGAGGTAGCCGAGCGCCGCTGGGGGCGGCAGCTCGGTGAGTTCCCTGACCTGCTGGGCGACGCCCCGCTCGACGTCGGCGCCGATCAAGAGCGGGCGCCCCGCCTGACGCCGCAGCTCCTCCGTGAGCGCGGTGACCGTCGCGCGGGTCCCGCCGAAGATGATGAAGCCGCCCACGCCGGCGGCGAGCGCGGCGTCGATCTTCGGCTGCTCGTGGTCGAAGCTCTGGCGCTGCCACCGCAGGGCCGGGAAGACGAGCCGCGCGAGCGAGCCGCTCACGCCGGTGTGACGTGGCCGAGCACTCGCGCGCCGCGGGCTCCCGTGGCAGCCGGGAGGTTCCCGGGCTTGCCGGCGAGCGTGAGGAAGCCGAGGAACGCGAACGCGAGCGCCTCCTTCGCCTCGCCGTCGAAGAACAGCCGGTCAAACGGCAGCACCGGACGCGGACGTACGCGGGCGACGAGCAGCTCGAAGAGCACGGGATTGCGGGCGCCTCCACCGGAGATCACCAGCTCGGCCTCGCCTCCCCCGTCCGGGGTCCAGCGCTCGAGCGCGCGGGCGATCGTCTCGGCGGTGAGCGCCGTGGCGGTCGCGACCGCGTCGTTGTCGGAGCCGCCCGCCTGGTGTACGAGACCGATCAGGCGATCGGCGAACTCGATCCCGAAGCGCTCCCGGCCCGTGCTCTTGGGGGGCGGCGCCGCGAAATACGGATCGGCGAGCAGCCCATCGAGCACCCGCGTGACCGGCTTGCCGCGGCGCGCGCGCGCACCGTCCCGGTCGAACGCCGCCGTGGGCTCGACGCGGCGCGTGACAGCGTCGATCACCCCCACCCCGGGGCCGGTGTCGAACGCGAGGGCGCCCGCGGTGGCGCCGCGGCGCGGCACCCAGGTGACGTTCGCGATCCCGCCGACGTTGAGCAGCAGCCGGCCCCGCTCGGGATGCCCAAACAGCATGACGTCAGCGAGGGGCACGAGCGGCGCGCCCTGCCCGCCCGCGGCCACGTCGCGCGAGCGGAAGTCGCTCACCACCCGCACGCCCACCCGCTCGGCGATCACCGCGGGATCGCCCAGCTGCAGCGTCGCGCGACCGGGCTCGTGCCAGATAGTCTGACCGTGTGAGGCGACGAAGGCCACCTCGCCGGGAGCCGTCCCGGCCCCGGCGAGGAGCTGGAGGATCGCGCCGGCGAAGCGCTCGCCCAGCGCGACGTGGAGCAGCGCCAGATCCTTCGAGCCGCCGCGCGCGATCGCGTCGACGATCTGCCCCCGTTCCGCTGCGCCGTAGGGCTCCTGGCGGAAGGCGATCAGCTGGGCGGCGAGGGGGTCGTCGGTGAGCCGGACCAGCGCCGTCGAGACGCCGTCGAGCGAGGTGCCCGACATCACCCCGACGGCGAGACAACTCGTCATCGCAATCGTACCGGCGGCGGGTCACCCACCGCCCGCCGCACGAATCCGCCCGCCTGCGCGAGCAGCCGCTCGGCCTCGGCCTTCCCGACGCGATGCTTCGCCATCACGATCGCGAGCTTGACGCTCCCGGCCGCGGCTTCGATCGCACGGCGCGCCGCCGGGCGGTCCACGCCGCAGCACTCCATGACGATGCGCTCGCCGCGGTCCCGGAGCTTGTCGCTCCAGGCCATCAAGTCGACCATCAGGTTGCCGTACGCGCGCCCCAGCCGGATCATCGCGCCGGTGGAGAGGGTATTGAGCACGAGCTTGGTCGCCGTCCCCGCTTTCATACGGGTGGAGCCGGTGAGCGCCTCAGGGCCGACCTTGGGGAGCATGAGCACGTCGCAGGTCTCCAACAGAATCTTGGGCGGATCGGAGCACGACAGCAGCCCCGTGACGGCGCCGATCGTCTGGGCGCGCGTCAGAGCCGCGCGCACGAACGGCGTGGTGCCGCTTGCCGCAATCCCCAGGACGAAATCCTGCGGCGTGACGCGCGCATCGTCCATGGCCCGGGCGCCCGCGTTCACGTCGTCCTCCGCTCCCTCCAGGCCCTTCACGAGCGACTGCAGCCCCCCCGCGATGATGCCGATAACCATCTCGGGCGGCGTGCCGAAGGTGGGCGGACACTCGCTCGCGTCCAGCACGCCAAGCCGGCCCGACGTGCCCGCTCCCACGTAGACCAACCGCCCACCTTGCTTGAAGGCCTCGACCACGAGGTCGATCGCCCGCGCGATCTCGGACCGCACGGCCCGCACCGCCGCCGGAACGGGCGGTCATGAGTGTGTCAGGTGGCCCCCAAGTTAGGCGTTGACCCAAACTCGGGTCAACGTGCACAATTCAGCATGCGCCAGATCCTGCTTACGGCCCCCGCCGTCGCCCTCGCCGTGCTCACCGCGTGCGGCGGCACGCGGCCGCCCGAGACGATCCCCGCGCCGCCAGCCGCGGCCGCCGCGCCCGCCGCTCACCCCGCGGCACCGGGCGCCGGCGCCGACGCGGTCGTCACCGGGCGGCCGATCATCCCGGAGACCTGGTCCCTCGCCGGCAAGGGCGTCACCGTGTCGGGCCCCCGGGCGATGGTCGTGTCCGGTCATCCGCTCGCGAGCCAGGTCGGGATCGAGATCATCAAGCAGGGCGGTAATGCCGTCGACGCCGCGGTGGCGGTCGGATTTGCGCTCGCGGTCGTGCTCCCAGAGGCGGGCAACATCGGCGGCGGGGGGTTCATCGTGTACCGCGACACGACTGGTCGCGTGCGCGCGCTCGACTACCGGGAGATGGCGCCCGGCCGGGCCACCCCCGACATGTACGTCGACTCGACCGGGAACTCCACCGATCAGAGCTTGACCGGTCACCTCGCGTCGGGCGTCCCCGGCAGCGTAGCCGGAATGTACGAAGCCTGGAAAAGCGCCGGACGGCTGTCCTGGAGGAAGGTCCTCGCCCCGGCGATCCGACTCGCCCGCGAGCACACGCTCGATGCGGCGCGCAGCCGCGCGATCGCGGAAGAAGCGGAGCGGCTGGCGCGGTTCCCGGCGTCCGCGAAGCAGTTCCTCGTGGACGGCCATGCGCCCGCATCCGGCACCACGTTCCGCCAGCCTGAGCTCGCGCACACCCTGCAGCTCATCGCCGACTCAGGGGCGAGTGTGTTCTACAAGGGTCAGATCGCCGATCTGATCGCGGCGGAGATGCAGCGCGGCCACGGGCTTATTACGAAGGACGACCTCAGGCGCTACCAGCCGAAGTGGCGCACCCCGGTGCAGATCGGCTACCGCGGCTACTCGATCTATTCCATGCCCCCCGCGAGCTCGGGCGGCGTGACGATGGGCGAGATCCTGAACATCATGGAGGGCTACGACACGCTGCCGCCGTTCGGGAGCGCCGGCTATGTCCACCTCGAAGTCGAGGCGATGCGACGCGCCTTCATGGACCGCAATCACTGGCTCGGCGACCCGGACTTCGTCGATATGCCGCTCGAGCGACTCCTGTCGAAGTCCTACGCCGCCGAGCTGCGCGCCCAGATTCTGCCGGACCGGGCGACGCCTACGCCGCCGCTCGCCACCTCGGCGGGCGAGGGCACCGAGACTACGCACTACTCCGTCGTCGACGCCGCCGGCAATGCCGCCGCAGTCACCACCACATTGAACGGCGGCTTCGGCAGCGCGGTCACCGTGACGGGTGCGGGGTTCCTCCTGAACAACGAGATGGACGACTTCACTACGGCGCCCGGGAAGCCGAACATGTACGGCCTGATCCAGGGCGCCGCCAACGCCATCGCGCCGCACAAGCGCATGCTCTCGGCGATGACGCCGTCGCTCGTGCTCGACCGCTCCGGTCGCCTCTTCATGGTCGTGGGCACACCCGGAGGCCCGACGATCATCAACAGCGTGTACCAGGTGATCGTGAATGTGCTGGACCACGGCATGTCGCTCGCGGAAGCGGTGGCCGCACCGCGTGTGCACCAGCAGGCGCTGCCGGACGTGGTCTTCTACGAGCGGGGTGGGCTCGCCCAGACGACGCTCGACGGCCTGCGTACTATGGGCTACCAGTTGCGCGAGCGGGGTCGCATGGGCGACATCGCGGCGATCGAACGAACCGCCGCCGGCTGGGTCGGAGTGGCCGATCCCCGGCGCGGCGGCGGGGCGGTGGGATATTAAAGGGGCACGGCATGCCGTGGGATCACGGCATACCGCGCCCGTACCAATCAGGCGACCCGCTTCACCGTCAGGGGCTTGTTCAGTTTGAGCGTGATCGCCGCCCCTTTGGGGAGCACGACGTCGATGTCGCGCGAAGCCCGCGCCGCGGCGGCTCCGGCGGCGGCGCCCACGGCGCCCCCGATCAGGGCACCCTTCGTGTTCTTGCCGAGCAGCTTGCCGACCAAGGCCCCCGCGACCGCTCCACCACCTACCTTGGCGGCGTCCGCCTCTCCAGCCGGCCGCTCGAACTGGGGTTCGGCGCCGGTTCAGCGGCGACGATCGTCCCCTGCACCGCCGAACCCGCCGGGATCACCACATGACCGGCCGCGTCTTTGACGTCCTGGGCAACCGTGGCCGTGAAGGTATCACCCGCTTTCGCCTGCCGGGTGCTGATCGACTCGCTCGCGGCGAGCGGCACCCGGGTCCCGACTGCTGCTGTCAACGTTGTCGGCACCACCGGCTTGGGCACCGGCGGTTTGGGCTTCGGCTGGGGTGTCTTCTTCTCGGGGGCGGCCTTGGCCGGCTCGGTCGCCGGCGCCGGCACATCCCTCATCGCGGCGGTCGACTCGGTCGGGGCCAGCGTCAGATTGCGCGCAGTGGAGTCGGCCGTCTGGTTCGCCTGGTCACTCTTGACGCACGCGGCCAACGCGACGGCGGCCAGTACTGCTATGAGATGCGAGCAGTGCTTCTGAAGCGTGTTCATTTATTGCCTCTCTCGTGGTTTCGCTGGCACATAATATAGGAACGCGGCTCTCGAAGTTCCCATGCTAAAGCATGGGCTCGGCACTGCACCGTCCTAAAGGACAATGCGCGTGTGCTTTAGCACTGTGCCTGGCGGAGCCCACCCTTGAGGGTGGGAACAACCGGGGAGTTATCCATCACGTCCTACAACCGGCTCCTCAAGAACTCCGGCGTGAGCCCCTGCAGCCACCCGGCGAGCAGCGTGAAACGATCGGTGAGCAGGAGAATGCCCAGGAGGACGAGGAGGGCCCCCGCGATCCGATCCACCCAGCCGAGGTAGGGCCGGAACCGCTGGAACCAGCCGAGGAACTGCTCGAGCGCGAGCGCGGTGAGCACGAACGGAATGGCGAGCCCGAGGGCGTAAGCCGCCAGGAGGGTCGTGCCGTGGACGACGCTCGCCTGGGTCGCGGCGAGCGTGAGAATCGCGCCCAGGATCGGCCCGATGCAGGGAGTCCACGCCGCGCCGAATGTGACGCCCACGAACGCGGAGCCCAAGTAGCCGACCGGCTTGTGGGCGAGCTGGAGACGCCGCTCACGCCTCAGGAACGCGGGACGTAGGATCCCGAGGAGGTAGAGGCCGAACAGGATGACGAGCACCCCGCCGATGCGGCCGATCCACACCCGCCAGTTCAGCAGCAAGACCCCGACGGCCGAGGCCGTCAGACCCAGGACGACGAACACTAGGGAGAAACCGGCCACGAACCACAGGGCGTGCACCAGCACCGTGTCGCGTCGGCCCTCGACCTGTTCGAGCGACAGTCCGGTGAGGAATCCCACGTAGCTCGGGATCAGCGGCAAGACGCAGGGGGAGAGGAAGCTCAGCAGCCCGCCGAGGAATGCCAGGGCGAATGAAGGGATCACCCGCAGAAGCACACCGCCGAGACGACGGTGGTCCAACGGCCATCCTCGCCGCACTCGGCGGTGGAGGTGACATTCATCGTGCGCACGATCTCGCCCGACAGGAGCCACTGCTCCCGGCGCTCGTCCCAGGCCGTGCCGGGCTCGAACGGCACGCCCAGCACGGTGGCGAGCATGGAGGCGGCGAGGTCTTCGGCATATTCCCCGGCCGTCACCTCGTTCTGGCCATAACTATGGTGCTCGGAGATGTAGCCGTGATGGGTCGGATCGGCGGGCATCGCGACGCCGATGGATGCGGCGACGAGCCGGCTTGGCTCGTTGGTGGAGGACTCGGCGATCACGGCGAACACGACCTGTCCCGGTTGCATGAGCGAGAGCCCCTCTTCGCGATCCACCAGCTCGCAGTGGGGTGGGAAGATCGAGCTCACCCGGACGAGGTTGAAGTTGGCGAGATGCGCGTCCCGCAGCGCCATCTCGAAGCTCGTGAGTTTTTCTCGGTGCCGACCAACGCCCTTGGTGAGAAAGGCCTTGGTAGGCACGAACATTCGCGATTCGATCAACGCGTCACCTCCTCTCAGCCTTCATACCACACCGCGGCCCCCACCGCCACCGGGGGCTCGGGATCGCCGGTGCGGTCGGCCGTCGCCTGCATCACCTGCGCGATGACCGCCGCCGGCGAGAGGCCCGTTTCGATCACTTCCACACGAGACTGCCCCCGTTCTTTCCCGCGCACGATCAGCATGTAGCGTGCCGTATAGACGCGCAACCGGCCCTCGCCCTCCGCGGACCGGCGCGCCACCACCGCGGTGCCCCACTCCCGACCCTCGCGCTTGAGCGGCGTGAACAGGTAGATGGTCTCGATCTCGGCGGGCGGCACCTGTCTGGCGACCGCTTCGGCGAGCTTCGCCCACCCCGGCCCCCGGCCCGGCCCTACCGGAGGATGGTCGCCGGCGCCTGTGCCTGCTCCCATCGTTCCACGTAAAACCGCAACACGTGCATGAAGTCCTGGGCGTTCGTCACGACCCCGTATGCCTGATGCGTGCCGCGGTCGCGCAGCTTGTTCACGACGAACTCGGTCTGGTCGACGCAGATCGTGGTGAGCGGACGCAACTCGTCAGGCGTGGGTGCATCGACGAACGCCGGCAGCATGTTGCCCACCGCGATCGCATGCAGCGCCGTGGCGACGAACACGGCGAACGTCGCCTGGGCCGTGCACTGCCGCATCGCGTCTTGCGCCGCCAGGGTGTCGGTCAGGACCTCGGGGAGCGGCCCGTCGTCGCGGATCGAGCCGGCGAGCACGAACGGCACGCCCTGCGTCACCAGCGCGTGCATGATCCCCGCGGTGACGATCCCCTGCTGCACGGCGGAGCTGATGCCGCCCACGCGGCGGATCGCGTTGATGGCGCGCATGTGGAGGGCGTGGCCCCCCTCCACCCCCTCGCCCGAGCTGGACATGCCGAGCGTCGTGCCGAAGATCGCCGCCTCGAGGTCGTGCACGGCCACGGCGTTTCCGCCCAGGAACGCCTGGACATACCCGTTCTGGACGAACCAGACCATGTCCTCACGCGCCCGGGCGTGCACCAGCGCCGGCCCCACCACCCACAGGATCTTCCCCCCGCGCTGCTTCTCCTCGCCGAGCAGCTGCGCCAGCACGGCATAGTCCACCGGGCGCTCGCGCGACACGGCGGTCTGCATGAAGCCGAATTCGTTCGCACTGTGGCCCCCGCCGAGGAAGCCTTCGGAATGCACGAAAATGCCCTGGCTGCCGTCCTCGGCGGTGCCGACGGCCACGAGCTGGCCCTGCTTCACGCGACGTGGCTCGGTGACGACGAGGTCCAGCTTCGGGTGGAGCACGATGACGCAGTCCATGCGCGGCAGGCGGGGCCTGCGCCACGAGCCTCCAGTGTGCACGTAGGTGGGGAGATTGGTGGTGGAGAAAAAACCGTCCGGGAGCACGCCGTCGGCCGGGGCGGGCTCGAAGCGCGCGTCCGGCGCACCCGCGAGCGGCGGCGCGTCGAAGTTCGGCGGGCGATACTGGAAGCGCGGGCGAGCGGTCACAGGAGGGTCATAATACCCGCCACGAATCGCCTCACGCAACCGTCGGGTGTCACAGCAATGAAACGGGATCCCGGTCCACGACGACGGTGCCGCGCGCGGCCACTCCTCTCCCCCGCCCCCACGCGCGCACCACCCGACCGATCGGCCGTGCTTCCGGCGACTTGATGAGCACGTGCCAGCGCCAGCGCCCCTTGAGCCGCATGATCGGGCACGGCGCCGGTCCCAGCACGGTGAGCGCGCCGCCGAGGCGCTCCGTGTTCGCGCGCCTGAGCCACGCCGCGACGCCCTCCGCCGCTTCCTGGGCCAGGCGCTCGTCCTCGTGGACCGCGACGAACCGCGCCAGTCCGACGTGCGGCGGGTAGGCAGGGTTGGGCGGCGCGCGCAGCGGCAGCTCGGCAGCCGCGAAGGCGGCCACTGAGTGAGCCGCGGCTGCCCGAATCGCGGGGTGGTCGGGCGCGCGCGTCTGGACGAACACCCGCCCGCCCTTGGGCCCCCGGCCCGCCCGCCCCGCCACTTGTGCCACGAGCTGAAACGTGCGCTCACCGGCGCGGAAGTCGGGCAGATGGAGGCCGGTGTCGGCGTCCACCACACCCACCACCGTCACGTTGGGGAAATCCAGCCCCTTCGCGATCATTTGGGTCCCAAGCAGGATGTCGAGCTTGCCCTGGGCCATGCGCTCGAGGATGCGATGATGCGCCCACTTGGTGCTCGTGGTGTCGAGATCCATGCGGGCGATCCGGGCCTCAGGGAACCGCCGGCTCACGAAGTGCTCGAGCTGTTGGGTACCGAGCCCGCGCATCCGCTGGATCTCCTTGCCGCACACCCGGCACGCCGCCGGAATCGGCTCCTCGTGCCCACAGTAGTGACAGCGCAGTGCCCGCGGCGTCTGGTGGACCGTGAGGGTGATGGCACAGTGCGGGCAATCGCGCACGTCTCCGCACGCGGGGCACTGCAGGTAGGTCGCGAAGCCGCGGCGGTTCAGGAGCAAGATGACCTGCTCGGAGCGGGCGAGCGCCCCCCGCACCGCGTGATCGAGCGGCTCGGTCCAAGGGATCCCGCGGGCCTCGGCCACGCGGGGCGCGCTCCGCAGGTCAATCACGTCGACCGGAGGAAGCGGCCGCGCGCCGATCCGCTCGGGCAGCGTGAACGTGCACACCCGGCCGGTCCTGGCGAGCTGCAGCGTCTCGAGCGAGGGCGTGGCGCTGCCGAGGATGACCCGCGCACCCTCGAGCCGGGCCCGCGTCAGGGCCACGTCGCGGGCGTGGTAGCGCGGCACCGTCCCCTGTTTGTAGCTCGCCTCATGCTCTTCGTCGACCACGATGGCGGCGAGCCGTTGCACCGGAGCGAACACCGCGGACCGTGGCCCCACAGCCACCCGGCGCTCGCCGCGCCGCAACGCCCGCCACGCGTCGGCACGCTCGCCGTCCGAGAGCCCCGAATGGAGCACCGCCACCTGGTCGCCGAACACGCCCCGCACCCGGGCCACGGTCTGGGGCGTGAGCGCGATCTCGGGAACGAGGAGGATCGCGCCCTGCCCCGACGCCACGACGCCGCGCAGCAACTCGAGATAGACGAGCGTCTTGCCCGAACCCGTGACCCCGTGAATCAGTATGGGAATGTCGGCGGGCGTCCCGGCGATCCCGCTCACGACCCCCAGCTGTGCCTCCGTCAGCGCGGGCGGGGGTGGCGAGGAGAGGTCGGCGAACGGGTCGCGCGCGCGCGGTACGTCGGTATAGCGGGCGAGCCGCTGCTTCACCAGGCCGTCGAGCACGGCCCGGGAGAGGCCGAGGCGGTCCAGGAGGTGGCGGAGCGGCGCCGAGCCGCCCAGCGCCTCGAGCGCCTCGTAGCCCACGCGCCGCTGGGGCGCGCGCCGGAACGCCCGCTCGCGCTCGAGCAGCGAGGGGAGCGCCTGCGTCAACCCGATCACGCGCTCCGCCTGCTCCGGAGGCCCGGCCGGACGCCGCACGCTCCACAGCGCCCCCGGGAGCAGCGCCCGTAGCGCGAGGCCGAGCGGCGCGCCGTAGTACGAGCCGATCCAGCGGCCGAGCTCGATCAGCGCAGCGCTCAACGCGGGCTCTCCGTCGGGAGCGGCGGCGATCGGCTTTGCCGGAACGTCGGGCGCGGGGACGTCGACTGCGACGACCAGGCCCACCACCTGCCGTCGTTGCACCGGCACCACCACACGTGACCCCGGCACGACGCGCTCCGCCAGCTCGGCAGGAATCAGGTACGTGTAGCTCCGAGGAACGGGTACCGGGAGGACCACGTCGGCGTGGCGCGGCTGAAGCCGCGGCTCGGCGCCTACGGCTGAAGCCGCTTTCAGCGGCAGACGCCGAGCCGCGAGTAGGGGCGCAGCATGCTGCGCCCCTACACCAGCGCCACCGGCGTCAACCAGGCCGGCCATCCTGCGAGCGCCGCCGGACACCCAGCCCCGGTCCGGTGGGGAGTCGGATCTTGCCGCCGTCGATCGTGGCGCCGATGAACGGGTCGTTCGCCGTCAGCGCCGCGCCGTCCAGATCCGCGGCGTCGACCAGCGGCGTGAAGTGGGCCGCCGCGGTGATGCCGAGCGAGGACTCGATCATGCATCCGACCATCACGAGCATGCTGTGCGCTCGAGCAGTCGCGATCATCCGGAGCGCCTCCCGCAGCGAGCCGCACTTGGCGAGCTTGATGTTGATGCCGTCGGCCGCCGCCGCCACCCGCGGGATATCGGCTGCGACGAGGCAGCTCTCGTCCACCACGACCGGGAGAACGCCGCGACGGCGTACGGCCGCGATCCCCTCGAGGTCGTCGGGGGGCAACGGCTGCTCGACGAATTCGACCCCGTACTCCTTCAGGACGGGAAGCAGCGCGATCGCCCGCTCCCGCGTCCAGCCCGCGTTCGCGTCGACCCGGATGGGCTTGTCGGTTGCGTCCCGGATCGTGCGCAGAATGTCCTCGTCGTGGTCGGTCCCGAGCTTGATCTTGAGGATCGGATACGCGGCGGCCTCGGCTACCTTGAGGCGGATCTGCTCCGCGGTATCGATCCCGATGGTAAAGGAAGAGTAGGGCGCCTTCGCCGGATCGAGGCCCCAGAGCCGCCACAGCGGCTGGCCCAGTCGCTTCCCGAACAGGTCGTGCAGGGCCGCCGAGAGCGCCGCGCGGGCCGCGCCGTTCTTCGGCACGACTTGCGCGAAGCGCGCCTCCGCCGCTTCCAGCTCGAACGCGTCCTTGGGGAGATGCGGCTCGAGCTTCTGGAGGACGGCGAGGACCGTGTCCGCGGTCTCGCCGTAGTATTTCGACGGATCTGCTTCACCCCATCCCTCCGCGCCGTCCGCGTCGGTCAATCGGACCCACACGACGCGGTAGTCGTCTCCGCCGCCGCGGGCGATGACGAACGGATGCTTGGTCTTGAGCGTGACGACTTCGGTGGCGAGGTGCAGGGGCATCATGTCCTCCGGCGCGGGATCGCGGCCCGGCGCCCGCGTGAAGTATCGAAGGGGCCGCCCGCGTCAGGCAAGCGCGCGCACGTGCGCGCGGGCACCCGCCGCGAGGAGGTCGAGGCGGTAGCCGCCCTCGAGCACGCCCACCACCGGCGCGGGCGCGACTCGCTCGCGCCACGTGGTGGTCCAGCGTGCCATGTCGTCGGGCTCGAGCGTGAAGCCGCCCAGCGGATCGCCGGCGAGCGAGTCGAACCCCGCGGACACGAGGAGCAGGTCGGGCGGCCAGCCCACGAGCGCCGCGTCCACGGCGGCGAGCAGATCGCGCACGTACACTTCGCGCGGCAGCCCCGGCGGGCGGGGAACGTTGAACACGTTGCCCACGCCGCGCTCGTCCGCCCCACCCGTGCCCGGATACCAGGGATACTGGTGCATCGAAACGTAGCGGATCGACGGATCGCGCTCGACCAGCGCCTGGGTGCCGTTGCCATGATGCACATCCCAGTCCACGATGAGGACGCGGGGCTTGTCGAGCTGCTGGGCCTGTCGCGCGGCCACGACGACGTTGTTGATCAGACAGAACCCCATCGCGTGCGCCGCGAGTGCGTGATGCCCGGGCGGACGGGCGGCCGCGAAAGCCGAGCCGGTCGCGACCGCCCGCTCCACGGCGCCGATGGCCACGCCGGCCGCGGCCACGGCCGCCTCCCAGCTGTCGGCGCTCATCACCGTGTCGGCATCGAGCATCCCGCCGCCGTGACCGGCCACCCGCTCGAGGGTGTCGAGGTAGCGCGCCGAGTGGACCCGCTCGAGCGCCGCCCGGCTCGCCGGCCGCGCCTCGCACCACTCGACGCTCGAGGCCATGTCCGCCGCGCGCAGCGTGTCCAGTACCGCCACGATGCGCTCGGGGCGCTCCGGATGTCCCGGCCCGGGGTTGTGACGCTGGCAAGCGGGGTGGAAGAAGACAGGAACGGGCAACTCAGTTATGTAGCCCCTTGCCTCGCAACAACTCGCGGATCGACTCCACTTCCGCCCGCATGTCGCGCCGCGCCTGCTCGAGCTCGGCGATGGCACGACGGTAACGGCGCCAGCTGAGGCCGACCAGCACCGCGACCAGGGCACAGGCGACGCCGCTCGCGACCAAGCCCGGCCGCCCGAGGCTGAGACCCGAGTACAGAAACAGCAGCGCGTCGAGTGAGAGAAAGCCGACGGCGAGTAGCGCGAGTGCCCGGCTCAGCGACCTCATCGCACGGGCTGGCGACGCGCGGGAAGGACGATGAGCGTGGAGTTCGGAGCGACCCCCAATGCAGCGAGCGTGGTCGTTTCGTCCAGCACCCGAGCCCCTTGGAATTTCACCACGTAGTCCTGGTCGGAGACGGTGCGGCGCTTCAGCGCCTGGGTGAGCGCCCGCCGCTTCAACTCCGCGACCGTGGTCGTGGGCGACACGACGAACGACACCTGATCCCACACGTCGGTCACCATGACCCGCACCGGGAGCCGCGTCTCGACCGCGGTCATGCAACGTGGACTCCGGCCTCGAGCGGCAGCGTCGAAAGAAAGCGGTCGACCGCCTGGTCGAAAAACAGCGTCGACGCGCGCACCTGCGTCTTGCCGCCCGCATCCGCCCGTGCGCTGAACACTACCTCTTCCCCCCCCTGCCCGCGCAGCACCAGGTACCCCGGGCCTGCCTGCTCCACGAAGGCGGCGGCGCTCGGGACCCGCTCGGCGAAGAAGCGCTGCGCCGCCTCGAGCACCGCAGCCGGCGGCAGCGCGACGGTGGTCGTGTGCGTCACGGCCGGGCGAGGATCGTGATCCCGGTCGGCTGCAGCGGGACGGGGATGCTCGCGACACGCGTCTTCGTCTGCAGGTCGATCACGTTCACCGCGCCGGGATCCACGCCCTTGCTCTCCTGCGAGACGAAGGCGTACCGGCTGTCGGGCGAATACGCCACACCGTGCGGGAACGGCTTGGTCGTCGGGATCCGCGCCACTTCCGTCAACGTGGCGGCGTCGATGAGCGAGACACTCTGGTCTTTCTTGTTCGTCGCGATCACCCACTTGCCGTCGGGCGACGGCTCGACGTTGTACGCACCGTGCCCCGTCGGGATCGCCTTCATCAGCTCGAGCGTCCGCGCGTCCAGCACCATCAGCTCGTCGCTGTGGTTGCAGGCGACGTACAACCGCGCGTCGTCGGGCGACACCGACACGAAGGTCGGCATACAGGCGTCGTGCACCATCGCTCCCGCCCCTTGCGCTCCGCCGTGCCCCATCTTCATCGGCATGGCCTGCGGGAGCATTCCTTCGCCAGTCCGGTGGCGCCGCGTGATCGCCAGGGACGGGCGGTCAATCTCCAGCACCTCGTCCGAGTTCATGCAGGTGACGTAGACCTTCGTCCCGGCGTGGTTCACCTTCACGCCGTGCGGCATGTCGCACGCCGGAAGGTTCGTGAGCGTGATCATCCGCGGCGTGTAGACGATCGACACCACGTTCATCCGCGGATGGTCGCCGTGGAAATCGGAGTTCGCGACGAAGGCGAGCTCGCCGTCCGGAGTGAGCGAGATCGTGGTGGGGAACATCTCGACCGGCGCCTTCCCGACCAGGGTGTCCCCGTCCACCGCCATCTTCCAGAGGGTGCCGTAGGGCGTGCCGTGGGCGATCGTCACGTACCAATATTTGCCGTCCGGCGAGACCGTCACGTTGTGCGGGCCGTCAATGTCGGCGGGCATGATGCCCACCGGCACGACCTTCACGGTCTTGAGCGCGACGCCGTCCCAGGTCAGCTGGGAGACGATGTCCCCGGACTCGCTCGACACCAGGATGCGGTAGCCGGGCGCGGCGCCGGCGGCGACGCCCCCGAGCCAGACGCCCAAGGCCACCCAAACGGGAACATGCCGGTTCACGAACTACCTCGCGCAGACGAGCGAGAAAGATAACTCCGTCATCCTGGCAAACCACCGCAAACGCGGCAGGCCGGCTTGCCATCTCGGCAAACCGCGGACCCCATCCCGCGGCACGCCGGTTGCTCGGCGCCCGGGGGGAATCAGTCCCGCACCACGTCCTTCATAGGAGGTCTGCTTATGTTCGTCACGACTCTTAACTCGAGAGGGCCCGCGCTGGACGGGACCACCCTCGAGCGCCGGATCGGTCGTCTCTTCAGCGACGCGTTCGGCAACCTCGACTGGCAGTACCGCGACAGCGCAGGCGCGTCCTGGGTACCGCCTGTGGACATCCTCGAGGAGCCCGACTCCATTCGGATCATGGCCGAGGTGCCGGGCGTGAAACCGGAGAACGTGAAGATCTCGCTCGAGAACAACGTCCTTACGATTCACGGGAGCAAGGAGCAGGTCGCCGAAGAGCGCACCGAGCGGGTGCACCGCTACGAACGGACCTATGGCACGTTCGAGCGGAGCTTCACGCTGCCCGCGACGGTCGACGCCAACGCCATCAAGGCGACATACGAGCACGGCGTGCTGACGGTGACGCTGCCGAAGGTCGAAAAAGCGAAGCCGCGGCACATCGACGTGCAGGTCGCGTCGAAGTAGGACGTCGCAGTTGTAGGGGCGCAGCATGCTGCGCCCCTATGTCGTTTCCAGCAGCCCCCGGAGCCGTTCCTCCACCTGCGAATTCGGCACCGCCACGGCCCCCGCCTCGCGAGCGGTCCGCAGCAGATCGGCCCGTACGTGCGAGCCGTAGGCAAGGACCGGCGTCCCGCGGGCGACGAACGCCTTGATTCGCTCCGTCGACCCCGCGGGCTCGATCTCGAGAACGGCCAGCTCGCAGGTGGACTCGTCACGCGTCAGCTCCGCCCCGGCGGCCGCGACGACTCGAGCGAGCTTCGAGCGGAAAAAGAGGTCGCGCGTCCCGAGGAACACCAGTCTAGACATCGAGCGGCATCACGCGCGCCACCAACTGCACCGGATCTGGAGCACGCCGCAACAGGTCGCGCAGTCCGTGCGCCGGCTTCAGGACCACCACGGCGTCGCCGGGTGGGGGGTCTCGCAGGCCGTCCAGGACCAGGAACAACGCCGTGGTGGGCTCGACCGGCGGGACCGCCACCCGATAGGCTCGACCGTGCCAGGGAATCTCGATCTCGGTGCCGCGCGTACCCGAGTCCTCCAGCGCCACGAAGAGATCGTCGTCGACCTTCCAGACGCCGTCCTCCACACTTTCCCCCGACCGATAGAACAGCGGGTCGAAGGGCTGTCCCTCGTGGCGCTTGAAGTTCTCCTCCGCCGCCCAGTCGTAGGCCTCGAGGCGGGAGAGCTGGGCGCGCCACTCGAGGTGGTGTCGCAGCTCGTGGGTGAGCGTCTCCCACGCCTCCGCGCGCCAGTCGAACTCCCCGAGGCGCGCGAGCGCCGCGAACGAACCGTGATAGAGAACGACGCGCGATTGCAGATCGGCCCCGCTGCCGCTCCATTCCAGCGGGATGCATTCCCCCAGCGTGTAGACGTCGCCGCGCCGGGGGTGCGGCAACGTCTTTGGACTCACTTCCACCACCACCACCCCGTCGAGGTACGCCGCCGGAACCTGCTGCACGAGCCGCTCGACGAGCTGGCGGAAGTCATCCAGCCGCACCGCCCCACCCCACCAATTGCGGATTGTGGATTGCGGATTGCGGAATCGACACCCGCCCATCCAATCCGCAATCCGCAATCCACGATCCGCAATCCACTCTCAGCCCCGCAGGCGCTCCGCCAGGTAGGCCACCAGGCGATCGGCCGCGACCCGGTCCTGCTTCAGCGTGTCGCGATCCCGCACCGTCACCGTTCCGTCCGCGGTGGACTGGCCGTCCACGGTGATCCCGAACGGCGTGCCGGCCTCGTCCTGCCGCCGGTAGCGGCGCCCGATGGAGCCGCCGTCGTCGTAAAACACGTTGTAGTGTCGCCGCAGGTCGTCATACAGCCGGCGCGCCAGCTCGGGCATGCCGTCCTTGTTGACGAGGGGAAACACTGCCGCTTTGAGGGGAGCGATGGCCGGATGAATCCGCAATACCACGCGCTTATCGCCCTCCACTTCCTCCTCGTGATAGGCGTCCACCATCACCACGAGCGTGGTGCGGTCGGCGCCCGCCGAGGTCTCCACCACATACGGGATGTATCGCTCGTTCGAGGCGGCGTCCACGTACTCGAGCTTCTTGCCGGAGAACTCCTGGTGGCGCGACAGGTCGAAGTTCGTGCGGTTGTGGATCCCTTCGAACTCCTGCCACCCGAAGGGAAATTCGTACTGGATGTCGTAGGCGTCCTTCGCGTAGTGCGCCAGCTCCTCTTTGGTATGCTGGTGAAAGCGCAGTTTCTCAGGGTGGATACCCAGACCGACGAGCCATTTCATCCGCTCCTGGCGCCAGAACTCGAACCACTCCGCGTCCGTCCCCGGCTTGACGAAGAACTGCATCTCCATCTGCTCGAACTCCCGGGTCCGGAAGATGAAGTTCCCCGGCGTGATCTCGTTGCGGAACGCCTTGCCGACTTGGGCGATGCCGAACGGGATCTTCTGTCGGGACGACTGCAGGACGTTGAGATAGTTGACGTAGATCCCCTGCGCGGTCTCGGGACGCAGGTACACCACGGCCGCCGCCTCCTCGACCGGACCCATGAACGTCTTGAACATGAGGTTGAACATGCGCGGCGCTGTCAGCGTTCCCTGGTTCCCACACACGGGGCACCGCGTGGTGGGCTCGCCGGGCGTGCCTTTGATGCGAGGGTCGTCGGCGCGGAACCGGTTCTTGCACTGCTTACAGTCGACCAGGGGATCGGCAAACCCCGCCAGGTGCCCGGACGCCTCCCAGACCTTGGCGTGCATCAGGATGGCCGCGTCGAGGCCCTCGATGTCTTCCCGCTCGTGGACCAGCGAGCGCCACCAGCGCTCCTTGATGTTCTTCTTCAGCTCGACACCGAGCGGCCCATAGTCCCACACAGACCCGAGGCCGCCGTAGATCTCCGACGACTGGAACACGAAACCGCGTCGCTTCGCGAGCGACACCAGTTTCTCCATCACGTTGTTGTGTGAGGACATGAGAGGTCGGAAGATAGACGGCCCACTACGGCAGGGGCAACCCGAGCGCCTGCCGTGTGGCGCGTTCAGCCAGGTCGGCGATGCCCGCGGCATCGAGTATCCGCCCCTCGCCGTCGAGTGCGTGGATCCCGATCAGGCCTTCGACCTTTCCAGCTACCACGGCGAGGCGCTTCTTGGCCGCCTGCGCCCGCCGCACCACTTCGCCCGACGCCTTGCCGACGAGCGACGTCCGATCGAAGGAGCCCTCACCGGTCACGACGAAATCCGCCTTGGCGAGGGCGGCGTCAAAGCCGACGCGATCCAGCACCCACTGGGCGCCTGGGACCAGACCGGCCTTGGCGAAGAACGCGAGACCCGCCCCGAGACCCCCCGCCGCCCCGCCGCCGGGGAGCGTCGCCAGCTCGGGCCGAGCATGGCGCGCCATCAACTCGGCGAGCCGTTCGAGGCCGCGCGACAACAGCTTGACGCCCTCGGGACCCGCCCCTTTTTGCGGAGCGAACACCGGCGCGGCCCCGTCCCTGCCGATCAGCGGCGTCGTCACGTCGCTGAGCGCGAGGACCCGCGCCGCGAGGCCCCAGCCACCACCCAGGTCCGCCAGCTGCGCCAGCGAGCCACCGCCCTCCGGAAGCGCGTCCCCCCGCGCATCCAGAAACGTCCAACCGAGCCCGCGAGCCGCGCCGGTTCCGCCGTCCACGGTGGCCGAGCCGCCCAAGCCGACCACCACCAGCGTGGCACCGCGCTCGGCTGCCTCCCAGATGAGTTCGCCCACGCCTCGCGTCGTCGCACGCAGAGGATCCAGCTGGTCGGGGCGGAGCAGCGCGATGCCGCACGCGGTGGCGCACTCGAATATCGCGGTCTCAGCATCCACCCAGCCGAGCTCGCCGCGTACCGGGATGCCGAGTGGACCGGTGACCGAGACCTCCTCGCGGAGGGACCCAGGTGTGAGCACGACGTCCAGCAGGCCATCGCCCCCGTCGGAGATCGGGCATTGGAGCAGCGAGGCCCCAGGAAGGGCCCGGCGGATCCCGGCGGCCAGCGCGTCCGCCACCTGGCGCGGGCCGAGAGAGCCTTTGAATGCCGCTGGAGCCACGAGGACTACAGGCTGCATAGCGCGTTATGCATTGATTCGTGCATTCTGCGAGAACACAAGATGTCGAGATGATTGCTAAGTGACGCCTTGATGCCGCTTGCTCGTAGGGCACCGTTCTTGCTTCCCGTATGCCGCGGCACGTCTCTGTTCAGGGCAAACCGTCGGCGACGGCGGGGCGCAAAGCCAAGGGGTCTCAAGCTGCGAGACAGCCCGGCTGCCGGAGGATGGCACCGGCCCCACGCCCTGGAAACGGAGCGCGGGGTTTTTTGTTGGGCCCCTCGAGCACGAGTTTCGTCTCGCTCGCATCGGGTTCTAGGGCGCACGATGTCGAGCAGGCGATCACCCCCCAAGGGCAACCTTGGGGGGTTTTGCTTTGATGTGCTCGCAGATGAGCGCGCCGTGTGCGCGGCCGTTCTCGATGAAGATCTTGTTCGCGTCGAGACCGGACGCCAGGACGCCGGCGATGTAGACCCCCCGCACATTCGTTTCCATCGTGGTCGGCTCGTGGCGCGGGACGCCGGTGGTTTCGTCGACGTCCACACCGCTCAGGCGCAGCAGCCTCAGGTCCGCCCGGTACCCCGTGAGGGCGAGCACGAAGTCGGCGGAGAGCGTCTCGAGCCGGCCGTCTGCGTCGGAGCGAATCACCACTTCGGAGCGCCGAATCTCGCTGACCCGGCTGCACCAGCGGACGGCGATGCTGCCGTCCTTCACGCGGTTGGTCACGTCGGGCAGGATCCACGGCTTCACACCGCGATCGAACTCGCCTAGGAAGTGGATCAGCGTGACCCGCGCACCGACGCGGTGCAGGTCGAGCGCCGCCTCGACGGCGCTGTTGCCACCCCCGATCACCACCACGCGCTGCTGCCAGTACGGGTGGGCTTCCGTGAAGAAGTGCGAGACATGGGGAAGGTCTTCTCCCGGCACGCCGACGGCGTTGGGCGACTCGAAATAGCCGGTGGCGTGCACGACGTGGCGCGCCTGGACCGTCTCGGGCTCCGTCTTACCGGGATGTCGCGCCGTCAGCTCGAACCCGTCGCGCGAGCGTCGCACGCCGTGCACCTCGTGGTATTGTCGCACGTCCAGCTCGAAGTACTCGGCCACTTTGCGGTAGTAGGTGAGGGCCTCGCGCCGAGTCGGCTTGTCGGCGGCCGTGACGAACGGCAGGCCGCCGATCTCGAGCTTATCGGGCGTCGAGAAGAAGGTCATGTACAGGGGATAGCGCATCAGGCTCGCGACCACGGGCCCCTTGTCGAACAGCGAACAGGTGAGGCCGAGCCGCTTCGCGGCCACGCCCACGGCGAGGCCGCACGGCCCCGCGCCGATCACGGCGACGTCGACCGTCACCTCACGTCACCTCGATGATCTGGTCGCGGCGGGTGCCGATGCTCACGTATTGGATGGGCGCGTGGGCCAGGTCCTGCAGCCGGTCGAGGTACGCCCGCGCCGCGGGCGGCAGGTCCGCGAGGCGCCGCACGTGGCTCAGCGACTTCTGCCAGCCGGGGAGCGTCTCGTAGGCCGGCTCGACGCGTGTGAGCCGCTCCACCTCGGCGGGCATGCTGTCGAACGGCTCGCCGTCGAGCCGATACCCGACGCACACGGGGATGTGGGAGAACGAGTCGAGCACGTCGAGCTTGGTGACGGCGAGGCCCGTGAGACCGTTCACGCGCACGGCGTAACGCACGACCACGGCGTCGAACCAGCCGCAGCGACGCGGCCGACCGGTGGTGGCCCCGAACTCGCCGCCCAGCGCGCGGATGCGCTCGGCGAGCTTCGGCTCCGCTTCCGTGGGGAGCGGCCCGTTTCCCACGCGGGTGGTGTAGGCCTTCACCACGCCGAGCACCGCGTCGATGGCGGTCGGGCCGATCCCCGCGCCGACGGCGGCTCCGCCCGCGGTGGTGTTGGACGAGGTCACATAGGGGTAGGTGCCGTGATCGACGTCGAGCAGCGCGCCCTGCGCCCCCTCGAGCAGCACCGACTCGCCCCGCTGCAGCGCCTCGTACACCACGCGGCCGGCGTCGATGGCGATCGGCAGCAGGCGGGGAGCGAGGCGGTCGAGCAGGCCTACGTGCTCACCGGAGTCGGCGCGCTCGTGCGAGCCGAGCAGCTCGAGGAACTCGTTCGCCGCCCGGACCCGGGTGCAGACGAGCTCTTTGGCGCGGTCCAAGTTCCGCAGGTCGCCGACCCGCACCCCGCGCCGGCCGTACTTGTCTTCGTACGTGGGCCCGATGCCGCGCCCGGTGGTGCCAATCTTCTCGCGCTGCTCGCGCGCCCGGTCGAGCAGCTTGTGGTAGGGGAGGGTCAGATGGGCGCGGTCCGAGACGTAGAGCTTGTGCTCGGTGCGAATGCCGCGCGACGTCAATGCGTCGAGCTCGGTGAAGAACGTCTCCGGATCGAGCACCACGCCGTTGCCGACGACGCACACCGCCCCCTGGATGATCCCCGACGGAATCTGGTGCAGCACGAATTCGCCGGCCCCGGTGTCGACGGTGTGCCCGGCGTTGGCGCCCCCCTGGTAGCGGACCACCAGGTCAGCGCGCTCGGCGAGCACGTCGACGATCTTCCCCTTGCCCTCGTCGCCCCACTGGGCGCCGACGACCACGACGCAGTGTGTCTTCGGTCCGAACATGGCGCTCCCAGCGCTCCAACAAAAACGCCCCGGGGGACGGGGCGCTGAAGTCTCCTCTGGGGGAAGCTAGACCTGGCACCCGGTCACGTCAACGCGCTCGTTCCCAGGCTAAAGCCTGGGCTCGGCACTGCACTGTGCTAAAGCACACTACGCTTCAGCGTCGTGCTTCGCCGAGCCCACGCTTCAGCGTGGGAACATCGCGCAGCGCGTCCGCAACTGCCGCTGCGACGACCTGCACCCCCGCGAGCGTCAGTCGCTTCGCCGTATCCTCCGGTGTGTGCACCACCCGCGCCGTCTCCCAATTCCCCCGCATGACCGTCACGCACTCCCGCGCCGCGGCCGCGAGCACCAGCCCGTCCTCGAGGACCGGCAGCACGCGGGCGCGCCGCGCTGCCAGGGCGCGCACGACCGCGTCCACCAGCGGACCGCCCCGATGCACGAGGGCGAGCGTCCGCCCGCGGTCGTCGATGCCGTCGAAGTTGATGAGCGCGGTGTCCTCGAAGAGGTGGGCGCGCTCACGCACCAGCGCCCTCGCGCCGACCAGCCCGTGCTCCTCGGCGTCGGGAAAGACGACGCCCACTCGGGCGTCGGAGGGCAGCGCATCGACGATCGCCAACACGGTCAGGACGCCGGCGCCGTTGTCCACGGCCCCGGGAGAATCATCCGAGATGCGGCTCAGCGCCACGAACAGTGCCACGAGTGCCGCCGGGATCGCGAGCACCAGCGTGGGGGCGCCCGCGACTCGGGCGACGAGGGCGGCGAGCAGGCCGGCGACGACCACACCTGCCAGCACGAGACGTGCGGCCATCGAGACCGCCTGCCCCTTGGAGTCGTAGTGCGCGGCGAGCCAGGCCGTGACCCGGGCGCGCGGCCGGACGGCGATCAGGTTGACGGCGTCGCTCGCGGCGCCACCCCACAGCGGCGCGCGGGGCCGCGTCCGGAAGCGCTGCTCCAGCACCACGAACCCCCGCGCCCCGAGCTCGCGCTTCAGGACCTCGCGCACCCGGGCGTGGTGCGGCGTGCCGACCAGCCGCGCGACCGAGATCTCCTCGAGCAGAGCACGCAGATCCGTCACGCGCACACGAGCTGCGCCACGCGCTCCCGGTCGGCCGGGGCGAGCGGCGCGAGCGGCGCCCGCACCGGCCCGCCGTACAACCCGACGGCATCCATGGCGGCCTTCACTCCGGCGGGGCCGAGCTTCCCGACGATCTCCTTGTCGATCGGTCCGAGCCGCTCCTGCAGCGCCCCGGCGCGCGCCCGGTCCCCCGCGCGGAACGCCGCGAAGATGTCGGCACAGCGGCGCGCGGCGTAGCACGCCACCGCGAGCACCCCGCCGTCGCACCCGAGCTCCAGCCCAGCGAACAACAGCGAGCCCGACCCTGCCAGCACGGTCCACTGCGGCAGCGCGTCCCGATACGCAGCGAGGTTCTTCACGTCGCCCGAGGAGTCCTTCACGCCCCGGATGTTCGGATGGGTGGCGAGCTGCTGCAGCAGGCCCGCGGCGAGCGCCACGTGCGTGTACTTGGGAATGTTGTACACGAGCACCGGAACGGGACTCGCGTCGGCAACGGTCCGGTAGTAGTCGGTGAGCGTGGCGGGAGAGGTCGCGTGCGCGAAGTAGCTGGGCGGGCGCACCAGCACGGCATCCGCGCCCTCGGCGGCCGCCGCCCGCGACAGCGCCACTGCCTGGCGGGTGGACTCGGCGCCGGTCCCCGCCACGAGCCAGCGCCCGTCCGGCAGCACGGGGCGCACCCAGCCGACCAGCCGGCGCTGCTCTTCGGGGTCGAGCATGGCGGACTCGCCCGTCGAGCCCACGACGACCACGCCGTCCAGGCCCGCCTCGAGCAGGTGCACCACGTTGTGCCGCAGCTGCTCCGGCGCCACGTCTCCGGTGGCGGCGTCGAACGGGGTGGTGACGGGGGCGAGGACCCCCGCGAACAGCCGGCCGCTCACCGCTTGCGGGGCGCGCTGGCCTGGGCCGCCTCCGCCGGCTCGGCCGCGCGCGAGCGGCGTCGCAGCGTGCGCATCTGGAGCTCGAAGTCGGCCGGCTTCGTGGCGGCGGCGAGCGCCGTTTCGTACGTGATGACCTCGTCCCCCACGAGATCCATCAGGTGCTGGTCGAACGTCTGCATCCCGTACTGCTCGCTCGCTTCACGGATATAGTCGTACAACTCGGCGGCGCGACCCGCGTCCCGAATGATGGCGCGGGCGGCCGCCGTGCAGATCAGTACCTCGACCGCCGCGGCGCGCCCGTGCCCGTCTGCCCGTGGCAGCAGCCGCTGCGCCACCACGGCCTGGAGCGTCTCGGCGAACCGCAGCCGGGCGATCTCCTGCTCCTCGGGCGGAAACATCGCCAGCACGCGGCTCACCGTGGCCACGGCGTCCGGCGTGGGCAGGGTCGAGATCACGAGATGCCCCGTCTCCGCCGCCTTCATCGCGGTGTCGACCGTCTCGACGTCCCGCATCTCCCCGATCACGATCACGTCCGGATCCTGCCGCAACGCCGCCCGCAGGCCCGCCCGGAAGTCGTCGGTGTCCACCCCGATCTCGCGCTGGGTGATCGAGGAGTTGATGTCGCGATGCAGGAACTCGATCGGGTTCTCGAGCGTGACGACGTGCTTCTGGTTGTTCTGGTTGATGTGGTTCAAGATCGCGGCCATCGTCGAGCTCTTCCCCGACCCGGTGATCCCGGTGACGAGGATCATCCCCCGTTCGGCCGCCGCAATCGTCGTGAGGACGGACGGCAGCTTGAGCGACTCGATGGTCGGGATGTCGAACGGGATGACGCGCATCACGATCATGAACGACGAGCGCTGCCGCAGGATATTGACGCGGAAGCGGCCGACCCCGGGCACGCCCCACGAGCAATCGTACTCGTGCAGCTTGTCGAGCCGGTTCCGATCGTCCTCGTTCGGCATCAAACGCAACGCGATCGCGCGGGTCTGCTCGGGCGTGAGCCGTTGCTTGGTGAGGGGCACCAGCTTCCCGTCGATACGGGCGCGAAACACGTCACCGGCCTTGATGTGCAGATCGGAGGCGCCGCGATCGATCGCCGCCTTGATGATCTGCTCGACGCCGCGCGGCTGCGCGTCGCCGGCGCTGCCGCGACCGCTGCGGGATTTCTCCTCCACTAGTAGCCGGCCTCCAGGTCGACGACGTTGGCGAGGGGCGCCCCTGCAAGATAGCGTCGCACGTTCTCCACGATCAGCCCCGTCTCGCGCTCCCAAAAGCGCGTCGTCACGGCGGCGACATGGGGACTTACGAGCACGCGGGGGTGCCGCCACAGCGGGTGCCCGGCGGGCAAGGGCTCGGTGGCGAAGACGTCCAGCGCCGCGCCGCGCAGGCGAGCTGCGTCGAGCAGGTCGAGCAGAGCCGTCTCATCCAACAGCGTCCCGCGGGAAACGTTGACGACGATCGCGTCCGAGGGCAGGCGCTCCAGCACCGACCGGCTGACTACGCCGCGCGTCGCGTCGGTGTGCGGCGCTGCCAGCACCAGACAGTCACTCTCGGCGGCGAGCCGCCCGAGGTCGCCCGGTGCCCCGACCCAGCGCACCCCCGGGGGGCCGCCGCGCTCGGGACGGCGCCGTACTCCCGCGACGCTCATCCCGAGCGCCAGCGCGCGCCGAGCCACCGCCGTGCCGATCCCGCCCAGCCCGTAGACGCCGACCCGCAGCTCGCCGAACTCCCGCACGGGGATCTCCAGCCCCGTGATTTCGGGTTGGGCCCAATGCTCTTCCGCCTGGAACTCGCGCATCCGGTCGAGGCCACGAGCGAAGTACCCGATCGCGGCGATCGTCCAGTCAGCAATGGGATCGGCATGTACCCCGGCGGAGTTCGTGAGCACGACGCCGGTTCCCCGGACGTGCGGCACGCTGGTCCCGACGCCCGCCGTGCTGGTATGGGCCCACTTGAGGGCGCCGCGCGCCGCCTGGACCACGCCGGCGGAGACGCCGTACCCCAGGTAGACCTCCGCCCCGCGCGCCGCGGCTGCCGCTGCCTCGGTCCCGGACCCGCCGTCCCCGTCCGACGTGGCCGGCGCCTCGACTTGGACCACGTCCCAGCCCGGGCCCAGCGCGTCCCGAATCGCCTGCACCGCGCGCGGCGGAATCCGCCAGGCCACGCGCGGCGAGGCGAGGTCGACCACGAGACGCCGCGTCACTCTCCGGTGGAGACGGTGCGCACGCCCGGGTGATTCAACAACGCGATCATCACCTGGTCATGCAGCCGCTTCGGCCCGCGCAACGTGAAGTCGATCACGAGATCGACGTTCTCCCGGCGGCTGGCCTGCCGCTCGATGTGGAGCCCCGTGCGCCGCACCACCGTCTCTAAGTCCTCGAGCAGATTCGGATCGGGCCGGGCGTGCACCGACAGGCTGCTCTGGGTCGTCTGCCGCTGCACCACCAGTTCGATGCGGCCGAGTCCCTGGAGCACGAGCAAGACAAGCAGCGTGGTGCCCGCCGCCTCCCAATAGAAGGCGGCGCCGAGGGCGACGCCGATGGCCGCGACGACCCAGATGGTAGCGGCGCTGGTCAGGCCCACGACGGCCCCGCGGGCGTGGAGAATCGTGCCGGCGCCGATGAACCCGACGCCGGTGACGATCTGCGCGGCCACACGCGTCGGATCGGCGGTCCCGGCGGCCATCGTAATCGACAGCTTCGTGTAGAGCACCGAGCCGATGCAGATCAGGATGTTCGTCCGCAGGCCGGCCGGCTTGCCCCCGAGCTCCCGCTCCAGACCGATGGCCCCGCCGAACAGCGTCGCGAGCAAGAGCTGGAGGAACAGCTCCAGTCGGAACATCTGAATCATCTGCCCGAGGAAATGCTGCATCAGGCCTCCGCTCCCTCGAGCAAGCCCATGCACTGCCGTACCCGGGCCAGGGTGGCGCGGGCGAGTGCCCGCGCCTTTGTGGCGGCCGCTCGCAGGATCTCGCGCACCCGCCCTGGCTCCGCCCGCAGCTCCTGCGCGCGCTCGCGGAGGGGGGTGAGCGTGGCTATCATATTGTCTGCGAGCACTCGCTTGCAGTCGAGGCACCCCCAGCCCGCGGTGCGGCAGTTGTGCGCCACCTGCTGCTGGGTCGCGGGCGGCGAGAAACCCTGGTGGATCGTGAAAATGTTGCAGATCTCCGGGTTGCCGGGGTCCTTCCGCGTCACCCGGGCGGGGTCGGTCGCCGCGGGCTTGAGCTTCTCCCAGATAGTCTCCGGGGTATCGAACAGGCCGATGGTGTTGCCGAGGCTCTTCGACATCTTCGCCCGGCCGTCCAGTCCGAGCACGCGCTTCGCCGTCGCCAGGAGCGCCTGCGGCTCGGGCAAGGTGAATCCTGCGCCCTCGGCGAAGCGGGTGTTCCAGCGCCGCGCGATCTCACGCATCAGCTCGAGGTGCTGCAGCTGGTCCTCGCCCACCGGCACCAGCGTGGCGCGATACAGCAGCACGTCGGCCGCCTGAAGCACCGGGTAGTTGAGCAGCCCGGCCGGGATGCTGTCGTGACGTTGCGCCTTGTCCTTGAATTGGGTCTGGCGCTCGAGCTCACCGAGCGGCGTCACCGTGTTGAGCAGCCAGTTGAGCTCGCTGTGCTCCGGGACGTGAGACTGCACGAACACGATCGCCCGCTCGGGGTCGAGTCCGACGGCCAACAGCCCGATGGCCATCTCGATGGTTCGCTGGGCGAGGCTCGACACGTCGTACGGTTGCGTGATGGCGTGCAGGTCGACAACGCAGAACAGGCAGTCGTGCTGGTGTTGCAGCGTAACCCAGTTCTGGACCGCGCCCAAGTAATTGCCGATGTGCAGCTCGCCCGAGGGCTGGATGCCGGAGAAGACGCGCGCCATGGGCTGACAACCTACGCCGAGGGAGTGCGGCGCCGCAAGGTGCGAGAACTCAAAGACTTAGTCGACGTGGCGAAGGACGCGGCGGCGCGCGCCGCGGGCTATTTGCGCGGGCTCACTCCGGCTGCGCCGAGCGACTGGACCGAGAAGGGCCGGCACGACTTCGTGACCGACGCCGACCGCACGGCGGAGGCGCTGATCGCGACCGCCCTCACGCTCGGCGTCCCGGGGTCCACGGTCGTAGGCGAGGAGCTCTCCCCCGACGGCACGCGCTCGGGTGACGTGGTGTGGATCGTCGATCCGCTCGACGGCACGACCAACTTCCTGCACCGCTACCCGCAGTACGCGGTCTCGATCGGGTGTGCGGTGAACGGGGCGCTGTGCGTGGGGGTGATTCACGATATTCCGCGAGACGTGGTGTATTGGGGGGCGAGCGGGGCGGGGGCCTGGGAAGGTGAACGCCGCCTTCGGGTCTCGGGGCTCACCGAGCCACGGCACGCGCTCGTGGGCACCGGGTTCCCATTCAAGAATCTCGGCCAGTTGCGGCGCTACCTGGACCAGTTCGCCGCCGTGATGGGGGCTACGAGCGGCATCCGTCGCGCCGGCTCGGCGGCACTCGACCTCGCCGACGTGGCGGCCGGGCGGCTCGACGCATTCTGGGAGTTGACGCTCTCGCCGTGGGACGTGGCCGCGGGTGTCGTGCTCATCCGCGAGGCGCAAGGAGTCGTAACGACGCTCGATGGAGGAGACGACGTGCTGCGGCACGGCTCCCTGGTGGCCGGCAGCCCGACGCTGCACCGCTGGCTGCTGGAACTCTTGAAGAGCGCGTGAAAGGACGGGAATGCCTGCCCCGCTAGTCGAGTGCGTCCCCAACTTCTCCGAGGGTCGCGATGCCGCGACCCTCGACGCGCTCCGGGCCGCCATCACGAGCGTGCTCGGAGTACGCCTGCTCGACGTGCAGGCCGATGCGTCGCACAACCGTTCGGTGTTCACGCTGGTGGCCCGTCCCGACGCGGCCGCGGAAGCCGCGTTTCGCGCGATGCGCGTCGCCACGGAGCGCATCGATCTCACCAGGCACCAGGGGGAGCACCCACGGATGGGCGCCACCGACGTCGTGCCATTCGTGCCCGTGCGCGACGTCACGATGGACGAGTGCGTGGCGGTCGCGCGCCGGCTCGCCGAGCGGGCGGCGACCGAGCTCGCGATCCCGGTCTACCTCTACGCGCGGGCCGCGACCCGGCCGGAGCGGGAGCGCCTGCCGGACATCCGGAAAGGTGAGTTCGAGGGTCTGCGAGACAGGATCGGACGGGATCCCGCGGCAGATCCGGACTTCGGACCGAAACGCATCCATCCGACCGCGGGGGCGACCGCGGTCGGCGCGCGGCCCTTCCTGGTGGCGTTCAACATCTATCTCGACACGGGGGACATCCGTGCCGCCAAGGAGATCGCGCAGCACATCCGCACGTCGGGCGGCGGGTTGCCGGCGGTTCAGGCTTCCGGTTTCGCGGTGGGCGGCAAGGCCCAGGTCTCGATGAATCTGCTCGACATCGACACGACCCCTCCCGCCACGGTGTTCGCGGCGGTGGAGTCGCGAGCCCGAGCACGAGGCATCGAGATCCAGAAGAGCGAGATCGTCGGACTCGTCCCAGAGCGGGCGATTCTCGGCGCGGGCGCCGCCCACCTGAAGATTCCGGACGCGGCGGATCACCTGCTGGAGCAGAAGATCCGCGCCGTCGAGGGTCCCACGCTCGACGGCTGGCTCGAGGAGCTCGCGGGTGGGGCACCGGTGCCGGGGGGCGGGAGCGCGTCCGCCCTGGCGGGCGCGCTGGCCGCCGCGCTCGTCGCCATGGTCGCCCGGCTCACGACGGGCCGGAAGGCGTATGCCGGCGTCCAGGAGCGGGTGGCTGCACTGCTGGCCGAAGCCGACGCGCTGCGGGCGCAGCTGCGCCGGCTGGTGGATGATGACGCCGCCGCGTACGCGCGGGTGAGCGAGGCGTACCGGATTCCCAAGGGAGACCCCGCCCGAAGACGCGCGGTCGATCAGGCGTTGGTGGGCGCGGCGCAGACCCCGCTCCAGATGGCACGGGGGGCGGTGCGGCTGATGGCCCTGGCGCGCGAGATCGGGACGATCGGCAACCAGAACGCGCGCTCGGACAGCAAAGTGGCCGCCGCCCTCGCCCGCGCCGCGCTGGCAGGAGCCGTGGAGAACGTCCGCGCCAATGTGACGGCGCTGTCGGAGCCGGGGTTGGGGAAGGCGCTGCTCGACGAAGCGGAGACGCTGGAGCGGGACGTCAGTCCGCCGTCGTGAGGATGCGGGGCGGTCCCCCGTCGGGGAGCACCGCCACCGTGTGCTCGAAGTGGGCGGACAGCGAGCCGTCCTGGGTCACGACCGTCCACCGATCGTCGAGCGTCCGGATCTCGGGACCGCCCAGATTCACCATCGGCTCGATGGCGATCGTCATACCGGGCATCAGGCGGGGGCCACGCTTCGGCTTGCCGTAGTTCGGCACCTGGGGCTCCTCGTGAAACGACGAGCCGATCCCGTGCCCCACGAGCTCCCGCACCACCGAGTACCCCGCCGCCTCCGCGACCTGTTGCACGGCGTGCCCGATGTCGCCCACGTGGTTGCCCGCGCGCGCCTGGGCCACGCCGGCGGCGAGCGCTTCCTGCGTCACGTGGAGTAGCCGCTCGGCATCGGCGCCGACTCTCCCGACGGCGAAGGTAGCGGCCGAGTCGGCGTGCAGGCCGTCGAGCCACACCCCCACGTCCACGCTCAGCAGGTCGCCTTCCCGCAGAATCCGCTTCGCCGAGGGGATCCCGTGAACGACCTCGGCGTTGATCGAGGTGCAGAGCGTGGCGGGGAAGTCATACAGGCCCTTGAACGACGGGCGCGCGCCCGGATGCGAGCGGATGAAGTCTTCCGCGAGGCGGTCCAGCTCCTCGGTGGAGACGCCGGGGCGGACGTGGCGCCGCACGAGTGCGAGCGTCTCGGCGACGATGCGGCCGGCCGCCGCCATCGTCTCGATCTCCCGCGGCGACTTGAGCGTGATCATCGCCCGACGATGCGCTGGATCTCCGTCGCGATCTCCTCGATCGTGCCGGTGCCGGGCACGCGATGCACGATGCCGCGCTGGGCGTAATGCGCGACGAGGGGAGCCGTGTCCCGCTGGTAGACCTGCAGGCGCGTGCGGATGGCTTCGGGCGTATCGTCGGAGCGATTTTCCTGCGCCGCCCGGGCCGTGAGCCGCTGGAGGAGCTCTTCTTCGGGGACGTCAAGCAGCAGGACCTTACTGAGGCGCTGGCCGCGCTCGCCGAGCGTGGTATCGACGAGCTCCGCCTGGGCGGCCGTGCGGGGGAAGCCGTCGAAAACCGCCCCTTCCTTCGCCTCGGGCTTCGCCAGCTCCTCCTTGATGAGGCTCAGGATCACGGCATCGGGCACGAGCTTGCCGTCGTCCATGTACTTCTTCGCCTGCAGGCCGAGCGGGGTCTCCGCCCTCACGGCGGCGCGCAGGATGTCGCCCGTGGTGATCTTGGGGAGGCCCAGACGCTCCGCTACGATCTTGCCCTGGGTGCCCTTACCCGATCCCGGCGCGCCGAGCAGGAGGACGAACAAAGGGTCAGCGCCGGAACCGCACGCGACTGGTCCCGCTTCCGGCCCCCCCGCCCCGCATGAAGCCGTCATAGTGCCGCAGCAGCAGGTGCTGCTGCACCTGCTGGACCGTGTCGAGCGCCACGCCGACCACGATCAGCAGGGCCGTGCCGCCGAAGCCGAACGGCATGTTGAGGACGGTCGACACGACGATGGGCAGCATGGCGACGACCGTGAGGAAGACCGCACCCGGCAGCGTGATCCGCGACAGCACATCGTCGATGTAATCGGCCGTGGCGGCGCCCGGTTTCACGCCCGGGATGAATCCCCCCTGCTTCTTCAGGTTTTCCGCGAGATCCACCGGGTTGAAGATGATGGAGGTGTAGAAATACGCGAAGAAAATGATCAGGACCGCGTTCGTCAGGACGTAGAGGGGCGACGTGACGTTGAAGTACTCCGCCATGTGCTTCAGGGTCGCGTTGCCGCTGAAGGTGGCGATGGTGCCCGGCACGATGATCAGCGACTGGGCGAAGATGATCGGCATCACGCCGGACGAGTTGATGCGCAGCGGGATGAACGTCTTTTGCCCCTCGCGGATCCGTCCTCGGCCCATCACCTTGCGAGGAATCTGGATCGGGATACGGCGCGCGGCGACCGTCACCGCGACCGTTCCCGCCACGACGAGCACCATTATGCCGACCACGATCAGGAGCACCGGAATGGTGAGCGAGCCGGCCCGCAGCGCTTCGATGGTTCGCAGCGTCTCGGGCCAGATGCGCTCCACGATCGAAAAGAAGATCAGCAGGCTGGCGCCGTTGCCGATGCCGCGCTCGGTGATCTGCTCGCCCAGCCACATGACGAACACGCCGCCCGTGGACAGGGTGAGGACCGTCGTCATGCGGAAGGCCCACCCGGGGTGCGCCACGGCGCCGGGGAGCTGCTCGGCGAACAACGCGTAGCCGTACGACTGGAACAGACACAGCAGCACGGTGAGGTAGCGCGTCCACTGCGTGAGCGTTTTCCGCCCCTCTTCGTCGCGCTGCATTTTTTCCACGACCGGAAACACGGGGGCGGCGAGCTGGAACACGATGCTCGCCGAGATGTAGGGCATGATCCCGAGCGCGAACACCGTGGCGCGCGAGAAGCCACCCCCCGCGAACAGGTCGTACAGGCTGAACAGGGTGCCCTGGCCGGCGTTCTTCAGGAAGTCGGCGAGTGCCTGCACGTTGACGCCCGGCGTCGCGATATGCGCCCCCAGGCGGTAGATGAGGAGGCACAGGAGCGTGAAGAGGATTTTCTCCTTCAGCTCCGGGACTTTGAACAGGTTGGGGATCTGAGGCGCCGTCACCCTAGTCAGCTCGCGATCGTGCCGCCGGCCTGCTCGATCTTCACCCGGGCGGAGGCGGAGACGGTTACGCCTTTGACGGTGAAGCTGCGCCCGACGTCTCCCATGCCGAGCAGCTTGATCGGTCGATCCGGCCGGCGCACCAGCCCCGCCCCGAACAGCGTCTCGGGCGTCACCTCGACGCCTGCGGCGAGCTTGCCCAGATGGCGGACGTTCACCACTTGCGCGGGCTGCTTGAAGGGATTCGTGAAGCCGCGCTTGGGGATGCGGCGGATGAGCGGCATTTGACCGCCCTCGAAGCCGGGTCGGGTCTGCCCGCCCGAGCGCGCCGTCTGCCCCTTGCCTCCCCGGCCCGCGGTCTTGCCGATCCCGGAGCCCGGCCCGCGCCCCTTACGGATCCGGTCCCGGTGCGAGCCCGCCGGGGGCCGCAGGCCGTGCAGCGTGATGCGCTCCACCGTGACGGGCTGGGCCGTGGCCTTCGGCTTCCGCGGCGTCGGCGACTTCGCCTTGGTGCGTGCTCGCCCGCGTCCCGTCGTCTTCGGCTTCCGTTTCGTCGGCGCCATCGGTTACTTGCCTTCCTTCACCGGCGTCACCTCGACGAGGTGGCGCACCTGATAGAGCATCCCACGGAGCGATGGGTGATCCTTCTTCACCACGGTATGCTGGTGATGCTTGAGCCCGAGCGCCTCGAGCGTTCGCCGCTCGAGCGCCGGGCGGCCGATGCCGGAGTGGACCTGCTTGATGCGCAGGGCGGCCGCGCCCGCGGGCGGCAGCGCACGCTCCGCACCCCGCTTGCGCTTGCGGTACTTCCGGGTGGGGGGCAGTCTAGCCACGGGTGGCCCCCTGCCGGGGCCGGTAGTGGATCGCCTCCACCTCGACGCCGCGCTCCTTGGCCACGCGCCGCTGCGTCGTCAGGTGTTGCAGCGCGTCGATGGTCGCGCGGACCATGTTGTGGGGGTTGGTGGACCCCAGGCTCTTCGTGAGGATGTCGCGCACGCCGGCGCACTCGAGCACTGCGCGCACGGGTCCTCCGGCGATCACCCCAGTCCCCGTCGCGGCGGGCTTCAACAGCACCCGGCCGGCACCGTGGTCCCCGATGATCTCGTGCGGGATCGTGCCGCCAGTGAGCGGGACCTCCATCATACGCCGGCGCGCGGCCTCGACGGCCTTGCGCACGGCCTCGCTGACCTCGTTGGCCTTGCCGGTCGCGACGCCGACCCGTCCCTGTCCATCGCCCACGGCGACGAGCGCGTTGAACCCGAAGCGCCGGCCGCCTTTGACGACCTTGGCGACCCGGTTGATCGAGATCACGTTCTCGATGAGGCCATCCCCTTCTCGCTGCCGCTCCCCGCCGTCGCGGCGCTCGCCGCCGCGCCCCGACCCGCCCCGCCCGCGACCGCGGCCCCGCCCGCCGCCCCCGCCGCCCCCGCCGCCCCTGCCGCCCCCGCCACCCCCACCACCCCCACCACCCCCACCCCCGCGCGGCTGTTCCTGGACCACCGGCTCGCCGCCGGCGTGCGCGGTTTCGGTTTCTTCGCCCATGCCCGGGCTCCCTGCCGCCGGGACCGCCGGGACCGCCGGGACCGCCGGCGGTGCGTCACGCTCCTGATCGGTCGCCATCAGAACTCCAATCCGCCCTTACGGGCGCCATCGGCCACTGCCTTGACGCGCCCGTGATAACGATAGCCGCCACGGTCGAACACGACCTTGCTGATCCCCTTCTCTTTTGCCCGGCGGGCGACGAGCTGGCCCAACGCAAAGCTCTTCGCCGTCTTGCCCTTCCCCTCGGCCGTCACGCCCTCTGAGCCGTCCGACGCGCCGACGAGGGTGACGCCCCGCGTGTCGTCCACCAGCTGAGCGTAGATGTGCTTCGAGGAGCGGAACACCACGAGTCGCGGCCGCTCGAGCGAGCCCGTCACCTTGTGTCGCACCCGCAGGTGGCGCTGGTGCCGGCGCTCGGCGCGGGTCCTGACCTTGTGGATCGATCGCATGGCTTACTTGGCCGCCTGGGCGGTCTTGCCGGCCTTGCGGCGGACCTGCTCGCCCACGTAGCGGATCCCCTTCCCCTTGTACGGCTCGGGAGGTCGAATGGCGCGGAGCTCAGCGGCCACCTGTCCCACGAGCTCCTTGTCGACGCCTTCGACCTTCACGAGCACGTTGTTGTCCACCGAGATCTTGATTCCCTTCGGAGCGTGATACGGGACCGGATGGGAGAAGCCGACGACGAGCTGCACGCCGAACGGCTTGGGCTCCGCCTTGTAGCCGACCCCCTGAATCTCGAGCGACTTCGCGAACCCCTTCGTCACGCCGTCCACCATGTTGGCGACGAGCGTGCGGGTGAGCCCGTGCAGGGCCTTGTGCCGGCTCTCGTCCGACGGTCGCCGCACCACCACGGCGTTCTCTTCGAGCGCCAGGGTGAGCTCCGGATGGAACGTCCGGCTCATCTCGCCCTTCGGGCCCTTCACCGTGACCGTGCGGCCGTCGATCAGCGCCGTGACGCCGTTGGGCAGCGGAACCGGCTTCCGGCCGATGCGCGACATGCGGCTACCAGACCACCGCGAGCAGCTCGCCGCCCACGCGGGCGGTACGGGCTTCGCGGTCCGTCATCAGGCCCTGCGGGGTCGAGAGGATGGCCATCCCGAGCCCGTTCTTTACGCGGGGGATCTCGCGTGCCTTGACGTAGCGCCGCAGCCCCGGGGCCGAGACGCGCTGGAGCTCGCGGATCACGGGGGCGTCGTTGTGGTACTTCAAGTACAGCCGCAGCAGACCATGACGGCCATCGTCCAGCACTTTGAAGTCCTGGATATAATGGTTGTCGCGGAGCAACCGAGCGATCTCGGCCTTCAGTTTCGACACCGGCATATCGACGCGGCGGTGGCCTGCCTGGCAGGCGTTGCGCACGCGGGTCAACATGTCGGCAACGGGATCTGTCACGCTCATCTCGCCTTCCGTCCTGTTACCAACTGGCTTTGCGCACGCCGGGGATCTCCCCGCGCAGCGCGAGTTCGCGGAAACAAATGCGGCACAGCTTGAACTTCCGCAGCGTGCCGCGACTGCGGCCGCACCGCTGGCACCGGTAGTAGCCGCGCACCTTGAACTTCGGCTTCCGCTTGACCTTCTCGATCCAGGCCTTCTTCGCCATGCAGTGGTCCTCTAGTTGACCGCAACCGGGGCTTCGCCCCGGAAGGGCATGCCCAGCTCGCGGAGCAGGGCGCGGGCCGTGTCGTCGCGACCGGCGCTCGTGACGACCGTGATATCCATCCCGTGGATCTTCTCGACCTTGTCGTACTCGATCTCGGGGAAGATCATCTGCTCCTTGATGCCGATCGTGTAGTTGCCTCGGCCATCGAAGCTGTCCGGCGACAGTCCGCGGAAGTCGCGCATGCGCGGCACCGCGATGGTGATGAAGCGATCGAGGAACTCGTACATACGCGCGCCGCGCAGCGTCACGGCGCAGCCGATCGCCATGCCCTCCCGGAGATTGAAGTTCGCGATCGCCTTCTTGGCGCGCGTCACGACGGCGTGCTGGCCGGTGATCGCCGCCAGCTCGGCCGTCGCCGCCTCCAGGCCCTTGGGGTTCTTGGGCGCGTCCCCCATCCCCACGTTGAGCACGATCTTCACGAGCTTGGGGATCTCGTGCACGTTGCGGAGCCCGAACTGCTGCGCCAGCTTCGCACGCACGCGCTGCTCGTAGTGCTCCAGGAGCCGCGGCCGCGGTGCCGGCTCGGGCGGCGGCCCTTCCGGCTCCGCCGCGGGCCGCTCTTTCCCCTCGGCCGGCTGCTTGCCCTTCTTGTCCTTCTTCTGCTGCTTGTCCCGTTTCTCCTGCTTCGGCGGCTTCGCCGGCTGCTCCCCTTTGGGCTCCGCGGCGGGGGCGGGCGCGCCGGCGGCCTCCGGCTGCTGACCCCGGGGCGGCGCCCCGGGGTCAGCCCCACCGGCTGGCGTGGGTTCGTTCTCTTTGGGCTCCGCCATTGTCTACCTCACCCGCGGGATCGGCTGGCCGGACTTGATCGCGATCCGCTCCACCGTCCCGTCCTTGTCGCGCCGGCGACGCACGCGCGTGGGCTCGCCGGACTTCGGGTCCAACAGCATCACGTTGGACGCCGCGATCGGCGCCGGAAACTCGATGATCCCGCTCTCGCTCCCGGGCGCGCCGGTCGCGCGCTTGTGCTTCTTCACGACGTTCACGCCCTCCACGACGATCCGGAATTGCTTGGGGTGCACGCGGAGAATCTTGCCTTCCTTGCCACGATGCTCCCCGCGGATCACCCGTACGGTGTCGCCCTTGGCGACGTGCAGCTTGTGCCGCTCGGGCTCGCGGCCCCGCTGCCGGCGGCTCTTGCGATAGACCAGCGTCCGCATCTCAGATCACCTCCGGCGCCAGCGACACGATCTTCATGAACCGCTTCTCGCGCAGCTCGCGACCCACGGGCCCGAAGATACGTGTAGCGCGGGGCTCGCCCTGATCGGTGATGAGCACGGCCGCGTTCTCGTCGAACCGGATGTAGGAGCCGTCCTTGCGTCGCGTCTCCTTCGCGGTGCGCACGATCACGGCCTTCACCACCTCGCCTTTCTTGATCTGACCGGTCGGGATGGCGTCTTTGATCGTGACCACCACGATGTCGCCCAGGCCTCCGTAGCGACGCTTCGACCCGCCCAGCACGCGGATCACGAGCGCGCTGCGCGCGCCCGAGTTGTCCGCGATCTTGAGTATCGTTTCCTGCTGGACCACGTCGCCCCTCCCCGCCGCTAGCGCGCGTGCTCGATCACTTCGACCACGCGCCACCGCTTCGTTTTCGAGAGCGGCCGCGTCTCCACGATCCGCACGGTGTCGCCTTGCTTTGCGCCCTTGTCGTTATGGGCCGCGACCTGCTTGGACCGGACCACCTGCTTGCCATAGAACCCGTGCGCGAAGCGGCGTACCAGCGACACGGTCACGGTCAGCTGCATCTTGTCGCTCACCACCACGCCAGTGCGGACTTTGCGACGCGCCCTCATGCCTGCTTCCTCTCGCGCAAGATGGTCTTGATCCGCGCGATCTCGCGGCGCATCGTGCGGAACTGTAGCGGATTCGCGATCGCCTCGGTGCCGCGGCGGAACGCCAGGCGGAAGCGCTCTTCCACGAGGAGCGCGAGCTTCTGCTCGAGCTCGTCGGTCTTGAGCTCCCGCAACCCCTCGGGCTTCTGCCGCGCCATGTTAGCGCTCCTCCCGCTTCACGAACTTCGACTTGATGGGCAGCTTCGCTGCCGCGAGCTCGAGCGCCGCGCGCGCCAGGTGCTCGGCGATCCCCTCGACCTCGAACATCACGCGGCCCGGTTTCACGACGGCCACCCAGCCCTCGGGGTTGCCCTTTCCCTTCCCCATCCGCGTCTCCGCCGGCTTCTTGGTGATCGGCTTGTCGGGAAACAGCCGGATCCAGACTTTGCCGCCGCGCTTCATCTCCCGGGTCAGCGCCACGCGCGATGCCTCGATCTGCCGATTACTGATCCACCCCGGCTCGAGCGCCATCAGCCCGTAGTGGCCGAACGCGACGGTGTTGCCGCGCGTGGCCATCCCCTTGGTGCGGCCCTTGAACCGCTTGCGAAACTTGACCCGCTTCGGCGCCAGCATCGCTCAGACGCCCGTCGAATAGGTGCGCCCGTGCAGATCCTCGGTGCGCTCGCCCTTGAAGATCCACACCTTGACGCCGATCGTCCCGTACGTCGTCTTGGCGGTCGAGAGCGCGTAATCGACGTCGGCGCGGAGCGTGTGCAGCGGCACGCGCCCCTCGTGGTATCCCTCGGTGCGCGCGATTTCGGCGCCGCCCAGACGGCCCGCCGTCTTGATCTTGATCCCCTGCGCCCCCATCCGCATGGCGCTCTGTACCGCACGCTTCATCGCGCGGCGGAACGAGATCCGCTGGGTGAGCTGGTGCGCCACACTGTCCCCCACGAGCTGGGCGTCGAGCTCCGGACGCTTGATCTCCTCGACGTTGATCCCGACCTCCTTGCCCGTGAGCTGCGCCAGCTCGTCGCGCAGCTTGTCGACCTCGGCGCCGCGCTTCCCGATCACCACGCCCGGGCGTCCGGTATGGACCGTGACGGTCACTTTCCCCGGCTTGCGCTCGATGTGCACGTCGGCGATCGCTGCGTGCGAGAGCCTTGTCTTCAGGTACTTACGAATCAGCTCGTCTTCCTTGAGGAGCTCCGGGAAGTCGTGGCGCGCGTAATAGCGCGAGCGCCACGGCTTGACGATCCCCAGGCGGAACCCGTACGGATGCGTTTTCTGGCCCACTTACTTGCTCCCTTTCTTGGATCGCGACGCGGCGTCCTTGGGACGCTTGCGCTTCGCGGCCGCCTTCGACGCGGCCCGTTTGCGCTTGGCGGGCGCCTTGGGTTCGGCCTTCGCCTCAGCGGTCCCCGCCTTGGCGCGCGGGGCCGCGGGTGCATCCTCTCCGGCCACGTGGATTTCCACGTGGCTGGTGCGCTTCAAGATCGGCGTCGCCCGGCCCATCGCTGCCTGCGTGAAGCGCTTGAGCGTCGGCCCCTCGTTCACGACCGCGTACGCGACCCGCAGCTGGTCGGCGTCGAACGCGGCGTTCTGGCGCTGCGCCTGTTGCTCCGCGTTGGCGACCGCCGAGCGCAGCACTTTGTGAATCTGCCGCGCGGCCAGCTTCTTCGAGAACCGCAGGATGGCGTATGCCTCCGGCACCCCGCGCCCGCGGATCTGGTCGATGACGAGCCGCATCTTGCGCGCCGACTGGCGGACGGTCCGCTGAATCGCCCGGGCTTCCATCGACTACGCCTTCGGTGCCTGAGCGGCTTCGGCCTCGGCAGCCTCGCGCTCCGCCGCCGAGCCCTTGGCGCTGTGGCCACGGAACAGCCGCGTCGCCGCGAACTCGCCGAGCTTGTGGCCGACCATGTTCTCCGTGATGTACACGGGGATGAACTTGTTCCCGTTGTGCACCGCGAGCGTGTGACCCACGAAATCGGGTGTGATCGTGCTGCGCCGCGACCACGTCTTGAACACCTTCTTCTCGTTCTTCTCGTTCAAGACCCGGATCTTCTCGAGGAGCGACGGCTCCACGTAGGGTCCCTTCTTGATGGAACGTCCCATTACTGCGTCGCCTTCCCGCGCTTACGGCCGCGCACGATGAGTTTCGTCGACGGTTTCTTCTTGTGCCGCGTCTTCTTCCCCTCGACCTTGCCCCAGGGCGAGGTCGGCGGGCGGCCACCCGAGGTCTTCCCCTCACCGCCGCCCAGCGGGTGGTCGACGGGGTTCATGGCCACACCGCGCACCCGCGGCTGGCGCCCGAGCCAGCGGCTCTTACCGGCCTTGCCGATCGACAGCAGCTCGTGCTCGGCGTTCGAAACCTCGCCGATCGTGGCGAGGCACTCGCCGCGCACCATGCGCATCTCCGTGGAGCGGAGCCGCAGGGTGACGTGGTTCCCCTCTTTCGCCACGACCTGCACCCCGGTCCCTGCCGAGCGGCACAGCTGGCCCCCGCGCCCGATCTTGAGCTCCACGTTGTGCACCGTGGTGCCGAGCGGGATTTCGAACAACGGCATGGCGTTCCCGATACGGATGTCTGCGCCCGGTCCCGAGACGACGGTATCGCCGACGGCGAGACCCTTGGGGGCGAGGATGTAGCGCTTTTCGCCGTCCACGTAGTGGAGCAACGCGATGCGGGCGGTGCGGTTCGGGTCGTATTCGACGCTCGCGACCTTGGCGGGCACGCCGAACTTGTTGCGCCGGAAGTCGATGCGCCGGTACTGCCGCTTGTGCCCGCCGCCCATGTACCGGCTCGTAATGTGACCCTTGTTGTTGCGGCCGCCCGTGCGTCTGAGTGGCTCGAGCAACGAACGCTCCGGCTCGGTCTTCGTGATGTCCCCGAAGTCCGACACTGAGCGGAATCGCGTCGCCGGGGTGACCGGCTTGAACTGGCGGATGCCCATATCAGCCCTCGAACACCGCGATCGTGTCTCCCTCTTTGAGGGTGACGATCGCCTTCTTCCAGGACGGCCGCCGCCCGACGTAGCGTCCGTAGGTGCGGCGCTTGGCGCGCACGACCATCGTGCGCACGGCGGTCACGCTCACCTTGAACAGCGACTCGATCGCCGCCCGGATCTGCGGCTTGGTCGCGTCCGGATGCACCCGAAACGCGTATTCCTTGCGCGCCCCGTAGGCCGCCGACGATTTCTCGGTGACCACAGGCGCGACGATCGTGTGGTGCAGCTCAGGCATCGGACGCCTCCACGTCGGCCGGCGGGCCCCCCGCCGTCCCCTCTTCCTGCTCCCCCTTCCCTTCCGCTTCGCCCAGTGCCGGGAGCTCGACCACGACCGCATCGGACCACAGAATCTCGTACGCGGTGGCGTCGCCGAACCGCATCACGTGCACGTTCGGGACGTTGCGACCCGCGAGGTACACGTTGTACCCGTGGGCGTCGCCGCACGTGAGCACCAGCACCTTCCGCTCGGCGACACCGAGCTTGCCGAGCAGCCCGACGAGCGATTTCGTCTTCGGCTTCTCGTACGCGAGCGGATCGACCACGAGCACCGCGCCTTCGCGCGCCCGGGCGTTGAGGGCGGACTTCTTCGCGAGCTGGCGCACCTTTTTCGGGATGCCGAGCCGATAGTCGCGCGGGTGCGGCCCGAAGACGATCCCGCCGTGCCGCCAGTGGGGCGCGCGGATCGACCCCTGCCGCGCGCGGCCAGTGCCTTTCTGGCGCCACGGCTTCTGATTACCACCCGTGACCCAGCGTCGCGTCTTGGTGTCGTGCGTCCCCTGGCGCTGGTTCGCCAGGAACGTCACCACCGCCCGGTGCAGCGCGTGCTCGTTCACCGTGCCGTCGAACAGCACCGCCGGCAGCGACACGGGCTTCTTCTTCGCCCCGGTCGCGGAGTAGTGCGGCGCCTCAATCATGGCGGCTCCGGCCTCCCTGCTTGCGGACGGTGACGAGGCCGTTCATCGGCCCGGGCACCGCGCCGCGCAGGAACAACAGGTTGCGCTCGGCATCCACCCTCACGACCTTGAGACCGAGCTCCGTGAAGCGGCGCGCCCCCATGTGCCCCGGCATCCGCTTCCCTTTGATGATGCGCGACGGGTCGGTCCCGGGAGCGATCGAGCCGGGCTTGCGGTGGCGGGTGTTGCCGTGCGTCTCGGGGCCGCCGCCGAAATGATGGCGGTGCACCACGCCCTGGAAGCCGCGGCCCTTGGTCACGCCGGTCACCTTCACCACGTCCCCCGTCTTGAAGATCGCCACGGTGACCGCCTCCCCCGGTGTCGGGGCGGGAGCCGCGCCACCGTCCGTGACGGCCGCTACGGGGAAGGTCCGCAACACCTGCGGCACAACCTCGAGACCCGCCCGCTTCACGTGTCCCAGCAAGGCCTTCGACGCCCGCGTCGGCTTCTTCGCGCCGAAGCCGATCTGGACCATGGTCCCCGCGCCCTCCGCCCCAGCGGTCACCTGCACGATCGGGCACGGCCCCACCTCGATGACCGTCACCGGCACGTGCGCGCCCTCCTCGTTGAAGAGGCGGGCCATGCCGAGCTTCCTGCCGATCAGTGCGTTCATTCGTTCCTCGAGGCGCTACTCGACTTTGATCTCGACATCGACGCCGGCCGGCAGATCGAGCTTCGTCAGCGCGTCGACCGTCTGGGATCTCGAGTCCAGAATGTCGATCAGCCGCTTGTGTGTCTTGAGCTCGAACTGCTCTCGGCTTTTCTTGTCGATGTGCGGGCTCCGGAGCACGGTCCACAGCTGCCGCTTGGTGGGCAGCGGGATCGGTCCCGAGACCTGGGCGCCGGTCTTTTCCGCGGTGCGCACGATGTCAGCCGCGGCCTGATCGATCAGCGCGTGGTCGAACGCTTTCAGCCGGATGCGAATCTTGCCCGCCATGAGTGCCTCGCTACTTCCGGATCTTGGTCACCACACCCGCGCCGACGGTGCGGCCGCCCTCGCGGATCGCGAAGCGCAGGCCTTCCTCCATCGCGATTGGGGTGATGAGCTCGATCGCCATTTTCGTGTTGTCGCCCGGCATCACCATCTCCACGCCCGCCGGCAGCTCCACCGTCCCCGTCACGTCGGTCGTCCGCAAGTAGAACTGCGGCCGGTACCCCTTGAAGAACGGCGTGTGGCGGCCGCCCTCCTCCTTCGTGAGCACGTACACCTCGGCCTCGAACTGGGTGTGCGGCGTGATCGACCCGGGCTTGGCGAGCACCATGCCCCGCTCGACATCCGTCTTCTCCACCCCGCGCAGCAGCAGGCCGACGTTGTCCCCCGCCTGCCCCTCGTCGAGCAGCTTGCGGAACATCTCGACCCCCGTGACCACCACCTTCTTGTCCGTCCCGAAGCCCACCATCTCCACTTCCTCACCCACCTTGATCTTGCCCCGGTCGATCCGCCCCGTGGCCACCGTCCCGCGCCCCGTGATCGAGAACACGTCCTCCACCGGCATCAGGAACGGCTTGTCCACCTCCCGCTTGGGCACCGGGATGCTCTTGTCGAGCGCCGTGAGCAGCTCCCACACTTTGGGAACCCACTGCTTGTCGCCTTCGATGGCCTTGAGCGCGGAGCCGCGGATCATCGGGACGTCGTCGCCCGGGAACTCGTACTTCGAGAGGAGCTCCCGCACCTCGAGCTCGACCAGGTCGAGCAGCTCGGCGTCGTCCACCAGGTCGCACTTGTTCAGGAACACGACGATCGCGGGCACGTTCACCTGGCGCGCCAGCAGGATGTGCTCGCGCGTCTGCGGCATCGGCCCGTCCACGGCCGACACCACCAGAATCGCGCCGTCCATCTGCGCCGCCCCGGTGATCATGTTCTTCACGTAGTCGGCGTGACCCGGGCAGTCCACGTGCGCGTAGTGGCGCTGCTCGGTGGAGTACTCCACGTGCGCCGTCGCGATCGTGAGGATCTTGGTCGCGTCGCGCCGCCCCTGCGACGCCGATGCCTTCGCGACCTCGTCGTAGCTGACGTAGGTTGCGAGGCCCTTCTCCGCCGCGACCTTGGTGAGCGCCGCGGTGAGCGTCGTCTTGCCGTGATCCACGTGGCCGATCGTCCCGACGTTGACATGCGGCTTGGTGCGCTGAAACT
>QHUM01000025.1 GCA_003222135.1 Gemmatimonadota bacterium | reverse complement strand
CGCGATGTCGCCCTTCGCGGGGACCGCTCGATGGATCCGCCACAAGAAGTCGTGTTCCGCCTCTTCGGCCGAAGGGCGCTTGAACGCCGTCACGCGACACCCTTGAGGGTTGAGCCCGGCCATCACGTGGCGGATGGTGCCGTCCTTACCCGCGGCGTCCATTCCTTGCAGCACGACCAGCAGGGCATGACGATGGTCGGCAAACATCACGTACTGCAGCTCGTCGAGCCGGGCGATCGCCTGCGCGAGTGCGTCCTCGGTCGCGGCGTCCTTGCCGTGGCCTCGCGTGTCCTCGGGATCCCACTCGGCGAGGTGGACGCGTCGGCCCGGCGCCACGACGAGCTGCTCCCACAGTTTCATTCGAGCGAAGCTACACCGCGCATCTCCACGTGCAACAAGCGCTTGCCGTCGAGACGCGGCCGTTGCACATCTGTTACACAACGGTGATATCCTTCGAGCCGGTGGCGCATTGACGCGAGCGGCTGGCGGCGCCATTTCTCTCACCCCACAACGATCCGGCGGCATGGTAAGCGCGACAGCCCAGACGAGCGTGCCCGCGGCGACGGGCGGAGCGGCCCCCACTCCGAGGCCGCCCGCCGCGCCGCCGCCGCCGCGCCTCGCCGCGGTCGACATCGGCACCAACTCGATGCGGCTGGTCGTCGCCGAGGTGCAGCCGGACGGATCCTACCGGGTACTCGACCAGGACCGCGAGATGACGCGGCTGGGCCGCGGGCTGTACGCCAGCGGGCGCATCGGCGACGGTTCTATGGAGCAGTCGCTCCAGACGTTGGGGCGGATGAAGGCCATCGCCGAAGGCTTCGGCGTCAGCGAGCTGCGCGCCATCGCCACCAGCGCCGTGCGCGAGGCCGCGAACGGGCGGGACTTCGTGCGCGAGGCCTGGCGGCGCTGCCGGGTGCGAATCGAAATCGTGCCCGCCGAAGAGGAAGCCCGGCTGGCCTTCCGGAGCGTATCCCGCCACTACGACCTGAGCGACCGCTTGACCGCCATCGTCGATATCGGGGGCGGCAGTGCAGAGGTGATTCTCGCGGCGGGCGGCGTGGTCGAGCAGGTCGTCTCGCTTCCCTTGGGGGCGGTGCGGCTGAGCGAGCGCTACTGCAAGTCAGACCCGCTCCGGCGCAAGCACTGGAAGGCCCTGCGCCGTGCGATCGACGACACCATCGACGAGAAGATGGGCAAGCCTCCGTTCGCCGCCGAGGTGATGATCGGCAGCGGCGGCACGTTCACCAACCTGGCCGAGATGGCGCAGCTCGAGCGCGATGGCAAGGTGGTGCACGCGCGCGAGTACGCGATCAGCCGCGCCGAGGTCATTCGCTTCCTGGACCGGCTGCGGGAAACGCCGCTCGACGCGCGCCGCCAGATTGCCGGTCTCAACCCGCGCCGGGCCGACATCATGGTCGCGGGTGTCGCCGCGATCGCCCGGCTGATGCGGCGGCTCGGCACCCAGCGAGTGCTGGTGAACGATCGCGGCGTTCGCGACGGTGTGCTGCTGTCGATGATCGACGACCTCTACGGAACGGCGTCGCCGCCGCGTGCGCCGGTCGCCGACCGCATGGACGTCGTGCGCCGCTTCGCCCGCAAGTGCCATTCGAACGAGCGGCACTGCGAGCAGGTCGCCACCGTCGCGGTGTCGATCTTCGATGCGCTGCGCGACGCGTACGCCCTGCCGGCCGGCGGCCGCGACATCCTGCAGGCGGCGGCGCTGCTGCACGACATCGGCTACCTGATCAACCACGAGAAGCACCACAAGCACGCGTATCACCTGATCATGCACGGCGACCTGCGGGGGTTCTCCTCCCGCGAGATCGAGCTGATCGCGAACGTGGCCCGCTACCATCGGCGTGCCCCGCCAAAGAAGACCCACGCGAACTTCGCCCGACTCGATCGCGGCGAGCGCCGCCTGGTCCGGCGGTTGAGCGGTGTACTCCGCGTCGCCGACGGCCTCGACCGCGCCCACGGGCAGGTACTCCAGGGCGTGCGGTGTCGCGTGGGGGATGGCTGGGTCCGCATGCTGGTGCGCGCCACCCGCGACCCGGCAATCGAGCTGGAGGATGCGAAGCGCAAGGCCGTGCTGTTCGAGCGGGCGTTCCACGCCGAGCTGACCCTCACCTGGTCCCGAGCGAGGAAATAGCGTGCCCGAGCGCGCCCTACCCGCCTATCCACCCGATCACTACCTGAACCGGGAGCTCTCCTGGCTCGAGTTCAACGCCCGCGTGCTGGAAGAGGCGGCGGACGCGACGAACCCGTGGCTCGAGCGCCTCAAGTTCCTCGCGATCTTCAGCTCCAACCTGGACGAGTTCTTCGAGATTCGAGTGGCCGGCTTGCAGCAGCAGGTGTACGCCGGGGTCGAGCCGCAAGACTACGGGGCGGACGGCCTGGCGCCCGCCGAGCAGCTCGCGGCCATCGAGCGCCGGGTGCACGAGCTCGTCACCGAGCAGTACCGCATTCTCGGAACCGATGTGCTGCCGGGGCTGGCCGCCGGCGGAGTCGAGCGCGTGCAGTTCGACGACTTGAGCGCCGCGGAGCGCCGCCACGTGGACGCCCTGTTCCGCGCCAGCATCTATCCGGTGCTGACGCCGCTCGCGATCGATCCGGGCCACCCCTTCCCCCACGTGCACAACAAGAGCCTCAACATCGCGCTCGTGGTCGAGCGCCAGAACGGCGGCCAGCCGCGCCGCCATTTCGCGGTCGTCCAGGTGCCCGCCGTGCTCGACCGTGTCGTGGTGGTGTCGACCCACGGCGAGGGGCGGGTGCGTTTCATCCTGCTCGAGGACATCATCGCGCGGTATTTGCGCGAGCTGTTCGGCGGTCTGCGCGTCGTCAGCCACACCGTGTTCCGCGTCACCCGCAACACCGATCTCACGATCCAGGAGGAAGACGCCGAGGATCTGCTCGAGACGATCGAGGAAAGCCTGCGGCAGCGAATGCGCAGCGACCCGGTGCGGCTCGAGATCTCCGCCGATGCGGACGAGGTGTTCACGGGCCTCTTGACCGACGCGCACGACCTCGAGCCACGCGACGTGTATCGCGTCGCCGGGCCCGTCGATCTCACCGTGCTGATGGCGCTGCACCGACTGGACGATTGCGCTGGGTTGCGCGACGAGCCGCTCGTGCCCCGCGTGTCCCCGCCGTTCGCTCAGGGGCAGGACATCTTCGATGTGATCCGCGCGCACGACGTGCTGGTGCACCTGCCCTACGAATCGTTCGGATGCGTCGTGGACTTGATCGAGCGGGCGGCGGACGACCCGCAGGTCCTCGCGATCAAGCAGACGTTGTACCGCACCAGTGCGAGCCCCATCATCGCCGCGCTGGCACGGGCGGCGCAGAACGGCAAGCAGGTGACGGCGCTGGTCGAGCTGAAGGCCCGGATGGACGAGCAGAACAACATCGCCTGGGCGCGCGTGCTCGAACAGGCAGGGGTGCACGTGGTGTACGGCATCGTGGGCTTGAAGACCCACTGCAAGGCCGCCCTCGTCGTGCGCCGGGAGGCGGACGGCATCCGGCGCTACGTCCACCTCTCCACCGGGAACTACAATCCTGCCACCGCGCGCACCTACACCGATCTCGGCCTGTTCACCGCGCACCCGGACTTCGGCGAGGACACGAGCGCCCTCTTCAACCTGTTGACCGGATACGCCGACGGCTACAAATGGAAGAAGCTGCTGGTGGCGCCGCTCGGCCTGCGGGACAAAATCGTCGCGCTGATCGAGCGCGAGCGGCGTCACGCTCAGGCCGGCCGTCCCGCACGGATCATCGTCAAGATGAACGCGCTGGTCGAGCCGTCCGTGATCGACGCGCTATACGGCGCCTCGCAGGCCGGCGTGACCATCGACCTCGTGATCCGCGGCATTTGCTGCCTCCGCCCCGGCCTCCCCGGCGTGTCCGAGAACATCCGCGTGACGAGCATCGTGGACAAGTTCCTCGAGCACAGCCGCATCTCCTATTTCGAGAACGCGGGTGATCCCGAGGTATACCTCGCCAGCGCCGACTGGATGCCCCGCAACTTCTGGCGCCGCATCGAGACCGTTTTTCCCATCGAAGATGCGGGGATCCAGGCGCGCATCGTGGGGGACGTCCTGCAAGCCGTGCTCGCCGACAACGTCAAGGCGCGCGAGCTGCTCCCCGATGGCTCATACCGCCGGCGCGCGCGCGCCGCCGCCGACCCGGTGATACGATCCCAGCTCGTCCTGCAGCACCTCGCCCGCGAAGCGGCGCGCGAGGGAGGAGAGCCTCACCCTCCCTTCGTCCCGATCGTGCGACGCCCGCGCGTCAGCGGCGAGCCCGCCGAGCCGGCGCCCCTGGCGGAGCGAGCCCGCGATTCCGCCTGACCGGCGCAGCGCATGCGCCTCGTCGTCGTCCGCCACGCCATCGCCGAAGACCGGGAAGCCTTCGCGCGCTCGCACAAGGACGACGCCGCCCGGCCCCTGACGCCCGACGGGCGGCGCAAGATGGCGCGCGCCGCCCTGGGTCTGAAAGAGCTCGTCCCCGAGCTCGAGCTGCTCGCCGCCAGTCCCTACAAGCGGGCGCTCGAGACCGCCGAGATCATCGCCCACGCGTACGGCCATCCGCGCGTCGAGCGCGTGCCGGAGCTCGCGCCCGGCACCGGCATCGACCGGGTCATCGGCTGGCTCACGGGGCAGGCCGCGCGGAACACCATGACGATCGTCGGGCACGAGCCGGACTTGAGCCAGCTGGTGTGCGCGCTGCTCGCGGGCTCGAACGGGCCCTTCCTCGAGCTGCGCAAGGGCGCGGCCTGCCTGCTCGAATTCCCCGGCGCGATCGGCAAAGGGGCGGCCACGCTCGACTGGTTCCTTGGTCCCAAACACCTGCGCCGCCTCGTCGACGATGAGTAAGCCCCCGGTCGACCTGCTCGCCCGCCCCGCCCCCGCCGCCGCGGCGCTGGTCGGCCTCGCCCTGCTGGACGAAGCGCGCGTGGGGTGCGGCCGGCTGGCCGCCCTAGATGACGCCGAGGCCCTACACGACTTTCGCGTGGCGCTGCGGCGGGTGCGCTCGGCGCTGCGCAGCTTTCGAGCGGAGCTGGGCGACGCGGTACCGAAGAAGCTGCAGCGCCGGCTGCGCGACGTCACCCGCGCGACCGGCGCCGCGCGCGACGCCGAGGTGCAGCTCGGCTGGGTGCGGAGCCACCGCGCCGAGCTGGGGCGGCGCCTGGCGCCCGGCCTGCCGTGGCTGCTCGCCCGGCTCGCTCAGCAGCAGGAACAGGCCTACGCCGACCTCCGCCGCACGGTGCCGCCGGAGTTCCGCCAGCTCGAGCGCCGGGTGCGTCGTGGCCTGAGCGCCACGCTGCTCGAAGCGGGCCCGGCCGCGCCATCGTTCGCGGCCGCCATCAGCCCGCTGATCCGTGAGCACGTGGCCGAGCTCGAGCAGGAGCTCGCGGCCGCCCGCGCCGGCCCCGACGCGGACGCGATCCACGCCGCCCGCATCGCCGTGAAGCGGCTGCGCTACCTGCTCGAGCCCCTCGCCGGCGAGCAGCCGCTGCTCGCCCCTACGCTCGAGTCGCTGAAGCAGCTGCAGACGCTGCTCGGAGAGCTGCACGACCTTCAGGTCCTCGGGGCCGCGATGGGAGTCGCCGTCGCCGAAGCCGCAGCCGAGCGGGCGCGCCGTCTCCATGCGGTCGCGCTGCGGGGCGTTCGGTCCGCTCCGCGTGCACGCGGCCGGCGGCCGGGACCCCGGCCCGCCAGCGCCGGGCTGCTCGCCTTGGCCCGACTCGCCGGCCGAACTCGAGACGAGCTGTTTCGGCGTCTCGAGGCGGAGTGGTTCGGCGTCTCGCTCGCGGCACTCACGCAAGCGCTGCGTGCCTTCGCCGACGACATGGCGGCCGGCGTCGTGCCTCCACCCCCGCCCCTCCCCAAGTCCCGCGCCGCTCGCCGGGCGGCGTTACCGAGCCGTTACACTCGACCGGCTTCTCCGTGACGTGGTCGTGTTCGTTTCATCGTCGCTGCTTCGACACCACAGCGTAGCTTCCAACTCAATCCCCTAAGGAGGGGAAACAGCCCATGCCGTTTTCCTATCGTCGGGCGCTCGGGATGACCGTAGCTGCCATCGCGACGAGCACCGCCGCACTCGCGGCGCAGGCCCCGCAGGCACCACCGGCACCCCAGGTGACCGTGGGCGGCGTCGTGTATGGCCAGTTCCTCTACCAGCTCAAGGACAGCTTGGGCCTTGGCCACCAGAACAACTTCTCCGTCCAGCGCGCCTACATCAACGTGATCGGCCGGTTCGCCGGTGGCGTCCAGACCCGCGTGACGGCGGACATCTTGCCAGCGCCTAGTGCGGTGAGCGCGACGCAGACGGTGGTCCGGCTTAAGTACGCGTACGCCGCGTGGACCCCGACCGGCAGCGCCCTCAGCTACAAACTCGGCCTGCTGCACACCCCGTGGCTCGATTGGGAAGAGGCGCTGTGGGACTACCGCATGCAGGGAACGATGGCGCTCGACCGCAATGGGTACGCCACCGCCGCCGACTTCGGCGCCGGGATCGACGGCAAGTGGAAAGACGATCAAGTGAACGGCCAGCTCACCGTGGTGAACGGTGAAGGCTATAGCGGTGGCACGGGAGACAAGCGCAAGGACGTGCAGGCGCGCGTCTCGGTCCGCCTGGCCACCACCGACGACAACAGCCGCGTCGGCGGTCTCCGCCTGACCGGCTACGCCGGCGTCGGCAAATACACCGGGGGAGGCGACCGCAACCGCTTCATCGGCATGCTGTCCTATCGGTCGAAGCAGTTCACTCTCGCCGGCGAGTTCGCGGCCACAAAGGACACGATCTCACCCGTCGGCGCCAGTCCGAACGCAACCGGCCGCGTCATCAGCGGATTCGGGGTCTATCACGTGCCGAACAGCGGTGTCGCGCTGATCGCCCGCGTCGATGTCGTCGATCCGAACACGAGTGTGAGCGGTGATCGGCTCACCCGAGGCATCGGTGGCGTGTCGTATCAGGTCTCGCCCAACCTGCGCGTGCTCGCCGACGTCGACCTCCTGTCATACGAAGGTACCCCGACGCCCGTGCAGGATGCCGTGCGGTCGCGGGGGCTCTTCCAGATGCAGTTCACGTTCTAAGCCCAAGGGGATACCGACCCATGAAGCACACGAAGCTTGCTCTGCTGGCCTCCGCCGCACTGGCGCTCGCCGCTCCCGCGGCCGCTCAGGTGAAGCTGAACGGCGCCGGCGCGACGTTTCCCAATATCATTTACCAAGACTGGATGCTGACCTACAACAAGGCCCATCCCGATGTGCAGCTGAACTACCAGTCGATCGGCTCGGGCGGCGGGATCCGCCAGTTCTCCGACGGCACGGTGGACTTCGGCGGCTCGGACGCGCCGATGAGCGACTCCGCCATCGCCGCGATCCAGGGCAACGTGCTCCACATCCCGACCGTGCTCGGCGCGATCGTGATCACCTACAGCGTGCCGGGAGTGAGCCAGCAGCTGAAGTTCACGCCCGACCTGATCGCGGACATCTTCCTCGGGAAGGTCACCAAGTGGAACGACGCCCGTCTGACAAGCGTCAACCCCGGCGCGTCGCTTCCGGCGACGGATATCGTGGTCGTGCACCGCTCCGACGGCTCGGGCACGAGCTACGGGTTCACCGACTACCTCTCGAAGGTGAGCTCGGACTGGGCACAGAAGGTCGGCAAGGGGACCTCGGTCAACTGGCCCGTGGGGCTGGGCGGCAAGGGCAACGAGGGCGTGGCGGCGACCGTGAACCAGACGCCTGGCGGCATCGGCTACGTGGAGCTCGCGTACGCCACCAGCAACAAGATGGCCTACGGCCAGGTGCGCAACTCGGCCGGGAAGTACATCACCCCCGCGCTCCCGTCGGTGACGGCGGCGCTCGCCGGCGCGTTGAAGACCCTGTCCCCGACCACCGACTTCCGGATCTCGATCACCAACCCGGACGGCGCCGATGCGTATCCGATCGCCACGATGACCTGGCTGTTGGTCCACAAGACCTACAGCGACATCGCCAAGGCCAGGGCGCTGGTGCAGTTCATTTGGTGGGCCGAGACCGACGGACAGGCGCGCGCCAACGAGCTCGGCTACGCCGCTCTGCCGAGCCAGCTGCGGCCCTGGATAGAGACTCGCTTGAAGTCGATTTCGGTCGACGGCAAGCCCGTCTGGACGACGGCAGCGCGGTAACCCTCCTTCCGGCTGCCGTTCTCACCCCCCGCACGGCGGTATGCGCCTGCGGGGGGGCTTTTTTTGTGCCATGCCGCGCTGTTACAGGTCCGTGACAGACGCCGAATACGTTTCCGACCGTATGACGACACTGCCTATCCATCCCGCCACGACGCCGCACGCCGTCCCAGCTCCCGCCCCCACCCCTCAGTCGGAGTGGCGGACCCTGCGAGGGACGAACGTCGGCGACCGGCTGTACCGCGCCACCCTCACGGCGCTGGCGCTCGTCCTGCCGCTGCTGCTCGTCACCCTGCTCGCCGAACTGGTGGTTGGCGCGTGGCCCGCGATCAAGCGGTTCGGGCTGCCGTTCGTGTGGACATCGGTGTGGGATCCCGTAGCCGGCGTGTTCGGCGCCGCGCCGATGATCTTCGGGACGCTCGCCTCCTCGCTGCTGGCCTTGCTGATCGCGGTGCCGCTCGCCCTCGGCGTCGCGATCTACTTGACGGAGTTCTCGCCCAAGTGGCTCCGCCAGCCGATCGCCTTCCTGGTGGAGCTGCTCGCGGCGATCCCGAGCGTGGTGTACGGCCTGTGGGGGATCTTCGTGCTGATCCCGTTCCTGCGGAGCTACGTGGTACCGCCGCTGCGCGCGACGCTGGGCTGGACGCCATTGTTCGGCGGCGTGTTCTACGGCAACTCGCTACTCGCCGGAGGCATCATCCTCGCCATCATGATCGTCCCCTACATCGCCGCCGTGTCCCGGGAGGTGCTCCTCGCCGTCCCCGCCAGCCAACGCGAGGCCGCGCTCGGGATGGGGGCCACGCGGTGGGAGGCGGTGTGGACCGCCGTGGTGCCCTACGGCCGCGCCGGGCTGATCGGCGCCGTGATCCTCGGGCTCGGCCGTGCGCTCGGCGAGACGATGGCGGTCACGATGGTGATCGGCAATCGCCACGACATCAGCCTCTCCGTGCTGCAACCCGCCTACACGATGGCCGCCGCCATCGCCAACGAGTTCAGCGAAGCCGTCAGCGATCTCCACCTGGCGGCCATGTTCGAGGTGGGACTGGTGCTCTTCGTCGTCACGGTGATCGTGAACGCCTGCGCGCGCCTCTTGATCTGGCGCGTGGCCCGCGGCACGGCCGTGGGGAGCCGGGCCTTGTGAGCGGCCGCAGCCTGCGGCGCCACGTCACGAGCGGCCTGATGACGGGCCTCGTGGCGGTGCTGTCGTTCACGGCGGTGCTCGCGCTCGTGCTGATCCTCGGCGACCTGATCGCCAAGGGGGCGTCGTCGCTCAATTGGGACTTCTTCACCAAGAATCCCGTTCCCGCCGGCCAGTCCGGCGGCGGCGTGGCCAACGCGATCGTCGGCACGGGCATCATCGTCGGACTCGCGGCGCTGATCGGGTTGCCGATCGGCATCGGCACGGGGCTGTACCTCGCCGAGTACGGCTCCGGCCGCCTCGGCTGGATCGTGCGGTTCGTCGCCGATGTTCTGAACGGCACCCCGTCGATCGTGATCGGGATCTTCGCGTGGACCTGGCTGGTGCGTCCCATGGGGGGGTACTCGGCGCTCGCCGGCAGCGTGGCGCTCGCGGCGCTGATGATTCCCATGATCGCCCGCACAACCGAGGAGATGGTGCGGCTCGTGCCCCACTCGCTGCGCGAGGCCGCCTTGGCGCTCGGGTACCCCCGCTGGCGCACCTCGCTCCGCGTCGTGGCGCGGACCGCGCTCGCCGGGATCGTCACCGGCTGCCTGGTCGGCGTCGCCCGCATCGCCGGTGAGACGGCGCCGCTGCTCTTCACCGCGCTCGGCAACTTGAACTTCTCGACCAGCGTCACGCAGCCGATGCAGACCCTGCCGCATCAGATCTATGAGTACGCTTCGGGGCCGTTCGAGGAATGGCACCGCCTCGCGTGGGCCTCGGCCCTCGTGCTCATGAGCCTGGTGCTGCTGCTCGGCGTCACGGCCCGCTGGGCCATCCGGCAACGCCATGGCGCCGCCCGCTGACGCTCGGCTGCGGCTCGAGGCCGTGCGCCTCACGGCCCTGTACGGGCGCCGTGCGGTCGTGAAGGATGTCAGCATCCTCTTCCCGGCGCACACGGTGACGGCCGTGATCGGCCCGTCCGGCTGCGGCAAGAGCACCTTCCTGCGGTGCCTGAACCGGATGCATGAGCTGTCCGAGGGAGGCTGGGTCACCGGCCGCGTCCTGCTGGACGGCGCCGACGTCTACGACGACGCCGTCGACCCCGTGCAGCTGCGCCGCCGGATCGGGATGGTGTTTCAGCGCCCCACGCCATTCCCCACGATGTCGATCTACGACAACGTCGCAGCGGGGCTGCGCGTGAACGGGCACCGCGGCCGGCGCGCGCTGGACGACGTGGTCGAGCGGGCGCTCACCCAGGCGGCGTTATGGGACGAAGTGAAGGATCGGCTGCGGGCCAGCGCGCTCGCGCTGTCCGGGGGCCAGCAGCAACGCCTCTGCATCGCCCGGGCGCTCGCGCCCCAGCCGGAGGTGCTGCTCCTGGACGAGCCGACGGCGTCGCTCGATCCTGCCGGCACCCAGCGGATCGAAGAGCTGTGCCACGAGCTCAAGCGCCTGTACACCATCGTCATCGTTACCCACAATATGCAGCAGGCGGCGCGCGTGTCGGACTACACGGCGTTTTTCTACCTGGGCGATCTCGTCGAGGTCGGGCGCACCGATGAGCTGTTCACCCGGCCGAACGAGGAGCGGACGGAAGCGTACATCACCGGGAGGTTCGGATGAGCGTGGCGATGCCGCCCATGCAGGAAGAGCGCCCCCAGGCGCCGCGCGCCGCGGTACGGCCGACCCCGTTCGCGACGCCGATCCTCGACGTGCGCCGCTACAATTTCTGGTACGGGATCACGCAGGCGCTGTTCGATCTGAGCCTCACCGTGCCGCGCCAGGCCGTGACCGCGCTTATCGGCCCATCGGGGTGCGGCAAGAGCACCTTCTTGCGCTCGATTAACCGCCTGAACGAGCTCATCCCGCACACGCGTCACACCGGCGACATCCTGCTCGAAGGGGTCTCCGTGTTCTCCCGTGGGACCGACCCGGTGGCGCTGCGCCAGGTCGTCGGGATGGTGTTCCAGCAGCCGAACCCGTTCCCCAAGTCCATTTTTGACAACGTGGCCTACGGACCCCGGATCAACGCACTCTGCGCAGAGCGCGACATGCCCGAGCGCGTCGAGCGCGCGCTGCGCCGAGCGGCGCTGTGGGACGAAGTCAAGGATCGCTTGCAGGCCCCCGGCACCAGCTTGTCGGGCGGGCAGCAACAGCGTTTGTGCATCGCCCGCGCGCTCGCCAACGAGCCCGAAGTGCTCCTCATGGACGAGCCGTGCTCGGCGCTCGATCCGGCCGCGACGCAGCGCATCGAGGAGCTCATGGTGGAGCTCAAACAGGCGTTTAGCATCGTGATCGTGACCCACAACATGCAGCAGGCGTCCCGCGTCTCGGACTACACGGGATTCTTCTACCTTGGTCGCATCATCGAGTTCGGGGACACGAAGCAGCTCTTCACGAGGCCGTCGGACGAGCGGACCGAGGCCTATATCACGGGGAGGTTCGGATGAACGGGATGCCCGACCAGGGTGGGCTGACCCCGGGGCGCGGCCCCGGGGTTCACCGCCACTTTCACGACGAGCTCTCGGAGCTCAAGTCGAAGCTCCTCAACATGTCGGCCGACGCCCAGGTGGCGCTCGGCACGGCGCTCGACGCCGTGCTCAAGCGCGACGGGACACTCGCGGCGCAGGTCATCGCGGGAGACGGCATGCTCGACAGCCTCGAGATAGAGATCGAGGAAACCGTCGTGGACCTGCTCGCCACGCAGCAGCCCATGGCCCGCGACCTCCGGCTGCTGCTCGCGGCGATGAAGATCGCCAACGACTTGGAGCGCGTGGGAGATCACGCGGTGAACATCGCGCAGTGCGCCGAACGCCTCCTCGCCGCGCACCTGGTCGCCCCGGAGCCGGAGCTCGTCGAGATGGCGCGGCAGGCGCGGGGCATGCTCTCGGGCGCCCTGGATGCATTCGTACGAGGCGACGCGGTACTGGGCCGGGACATCTGCCGCCGGGACGACTCGGTCGACGCGCTGAATCGGTCGGTCTTCCGGATCCTCCTCACGCACATGATGGAAGACCCCCACATCATCGGGGCCGCCATGGAGCTGTTCCTGGTGAGCCGTAATCTCGAGCGCGTGGCGGACCTCGCCACCAACATCGCCGAAGACGTGGTCTTCGTCGTGGAGGGGAAAACGATCAAACACCACGCGGAAGGATGACGACCCCGCCCCGCCGCCGCTCGAGGTATTCCCGGTTCGCGAACAGTTTGATCAGCACGATGCCCGCGACGAACCCACCCACATGGGCCCACACGGCCACGCCTCCCTCTGTGCGCGAGACCGAGCCCACCGCTCCCATCAGGAGCTGCAGCACGAACCAGTAGCCGAGCATCACATAGGCCGGCAGCGCCACGGTCGTCACGAAGAACCCCAGCGTCACCAGCGTGTGCACGCGCACGCGCGGGTAGAGGAGGATGTAGGCGCCCATCACGCCGCTGATCGCCCCAGAGGCACCCACCATCGGCACGACCGAGTGCGGCGAGATCAGTACCTGCGTCGCGGCCGCCGCCACGCCGCTGAGCAGATAGAACAGGACGAAGCGCGCATGCCCCATCGAGTCCTCGATGTTGTTCCCGAACACCCACAGGAACCACATGTTGCCCAGCAGATGGAACCATCCGCCGTGCATGAACATCGAGGTGAGCACCGTCCACCAGTGAGGTTCGGCGGTCAGGACGCAGCGCAGGCCGGGTCCGAGCGGCACGGACGTCCCCGGTGGAGCCGAGCGCAACACCTCCGCCGGGATAAGGCCGAGCTGGCACACCGAGCGTGCCAGCGGCTCATCGGCACCCATCCCCTGGATGACCACCCACGCCAGCACGTTGAGCGCTATGACGCCGAGCGTTACGACCGGCGTGAGCTCGGTGGGGTTCTCGTCTTTGTAGGGAAACACGGTTGCTAAAGATAGCCTTCCCTCTGCCTTTTTGGCATCTTTCGGAGGCACGCTGATTGCTTGTGCGACGAGCCAGCCGGTCTGTGCATCACCCTCATGTTAAGGAGTGGTCGTCATGGCTGAGAAAATCATCGGGATCGACCTCGGGACCACCAACTCGGTGGTCGCAGTGATGGAGGGCGGCGATCCCGTCGTCATTCCCAACGCCGAAGGTGGGCGCGTCACGCCGTCCGTGGTCGGATTCACGAAAGATGGTGAGCGCCTCGTCGGTCAGGTGGCGAAGCGCCAGGCCGTGACCAACCCGCAGAATACCGTCTTTTCGATCAAGCGCTTCATGGGGCGGCGGATGAACGAAGTGGTGGAGGAAACGAAGCGCGTCCCCTACAAGGTCGTCGAGGGGCCGAACGGGCTTGCCTCGGTCGAGATCCAGGGGAAGCGCTACACGCCACCCGAGATCTCGGCGATGATCTTGCAGAAGATGAAGCAGACGGCGGAGGACTACCTCGGCCACAAGGTCGAGAAGGCCGTCATCACTGTCCCCGCGTACTTCAACGACTCGCAACGCCAGGCCACCAAGGACGCCGGGAAGATTGCCGGCCTCGACGTGGTGCGGATCATCAACGAGCCGACGGCGTCTGCGCTGGCCTACGGCCTCGACAAGAAGAAGGAAGAGAAAGTCGCGGTCTACGATCTGGGCGGCGGCACGTACGACATCTCGGTGCTCGAGCTCGCGGAAGGCGTGTTCGAGGTGAAGTCGACCAACGGCGACACGCACCTGGGCGGCGACGATTTCGACGCCCGCATCATGGAATGGCTCGTGGCGGAGTTCAAGCGCGATCAGGGGATCGACCTGTCCAAGGACCCGATGGCCCTGCAGCGGCTCAAGGAAGCCGCGGAGAAGGCGAAGATGGAGCTGTCGACCGTGATGCAGACGGAGATCAACCTCCCGTTCATCACGGCGGACCAGTCCGGGCCCAAGCACCTGAATATCACGCTCACGCGGGCGAAGCTCGAGCAGCTCGTCGACGACCTGGTCAAGCGGACCCTCCCGCCGATGGAGCAGGCCCTGAAGGACGCCGGGCTCAAGCCCTCGGAGATCGACGAGGTGATTCTCGTCGGCGGCCAGACCCGGATGCCCAAGGTCCAGGAGATCGTCAAGGGCTTCTTCGGCAAGGACCCCCACAAGGGCGTGAATCCCGACGAGGTCGTGGCGATCGGGGCCGCGATCCAGGGCGGCGTGCTGGCGGGCGAGGTGAAGGACGTCCTGCTGCTCGACGTGACGCCGCTGTCGCTGGGCATTGAAACCCTGGGCGGGGTCACCACCGTTCTTATTCCGCGGAACACGACGATCCCGACCAAGAAGTCGGAGATCTTCTCGACGGCGGAGGACAACCAGACCACGGTCGAGATCCACGTGCTGCAGGGCGAGCGCCAGATGGCGTTGGACAACCGCACCATCGGGAAGTTCCAGCTGACCGGGATTCCGCCTGCCCCGCGCGGCGTGCCGCAGATCGAGGTGACGTTCGACATCGACGCGAACGGCATCCTGCACGTGTCCGCCAAGGACAAGGCGACCGGCAAGGAGCAGAAGATCCGCATCGAGGCATCGTCCGGGATCGGTGACAAAGACATCGACAAGATGGTCAAGGATGCGGAAGCCCACGCGGCGGAGGACAAGCGGCGCCGTGAAGAGATCGAGCGGCGCAACCGGCTCGACACGATGGTGTACGAGGTGGAGAAGAATTCCAAAGAGTGGGTCGAGAAGCTCGACGCGTCGCTCAAGGCGCAGCTCGACAAGTCCATCGAAGGAGCGAAGCAGGCCCTCCGCTCGGGGAGCGCGGACGAGATCTCCCGGGCGCTGGACGAGCTGCAGCAGGCGTATTCCGCGGCCGGCGCGTCCCTGTATGCCGCGCAGCGCGGCGCCGGGGCTCCCGGCGCGGAGCCGCCGCCCGGAGCCGGGCCGGCGGAGCCCGCGGCGGAGCAGAAAGACAACGTCGTGGACGCCGACTACGAGATCGTGGACGACGACAAGAAGAAATAAAGGAGACAAGCAATGGCGGTGCGTACGAGAGATTGGTTGAAGTTCGGGGCCCTGGTCGCCCTGGCCTTCGTTTTCGGGCTGGCGTTCGCGTCTACGCTCGACTTGCCCAAGCGGGGCGCCGCGGCGGACTTCGTTCCCGCGGCCCAGGCGGCGGGGACATCGTTCCAAATCCCAGCCGCCAAGCCCGCCGCCGACATCGGCAACGCGTTCGTCGCCGTGGCGGACCACGTCAAGCCGGCGGTCGTGTTCATCAAGTCACAGCACGTCGAGCGCGCGCAGGGCCAGAAGCTGCCGCCGGGGTTCGAGGACTTTTTCCCGCAGCGGCGCCGCCCGCAGGTCGAGCAGGGCTCGGGCTCGGGGTTCATCGTCTCGCCCGACGGTTACATCCTGACCAACAACCACGTGGTCGCGGGCGCGGACCGGGTGACCGTGAAGCTGTACGACAAGCGTGAGTTCACGGCCAAGGTCGTGGGGACCGACCCCAACACCGACGTCGCGGTGATCCGCATCGACGCCCGCAACCTGCCGACGGTCGGCTTCGGCAACTCCGACTCGACCCGCGTGGGGGAGTGGGCCCTCGCCGTCGGGAACCCGCTGGGCGAGGCGTTCGCGTTCACCGTGACCGCCGGCATCATCAGCGCAAAGGGGCGGCTGCTGCAGGGCCTCCCGCGGCCGAGCTACGGCATCCAGGACTTTATTCAAACCGACGCGGCCATCAATCCGGGCAACTCGGGCGGGCCGCTCGTCAACATCCAGGGTCAGGTCATCGGCATCAACTCGGCGATCGCGAGCGAGACCGGCTACTACTCGGGCTACGGCTTCGCGATTCCGATCAACCTGGCGCGCACGGTGATGGACCAGCTCGTGAAGACCGGCCACGTCGAGCGCGCCGTCATGGGGATCCGGATCGACGACGCGCGCCAGGAGGACGCCGAGGCCGTGGGTCTGAAGCAGATCCGCGGCGTGCTGGTCGAGAGCTTCGCTCCGGGGCAGTCACCCGCCAAAGACGCTGGGTTACAGCCGGGCGACGTGATCGTGGCGCTCGACGGGCAGCCGATCGACAACACCCCGCAGCTGCAGCAGAAGGTGGGCTTCAAACGGCCCGGTGAGAGCGTCGACGTGACGGTACAGCGGCAGGGCGGCGAAAAGAAGACGTTCACCGTGCGCTTGGCGCGCGCGCCGACCGATTCGGAGACCGAGGTGGCGTCGACTGGCCGTGTGAAGCCCAAGAGCGATGCGTCCGCCAAGGAGGAAGCGCTGGGCATCTCGGTCGAGCCGCTCTCACAGGACGACCGCCAGGATACCCGGCTCAGCGCGGTGTTCGCGCAAGCCGGGGGCGGCATGGTCGTCACCGAGGTATCGCCCGACGGGCCGGCGTACGGGCGGCTGTCCAGTGCGGACGACGGCGCTCCGGACATCATCGTCTCGGTGAACGGCACCCCGACGCGTACTCGGGCCGCGTTCCGCGAGGCGCTCCGTAAGGTCAAATCGGGCGACATCGTTACCCTGCAGGTCATGTCTCGCACCGGCGACCCATCGTCCAACGGCTGGTCGAGCCGGATCGTCCGGCTGCGGGTGCGCTGATCGTCAGGGCCGGCGCAGCAGCACCGCGCCGGTCACTACCTGCCAGAGCACGGGAAGTACGAAGGCCGCCTCGTCGGCCTTCGTGCTTTCCGGGAACGCGAGCGCCAGCGCCGCCGCGATCACACCACCGGCCACGGCGCCGGCCCCGAGGCGCCGCGGCAGCACCTTCCCGTTGATCACTGCCCAGCCGAACAGATAGGTCGAGATCCCGAGTGCAAACCCGGCGGTGCGCTGCGCCGCGAGGGCGAAGGGATGCAGCATGTCGTACAGAAACACCGCGTGCGTCGCGGTGAGACCGGGCTCGGCCGCGACGTAGCCCCGCGCCAGGGCCCACCCCGCGCCGACCATGAAGGTGACCACCACGGCCCATGCGCCGTAGGCGAAGATCGCCACGAGCACGCCCGCCCGGGCCGCGCCCTCGCCCGGTGTGCCGACGTGCATCCCGGCGACGCCCACGAGCCCCGTGAGCGTGAGCGTGAACCCGAAGAGGAACGACCAATGGATCGCCCGCCATGCGTCCG
>QHUM01000029.1 GCA_003222135.1 Gemmatimonadota bacterium | reverse complement strand
CGGCGTGCTGTCGAATCGAGGCAGGTTGCGGGCCACTGTTGCGGAGACCCGGGCGGACGTCGTCGTCCTCGCGCTCCGGGATTCTCGCCTTCCGCAAGACTGCGGGCGACTGCTCCGCGCACATCCGCGGATACGCGTCCTCGGGGTGACGTCCGAGGGGCGGCGGGGTTTCCTGTTTGGGCTGCGCCCGCTGAAGGCGTCGCTCGGTGAGCTCTCGCCGCAGCGATTGGTCAATACCATCAGGACTACGGATCGCATGGAGGCGAAGCGACTCAGCTGCGGCTAGTCTGCAGCGAGCTCGGACGGCACATCTGGTTCTACGCGTGGACTGATCCAGTGAGAACGTTGCTCTACACTTCGGAGGATGACATGACGCACGTCGACCCCAGCCAACTCGTCGTGGGCGCACCTGTAGTGACGTCCGATGCCACCGTCACTGTTGACGCTTCAGTGACGAACCCGGTGGACCCCGGGGACCACGTCTTCCAGCTCATTGTGGTGGACGAGAAGGGTGTGGAATCGACCCCAGTCGAGCAGCGGGTCACGATAAGCCCAGATGACCGGAAGCCACAAGCCGTGCTCACGGCCATGCCCCCCGAAGTCGCGTTCGGGCAGCCGTTCACCCTCGACGGTACGGAGTCGACCCCGGTGCCCGGGCATCAGATCACGTCGTACAAATGGATCATGATGACCTGAGATGCCGACGCTCGAGTTGCACCAGCCGTTCGAGACGACGGAACCACGGCTCCGTGTCGAGAACATCCTGTTACCGGGCCGGCACCGGTTCCGGTTGATCGTGGTCGACGATGACGGCATTGAGAGCGATCCGGTCGACACGCTGGTCACGATCGTGGCGCCGGTAGCGAGGAGTGATGTCGTCGCGCGAGCGCGGGAGGCTCGCGGTCGGGTGTTCTACGCCACCGGCGTCCTGCTCAACGCGCAGCACCTCGATGCCGAGCAGCTGGACAACCACCCCGGGCTGGCGCGCGCGCTGGCGTACCTACACGGCAGCGGCACGCTCGCCGGCCTCGAGGTGACATGGGAGAGAGAGACCGACGGTCGCGGCGAGCGGGTCGTCGTGAAGCCCGGCATAGCGCTCGATCGGCTCGGACGGATCATCGAGGTGCCCCGCGCCGCGCCCCTCCCGCTGGACCGCTGGTTCGACGAGCAGAGCGACGCCCACTTGATCGGCGGCTTCAAGCCATCGCTTCAAGGCGTGGTGGCGGACGTGTTCGTGCGTCTGGTGCTCGGCGAGCCGGCTCAGACACCAGGCCCCGCGTATGAAGTGAAGCTCTACCTCCGGCAAGAGCCGGACCCGCCACCGCTCCCGCCGCCGACGTGGCCGGTGTTTACGCGTACGGACGGCGCCCGGAGAGAGCTCCAGGACGCGATCTTCGCAGCGTGGGCGGCGTGGCACGAGGGCGACGACTCGTGCGACAAGGTTGGCCCCCGACCGCTCCCCGAACACGTCCTCGGACAAGATCCTACATCGGTGTTCCTCGCGCGCTTGGTGCTCCCGACCACGCTCCCAGCCAGCAGTGGTCGGCCGATTCGCACCGCGGCGGAAGTGGTGGTGGACAACCGGAGTAGGCGGTTTGCATATCCCCCCGCCGCGCTCGCCCGGTGGGTCGGCTTATGATGCTGGGCACAGGTGTCCCCCGAGCGGCCTACTGCTTGCCCGTTAGCCTCCGGAGTTCCGCGAGGGTCGCCTTCTCGTCGTAGATCCCCGCGCCCACGGCGTACGGGGTACCTGTCGCACCCAGGCCGTAGCTGAGCTTGCGGGAGCCTGCCGTCTCGCCGGGTTTGGGCCACGAATACTCGACCCAGGTCCCCGACGGCTGCCGCGCCGCGTCGCACCAGCCCTCTGGGAATACGTTCTTCCCCTTGGTGTCCTTGAGCATCGTGTAGTCCGTGCCGACGAGCTCAGGCTTTATGGGGTGGCCTGCGATGAGCTTCTTGTCGCAGTCGATCACGAAGATGTAGGTGTCTTTCCACACCCATGACCCCTGCTTCTGGTTGAACGGTGCGACGTCGCCCGTTTTCGACAAGGTGCGGGCCGCTTCCCTGACCTTCGCGACGACTTCGCGAGCGGTGGCCGTGCCCTGCCCCACGGCCACTCCGGACACGGCGCCCAGCAACATCAGAGCCGCCAACGCGGCGGAGATCCTCAGCTTCGTCATGTGCGCCCTCCATTCTACGATTGACGCCTACGGAACTCGCTCCCGGTGATCCACGAAGGTCCCAAAGACCCTTTGCCCGTTGCCGTCATCTTGCTTCGGACGCATGACACCCTCCGGGGAGAAGAACGAGGAAAACTTGGCGCACGGGCGGTGCCCTGGTAAGGTGGCTGTCAGCTGGGCTTGGCGGCCTCGTTGCCCCTCCTCACGACCTCGCACAACCCGGCGCGACGAGCGCCCGACCAGTCGCCGCGAACGGCTTGAGGTTGTTCTGGGTCAGCACGGCATTGAGCGCGGCGAGCGGCGCGCCGTTGATCCCGGTCCACGCCGTCACCGCGGTCTGGAGGTCCCTGCAGCCGGCGACGTAGGCGGTCTGCATCCCCGGCGTCGGCGCCAGGTCGCCGTTCTCGAGCGTGTTGATCTGGCGCACGAGATTGTCGTTCACGCTCACGAAGGTCGGCGCCGGGCGAGGACCGGCTCCGAAGAAACCGCCCCCTCCACCGCGCCCGCCCTCCAGATCGCCGCCCACCAGGGCGAGTGTCGAGTCGAATGCCTTCGCCGCCGCGACGACCGCGGCCGGCAGAGCTGATGCGGTATCGGCCACCACCGCGGTGCGCAGCGCCGCCACCTGATGGTACCCGTCCCACGATTGCTTCATGCCGGCGATGATCTTCATCTGTAAGGCGTACTGCGCGCGCACGTCCGGGCCCCGAGCGGGAGAGCGGGGATCGTTCACCACCGTCAAGCTTTGCGTGTAGGCTTTGTCCCCAACGGTCAGCTTGAGCGTGTAGACGCCGGGGGGTACGAGCGGCCCCTCGGGGGACGGGGGCGTCTGGCCGGGATTCGCGTTGATCTCGAACGTGTGGGTCAACGCCGCCGGAGCGTCGGCGCGCAAGTCCCAATTCACCCGGTTGGTGCCGACCGCGCTGGGGAGCGGTTGCGGCGGGGCGATCCAGAAATTGGGCTCGGGGGGCTGCGCGGCTTCCTTCATCGGCTCTATGGCCGCGCTCGAGAGGTGGCGCACGATCGCGCCACCCGCGTCCAGCACATCCAGCGCAATCTCGCCGGCCGGCTGGGACGCGAGGTAGTAATAGATGATCGCGCCGTCGGGCGGGTTGACCGCGTGCGGCACCTCGGGCGGGAACGGCGTGTCCGCGCCTACGTTGCGGCGCACCCGCACGGCTTCCCCGGGCGCGAACAGATGCACCGGGTC
>QHUM01000042.1 GCA_003222135.1 Gemmatimonadota bacterium | reverse complement strand
CTTCGAGCTGCTCCGCAGCCACGGACGGCGCGAGGAGGCGCTCCACCTCGCCGAGGGGGCACGTGCGCAGTTCGGGGACTCGGCGTTCCCGCTCACGCTCAAGGGTGCGGCCCTGATCGAGCTGGAGCGCTACCGCGACGCGCTCGGCGCCCTCGAGCAGGCCATCGAGTCGGACCCGGATCTGGCGCTCGCGTGGCACGAGCTCGGGTACGCCGCCTTCCGCCTGGGCGACCGCAACCGGGCGCTGCTGGCGCTCGACCGCGCGTTTGCGCTCGAGCCGCATACGGAGACGTTGCGGCTGCGCGGCCGCATCCTGCGCGACGCCGGACGCTACCAGGCGGCGGAGGTGGCCTACGAGGGCGCGGCCCAGGCGGCAGAGCATGCCGAGCAGCGTCAGGGGGCGGAGCGGGAGATCGCAATCACGCGGCGCTACGCCTTCTACGCCCCGCGCCGCCCGGAAGACCTCTCACCGGCCGAGCGCTGGTTCGCCGAGACCGGCACGGTCGTGCTCGCCCCCGACACGGGCGCGGACGTCCCGGACGACGCGACGCTCGTCGCCGCGTTCCTGGATCTGGCGCGCGATTCCCGCTGGCGGTTCGGCCAGGTGGTGACGCTGGGTCCGGCGCTGCCCGCCTGGCGGTCGCTCGCGGACGGGCTGGGGGCGCCGTTGGTCGGCCGCGCGGCGTTCGACGCGGCGGCCGTGCCGCTCGTGGTGGCACAACGCGCCCTTCCCGGCGACGCCGGATGGAGCGCACTGCAAGCCGCAGTGACGCAGGACGCCACCGGGCTGGTGTTCGTGCTGGAGCAGGCCGCCGACGACGCCGCACCGGCGCCGGGAGCGGCGGACGTGATCGGCGTGCTCTCCGACGCCGGACGCCGCGGCGCGCGTCGCATCAACGTCGCCCACGCACTGTCGGAAGCGCAGCACCCGGCGGCCCGCCTCGCCGGCCGCCGCCTCAAGCCCTGACTCGCTCGGAGGTCCCGTGACTGCTCCCGCCACTCCCCGCAGCGCGATGTCGGGGAAGGCCATCGTCGCGAGCCAGTTCGACCGCGCCGCCGATCTCATCAACCTCGAAGGCTACATGCGCCGCATTCTCATGTCGCCGTTCCGCGAGGTTCAGGTCGAGGTCCCGGTACGGATGGATGACGGCCGCATCGAGGTCTTCACGGGATACCGCATCCAGCACAACGGTGCACGCGGCCCCTGCAAGGGGGGGATCCGCTACCACCCCGACGCCGACCACGATGAGGTGCTCGGGCTCGCCGCGATCATGACGTGGAAGACCGCGCTCATGGACATCCCGTTCGGCGGCGCGAAGGGCGGCGTCACCGTCGACCCGAAGAAGCTCTCCAAGCTCGAGCTCGAGCGCCTCACCCGGCGCTTCACGCAACGCATCTCCATCATGCTGGGGCCCTACCGCGACATCCCCGCGCCGGACGTCAACACCAACGCGCAGGTCATGGCCTGGATCCTGGACGAGTACTCCAGCCGTCACGGCTACACGCCGGCCGCCGTCACCGGCAAGCCGGTCTCGCTCGGCGGGTCGCTCGGGCGCGAGGAGGCGACCGGCAGGGGCGTGATGTACGTGATGATGGAGTACGCCCGGGATTTCGGGGTCCCGCTCAAGGGAAGCCGCGTCGTGATCCAGGGGTTCGGCAACGTCGGCGGGCACCTCGCGCGGCTCGTCGCCGCGGAGGCGGGGGCGAAGGTCGTCGCCGTCTCGGACGTGAACGGCGGGATCGTGAACGAGCAGGGGCTCGACGTCCCCGCGCTGCTCGCCCACGGCGCGGCGCGGCGGCCGGTCTCGGAGTTTCCGGGCGGCCAAGCGATCACCAACGCCGCGCTGTGGACGATCCCGTGCGACTGGCTGGTGCCCGCGGCGTTGGGCGGCGTGATCACGCGGGAGGCCAACGCCCGGACCGTCGACTGCCGGGTCGTGGTGGAGGGCGCGAACGAGCCGACCACGCCGACGGCGGACCTGATCCTCGCGGAGCGCGGCATCGCGGTGATTCCGGACTTCCTCGCGAACGCGGGCGGCGTGACCGTGAGCTATTACGAATGGTCGCAGAACCTGCAGCAATACCGCTGGACGCACGAGCAGGTGAACCGCGAGCTCCAGGCCACGATCACCAAGGCGTACGTGGGAGTGCGGGACCTGGCGAAGCAAAGAGGCGTGACGTTCCGCACGGCGGCGTATGCGATAGCACTCCAGCGCGTGGCTGAGGCAGAGAGGCTTCGCGGAAACTGAGATGGCGGCAGTAAGCAAGAGGCGGCGGTCGGGCGGTCAAGACAAAAGGCGGCGGTCAGGTGATACGGTGCGCGGAGATTTGATGACGCTGCCCGCCGTCGAACGAACCACATTTCCTGGCAATGATCCCCTACGAGCGATTTCGTGCGTGGCAAGCTTGCGACCAGCTCGTTGTGGCGGTGTATCGTGCGACCACAGGATTTCCACGACAGGAGTTGTACGGCCTCACCTCACAAGCCCGGCGGGCGGCGTTCAGTGCGGCTGCAAACATCGTGGAAGGGTCCGCGAAGCAGGGTCCGCGCGAGTTCCGGCGTTACTTGGACATTGCCCTGGGATCGCTCGCTGAGCTCTCGTACACGTTGCGCCTGTCTCGCCAGCTCCGGCTCCTGTCCGATGAGCAAGCACGCGAACTGGATCAACTCCGGGTCAACGCCAGTCGTTTGACGTGGGCGCTTTACGAGGCGGTGCGGGGCAAGCACCTCTCTACGAGCCGGTGGACCGGCGCACCTGCCGTTTGACCACCCGACCGCCGCCTTTGTTCTTGACCGCCGCCTTTGTTCTTGACCGCCGTCTTTTTCAGTCCGCCGGCAGTCCGGGCCTCGAATACAGCGCCTGGTACGGATCCGTCCCCGGTTGCGTGAACACCCGCAGCTGAATCGCGCGGATCGTCTCGGTCAGGTTCGCGCCCGAGTGCACATAGATCTCCTCGAACAGGTTCAGGTTCATCCGATAGAGCCGCTGGGCGATCACCACGGCGTTGTTGAGCGGGGCCCGGGCGAACCAGCGCCAGTCGTACGTCTCGAGCGACTGGCCGACGGGGCCCGTGAGTTGCGCCCGCGCCCAGCCGAACAGCGTCGTCCGCGCCCGCTCGAGCTCGGGCCCGGACAGCGGCCCTGCGTACGCCGAGTCGAGCCGCCGGGCGAGCTCGGCCCAGAGCACGTCGAGGGTGCGCTCGTCGCGCCACCGCGCGGCCGCGCGCTTCGCGTCGGCCGTGTCTCGGCGGGAACGGAAGAAGGCTTCCGCCCCCCGGTACCCGACGAAGCTGGCGAAGCTCTCGTTGAACGGCGTCTGGCTCTTCACGTACAGCGTGTTGTGCGCGAGCTCGTGGATCACGGTGGCCACCAGCTCCATCGTGTCGCGCTCGACGATCGTGGAGAGCAGCGGGTCGCTGAAATAGCCGAGCGTCGAGAACGCCCCCGCGGGCCGCAGATAGGTGTCGTAGCCCTGCTGGTCGAGCTCGGCCGCGTTGCGGCGCGCCTGGCTGAAGTCGAAGAAGCCCTTGTACGGCACGGTGCCCACGACCGGGTACCGCCACGTGTACTCGCGCAACCGATCCCGCCGGCTGGCGGAGAGCACGAGCAGCAGGGTGTCCCGCCCCACGTTGACGTACGTGGTGTAGGTATCGCCCACCAGCAATTTGAGGGAGTCCCCCGCGTAGGCGCGCGCCGCGAGCACGAGCAGCAGCCGCTGGCGCAGCGCGGGCGTCGTCGCCGGGTCCTGGATGAGGCGCGCGATCGCCCGCCGCTTCAGGAGGAGGCGCGCCTCCTCGACGCCCGCCCGCGCGAGGTAACGCGCGTCCTCGCTCGAGAGCAGGGCCAGGGCGAGCAACGCCGGCACGCCGATCAACACCCAGCGCAGCAGCCGGCGCGCGACGCGGCCCCAGCGCGGCCGCGCGCGCTCCGTCAGGGGCTCCATCGCACGCCGAGCCGGTGTGTGCTGGTTGCCCCGCTGTGACCGGAAGCACGGTACGCGTAGTCCACGTGCAACCGCCCGAGCTCGATGCCGGCGCCCCACGACACGGGGGCGGGGTCGGTCGCCAGGGAGTGTCCGGCATACCCGAGCCGCCCCACGATTCCTACGCCGCGCGTCACCACGCCCCCCTCCACGCCCGCGATCAGGAACGCCGCCCCCGCCCCGGCCCCCACGCCAGACGGCCACTGGCCTTCCAGCGTCGTGAGCAGTCGATACGCACCCTGCGGATCGACGTAGTTCATGGTCAGACCCGCGCGGGTACGCCGCGTGAGCCGCGCGCCACCGCCCAGATCCCCGCCGATGTTCTGTACGCTCGCGCCCAACGCCATCAGATCGAAGACCGCGATCGCGACCCCCACGTCACCCGCCCACGCGTCCGCGGTCGTGCCGGCGAGCGTCTCGCGAACGTACTTGACCGACGTGCCCAACGCGAAGAGGCTGGTCCGAAACACCAGCGACGAGAGGCCGAGCAGGTCCGTAGAGCGCACCAAGGCCCCCGAGGTGTCGCGCGCGGCCGCGCCGAACCCCCAGGAGAGCCGCCCCGCCCGCAGCGCCAGGGCGCCCGAGGCGACGGCGCTGCCGTCCGAAAAATGCTGATACCCACCCTCGACCGACAGATGGCGAATGGTAGCGATGCCGGCGGGGTTCGAAAAGACGGCGCCGGCGTCACCGACGAGCGCCGCGCCCGCCCCGCCGAGGCCCGCGGCCCGGGTCGAGGCTGGAAGGCTCACCCACGCACCGGCGCCGGATTGGGAGGCGAGGGACGAAACAAGGACGGCGTTGCACAAGAGCGTCAAGCAAAGACGTCCCGCAACAACGTAACCCTGTCCAACGATTGAGCGCGACGCTGTCGCGGGACGCTGTTGGGTGACGGTCCCGCTCGACGCCGTCATTGTATTCGAATGACGTTGAGCCGCGGGACGAGCGAGCCACGCAGCGCCCTGCCCGCGGCGTCGCTGAACAACAGGCCGAACCGCGCTGCGCCCGCGGGCTGCTGGGCGCGGAAGTACAGCCCCGATCCGGCACGCAGCGTGTCGCTCAGGTCGACCGCACTCCCGGCGCCCATGCCGGGCACGAGCGTAAGTGCAGCAGGGATACCCGTGTTCGGGGGCGACCCGGTGCGCGGATCCGGGCACCTGTTCCGCAGCAACGGATAGTCGGTCCGGAACCGCCACATCTTGTATTGCAGCTCGGATGGCGCCGTGAAACCAGGGAGATCGGACACCCAGTTCGCCAGGGCCCAACGCTCGAGCAAGAGCGCGAACGACTGCCCCGTCTGCGTCGCCACGTTCTGCGGGCCCGTGAGGCCCGTGATGTCGAGCTTGCGCGTGAATACGCTGCGCTGTGCGAACGAGGTATCCGCCGAGTACTGGTCGATCAGGTAGCGGAGAAACAGCCAGTACGCACCACGACTCGCCAGGTCCCCGATCCCTACCGTGTCCACCAAGACGTGTTTCTGCGGTGACTGCAAGTAGTTCCCCGAATTGTACAGGTCACCGGCCACAAAGGTGCAGAACGTCGCCGTGTCCGCCGGGAGGAAGCTGCGACCACCCAGCTCCTCCGCGTAGTGCGACAGCGATTCGTTCAGCCAGAGAACCTCTCCGTTACCACCGCCTTTCAGCACATGATGGTTGTAGCTGATCATGTGTTGGAACTCGTGGATGAAAGTGACCGGCACCAGCCGCTTGACCTCGGTGACCGTGTGCGCGCAGCTCTTGAGCGTGGCCAGCGGGTCGGGAACGATGGAATAGAAGACCTCGCCGTTGTTGTACTGCGGCCCCCAGAAGGGATCGATATCCGCGCCAAAGAAGTATCCGGCTACGTAGCCCTTCGAGCAGTCCGTCGCTGTCACCAGCTCGTTCACCTTGTTAGTCATCAACACGATCACAACGCCGTTATGATCGATGTCCGATTCCCTGCCGAATGCCGTGGTATCGATCTCGTAGAGCTGCGTGTCGAACACGGCCCGCAGCGCGTCCAGGTCGGTCTGGGACAGACCGGGTTGAGGCGCCTCGCTGTCCACGTAGATCGCGATGTGGCGGCCCAGTTTCATCAACGTCGCCCGCACGACGGGCAGGGGCTTGTTGCAGGTGAGATCGCCGCACACCTTGAATGACCGGACCGAGCCGGAGTCCGTCGGGACGATCGTATCCGGCGCCTGCAGCGACGGCTGCACCGCGACCCGCTGGCGCGTCGGCACCGGAGAAGCGAGCGCGCGCTCCGCCTGCCGCAGAAACAGATGAAACCGCTCGGCCGGACCGACGGCGGGAGGCGGGGCCTCCGGTGGCGCGAGCAGCGACGCCATCGCGGACGGCATGAGGGCACTCCCGACCAGCTTGAAGCTCTGGGTGTCGTTGGGCGTGCCGGTCGCCGCCTGCGGGACCAGCAGGTACTCCGTGGCAGACGCGCTCGCAGGAAAGACGATGCAGCCCGACACTGGGCCGGGATCTACGGATTGATAGGCGCCGATGGCCAGCGCCAACGGCGTCCCGGACGTGCAGGGAGGGAGCGGGGGACCAGCCCCGTCGCTCCCTTTACACCCTACCAGAAGCCACAACAGTCCCGCCGCCCAGAGCCGCTTCGCCGCCATGCGCTCCCTCCCCCTCCCTGTCCAGGACTTCCCCGGCCCGAACCAGCGCCTGGCGGAAGCAGATTGGTCCGGCCAGCTCGTGGACTCCAATGATCGCTACGAGCAGGGTCTCGAGCGAGACCCCCCATTCGGGGAACGCCCGCCGGGCGAGCTGGGCGAGCGCCACGGCCGTGCCCCCCTGCGATATAAGGCCCAGCCACCCGGTGCGGGCAAGGGCCGGCGTCACATCCGGATGGCGACCGGCCCAACGCAGACCGTAGCGCAGGCTCACCACGCGCAGTCCCGTCAACAGCAGCACCCAAGGCCATAGCTGGGCCAGCACGCCGAGCTGCAGCCCTGCGCCCGCCAGGGCGAAGACAATGATGTACACGATCGGCGCGCCGCGATTCAGCTCGTGCCGCAGCCGCCCGCTCTCGACGGGCGAGAAGTTCGCGAGGTAGAACCCCGCGGCGAGGCCGATCAAGAGGGGCTCCAAGCGCAACAGCCGCGCGGCGGCGGCCGCCAGCAACGCCGCCGCCACGAGCCATAAGCCTTCCTGCCGTTGCACCAGGCGGGCGTACAGCACCAGCAGCACGCCGAGGGCGACGCCTGCCGCCAGCGAGCCGGCGAGCTCGAGCGCGGCGACGCCCGCCACGGTTAGCCGCAGCGCCCCGGCGCTCGCCAGCGCCTTGGAGGCGACGAGCACGACCGTAAAGAGGATCGGGGCCGCCACGTCTTGGGCGACCGTCACGGCGAGGAGGGAGCGAGAGAACGGCCCGCGCGCACGCAGCTCATCGATCAGCGCGATGGCGATCGCGGGCGACGCGGCGGCGGCGAGGGTACCGAGAACCAGCGCCACCGTGAGGCGGTCATGCCAGGGCTGGTGCGCGGCGATCGGCAACCCGCGGCTCACCGACCACGCGACGAGGGTCACAATGATGAACGGGAAGGCGATCGCGCCGGTCGCGAGCCGCGCCAGCGCCATTCGGCCGGTGCGCAACGCCGCGAGGGTGAGCTCGGATCCGGCGGCGAGCGCGATGAGCGCGACGGCTGCGTCCGCCACGAACTGGAGGGCGTCCACCTCGTCTCGCCGGATCAGGCCGAGCCAGGCCGGCCCCGCCGCGAAGCCGATCAGCAGCGCGCCCGTCACGCGCGGCAGGCGCGCCCGCTTCGCCAGATCGCCGCCCGCGAGCGCCACCAGCAACAGGAACCCGAGGGCGAGCGTCGCGCGCGCTTCGACCGGGCTGCCCGCGGTGACTCGATGCAGCAGCGCCATCATCAGACCCAGCGCGAACACGCTCGCGACCCAGCCCATGGGCCGCAAAGATATTCCCGGCGCCGGGATTTTGACAATGCGCGCGAGCGCCGATAGGTTCCACGGGTGTCCTCCCCCTCCCACAATTGGATTGAGGCCGTGCGCTTCGGGAACGACGGACTCGTCCCCGTCGTCGCGCAGAGTGCGCTGGCCGGGGAGGTGCTGATGGTGGCGTACGCCGACCGCGAGGCCCTGGAACGGACGCGCGCGACCGGCCAGGCCCACTACCGCAGCCGCTCGCGCGGCGAGCTGTGGCAGAAGGGCGCGACATCGGGTCACACGCAGACCGTCGAAGACGTCCGCGTGGACTGCGATGGCGACGCGGTGCTGTACGTCGTGCGCCAGCAGGGGCCGGCCTGTCACACGGGCGCGCCCACCTGCTTCGGCGAGCCGACCGGCGGTACGCTCACGCGGCTCGCCGGCACGGTCGCCGAGCGCGCCCGCGACAAACCCGCGGGCTCCTACACGGCGCGGCTGCTCCAGGAAGGCGTGGCCAAGATCGCCCAGAAGGTCGGCGAAGAAGCGGTCGAGACGGTGGTCGCCGCCACCAGCGAGGACCGGGCGCGCCTCGCGAGCGAGGCGGCGGACCTGCTCTATCATCTCTTGGTGCTGCTCGAAGCCAGACAACTCCCCCTCGACCGGGTGCTCGAGGAGCTGGACGCCCGAGCGCGGTAGCGGCATGCCGTTCGTCCACCTCCACACGCACAGCGAGTACTCCCTCCTCGACGGCGCCAACCGGATCCCCGACCTGCTCGAGCGGATCCGGACGCTGGGCATGGATTCGCTCGCGATCACGGACCACGGCAACCTGCACGGGGCGTGGCAGTTCTACACCGAGGCGAAGGCCCGCGGGATCCGGCCGATCCTCGGCTTCGAAGCGTACCTTGCATTCGGCAGCCGACACAAACGTGAGAAGCCGGTCGACGTGCCAGCGGGCTACTCCCACCTCGTGCTGCTCGCGAAGAACCGCGTCGGGTATTCGAACCTGATCAAGCTCTCCTCGATCGGATTCCTCGAGGGCTTCTACCGCCGGCCGCGGATCGACCGCGCAGCGCTGGAGCAACACCGGGACGGGCTGATCGGGCTGGCGGCCTGTCTCTCGGGTGAGGTCGCGCTCTACCTGCGGCAGGGGAACTACGAGTCTGCCAAGGCGAGCGCGCGGTATTTCGCACAACTGTTCGGCCGCGACGGCTTCTGGCTCGAGGTGCAGGACCACGGGCTGCCGGAGGAGCGGGTCGTCGCGGCCGGGATGTTCCGGCTGGCACAGGAGCTCGGCCTGCCGGTCGTCGTGACGAATGACGCCCACTACCTGCGCAAGGACGACGCCGAGGCGCACGACGTGCTGCTCGCCATCGGCACCGGCAAGGATCTGGACGATCCCAACCGGTTCCGCTTCTTCGGCCAGGAGAGCTACGTCAAGTCCGAAGCGGAGATGCAGCGACTGTTCCCGGAGCACCCGGAGGTCGTGCCCGAGACGGCGCGCCTGGCCGAGCTGTGCGAGTTCGACTTCGAGAAGCGGTACTTCCTGCCCCAGTTTCCCCGGGCGCCGGAATTCGCCTCGGACAACGATCTGCTCGTCCACCTGGCGCGCGCCGGGGCGCGGGCGCGCTACGGCGAGCCCCTGCCGCCCGCGGTGGAGGAGCGGCTCGCCTACGAGCTGGGGGTGATCTCGCACACCGGATACGCCGGGTACTTCCTGATCGTCTCCGACATCACGACGGCGGCGCGAGCGCGCGGCATTCCGGTGGGCCCCGGCCGCGGATCGGCCGCCGGTTCGCTCGTGGCGTACGCGCTCGGCATCACCGACATCGATCCGCTCAAGTTTGACCTGCTGTTCGAGCGGTTCCTGAATCCCGAGCGCGTCACGATGCCGGACATCGACCTGGACTTCTGCTTCGAGCGCCGCGGCGAGGTGATCGAGTACATGCGATCCCGCTACGGCCGGGAGTCGGTCGGCCAGATCATCACGTTCGGGACGATGAAGGCGCGGGCCGCGTTCCGCGACGTGGCGCGCACGCTGCGACTCGAGATGGGCGACGTCGACCGGCTGAGCAAGCTCATTCCCTCCGGCCCCGGGTATGCCCTCACGCTGGCCGAAGCAGCCGAGAAAGTGCCGGACCTGCGCGCGGCCGCGGCCCAGGACGAGCGGGTCCGCAAGATTCTCGAGCTCGGCACCAGGATCGAGGGACTGGCGCGCCACGCGTCGGTGCACGCGGCGGGCGTCGTGATCGCCCCGGGACCGCTCACCGATTACGTCCCTGTGTGCCTCGCCCCGCAGGAGCCGGATGCGATCATCACCCAGTTCGACATGGTCGGGCTCGAGCAGGTGGGGATGCTGAAGATCGACATCCTGGGTTTGAAGACGCTCACCGTGATCCACGATGCCGTGGAGATGGTGCGCGCGAGACACGGCGTCACGCTCGATATGGAGGCCCTCGACCTCGCGGACCCCGAGGTGTACCGGCTGCTGCGCGCCGGCCGCACGGCGGGCGTATTCCAGTTCGAGTCCCCGCTCGCCACCGATTGCCTGCGCAACATGCAGTGCGACCGGTTCGACGACCTGGTGGCCGCGAACGCGCTGCTCCGGCCCGGGCCGCTCGACACGGGGATGCACCTGGTGTTCATCAACCGCAAGCTGGGCCGCGAGCCGGTGCGCTACCCGCACCCAGCGCTCGACGAGATCCTCAAGCCGACGTATGGCGTCATCACCTACCAGGAGCAGGTGATGCGGATCGCGAACGTGCTCGCCGGGTTCTCGCTCGCGGAAGCGGACGTGCTGCGCAAGGCCGTCGGCAAGAAGGACAAGGAGCTGATCCAGCACGAGTTGGGTCGCTTCGTCACGCGTGCGGTCGAGCGCGGGCATCTGCTGCGCGTGATCGAAGACATCGCCGCCCAGATCGAGACGTTCGGCCGCTACGGCTTCAACAAGTCGCACGCCGTCGCGTACTCGGTGCTGTCGTACCGCACGGCGTGGCTCAAGACGCGCTACACCCCTGAGTTCATGTCCGCCTTACTGTCGTCGGAAATCGGCAACAGCGACAAGGTCGTGCAGTACATCAACGAGGCACGCGAGCTCGGCCTCGAGGTGCTGCCCCCCGACGTGAACGAGTCGGGGTTCAAGTTCACCGTGGTCGGCGAGGCCCGAGTCCGGTTCGGGCTGGGGGCCATCAAGAACGTCGGGGGGAGCGCGATCGAGTCGATCATCGCGGGGCGGCAGGCGGGGGGCCCGTACCGCACGCTCGTCGAGCTGTGTGAGCGGATCGACCTGCGGCTCTGTAACAAGCGGGTGCTAGAGGCGCTGATCGACTCCGGCGCCTGCGATTCCCTCGGCGGCCATCGCGCGCAACTGGTCGCCGCCCTGGACCACGCCTTTGCCGAGGCGCAGGCCCGCCAGGCAGAGCGGGACTCGGGTCAGCACGCCCTGTTCGGCGGGCAGGGCCGCCTCCCGCCTCCCGCCTCCCCCCTCCCGGACGTCCTCCCCTGGAGCGAGCACGACCGCCTGGCGCGCGAGAAGGCCGTGCTGGGCTTCTTCATCTCCGGCCACCCCCTCGCCAAGTACCGCGCCGAGGTGGAGCTTTTCGGTACCCGGACGACCGCGACGCTCGGCCATTGGAGCGACCAGAAGGTGCGCGTCGCCGTAGTGGTCACGGTCGTCAAGCGGCAGATCTCGAAGAAGTCGGGCGCGGAATACGCCCGTCTCGTGCTGGAGGACTTCCACGGCACCGCCGAAGCGCTGGTGTTTCCGGAGGCGTGGGGCAAGCTCAACGAGGTGATCCGCCCCGACGGGGCGCTGTTGCTCACGGGGGGCCACAGTGCTCGAGACCGCGACGAAGAGCAGGCGCCGTTCATCGTCGAGGCGGCTCAGCCGCTCGAGGACCTGCGGGCGAAAGGGGCGGTCGGCGTGGCGCTCGTGTGGTCACGGGCCGCGCCCCCGCCTCCCGAAGCCGCCCGCGCGGTGGCGGCGCTGTGCGCCGCCCATCCCGGCCCCTGCCCCGTGCTCGTCGAGTGGGCGGAAGCGGGAAACGGTGGGGGCGGGGGCGGGGGCGGGAGCGACGGCATTTCGGAGCGGCGGACCGGGGGCGAGGACCGCGCCCGGCTGCGCAGCCGGTCGCTGCGCGTCGAGGTCGCCGACGACCTGCTGGCGGCGCTGCGGGGGCTGCTCGGCCCCGACCACGTGCATCTCGTGAGGACGACCTGAGCGATGGCGACCCACACGCTGGACTTCGAGCGGCCGCTGCTGGAGCTCGAGCGCCAGATCGACGAAATGAAGCGCGTCACGGGTGATACGGCCGTGGACGTGTCCAAGGAGCTCGCCGCCCTCGAGCGAAAGCTGGCGGAGCTGCGCGGCGAGATCTATCGCAACCTGACACCGATGCAGCGCGTCCAGGTGGCACGCCACCCCAAGCGCCCCTACACCCTCGACTACGTCAACACGGTCTTCACCGACTTCGTCGAGCTGCACGGCGACCGGCTGTTCCGCGACGACCCCGCGATGGTGGGCGGCTGGGCGCGGCTCGACGGCATGAGCGTGATGCTGATCGGGCATCAGAAGGGGCGTGACACCAAGGAGAACCTGCACCGCAACTTTGGGATGGCCCACCCGGAAGGCTACCGCAAAGCGCTGCGGCTGATGGGCCTCGCGGAGAAGTTCGGGGCTCCCGTGATCACGCTGGTAGACACGCCGGGCGCCTACCCCGGGCTCGGCGCCGAGGAGCGCGGCCAGGCGGAGGCGATCGCCCGCAACCTGGTGGAGATGGCGACGCTGCGCACCCCGATCGTCACCGCCGTCATCGGTGAAGGGGGCTCGGGCGGGGCGCTGGCGGTGGGGCTGGCCGATCGGGTGCTGATGCTCGAGAACTCGGTGTACTCGGTGATTTCGCCCGAGGGGTGTGCGGCAATTCTCTGGAAGGACGCGACCCAACGCGAGCGGGCGGCCGAGGCCCTGAAGATCACCGCCGAAGACCTGCTGGAGTTGGGCGTGATCGACGAGATCATCCCGGAGCCGCCCGGAGGCGCCCACGCCGACCCCGACGTGGCCGCGCAAGCCCTGGGCGACGCGCTCCGCCGCCACGTGCGCCTGCTCCGCAAGACCAAGATGGAGAAGCTGCTCAAACGTCGAGAGGAGAAGTACCTTTCGATGGGTGCCTTGAGCGAGAAGTGAGTTGACTCCGATCGTCGAAGTCCGGTTCAAGGGAAACCGGAAAGAATACTTCACCTGGCCGTCCGAAGACCCGCTCGCGCTGCACGATGCCGTGATCGTGGAGGTCGAGCGGGGTCACGACCTCGGGCGCGTGTCAGCCGTGGGTGCCGTCGCCACCAAGAAGTGCGGCGCGGCGTGCCAGGGGTGCAGTCTGGCCGCAGGCGCGACGTCCGCCCCCGCCCCCCCTGCCCCCCCTGCCCCTCCCCCCCCCCCGGGGCGGCGCATCGTGCGGCGCGCCCCCCCGGACGACACCCGCACCGCCGAGCGGCTCCACGAAGAGGAAGACACGGTGCGCCGCAAGGTGATGGAGCGGGTGCACCACCACGCGCTGCCGATGAAGGTCTCGGACGCCGAGTGGCAGTGGGACCGCAAGAAGCTGACCGTTTATTTCACGTCCGAGCAGCGCGTCGACTTTCGCACGCTGGTGCGCGACCTCGCCGGGCTGTTCCACACGCGGATCGAGCTGCGACAGATCGGCGCGCGGGACGAAGCGAAGCGGCTCGACGGGGTGGGCCGCTGCGGGCGCCAATTCTGCTGCTCGAGCTGGCTCCCCGAGCTGCGCCCCGTGAGCCTCGCGCTCGCCAAGGATCAGCACCTGTCGCTCAATCCGTCGCAGATCTCGGGCGGGTGTGGGCGCCTGCTCTGCTGTCTCCGCTACGAGCACGACTTCTACGTGCAGACCCGCAAGCGCTTCCCCAAGGAGGGGAAGGTGCTGCGCAGCGGCGCGGGCCTCGAACGGGTCCTGGCCGTGGACATCTTTCGCGAGACCGTGACGCTGCGCGTCGAGGCAGGGGGGGGCGACACGCGCGTGGTGTCGCTCGAGAAGCTCAAGGACGAAATCGCCCGCTCCGGCGGCGATGCCTAAGTTCTACCTCACGACGGCCATCGACTATTCGAACGGCGACCCCCACCTGGGGCACGCGCTCGAAAAGATCGGCGCGGACTGTATCGCCCGCTACCGCCGGCTGCGCGGCGACGCCGTCCATTTTCTCATGGGGATGGACGAGCACAGCCAGTCGGTGATCCAGGCCGCCGCCGGCGCCGGCGTGACGCCGCAGGCGTGGGTGGACCGCATGGCCGTCAGCTTCGCCGACTACTGGCGCCGCCTGGAATGCAGCAACGACGACTGGATCCGCACCACCGAGCCGCGGCACGCCCGGGCCGTGACGGCGCTGCTCGAGCGGATCCGCGCCCACCACCCCGACGACCTGTTCGAGGCGGAATACGAGGGCCTGTACTGCACCGGCTGCGAGGAGTTCAAGACCGGATCGCAGATCGTCAACGGTCATTGCATCGAGCACCCCACGCTCGAGTTGATCCCGACGAAGGAGCGGAACCACTTTTTCCGCTTGAGCCGGTACCGCGACGCCGTGCTCGAGCGCATCCGCTCGGGCGCCTTCGCGGTCGAGCCCGAGATCCGGCGTAACGAAGTGGTCCGGCTGCTCGAAGCCGGCCTCCAGGACATCTCGATCTCGCGCCAGCGGCAGCAGTGGGGCATTCCGTTCCCCGGCGACCCGCAGCAGACGGTGTACGTCTGGTTCGATGCCTTGATCAACTACCTCTCGGCCACGGGGTTTCCGGAGGCGGGCTACGAGCGGCTCTGGCCCGCGGACCTGCACGTCATCGGGAAGGGGATCACGCGGTTCCATTGCGTGATCTGGCCGGCGATGCTGCTCGCCGGGGAGCTCGCTCCACCGCGCGCGGTGTGGGCGCACGGCTACGTGCAGTGGTCGGGCGCGAAGATGAGTAAGACCGCCGGCACCGCCGTCACCCTCGGCGAGGCGATCGATCGGTACGGCGCGGATGCGCTGCGCTACTTCCTGCTGCGCGAAGTCGGCTTCGACAACGACGGCGACTTCACGTGGGAGCGCTTCGACGCGCGCTATACCTCGGAGCTCGCCGACACGATCGGCAACCTCGTGTCGCGCGCGCTCACGATGATCGTGAATTACCGCGGGGGCACGGTGCCGCGCGACCCGAAGAACTACGACACGCCGCTCGAGACGGCGGCCCGGAGCGCGCTCGCGGCGTACGCGCGCGCCATGGACGCGAACCGCCTGCTCGAAGGGGCCGCTCAGCTCGTCGCGCTCGCGAGCGCCGCGAACCGATATGTGGAAGAGACGGCGCCGTACAAAATCGCGAAGCAACCGGCGCAGGCGGCCGAGCTCGACTCGGTGCTCGCGAACCTGGCCCGCACCGTGGCCCGGCTGGCGGTTCTTTCCCAACCGTTCATTCCCGCGACAGCTGACGCCGTGTGGCGACTATTCGCGCCCCCCGCACCACTGTCACGGGTCCGCCTGGCCGACCTGGGTGAGCTGGCGGTCGAGGGTCGGGCGGTAGCGAAACCGCCCATTCTCTTTCCTAAGCCGCGTCTCGCCTCCGCATAGAGCCCGAAACCACGTGACATGGCTCACTTTGGCTCACTTTTTGCCATGTTGACGCCTCGGGAGGCGAGCCGTACTTTTGAGCTCCCACCGGGAACCCGGCCCAACGCCCTGTCCGGATTCTCCCTTCGGTAGTACATCAAGTGCTGGCGAGTACCGGCGCGTATCGCGCCGGATCACACGCGTTGACGCGAGGTCGCTACAGGGATGAGCAAGAAGGCGGAGCGACGCTGGACGGTCATGGTGGTGCCTCACGGCTCGGGGACGTCCCGCGCCGTCGAGTTGTCGCAGACCGTCGTGAAGGTCCTGGCCGGGATCGGCAGCGTGGTCGCGCTGGCGTTCCTGGTGCTGGGCGCCGCCGCCATCTCGCGCGGGGTCAATATCACCCGCAGCCGCGCACTCGAGAACGAGAACCGCCTGCTCGCCGAGGAGGTCCAGCGGATGCGCGAGCGGCTGGTGAGCCTCACCGACACCATGAACCAGTTCAGCCAGCGGGAGCAGGAGCTGCGGCTTTTGGCCGGGCTCACGCCGACCGACGCGAGCGTGCAGCGGGCGGGCATCGGCGGGCCGGCCGGGGCCTGGTCGGAGCGCGACAGCCTCTCCGCGCTGGGGTCGCATGGCCAAGCGGCGCTCGCGGCGCGCGTCGATATCGACGCGCTCAGCCGCCGCGCCGACATCCTGGTGCGGTCGCTGAACGAAGCGTACGGCTCGCTCGCCAAACAACGGGAGCGGCTGGCGGCGACGCCGTCAATCATGCCGACCCGGGGATGGATCTCGAGCGCCTTCGCGGCCATGCGCGTACACCCGATCCTGCACCTCGCCCGCCCGCACGAGGGAATCGACGTGACGGCGAAGATGGGGGCCGAGATCGAGGCCCCGGCCGCCGGCATCGTGACCGACGTGAAGTGGGAAGAGGGCTACGGCAACATGCTCACGCTCGATCATGGCGGCGGGGTCGTGACGCGCTACGCTCACTGCTCCACGATTCTGGTGGCGCGTGGCAAGCGGGTGAAGCGGGGCGACGTGATCGCCAAGGTCGGCTCGACCGGCCTGTCGACCGGTCCGCACCTGCACTACGAGGTGTGGGTGAACGGGCACGCGATAGACCCGATCAAGTTCGTGATGCCGGATGCGATTGTAGACTGACAGGCTAAACCGGAAGACGGATAGACGGGTAGGAAAAAAGAAACGGGGGGCGCACAGAAGCTTGCGTCCCTCGTTTGCTTTTCTATCCGTCTACCCGTCTCACTATCTATCCGTCTAGCCTGTCACGGCACCGTATCCGGCGGGCGCCGGTCGACCAGCATCACCGCGCTCGGCGTGGTGAACGTCTGCGGCGCCATGCTCCCGAGCACCGAGCGCGGCACGACCACCGCCGTCATCGCGGAGCGCGCGACTCGGGCGCCCGGGATCGGATTCTTCGTGGCGTCGCCCGCCTCACCCACCGGCAGCGCGACGTTCGCGAGGATCGGCAGCGTCGTGCCCGCCGCCGTCACCACCACGCGCAGCGTCTCTGGGGTCGCCGCCGGCGGATCGGCGGCCACCACGACGTACGCACTGGCGGCGCCGTACGCCAGATTCGCGATGAACGGCGTGACCGGCAACGTCGCCGTGTCCGCCCGGTGCCGGATGAGATTGACGTCGACGCTGGCCATGCCGGCGCCCGCGTGGATGACGCGGAACCCGAGGTTGCCGGCGCCGGGGTCCGCCGCCTTGTCGGTGAACACCCGAACCTGGCGCGCCGGCGTCGAGCCGGAGCGCGCAAACCCCATATGGATGAGCGTAATGCTGTCGCTCGCGGCAAAGTCGATGACCGTGTCCTTCAAGACCTGCTGCGCGATCACCGGGTCCGTGCTGTGGTTGAAGATGCGGAGGTTGCGCGCCCCCACCTCGATTCCCTGATAGAACATGTTCGAGCCGCGGAAGTTCTGTGCATACAGCCCCGCGTTGGACACGATGTCCATGATGCGGAAGTCCTCCGCCATCGTATCGGGAAGCGCGTGTACCCAGTGGATCGCCGCGTACGAGGGGATGGGCTCCGTGAAGGTCGCGTCGCGACGGCACGCGGCGGCCACGAGCGCAAGGACGCAGAGAACGACGGACCGGGATCGCATCATGGTGTACTCGAGTTGAGAGTGTGGTTCACAGGTGTCATTGCTGGTTTCCTCCGCCGCCCCCGCCCGGGTTCTCGGTCACGGGTCCGCCGCCGAACCAGTGGCGCGTGACGGCGAAGGTCACGAATCCGGCGGCGAGCGCGCCCACGAGGACATAGGTGCGGGATCGCGAGAAGCGCCGTTCGTAGGCGTTCCCCACCCACGCCCGCTGCAGCGTGACGGTTTCCCCGCTCCAGCGACTCTGCCGACCACTCAGGTCCGTGATCGCGGCGACGCGCAGGGTGAAATCGCTGTCGGTCGAGCCGATCACCGCGCCCTCCACCCGCGCGACGCCAGCGCCTATGGTGGGCCCGGCGCCCACGCGGCCCTGATCGGAGAGCGTCAGCGCCACGCTGGTCTGCGGCGTGGGCACGAGAGTGGGGAGCGGCGTGTACATGTAGCACCCCGCGACCATGTTGGACACGAGCGCTACGCTGCAGGCCCGCGAAACTCGGCGCACCCTCACCATCCGTACACGCCGCCCAGGAACAGCCCGTAGTTCCCGGGCCCCGCGGCGTCCCGGCCCCCGGTGCCCCCCGTGCCGTAGAACGGCTCGCTACGGGCGGCCATTTCCGGGTTCGGCACCGGCCAGTCAGTGGCCGTCCCGATCGGGAGGTCGCCCCACCCGCGCGCGGCGAAGAACCACATGCCATACCCGGTGTACGCGGTCTCCAGCCGGTACTCCCACTTCAGCGCGTCCCAGAGGTTGCCGCACTTGGTCTTGGTGTACGGCCGACCGGGCGACGCCGCATCGGGCACCCGGGGGACGCAGGAGCGGCTGCCGGCGACGTAGGCGGCATCCATCCCCGGCACCGGCATCAGGGTGTCCGTGATGACCCCCTTGAGCGGCTTCATCTGCCCCTTCCCCACGCGCGAGATGTCGATCAGCGAGTCGGCGAGCACGATCTGCGGAGGGTTGGAGCGCAAGTAGCCTTCCGCCTGCAGCAATTTGATCTCCATCATCGTCATGACCGGATACGGTCCGACCCTATCCGCCGCGCGGAACGCCCGCGACCGGAAGAAGTCGTACTGGGAAATGCCCAGCGGGTCGCCGGGCACGTCCGCGGCGGCCGGTCGGTTCCGGAAGTACGGCGTGGCGGCGAACGTTCCGGGTACCGTGACCGCGTTCTGGGGCGGGCGCGTCGTTCCTTGGGGGAACCGCCGGTCGGGTGTCACTACGGTGAACGGGGACCGGAGCAGCGGCGCCATCGCGAGCCAGCTGTCGTACCCGCCGGAGGTGTCCGCCATCCCCAGAAAGAATTGCGACGCCTGGTGCCAGTTGGCGGACCCCGTCGCGTAGTGCTGCGCGACCCACGCGATATCCCAACCGATGGTGCGATCCATGGTGATTGCGAAATCGCTCTGGATGCCGGCCGCGGCGTCGGCGATGACTTTGCTCCAATCCACGATGCCGCCCGCGGTGATGTCCGCACGCTCGGCAGGAGTCCGGGCCATCCCGGCGCGGAATCGCGCCTTGTACGAGCGTGCCAGCTGCACGAACGTGCCGGTGGCGCCCGCAGTGAGCGCGTTCCCGTTGACCCAGGCGGAGGGAAGCGGGAACCAGTCACCCGATGGCCCCGCCGGGGACGGACCCGACGCGATGGCGATGGCCGAGTCGAGGTAAGCGAGTGCCGCGCCCATGACCTGCCGGTAGCCCGACAGCGGCACAATCACCCCGGCATCGGCCTCGGGGTTGTCGTTCTCGGTGAGGATCGAGGCCGAGTCGTACGCCAGCGCCAGATTGCCCAGCGCCACGCCTTGCGAGAAGCGCGCGAACGCGCGGGCCCGCGCATCGCGCGCCGGCGACCCCAGCGTCAGGGCCTGCAGCCGAGCGATCCCCAGCGCCGCCATGCGCGCGGCGCTGTGCCCCACCACCCAGTCGCGGTAGTTCCCGAGGTTCCCCTGGCTGCCCGGCGCATTCGTGATCGGATTGCGCGGGATCGCACCGCGCGGGCCCATCGCGAAGTTGGCGAGGGTGGACACGTTCTCCATCCCCATCACCAGCAGCTGCGGCTGCAGCGCATCGTTGATCCCGCCCGTCAGGACGGTTCCCCCGCCGATCGTCGCCGCATGGGTCCGAGCGTAGGTGTTGCTGATCAGCTGCTCGAGATCGGCCGCGTTGCTGAACACGCGCCCGCGGTCTGGGTTGTTGGAATTGTCCACGACGAGCGGGTCGGTACACGCCGTCAGACCCACCGTCAACGCGCCGTACAATCCGTAGAGAAACTTTCTCATCGATCCTCCTCGAGCGAACACGGACAGCCCGACCCGCCGCGCCAACCGGCATGCGCCGCCGCCGCGGGTCGGACCGAGCCTAGAAGCTGGTCGTGATCCCGATCGTAAAGGTGCGAAGATTTGGGAACGAGAACGCGTCGACCGCGTTGACCGCTCCCGATGCCGCCTGACCGCCGTTGCCGCCGCCGGCCAGCCCCGGCTGGGGCGGCAAGGCTCCGAGCCCGATCTCCGGATCGAAGCCGCGATATCCCGTGATGGTGAACAGGTTGCGCCCCACCACGCTCACGCCCCAGTCCCCGACGCCGCCCACTGGACCGACGTGGTAGGACACCATCAGCTCGCGCAACTTCGCGTAGCCCGCGTCCTCGACCGTGAAATTGTTCGGGCCCAGGATGTCGTAGAACCCGCCGAGCCCGGCGGCGTTGTCGGGCGGCGCCGCGCGGTAGTAGTAGCCGATCGGCTTGGCGGCTTCGACCGACTTCCCCACCTGGTCCACGTCCTTCGACAGGAAGTCGAGGTGGGCCCAGTGGAAGCCCTGGTTCCAGACGTGTTGGCCGATCGCCGCGTCCAGCAGGGCGTGCAGGCTCACCCGCTTCCACTGCAGGTCCTGCGTGACCGCGAAGCGAAAACTCGGCAGCGCGTTGCCGAGCGCCACGATCCGGGCATTGCGCGCGTCACCGGCGTCACCCCGCAGGATGATCGGCATCCCCCAGTTGAGCCCGACCCCCCAAGGGGACGTGATGGTGGACGTGCCGGGCTGGCTGCACACTGTCTCGGCGATACCGGCCGAGTTGATGCAGCCGGGCTTGGAGGTCTCCCACAGGTTGTGGGTAATGCCCCAGCGGGGATCGTTGTTCGTGCCGACCCACACCAGCCAGCCCTCGTCGTTCTTCTGGAACGAGCTGGTCGAGCCTCCGCAGTCGCCATTGAACGGCGCCGGCAGCTCGTTGCAGCTGGTGAGGAACTTCCGGCCATAGAACGTGCCGTACAGCTCCCCTTCTTTCGCCTGGAAGATCTGGTCGGTTGCCTGGACGTTGGCAGCCCCGTAGAAGTACGGCGGCACGCCGAGCTTCTGGATCCACGAGCGGTTGCGGTCATACACGAAGCTCATCGACCACGACACGTCACGGCGCTGCACCAGCGGCACGTTGAGCGACAGCTCGTAGGTGATGTTCAGAAGGGTGCCGGCATTCTGCCATTGGTTGGTGTACCCGGTCGACGACGAGACCGGGGCGAGCAGAATCTGGCGGTCGATCTTCGTACGGGCGTAGGTGGCGCTCAAGCCGTAGCGATTGAACAGCTCGAGATCGGCCCCGAGCTCGATCTCGTGGTGCACCTCGGGCTGCAGGTTGCGGTTGCCGAGCGTGGTGAGGGACAGCAACCCGCCCGCCCCGATCGTGAACGTCTCGTACTGTGCCGTGAAACTGGGCGAGCCGCCCGCGGTGCCATAGGACCCGTGCAGCTTGAGCTCGCTCACTTGCCGGAGCGGCCACCACGGCTCGAGCGCGACGCGCCAGGCCCCGGACACGCGGCCAAACGTCGCCCAGCGGCTTCCCGGACCGAACAGCGAGCTGCCGTCACGCCGGATCAGGGCGTCGAAGATGTAGCGGTCCTTGTACTCGAGTCCCGTGCCCGCGAACAGCCCGATCTGGCGGATGCTGGTCACGCCCGACGCCAGGGTCTTGCCCGCCGACGCGTTCACGAGCGACGTCACGCCCTTGACGGAGAGGGCGTTCCCCGTGCCGCTCGCGATCGAGCTGTCCCGCTGCTCGTAGGAGTACCGCAGGCTCCACCGCGCGCGCAGATCTCGCCCGAGGTCGTGGCGGAAGTTGGCATTCACGCCGCCGTTGATGGCCTCGTTGCTGGACGATCCCCGAAAGATCGAGCCGCCATTGGTCACGGGGTCGTAGGCCGTGGTGCGGAAGCCCTTGTCGTTGACCTGCGAGAAATTCACGCGGCGCAGATCGTACCCGACGTCTCCTTCCAGGTTGAACCAGTCCACCGGCGCGTAGCGCAGCGTGAGGCCGCCGATGAACCGGTTGGTGAGGTCTTGACGCGCCGTGTTTTCGAGCGAGTAGAGCGGGTTCTCGTTCTGCGTGCCGCCCCCCTGGAGATTGGGGCGGATGTAGAGCCGCCCCAGCGTGTCCCGCTGCAGCACGTTGGCGATGGCCGGAACGCGGGTCAGCCGGAAGAACGCCTGACCGCCGCCTTCCTGGTTCAGGCCGTCCTGCGTGCTGCGGCTGTAGGCGGTCCGCACGCCGATGTTCCAGGCGGAGCCGATGGCTTGATCGACGTTCGCCCGGAACGAGTTGCGCACGAACCCCTGCAGGAACCGGAACGCGCCGCGCTCCGTCAGGTTCGACGCGCTGGCGTAGAAGCGCGTCGACCCGAATCTCCCCGTCATGTCGAGGCTGTTTTGCGTGTAGGGATGCGGCGTCACCACCTGGTTCACGGCGTTGTAGCCCGTGGCGGGCCACGGGCTGACCTGGAAGCGCCGCCGCAGCACGTCGCCGGCGATGTTCGCCCCGGGATCGACCGGCAGCGACACCGCGGTCGTCGCCGAGTCCGCCGGGTAGTTGTTGATGCGCGCCTGCTCCTTCAGGTAGTCGAACGTCCGCGCGCACAGGGGTTGCAAGCCGACCGCCTGGCAGAACTGGCGGCCCCGCTCGTCCATCACCAGCGCCTGGAACCGCGCCAGCCCGAAGTCGCGCTCGACATCGCTCACGCCGCCTTCGCTGCGGGCGCTGAACTTGACGCCCTCGACCGCCCGACGCCCGGACTTGGTCGTGATATTGATCACGCCGTTGCCGGCACGCGCTCCGTACAAGGACGCACCCGCGGCGCCCTTCACCACCTCGATGCTCTCGATATCGCCCGAGTTGAAGTCCGGGAGCGCGCCGTTGAGGATCACTCCGTCGACGATGTAGAGCGGATCCTGGCCCCGCCCTTGCGCGTTGATCGACGTCGGCCCGCGTAGCAGGACCGACGGCTGCGCGCCGGGCCGCCCACTGTTGGAGACAATGTTCGCCGCGATCTTGCCCTGGAGCGCCCGCAGCGGGTCCTCGGCCGCCACCGGCAGCTGTGAGGCGTCGACACGCGTCACGCTGAACGGCACCTTCACGCGCTCGGTCGCTTCCTGCGTCCCCGTCACCACGACCGCTTCGAGCAGGTTCACGTCCGTGGCGAGCGTGAAGTCCACCGTCTGCTCGCCCGCGCGCAGAGTGACTTGACGCACCGCGGGCTTGTGCCCGATGGTACGTACCCGCAGCGTCACCACCTGCCCGCTGAGGCGAGCGGCCGGTACCTGGATCGTGTACCGGCCGTCGTTGCTCGTGAAAACGCCGATGTTCAGCTCCGAGACCTGGACGGTCGCGACCGGCAGTGCCTCCCCCCGGTCGTTGACGACTCGCCCCCGAATCACCGCGTCCTGCGCCTGCACCGGAACCGCTAAGGCGAGCAATCCGCACGCGAGCAGCGCCACACCAAACCAATCCTGACGACGTGGTAGGGTCATACGCGGACTCCTCATGTGAGCAGTGAACTGCCCGGGGGTGACGAAGCGCGACCCCGGTCGCGTCCACTGGGACCCGGCCGGGATATGAGGCGAGAGACATCGAGCCGCTTGAACCGGTGTAACACGAGCGTGACGGTCATGAGCGCTCGGACAGTTGAGTGCGACGACCTGCACCGCAGGTAATACGCCACGGCCTGCCGTGCGTCAAGAGGTTCCGGCGGGGCGGCCGTGGGGGATCGTCCTCCCCGGGACGCCGGGAGGTGGCGGCGAACTGTGACAGATCGTCCCAGCCCGCGACAACCCGACGGCGGGGACCGCTCTTACCAACCTTCTGCTCGGCCCGTACTATCCAGGTGACACCTCCAGCCGGTCGCTCGCCTCATGGCAGGTCGGTCCCGCTCGCCCGGCGCTTTCCAGGCCGCCACCATCGGCTTGGCGTGCGTGATGCTGTTTCCCCCTCCTCACGCTGCGGGCGCCCAGCGGCGCACCGGGGCCATCACGGGGCGGCTCGTCGACCACGAGTCGCACGCCCCGATCCGGGGCGCCCGCATCACGCTCCTGGGGACGCTCCGACGAGTCGCCGCGGACAGCGAGGGCCGGTTCGCGCGGGACAGCTTGAGCGCCGGGGACTACGTCCTCCAGGTGCGGGCGATCGGGTACGTCGGCGGATCGTGGGTGGTGCAGCTGGCCGAAGGCGAGGTGCATACGGATGTGTTTGAGCTCGCGCCGCTTCCCGTTCTGCTCGACCCGGTGGCGGTCGAGCGTCGCCCGAGCTTCGCGGAGGAGCGGCGGCGGGATTTCGAGCGCCGCCGCGCGGCCGGGCGTGGCTACTTCCTCACCGAGGAGCAGATCGCCCAAGCCGGACCCCGCACGCTCGGCGACCTGTTCCGCAATGTTCCGGGCGTCCGCATGCAGTGCCGCGGATCGGCGGCGGGTTGTTCTATCCGCATGACCCGCGCGCCGCGAGAGTGCCGGCCCGACTTCGTCGTGGATGGCTTCTCAGCAACGAACGCCACCAGTCTCGACATGCCGACCATCGGCATCATCGGGATCGAGATCTACCGCACGCTGTCGGAGACCCCGCTCGACTTCCTGCGGATCAACAACCAATGCGGCACCATCGTCATCTGGACGAGGTCCGGGCCTGGGTGACTGCGTGTCACGGCCGCCAGCGCGGCATGATCTCGGTGACGTCGCCGCGCGTGAGCGCTTGCTGGTTGGAACCGTCGACGTTCGTGAAATAAAGATCGGCGTCGCTGTCGAACGCGATGTACCGCCCGTCGGGTGACCACGACGGCAGCTCGTCCGGCACCACGCTCTGCGTCAGCTTCACAACGCCGCTCCCGTCCGCGTTCATGACGTAGATGGCAAAGCCTCCGTCGCGATTCGAGTAGAAGGCGATCTTGGTGCCGTCGGGTGACCAAGCGGGCCCTTCGTCGGAGAAGCCGCTCTTTGTCAAATTCACCGGGGTCGCTCCGTCAGCCATCATCGTGTAGATCTCGTCGTTGCCGTCGCGGTTCGTGGCGAAGGCGATCCTGGTGCCGTCGGGCGACCACGCGGGCTGCGCGTCGTCGCCCGCGGTGTTCGTGAGTCTCGCGACACCGGTGCCGTCCGTATTCATGACAAAGATGTGGAAGACGCGCCTCCCGCCCGGGAGCGAGTCGCGATCCGATCCGAACACGATCTTGGAACCGTCCGGTGACCAGTTGGGCTCGAACTCGTTCGTGGTGTCGGCCGTGAGCCGCACGACGCCACTCCCGTCCGCGTTCATGACGTAGATGTTCAGATTGATGGACCTGGGGTCGGCTGTGCGGTCCGACTCGAACGCGATCTTGGACCCATCCGGTGACCAGGCCGGCCAACCGTCGTACGCCAAGGACGTCGAGGTCAGGTTGGTGATCGTCCCGTCCGTGCCCATAAGGTAGATGTCCCGCTGACCGAGGTATCGATCGCTCACGAACGCGAGCGCGTGTGGCGGAAGCGGCAGCGGCGGCGGGCCGGCGGTGTCTCGGCAGGCCGCGACGGCGGCGCACGCCACGGTGATCGAACCGGTCAACGGTAGCAACGGCTTCACGCACCCGCTCCTCGCGTCAAGGACCGACGAAACCTACTTCGAGAAGTCAACCTTGGGCGCCTGCGCCGCGCCGGGTGACTCGAGCTCGAAGTACGGGCGCGGCCCCTTGCCCAGGATCTTCGCCGTCAACACCTGCGGGAAGCGCCGGATGTAGGCGTTGTAGCGGTTCACCGCGTCGTTGTAGTCCTGGCGCGCGACGGCGATGCGGTTTTCGGTCCCCTCGAGCTGGTCCTGGAGCGCGCGGAAGTTCTCGTTCGACTTGAGCTGCGGGTAGTTCTCCGCGATCGCGAGCAACCTGCCGAGCGGCGCGGTGAGCTGGGCGTTCGCCTGCGCCATCTGCTGCAGGTCGCCGCTCTGCACCGCCCCCGCCAGCTTGGCCCTGGCCTGCGCCACCTCGATGAACACGGTCTGCTCCTGCTTGGCGTAGCCCTTCACCGTCTCGACCAGATTGGGGACGAGGTCGGCGCGTCGCTGCAGCTGCACCTTGATCTGGGCCGCGGCGGCGTTCACCTGCTCGTCGTACGTCTGGATGGTGTTGTAGCCGCAGCCCGCGCCGCCCAACGCGACGACCAGGACCAGGCCTGACATCCACCGGCGGATGCGTGCAGTCACGAGCATATCACTCCCTTCAATGCAATGTGTTCGGTTCGTGCCCTGCAATGCGTTCGGTTCGTGATTCCCACGCTAAAGCGTGGGCTCGGCACAGCACTGTCCTAAAGGACACGAGTGTGCTTCAGCACACTGTTTCGCCGAGCCCACCCTTCAGGGTGGGGACAAACAGACTGGATGACCTATGCTCGATCCCTCACGCTACGCCAGTCGATTGACGAACTCGGCGGTGTGCGCCACCGCCGCCAGATAGGCCAACGGGAGCGGATCACCCGGCGCCAGCTTGAGCTGCCCCTCGCCGCGGGCGTGCGCCTCGAGCGCCGCGAGTCGCTCCGGCGCGAATCCCATCAGCGCCCCGGCCTCCCGGACCAACGCATCCGGCGGGACGGGAGGTGTCTTGCCGGCCAGGCGCAGCGTCGCCCGCAGCATCGTGAAGAATCCCGCGGCGCTCCCTACGATCACTCGCGCCAGCTGTTTCGGATCACCCCGCAGCGCGGCGTACGCCTGGCGCAGCCGCACGAGCTTCCCCATCAGCTCGTGCTCGAGCTGGTCGCGCAGGTGCTCACGCTGCACCGTCACGCCGCGCCAGGGATCGCGGCCCGCGAGCACCCGATGGGCCTCGCGGATGTCCTCGTACTCGATCGGAAACGCGTCGGCCGAGGTGCGCCACTCCCGCTCCGTGAGGATGAGCGGCGCCGGGTGACCGGCGCGCCCCCAGTCCCGCACCGCGGGCTCGAGACCCGCGAACAGGGCTTCGTCCACCGCGTCACAGATGAGCAGTGTGTTCACGTCCGAGCGGCCCGCCACGTGCGTGCCGCGGGCGGCCGAGCCGTACAGCAGCAGCGCGACGAGTCGGTCGCCCAACGCGGCGGCGACGGACTCCGCAAACCGCTCCACCGTCATGGTCGCCATCGTTAGAATCTCCCTCCCGCGCCGCCGCCGGAGAAGCCGCCACCACCGCCGAATCCGCCGAATCCGCCGCTGAAGCCGCCCCCGCCCCCGCCCCAGCCCCCACCTCCCCAGCCACCACCCCGCCCGCCACCGGACCTACTGAGCGCGAGCGCGAGAATCCACCAGAGGATGCGCCCGCGCGTGACGAGAATCAGGAACACTACGCCCGCGATCACCAGGCCCACGGGGATCGGCACCTGGCCCGTTTCGTCGGGCGGCGGAGGCGGCGGCTCCCCGGTCAGCGTGAACCCGAATTCGCGCGCGAACGCCTGCGCGATCAAATCGACGCCCAGCGCGAGCCCAGCGCCATAGTCCTCGCGCGCCAAGTACGGGGTCATCGCGTCGCGGATCCGCCCCACCCGCGCATCGGTGAGGAACCCCTCGGCGCCACGGCCCGTCGCGATGAACACCTGGCCGGTACCGGGGCGGTGGTTTTTCAAGGGAACGAGCAGCACCACGACGCCCAGGTTCTTCGCCGGATCGCCGGCCGCGCCCTTGGCGCCCACGCCCCACTGGCGTCCGATCTGGAGGGCGAGGTCGCTCGCCGCGCGGTCTCCGATGTCCCGGACCGTGACCACGGCGATCTCGCCGCGGCTCTTGGCACGCACTTCGGCGATCACGGCCTCCATGCGCGACACCGCCGGGGGGTCGAGGACGCCGGCGAAATCGTTGACGTAGCCGCGAGGCGGCGGGAGCGCTATCTGGGCAAGGACGATGAACGAGAGCAGTGGCACAGGTGTGTACAAGCTACCTCGGAGCCCAGCGCGATGGCTTGACTCCCGCCTGCGGGCGGGCAACAATTCGCAGTCGGGGTACGTCCTCCTAGACCATCGAGGCCCACATGACGGTACGCGCCGCCTCGTTGCTTCTCGCCGGCCTCGCCTGCGGCCCGAGCGTCCAGCACGCCAACACCCGCACCCCGACCGGTGGCATCCTCATCACCGAGGATCGCATCAAGGAGTCGGGAGGCAAGACCGCCTGGGAAGTGATCAAACGGGCGGCCCCGGTGTTCAGCACGCATGAGAGTCGGACCGGCCGCCCCGCCAGCATGGAACGGCGAGGTCGCGGCAGCATTCTGCTCGAAGATTCCCCGATCATTATGCTCGATGGCGTGCGGGTCTCCGACTTCAAGGTGCTCGAGCAGATCCCCGCGGAGACGATCTTCAGCATCTATATCCTCACTGGCGCGGAGGGCACCACCTACTACGGGACCAATGCCGGCGGCGGTGTCATCGAGATTCGTACCAAGGACGGCTCGCAGGACTGAACGGCGGCAGGTGCAGGCCGACGGCGGGGGGAGAGGTCGGACCGACCTCTCCCCTTTTTGTGGGACTCCTTGGCCGCGCTACGGGTTGCGATCGATGCAGCTCTGGGTGGGCGGCAGGTCGCTCAAGTTCGGGTTGTTGAACTCGTCGAACGGAATGGGAAAGTTCACGTCCGTACCGTAGGCTGAGAATTGTGCCTTGAAGTACGGCCCCGTAGGAAACACCGCATCCGCTAGACGCCCGTACTGACGCACGAGACGACGCAAGTCGCTGAGACGATGGGCCGACAGCCAGAGCCAGCGCGCGCGCTCGGCGAAATGCAGATTGACCGCACTGCCCGCGGCGACGGTATCCGCGGCGCTCAGAGTGGCTAACGGTGCGACCGTCTGGATCGCCGGCCCGACGGTGTCGGTGCCGATGTAGGGGGGAGGTGTTTGCCGCAAGGCGTTATGCTTGGACAGGAACGTCGCGAAATCCCCAGCCTGCAACGCCGCTTCCGCTTCAATGAGACGCGCTTCAAGACCCGTCGCGATCGGGACCGGAGCGCTGCGTGTGCCGAAGCGCAGGTTGTCGAACTGCGGCGTTGCTCCGTCGAAGCCCCGGTTCGCGGCGGGCAGACGACGGGACGGAGTGCGGGGATCGGCGACCGACCGGAACGGCAGCCCGTTGCCTCCCTCTTTATCGGCCACCGAGTACCGCTTGAAGATCGTGTTGCCGTTGAAGACACCGTTGTTTTCGCGCGTCGTAATCTCTGAGTGCTCCGCGAAGTACACGAAGGTCGTCGGCACAGCGGCCACCGTCGCCGCCGCCGTCGCGAGGCTGTCCTCATCCAGCTGAGCACGTGCCTTCCCTACCGTTGCCAGGTTGGTAATGAGCGCTTTGGTGCCGGCGCTGACTCCTTTGGTTATGTCCAAGGCGCTCGCTGCCGCTAGCGCGGCGTTAAACCGCGAGATGGCCGTGTCGAGGATTTGCGTGGTCGTCAGCGCCGGACCAAAAGTGAACGTGCCACTCTCGCTCGCCCTACTGAAGGGGACGCCCGAACAGTAGTTCTCCGCGAAGAAGACGTACGTGAGTCCGGCCAGCGCCAACATCTCCGGGAACCCGCTCGAAGCCGTCGTGTCGGCCAGTGCACGATACTTATCCGCTGCGAACTCGGCCGCTCGACGGGCGCGGCTCAGATCGCGGAACACCGTCTGCATCGTGGCGTTGTTCACCTGGATGCGGCGGGCGTCGACTTCGATTCGCGTTGGAAAGGTTTCGGAATTGATCCATTCATCACCGAGCAGACCGGTGGTCATGATGATCCCCTCGGTGGTGCCACCGGATCCCTGGGCCCCGGATCCGCTGTATGCCAACGTGAAGTCTCCGATGGCCCCGGCTCGTATGGCCGGCAGGGCACGTGGGTCGTTCAGGTTATCGGGCGTGACGATATCCGGGCTGTGGACGTTCAGCGGATCCCTGCAGCCCGCGTCAGGAAGGACGAGGCACGCCGACAAGAGTAGCGCGAGTCGGCGTGCGGAGCGGCGGACGCTCCCACCGTTCCGGTCGGCTCCCTGTAGGATCGTGGTTCGCATGGGCGCCTCGCTCAGAAGGTCAGGTTGACGCGGGCGATGAAGTATCGCACCGGCGGCTGTGTGAGGAAGTCTGCCGTGTTGAAGTTGGACTGCCCGGCGTCGTTCAACTCCGGATCAACCCCGGTGTAGTTCGTCCAGGTGACGAGGTTCCGCCCGGTCAGGGTCACGCTCAACCCGCTCGCGCCGAGTCTGCTCGCCCAAGTCTCCGGCGCGAAAAAGGTCAACGACACTTCCCGGAGCTTGACGAACCCCGCGTCCTCGAAATAGCCGGTTTCGAGTCCGTTGAACACTGTCGCCACTGCCCGCGCTTGATCGGCGAGCGAGGCTTTGGGGTCGCGCCGGCCTCGGCATATCCCGAGGAGGCAACGAAACTCCTCGGTGCTGTTGTCCAGCTTGTTGCCGAAACGCCCGTCGAAGAGACCGTACAGCCGGAAATGGCGCAGGAAGCTGACCTCGGTGCTCACCGTCCCGCCATGGGTCGGCAGCGGCGTGCCCTGGAACACCTGGGCGGGTCCGACCGTCACCTCGGACGCCGCGATGAGCCCGTCCTTGTTCGCGTCGTTGAAGGTGAACGGGAAATCCCAATACCCGCCCAGCGGGTAGCCTTCCTGGTGCCGCTGTGAGGCACCACCCAAGCCGAAGATGATCGGTTTGATCTTCTTGCCGGTCGCGGGGTCGATCCCCAAGTCGATCAGCCGGTTACGGTTTCCCCATGCACTCGCGGTCAAGTTCCAGGAGAAGCGCGGTGTGTTGACCGGCTGAGCGCTGAGCTGGATCTCGACACCTTTGTTGCTGACCTGGCCGAGGTTCAGGAACTGGTCGGTACTCACCCCCAACGACGGCGCGAGGCGTCGGCGAATCAGGGCGTCCTTGGAGGACTTATCGTAGTACGTGAATTCGAGGTGCACCCGCTGACGCCAGAGGTCGGCGTCGAAGCCAGCCTCCCACTCGCTCGTCCGCTCCGGCTTGAGGCTCTGGTTGCCCACGCTGCTGTCGGTGATGCCAGGAACATCGCCGCTGGCGGCGACGGCGACCGGATTGAAGAACGCGATGGCATCATTCGGCCCTGGCTGGCGACCCGATCTGCCCCACGCGGCTCGCAACCGCACCGAGTTCATGAGATCGGACCGAGGGAAGAACGGTTCGTCGGAGATCACCCACGATCCTCCCACCTTGGGATACACGATGGTGCCGAACGAACTCCCGAACGCCGAGTTGCGATCGTTGCGCAGGGCGCCTGTAAAAAAGACGCGGTCACGCAACCCCACTTCCTCCTGCACGTACTCGCCGATCGTGACGAATTCGTTAGTGGTTTCGTTCACGGTGGGAATGACCACGCCCGCGAGGGAGGTGGACCCCTTGGCCAGCTTGCGGCCCGACGCCGCCGTTTGGGCGAACACGTTCTTGAAGTACTGCACCCCCACCGACGTGTTCGACACGAGTTCCGAGCTCAGGCGGAACGACGCCAGGGAGGTGAGCTGAGCCGTGTAGTTGAACAGCTGCGTCCGGTTCGAGATCCGGTTCCCGTCCAACGTGTTTTGATTCAGCGGAACGAGTCCGGGGGGGATGGTCTGTTGGTCAAAGCGGTTCGTGACATCCGTCCCAGCCACGGCGCGAATACTGAGGAAGCTCGTCGGCCGGAAATTTGCGTTGAGGCTGCCGGTGAAGCGCTCGATGCCCTGGGCCACGAAGATATTAAAGGCCTGGTCCGGCGTGAGGAATCCGTACCCGTGTTTGGCGGTGTCAATGGGACAGGCCAGCTGCGCGCAGCCGAGTAGCCCGCTGGACGCGATGCCCGCTGAATTGTTGTCGTTTTGGGGCAAGCCGAGTTTGCTGGACACATAGCCCGTCGAAACCGCAATGTCGAGCAAGCGACTGACTTGGTTGCGGACGTTGGCCCGCAGGCTGACGCGCCGCAGATCGTTCGGATGGTACACGCCCTTCTCTCGTTCGAAATCGCCAGACAAGAAAAATGTCGTCGCTTCGCTGCCACCCGAGGCGCTCAGCCCGTATTGCTGACGGCTGCCGGTCTGGAACGGGCTGAAGACCTTAAGGGGGTTGAAGCTGCGAACGGTGTCGATCACACACGCGCCGGTCGCCCCGGGCGGCAAGGCGGCGGCCGTCAACGAGCAAGACGCTCCGGTATTGGTGCGGGAGGTAAAGTTCGCCGGCCAGTCGGCGTGGTCGTTGAGGGCGCCTCCCTCCACGTAGCCGGTCCACCTGGTCGGCCCCGGCCGGCCCCGCTTGGTCCTGATCTGAATGGCGCCGTTCACCGCATCGGTGCCGTATAGCGACGTGGCGGCGGGGCCTTTCACGATCTCGATCGACTCGATCTCGTCGGGGTTGAGATCATTGAGCCGCGAGGGCGTCTGGCCACCAACGCCGATGGAATTCGATTCCGCCCCGTTCTCCACACGGACTCCGTCGACTACGATGATCGGCTCGTTGGAAAGCGAGACACTGGTCGCGCCGCGAATCCGGATGCGAGAGCCCGTGCCGGTCGTGCCACCCGACGGCAGCACCTGAACACCCGGCGCGCGCGCGTTGAGGAGGTCCGCAAGGTTCGTGGGCAACGCCTCTTGGTTGATCTTTGAGGCGTCGATGTGCGAAACGGTATTGGGGATCTCGCGGGCACGCTGCTCCTCACCGGTCGCTGCAACGACGGTGACGCCCTCCAACGAGACTGGAGCGGCCGTGAGCGTGAAGTCGAGCTGAGCGGTCTCGCCGGCCGTCAGCGTGACAGAGCGAACGGCAGTGGCGTAGCCGATGAGGCGCACTTGAACCCGGTACGCCCCCAGCGGCAACCGTTCGATTCGGTAACGCCCCTCCTGATTCGTTTGCGCCCGCAGCACAGAGCCTTCGACCACCACCTGCGCACCGGACACGGGCTGTTGGGACGTTTGATCCGTCACCCGCCCGGCGATCGAGCCCTGCTGAGCGGCTCCCGACGACACGACGCCGGCGAGCAGCACGACCCCTGCTGCGACACCGATCAGCTGCCGAATAGATGAAATGTTCATCGGTCTGTCCTCATCCGAAGAGAGGTTTGCACGCCAGCAATACCAAGCCCCCCGGCGGGAGACTTGGTCGGTGTGCCGCGATGACCGCTTACCGCTTACATCGATGCTGTGGGAGTGCTGTTGAGGGACGATATCGATGAGCGAACGAGGCGTGGCACATGATTCACCTCCGTGAACCAAGTGGGACTGCACGACGGCCGAAACCGGGGGTCAAACGTGGCTTGCGATAGAGAGGGTCGCAAGAGGCCCGGCTCAACGGGGCGCGCGCACGGTGACGTCGCGCCGCCCGGCCACGAGGGGCTCCGCGCTCTCCCTCCCGCCCGGCCACCGGACCCACAGGGCCGCCGGCCGCTTCCCCTGCTCGAGCCCGAGCACCTGCACCGCGCCGTTCTGCGACCAATAGCCCGACCCACCATGCACTTCCCGCGCCGGGCCGCGCGATCCGTCGTACACGATGCGGAGCACGGCGCCGATCGCGTGGGGGTTCCCCCGTGGGCCTATCAGACGCACCCGCAGGCCGGGCCGGGCATGTTCGTTGTGATACAGCTTCGTCTCGGCACCATTCTGGGATACCGCGAGGTCGACCCGCCCGTCCCCGTCGTAGTCGGCGAAGGCCGCCCCCCGCTGATCACCGTACACGGCGATCCCGGAGACATCCCCGGGGACCGGCACGAGCGTGCCGTCGCCCTTCCCGAGGAGCAGCAGCCCGCGACCGGCGTCGTAGCGTGGTGTCCCGATCTCTGTGGGGAAGAAGTTCTGCGCCAGAAACAGGTCCTCGTGCCCGTCGCCGTCGAAGTCCGCCACGCCGGCATAGAACGCCGGAGCGAATTGCGCCTCGGCGGGTAAAGGCACTGCTGCGAACTTCCCGCCCCGGTTCAAGAACACGACGTGGTCCAGCGTGGCCGCCTCGAGACGCTCCGCCCCCTCGAGCGTCCCCCCGAGGACCTCGGGGAGCGTGGCGTTGGCATACGCCGCAAAGGTGCGCGTCCGGAACCGCACCGCCGGCAACGCGGTCATGAGGCGGCCGAGCGGCGTCAGCGGAGCGACGGCGTGCAGCCGGTCGTCATACTGGGCCTCGACCATGTCCCAGCGGTGCGAGCCGGTGAAGTTGCCGTAGTACAAGAGCAGCGGGTGTGCGGCATCGACGTGATACCTGGTGTTCCGACCCCAGCTCGTCGCGACGATATCCAGCCGACCATCACCGTTTAAATCGCCCGTCGTCACGCCGTTCCAGCGACCCACCCAGCGGTCCAGTCCCCACTCGGCGCTCGCGTCGCGCAACCGGCCGTGGTCGTTCAAGAACAGCTTGAGCGACCCCCACTCCGGCGCGAGGATCAGATCGGGCCAGCCGTCGCCGTTCACGTCGGAAAACACCGCGGCCGAGACGAGGCCGACGCGGTCGAACAGTGGGGTGTTGGTCTCGTCCCGTACGAAGCGGCCGCCGTCGTTCCGGAAGAGCCGCGAGGAGGGCGGCTTCGGGTACGCGCCCGGCAGGACGCGGCCGCCGACGAACAGGTCCAGGTCGCCATCCCCATCCAGGTCGGCCAGAGCCAGCGGGCCGATACTCGCGACGTCTCCGGGCACGACCGGGAGGGTCGCACCGGTGCGGGGCACGACTGCGAGCACCGACGGCACCGCCGCGGCTTCAGCCGGCGTCCGCGACTCGTAGCTCGACTCGCCGACGAGCAACACCGTGCCGCCGTCGCCGTCCGGCAGCGGTAACACCGTGGTCTCGTCGTAGCGCGCGAGGGGAAGGTGGAGGCGGACCTTCGTGAAGCGGCCCTGCTCGTTCCGGTAGTACGCCAACGCACCGCCCGCGCCCGAGGTGATCAACAGGTCCTCGGCACCGTCGTCGTCGACGTCATACCAGGTGATCCCGGGGCCGAGCCGGCTCAGCGCCTGCGGGAGCAGGGGCTGGCGGGCCCAGTCATTGTACGGCGTGTCGACGTGGCGGTGATCGAGCCGCGGCGAGACGTCGCGGAACCAAGGGGCTGGGGGCTGGGGGCTGGGGGTCACGCTTGGGGTGGCCGGCGGCTCCACGATCTCGTATTCGCGATTCGGGCTGACGTGGCGAATCACCGAATGCGCGCCGCGCCGCCAGTCCACTTCGATCGTCAGCTCCTGCGCCTTCCCGGCGGCGAAACTGTAGAGTGGATCGGAGCCGGAGAGGTAGCTACCGCCCAGCACGACCTCTTTCTGCTGCACGGCGACCGGGCCGCCCAGGACCCGGATCTTCGAGCCCGCAGCCGCCGTGTTCGGCGCCTGGCCGCGCAGCCGCACGGCCACGCGCGCCGCACTGGCGAGGTTGCGAAACACCGCTGCCGGCGAGCCCAGTCGATTGACCACGACGTCCAGGGCCCCATCGCCGTCCAGGTCCGCCATGGCCATGCCGTGCGAGATCGCATCGTCGGCGCCGAACCCCCACCGCCGGCCGACCTCCGAGAACGTGAGGTCGCCGTTGTTGCGGAAGGCGACGCTCGGCAGCGCCAGCTTGGGGAACTGCGCGAGCTCCCGGCGCCACTCGGGCCCCGAGAACGTCGTCCGGGCCCGCTCCCAGGTGTCGGCATCCATGACGTCCCACAGGTGCCCGGTGGTGATGAGCAGGTCCTCGTAGCCGTCGAGATCCACGTCCAGGAACTGCGCGTCCCAGGACCAGTCCGAGGCTTCGACGCCGGCGAAGCCCGCGATTTCCGCGAACGTGCCGTCGCCGCGATTCTTGAGCAGCGTGTTGCGCTGCCACTGCGGTCGGTCGTCGATCTGCCCGACCAGCTTGGGGAGGGGCGTGTGGGTGGGCACCTCCGTCTTGCGGCGCGGGCCCCGGCCGAGCATGTCCGCGACGAAGATGTCCACCTGACCGTCGCGATCGACATCGGAGAAGTCCACCGCCATCGAGGAGTTGCTGGTGCTGCGGAGCGCGAGCCGGGGAGCCTCGCGAAACGTCCCGTTCCCGTCGTTCAGCCACAGGAAATCCGGGTCCTCGAAATCGTCGCACACGTACAGGTCGGGCGCCCCGTCACCGTCCACATCGGTAAACTTGGCGGACAGCGCGAAGTATTCCGGCGCCGCGCGGAGCGGCTTGCCGGTCTCGTCGCGGAACCGCGCCGATGTCCACGGCACCAGCGTGAAGTGGCCCTTGCCGTCGTTCAGATAGAAGCCGTCCGGGTCGGCGCGCTGCTGCATCGACACCAGGCCGTACTCGGGCCGATCCACGACGCGGTACTCCTGCTGGAACTTGGGGACGACTTCGAAGCGCTTCCCGACCGGCCGGACCACCTGATCGAACGCCCGTTCCTGCGGTGGATAGACATCCATCGCCGTCCGGGTCTTGTAGTTGGCCACGTAGAGATCGAGGTGACCGTCCCCATCCACGTCGCTCAGGGTCATCGTCATGCTGCCGGCGCGCGACGCGAGCCCCGCCTCGGCCGTCCGCTCGATGAACACGCCGTGCCCGTCGTTCACGAAGAGCGCCACGCCGCCGCCCAGCGTGCTGACCAGCAGGTCCAGGTCGCCGTCGCCGTCCACGTCCGCGAACACGGCGCCAGTGGAATGGCGCCCGGTCAGGGCGACGCCGGCTCGGGCGGTCACATCCTCGAAGCGCCAGTCGCCCAGGTTCTTGTACAGGACGTTCGAGCCTTGGTTGCTCGTCAAGTAGACGTCGGGAAGGCCGTCGCCGTCCACGTCGCCCAGGGCGACGCCGCCGCCTTGCGCCAGGTGGCGATTCCAGAGCGCGCTGTCGAGCGTGACGCTATTGGTGAAGCGGATGCCGGTGCGGGAGGCGGGCAGCTGCGCGAACCCTGGACCGCCACGGCGCGCCACGCGCAGCTCGCGCCAGCGATACCCGGCCTCCTCATGCCACGCGGGCGCCGCACCCCGGCACGCCGAGACGAGCGCGAGGGCCGCCGACAGGTATCGCAATCCCAGACGCTCCTTCAAACAGGTCCGGCAAACCAACAGGCGCGCCGCGGAGCGACGCGCCTGTTGGGGTTCGACCCAACTACGAGTCGAGCCGACTTACTGGCGAGCCCGCCGGGGGTTGGCTCTTGCCTGCATGAGCATCTGCTGCTCGATGATCGGCCAGATCAGCGGCGCGGCTCGCAGCGCCGCGATGCTCCCCGCGGGCGCCGATGGACTGTTGGGCGGGTTACCGCCACCCCAGGTGTAGAGCGGCTGCTGCAGCACGCCCAACTCCTTCGCCGGAACCGGCATCTCGTGCGGCGTCAGCGCCTCTAACCCATCGATGCGTCGCTGGTTGTAATAGGGCGCTACGTTCGACCCCGGCAGCTCCACGTCCTGCTCATATTGCAGGGCCGCGAGCAGCTGCGCTGCCGTCTCCGCCCCGGTGAGCGCGGGAAGACCACCGCGACCCACCCGGCTCTTATTGATGAGCCCAGCCGCGGTGACCGCGCTGCCGCCGCTCCTGATCAGACCCTCCGCCCAGAGTAGATCGTTCTCAGCCCCCAGCACCACCGGCCCCGGTCCGAACCCGGCGCTCGTGCCGTTGGGATCGATGCCGCTGAGCGTGATGTAGCGGACTTGCCCGATCGAGGTCTGGTGCCACGAGCCACGGGCAGAAGGCTGGATCGCCTCGTCGAAGCTCCACGCGTAGTCGGTACCGGCGCCGGCGTCGGCGTCAGGCGTTTCCGTGACGTTGGCCGCGAATTTTCCCGTCCCGTACGTGCCATCGCCGAGTCGCTTGTCGGGCGAGCTGGGCTGGGGGTTGCCTTGCGCGCCCTTGTTGCGGTGGATCGTCAGCGAGACCGTGGCGCCGGCCGGATGATTTTTCTTGAACAGGGCCGTGAACGTCGTCGCGGTTACTGATTTGACCGTGACGACCTCCCGCGGTTGGGTGGTCGCCGTGTCTTCAACCCATACCAGAGCGCCGACATGAATACCGGTCATCGATGCCGGTGTCGCTGCCTGTGGCACGGTATCCTTCGTAATCGCGGCCGAAAGGGTGGTGGGACCCGGATGATCCTGCGTGACCACGGCCGTGAACGTGGTCGCGGTCGTGCCCGTCACGACGACCAGCTCGGTATCCACGGAGATCTGCCGGCCGGTCGTGATGTACTGCATGGACAGGGGCGTCACCGCCTGGGCCAGCGGGCTCCCCGTGATCCCCGCCGTCGGTCGGGACAGCGGGTTGTTGATCGGCCACGGGTCCTCTTGCGACACCGGATCGAGCAGGTGCGCGACGCGGGTGTGGACCCGCATCGTGGTCATGTCGTTGCTCCAGTTCTTCAAGTAGTCGCAGTAGTTGACGCAGCCGTCATGCTTGAAGACCCAATCGAACGCCGTGCCGCTGCTGATCCCCTTGGAGGCATAACCCACGACCCGCGCCCAATCGACGGCCGCGTTCTCAGCGGCATCACGGGCGAAATACGCCAGCGTCCGCGCCGCCATGGTGTTGGCGATCTGCGCGATCATCTTGTTGTCGTACGCGGTGCCCGGGGAGTTGAAGAAGTTGTCCGGGACCGTGAACTTGTTCGCGTTCGCCAGCGTGATGGCCTCATCGAACTTGGCGAGCGCGGCGTCGCGGAGCTGCGCCCGGGTGGAGAACTGGAGCGTCGTGAGGTCCGTGTTGTAGTCGACGATGAAGCCCTTGTCGTAGTTGAGCGCGATGCCGCTCAGGGTGAGGGCCTGCGCCAGTACGGCCATGGTCTCCACCATCTTCGTCGTCACCGAGTCCGTTATGACCAGCTTGGTCACCCGGATGGCCTTCAGCACGTCGTTGGCCGAGGACAGGGCGGAGTAATAGCCATACCAGTAGCCCTCGATCTGGACACGGGCCGCCGCCGTGGGGTCGTTCTGCCACTCGATCCGCGGGTACGTGCCGATGGTCGTCCCGCACGTGCCGTAGGTGGGTGCCGGACCGGTGGTGCAACCGGTGTAGATCCGGATCTGCCAGTTGTTCCACGACGCGACGTGGCTGCGCGCCATCACGATCAGCGAGCCATCGGGATCCATCGCCTGGGTGGTGTTGTACCAGGTCCGCAACGCCCCCACCGCGATCGACTGCACCGTCGCCGGGTCCGACAAGAGGCGCGGCGAGTCCGGCGCGTTGGGGTTGCTGACGTTGAGCGTGTCGCACCCGCCGGCGACGAGCAGCGTCGCGACGAGGCTCCACGCCGCGGGGATTCGTGTCCTCGTGCTCATGGCGTTCGCGCTCCTCGGAAGGTCGCGCCGGGGGTTCAAAAGTCCACCTCGGCATAGCCGGTGAAGGTCCGGAAGTTGGGATACGAGAACCCGTCGAAGCGGAACGAATAGGGGTCGCCCGACAGCCCGGCCACCTCGGGATCGTAGCCGGAGTACTTGGTGAAGGTGAACAGATTGCGCCCGATCACCCCGATGCGGAGGTTGTTGAGGCCGATCCCGAGCTTACCCAGCGTACTGCGACCGAAGCTGTAGCTGACGTTCAGCTCCTTGATCTTGACGTACGTGCCGTTCTCGACGAAGAAGTCGATGGGGTTGATACTGTTGTAGAAGAAGTTGTAGTAGTCGATCGACTTCTTCCCGGTGCTGTAGGGCGTGCCCGCCGGGGCCGCCGGCTTGTTGCTCTGGTCGTACACGCGGTCGCGCAGCTCGAAGAAGGGCCACTGCCGCGTGCCGTTGTAGATCTTGCCGCCCTGCACCCAGTCCACGAGCGCGTAGGCGGAAAAGTTCTTGTACCGCAGGTTGGTCGTGAAACTCATATTGAAGTCGGGGTTCACGTCCGCGATCTTGACGGTCCTGACCAGCCTGCCACTGGCATCGTAGAACTGATACGCCATCGGCTTCTCGTTGACGGTCTGCCAGACGCTCTTGCGGACGACGTACCCTTCCTCGTTCACGACCAAGCTGTCACGGCACCAGGTGCCGGGGCAAACGTCATGCTTCGACGTATCCGCGTACAGGTCGGAGAGATTCCGGATGGTCTTGGTGCCGTAGATCACGCCAAAAGTTTCGCCCGCCGCGATCAGGAAGTGCTGGGTCACGTCGTTGTTGCCGACGTAGTCCGGTCCGACCAGGAACGGCGCCGTGTTGAGCTGCGTGATCTTCTGGCGGGTCCGGTCGGCCGCGACGTTCAACCTCCACGAGAACTCCGGCCGATCCGCGAGGATCACGCCCAGGGACAGCTCGTGCGTGTTCCCGAGCAGCGTCGCGGCGTTCTGCCATTGATTCAGGTAACCGGTCGCCGCGGAGAGCGGCACCTGCAGGATCTGGTCTTTCGTCTCTTTGCGGGAGTACGAGTACTCCAGGGAAAACCGACCGAGCAGGTCCAGGTTGATACCGACTTCCGTCTCGGCCGAGCGCGCCGGCTTGAGCGCCTTGTTGCCGAGTGTCTGCTTCACGGGCGCGCCGCCCACGATGGCGAAGCTCTCGTACTGGGCGTCGTACACCGGGCGGAGGCCGGCCGTACCATACGAGCCGCGCAGCCGGAGCTCGTCGACTCCATTGATGTGCAAGTCTTCGGACAGACGGTACGCGCCCGACACGCGATAGTAGGTCTGCCAGCGGCTCTCCGGGCCGAACAGCGACGATCCATCGCGTCGCACCAAGCCGTCGATCAGGTAACGATCCTTGATGTCGAAGCCGGAGATGAGGTAGTAGTTCCGGTTGCGGATCGTCACGTCGCGGGACGAAGGGGACAGCTTGGTCAAATCGATCGCGTTGAACTCCGGCGTCTTCACCACCGCGAACGCATTGCCGGTGAGGCTGAACACGCCGCGGTTCTGATCCTCGAACACCACGGCGGCCTTGGTTGTGTTCTTCACGTTCCAGGAGCCGAGCCGGAAGGTCCGGACGCTCGTCAGCGTGGCGCCGGTATTGAACGTGCGGCCGCTCGAATCGGTCTTCACGAGCGACCCGTCGGTCGGGGAGCCTTGTGGGTTCAGGTAGTTTTTGGGCGTCTCATCCGTGTAGTTGGAGGCTTCCTGGTCGTAGTTGTAGTTGCCTTCCAACGACAGCCAGTCCAGCACACGGTAGATCGCCTTCACGTTGCCGGTGTAGCGCGACCGGTCGGTGCTGATGTGCTCGTTGGCGAGCCGGTAGAGCGGGTTCTCGGCGTTCGACAGGCGGAATGGAATCTTCGCCGCGAACGGGGTGCCATCCGGGTTCGGCGCGGCCAGGTTGATGTTGGGCTCGACGAACGTCACCGCGAAGAAGGGGGAGCCGGGACCCTGCGCGACCTGGTTGTTGTTCGACTTGCCGAAGAAGCCGCCCACCGAGAGGTCGAGCCGGGGCGTGAGCGCCTGATCGAGGTTCAGCCGGAAGTTCTGCCGGTTGTAGCCCTTCAACAGGATGATGATGCCGTCCTGCTTGGTGTTCTGGAACGAGACGTTGAAGTTCGTGTTGCCGCGCCGCTGCCCGATGGAGAGGTAGTTGGTATAGAACGGGCCATGGGTCAGGACCGCTCCCTGCTCGTCGTACAGCGTCTTGTAGGGGACGTCCGCGATCCGGTCGGCCTTCACCACGGGTTTCTGGTTCGGTGTGAGAACATTCCCGGTCGCGTCGATGTAGTTCCCAGCCGAGTCGGCGAGGTAGGGATGCGCCAGCGACACCGGGATCGTCTTCGGACGGAACGACCCCCCGTACTCGTTGCGGACCGTCACGACCAGCCGACCGTCGGGAATGCGGTCGCCCCGCTTGGTGAAGACCTGCACCACCCCGTTCGCCGCATCCGAGCCATACAACGACGACGCCGCCGCGCCCTTCACGACCTCGACCCGTTGGATGTCTTCCGAGTTGATGTCCGCGAGGCCGTGGCGCGTGATCGTCCCGTCCACAATGATCAGCGGATCCTGTGTGCCGCTGATGCTCGTGGCGGAGCGCAGTCGGATCGCCGGCTCGCCGCCGGGGGCGCCGTTCGCGGACAAGAGCCGCGCTCCCGCCACCTTCCCCTCGAGCGCGCCCAGCGCCGAGACCGCCGGCGCCTGCTGCAGCTGCGACGCGTCGACGTGGCCCACCGCGAACGTGAGCTTCTTCGCCTCCGTCGCCTCCGCCACGCCCGTCACGACGACCGCGTCGAGCGTCATCGGGTCGAACTTGAGCTCGAGGTTCTGGGTCTGGGTCCCCGGCGTCAGCGTGATCTGCCGCGTCGCCGGCGAGTACCCGATGTACCGCGCGCGCAGCGTCACGGTCTGCCCTTTGGTGCGCTCCGGCGGCACGGTCAGAGTGTACGTGCCGGTCGTCGTCGTCGCGACGCCGATGCTCAGCTCCTCGACGATGACGACCGCACCGCCGAGCGCTTCCCCTTGGCGGCCGGTGATCTTGCCGGTGATGACGGCGCCTTGCGCGTGCAGCCAGCCCACCGCGCCGACCAGCAGTGCCGTGGTGACGGCGAGGACTCCGGATGTGCGCAACGTCGCGTGCTTCATGCTGACCCCCCTGAGAAGTGGTGGCTCGGGGTGACGCAATGCCCAGCTGCACGCCGTCCTACATTCAACGCTTGCCGGACCGGTGTGACGGCACCGGAAGTGAGGAACGCCCCGGCAGAAGCCGGGGGACCGACGGCATGCATATACTGCGGGCCGCCCAGGAAGGGCGCAAGATCGTACCGAACGCCGCCCCGGGAGCCTCTTTCCGGGGTAGTTGCAGGGTGGTACTATAGCCCGAGCGACCCAAGACCTCAGGCGCACGTCATGTCCCTCTTCGACACGCAGCGCGCAGCTCCCTGGGTGGTCGTCGCCCTCGGCCTTTCCTTACCGCAGGAGGCGCCCGCCCAGCAGAGCCGCCCGGGGGTGCTCCGCGGGCAGGTTGTGGCCCGGGTCACGGGGGAGCCGATCCGCGGCGTCCGCATCGTGATCGACGCCCGCGATTCCGTCGCGGCGGACAGCGTCGGCAACTTCGAGCTGACGCTCGCGCCCGGCCAGTACATGCTCGAAATCAGCGCGGCGGGCTATTCGCCGGCCTCGTGGCGGATCAGCTTCCGCGAGGGGAAGACGCTCGTGCACGTATTCGAGCTGGACCCGACGTACCAGCTGCCAGGCGTCGTGGTCGAAACCAAGCCGAGCGCGCTCGGGAAACGGTTCGCGGACTTCGAGCGGCGGCGTCACTCACGCGTGGGCTACTTCATCACCAAGGAGCAGATCGAGCGCGCGGGCTCGGCCACCCTTATCGACATCCTTGTGACGGTTCGAGGGGTGGAGCAAGTGTGCCTCTCGAACACCTGCATCGCGAAGATGGTCCGGTCGCCGCCGGGGTGCTACCCGCAATACTTCCTCGACGGCCAGGAGTCGACGCCCTACTTCGCGCGCAACACCCCGCCGCAGGACGTCCAGGGCATCGAGATCTACCGCGGCTCCTCCGAGACACCAGGCGAGTTCATCGGGACCAACTCGGGCTGCGGCGTCATCGCCATCTGGACCAAGTCCGCACCCTGAGCGCGGGCGGCTCCGCTCGCATCCGTTATCGGTTCTGTTTTTGCTCGGTCGATTGAAGCACCCTAGCGGCGACTCGGGGATAGATGCCTATCTCGTGGCTGCGGAAATACAGCGCGCCCTGCTTCCCCGGAGTGTTGATCTGGATCGCGTTGGATTTTCGCGTGGGCATGTGGCAGTCGATACAGGACGTCATCATGCGCCCTGCGATCTCGGCGGCCATCGGGTGTCCGTCCGTCTGATGACACCCCAGACACTTCTCAGCGAACGAGGCGATGTCGCGTTCCGGCCGATGGACGTCGTGGCACGTCGAGCAGGACATGTCCCGACTCGCGCGAAAGCACTTGCTGCGCCGCAGCAGACCCACCTGATCACCGTGCACGTCCGGAACGGGAACTGCTACGTCCGATTCATGGACGAAATAGTCGTCCAACCGTTCGCCCGGCCGGTATGAGAAGGTCGGCCGTCGTGGCTCCCGTTCTCCAGAATGGCACAAGGCGCAACTATCCACCCTCCTGTCTCTCGAGAACCGCGCCGGATTGAGAATGAACGCTCCGCGGGTCTCCGCGGGATGAGACGCCTGATAGCGGATGTGTTCTCGCCCCTCGCCATGACACTTTTCACAGGAAATGCCCAATCGGTACCGCCGGGAGTATCGCACCGCACCCCGCTCGGTTTGCAGTGGAAACGTCGTGCTGTGACACTCCAGACAGCGAGGCACGATGAGTCGTCCGAAGTCGATCTCCCCATCCGAGTAGCCGGGGCTGTTGATCCACTGCCGCGGTCCAGTCAGATAGGAGACCGGCAATTCGAACAGGAGCCCGCCGTTCCAGTAGAGATACGATTGCCCTCGTCTCCCCGACCCGACGACCAGATCGATGCGCCTGGTTGTGGATCGACCCTGGGCCGAGTCGACGCCGGTCTGGTAGAAAACACCGGTGCGCTCGTCCATCTTGAAGGAGACGCCGGGCGAGCTGGTCCGGAGGACGTTGTACCCCGCGGAGAATCGCCCCTTGATGGACCTGGCCGTTGCTTCAGCGGACGTCGCGAGGTGGGCAGTCTGAAGGAATGTCGCGACGATCCGCTCGTGGCATGGCTTGCACGATGTCGTTTCGGGCGCAAACTGATTAGCGCTCGACACCAGCAAGGCGAGCAGAAGCCGAGGCATTACCTTGAAGTTGCGGACCTCGTGTGGCCGCAGCAACTGACGCGGCCGGCCAGTGGCGCGCCGGGACGCGAGTCACTATGGTAAGCCGACCCTCGAACGACAGAGTCCCGACGATGCGCCTCGCCGCGGCCGCTTGCGTGTTCCTCACCGCAGTTTCAGCCGCCAACGGGCAGGCCCCCCCGTCCCCCGACCCCCTCGTCGCCCGCGCCAAGGGTCGTGCCGACGCACCCGTGACCGTCTACGAGATGTCCGACTTCCAGTGCCCGTACTGCCGCTCCTTCGCCCTCACCACCATGCCGCTCCTGGAAAGGGAATACGTGCAGACGGGCAAGGTCCGGTTCGTCTACATCAACCTACCGCTCACCACGCGCCACCCCAACGCCGCCGCCGCCGCCGAGCTGGCCATGTGCGCGGCCCGGCAGGGAAAGTTCTGGCTGCTGCACGACCTGCTGTTTCAGCGCCAGGACGCCTGGGCGTCCCGCAAGGACCCCACGCCGTACCTCCTGACGCTCGGCGACTCAGCCGGGCTCGATCACGCCCAGCTCGCCCGCTGCGTCAGTGCCAAGACGACGGCGGCCCTAGTCCGCGAGGATGCGGCGCGCGCCGCCGCCGCCGGCGCTGTGAGCACGCCCACGTTCTACATCGAGGGAGGGTTGCTCGAGGGCGCAGCCCCGGTGGAGGTGTTCCGGGCCGTACTGGACTCGGTCTACCGCAGCAAGACGACCAACCGGCCGCGGTGATGCCGGACCGCCCTTCCTTCATATACCGGCTGAGCGTGCGGCTGGCCGAGCGGGCGCTGCCGCTCGCCGCCCGCTTCGACAAGAAGATCGCCCGCGGCGTGGACGCGCGCCGCGGCGTGCTCGCGCGGCTGGCGGCGTGGGGACGGGCGCAGCGCGACCCGAAACGGCCCCTCGTCTGGGTGCACGCGCCATCGGTGGGCGAGGGTCTGCAGGCGAAACCGGTGCTCGAGACGCTCCGGGCCGAGCGGCCCCAGTGGCAGCTCGTCTACACCTTCTTTTCTCCGTCCGCCGAGCGGCTCGCCCGCACCCTCCCCGTGGACCTCGCGGATTACCTGCCGTTCGACCGCGCGGCGGACGTGGCGGCGGCGCTCGACGCGCTCCAACCCTCGGCGCTGGTGTTCTCGAAGCTCGACGTGTGGCCCGAGCTCACCCTGGCCGCCCGGCGGCGCGGCACGAAGCTGGGGCTGATTTCGGCGACGGTGGCGCTCGAGAGCTCACGGCTGCGCTGGCCGGCGCGCCGCTGGGCGGAGCCCGCCTATCACGCACTCGATCGCGTGGGGACGATCAGTGAGGACGACGGCCGCCGGCTGCAGCAGCTCGGCGCCCGGCGCGAGGCGATCGAGGTGACGGGTGACACGCGCTACGACAGCGTCGCCGAGCGGGCCGAGCGCTTCGACCGGACGCGCGAGCCGTTCGCACGGCTCGCGGTCTTCCCCGCGGGCACGTTTACGCTCGTGGCGGGATCCACGTGGCCCGCCGATGAGGCCGTCGTGCTGCCGGCGTTCGTCGATCTGCTCGCCCAGGTGCCGGCCGCGCGCCTCGTCCTGGCGCCACACGAGCCCAATCCAGATCACCTGGCGCTGATCGCCGAGCGGGCCCGGCACCTGAAGCTGCCGCGCCCGGTCCGCCTGTCCCAGCTCGAGCACGTGGAGCCCTGCCCCGTGATCGTGGTCGATCGCGTGGGCATCCTCGCCGACCTGTACGCCCTCGCCGACGTCGCGTTCGTGGGCGGCGGCTACACCCGAGCGGGGTTGCATTCCGTGCTCGAGCCTGCGGTGTTCGGCATCCCGGTCACCGTGGGCCCCCATTGGCATATGAGCCGCGACGCCGCGCTGCTGATCGAGCGGGGCGGCGCGGTCGCGCTCCCGGCCGACGGGCGCCATCCGTTGCACTCGCAATGTCTCGTCTGGTATCACGACCCGGCGGCGCGGCGCAAGGCGGGCGCGGCGGGCAAGCGGCTGGTGCTGGAGGGCCGCGGCGCGGCGGAGCGGACGACGGCGCTTGTGCGGGAGCTGGTCGAGGGCGGGTAGCGTGCCCAAACGGGCACGATGACGACGGGTCTCGCGGAGCGACTGTGTGCTTGTCGCGGAGCGAGACCCGTCATCGTCGTGCCTATTTCACGACGACGCCTTCGAACGTCACCGACCGCGGCACGACCAGCCCGAAGGTCAACGCCGTCACCAGCAGGTCGCTCCAGCGGCTCCGCACCCGGATGCGAAGGTTCTCGATACGCGTCCCGGTTCCCGCTTGCCCCGCCAGCACGTCCTCCAGGTTGGGCTGCGACACCGGTAGCAGACCGGCGATCAGGTACACGGGGTGTTTGGTGACGCGAAACGGCACACCCGAGTCCGGCGCCGCGGCGGCGCCGGCCAGGCTCACCGGCACACCCAGATGGCTCGAGTCGAGCGTGAGCGCACAACCGCTCTGGGCGAGCGCCAGCGCGAGGATCGACGCTCGCAGGACCAGGGTACGACCCGTCACATGACTCCTGGGAACGAAAGGGGCGCGCCGGGAACGGCGCGCCCCAAAGGTAGTGGCTTCAATCGCGCTTGTGAACCAGCATCACATGCCGAGCGGCACCTTGATCGCCACATTCGCCCCGAGGCCGAGGACGCCGATGTGGCCGCCGCTCACGTGCTCGTAATCGTAGGCGGCATGGATGCCGAACATGCCGAAGCTCACGTTCGCCCCGATGGTGTACCCGAAGTTCGTCTTACCCGTTCCCGATGCATGGCGGTAGCGGAATCCGGGGGACACATACGGCTCGATGCTCAGGCCGGGCGTCGGCAGGCTGATCGCGAGGCCCACCGCACCGATCACGCTCGTAGTGGCCGGCCGGGTGGGGCTGCTCGAATCACTGCGCGCGGCGCCGACCTGAAGGTTGATCGATACGGGAATCAGACTGCCGCCGATGACGCGCATCGCCGCGTTGCCACCGTAGGACGTGATACTCGAGGTGGCGTTCTCGGGCTTGTAGCTCGCGACGCCGGCGGTCAGGGTCAGCGTGCCGAGGCCGAGCGAGGCTCGGCCGCCGAACGCGTTGCCTTTCCCGAAGCTCGAATCCGGCCTGCCCCAGTCTCCGTTGATGGTGATGCCGGTGCCGCCCTTCGGGCTGTTCCAGACCGGCATCCCGAGCCACTGCGCGGCCACCGGGCCGGCCGCGCACACGATCATTGCCACCACTAGAAACGCGCGCTTCATATGCGACCTCAAGGTAAATTGTTCGATGGCGGTGTGTGACGGGAATTCACAGCCCTGGAACGCTGATCTCCAGGCTCGCTCCGATGCCGATCACGACGTGCGTCGTGCCATCGCCGAACTTCTCGGAATCATACGCGACCCGAATCCCTAAGGCATCAAAACCGACGTTGGCTCCCAGCACCCACCCGAAGTTGGTCTCTTCCTTGCGCGCACCCGCCGGCACGTTCCAGTACCTGTGGTAGCGGACGCCCGGCGAGAAGTACGGCTCGACGCGGATCAGCGGAATCGGGAGCGGCGCGCTGAGGCCCACGGCGCCCTGCGCGGTGCTCGCCTCGGGCAGGGTCCGTGTTCCGGACGTGCCCTGCCCATGGTACGCCCCACCCACCTGCAAATTGACGGCGACCGGGAGCAGGCTGCCGCCGATCAGGCGGGCCTGCAGCGAGCCGCCCCACGACGTGACACGACCGCTCGAATTCTCCGGTTCCCACGACGACGCCCCGACGGTGACCATCGCCGTACCCGCGCCGAAGGTCACGCGGCCGCCGTAGGCAGCGCCCTTGCTCGCGTCGGCGTTCGGTTGCCCGTAATCGGCGAAGATCCCGACGCCGCGGCCGCCTTTCGGACTGTTCCAGCTCGGCATGCCGAGCCATTGCGCCGCGGCGCGCTCAGCGACGAACGCGAACAGTCCGACTACCAAGATTGCGCGCTGCATGTGCGACCTCCGGAACGACCCGCCAGCACACAGTAGGAACCCTCGGCCGGCGAGTCAATCGTGTGTCGCTCTAATGCACCCACACGGCGCCGATCGACACACCTTCGCTGTCGCCCAGCCCCGCGCTGATGCGGGCGTCGAACACGCGGCTCAGCCGAAAGTCGCCGCCCAGGCCGAGCGCGAATCGCACGTGGTTGATGACGGTGCTGCCCGCGAGCACGTACATCGTCGGCTGCACGTAAGGCACGATGCTCACCGACGAGCCCGGCGGATCGACCCGGCGCCCGAGCGAGAGCCCGACCGGGATGATCAACTGCGAGGCGCCGCTCACGAAGTTCCCGCCCAGGCCGACGATCACCGCGCCGTCCAGCGGAAAGTCGATCGTGTGCGTGATCACGCGCTGCCGCGCCTCGGCGCCGAGCAGGAGCTCGGTGTCGCCCGCGCCGGACGGAGTGAAAAAACCGGCCTTGAAGCCCAAGTCGAATCCGTGGCTCGCGATGCGGTACGCCCCTTCGAGCGCCGTGCCGCCGCCGTTGGGGAAACTCAACAGCACGCCGATCTCGGAGCGCACGAACGCGCGATACGGAGCGTTGAACGTGGTCGTGCCCGTCGCCTGGGCAGCCGCCCGAACGGTGCCTGCGGAGAGGCCGGCCACCACGAACACCGCAAGGTCACGCCGCATGCGCGTCTCCTTTCAGATCAGAAGCGGACGCCGCCCGTGAGAATGAAGGTTTTGCCGCCGCCGATCTCCCCACGAGCCTCCGCGAATGGGATCAGGTTAGAGCCCTTCACTCTGAACGTGGTGCCGCCGAGCAGGTTCAGGCCCGCTTTCGTATCGGAACCGCTGACGGTCGTCGTCCCGACGGTCGTCGAAAAGCTGGCGTGGGCGATGTTCAGACCCCCGCCCGCGTAAGGAGCGAGCGAGCTGCTGCGCGGCACCACGAACCGGTACGCGACGTTGCCGTTGATCTCCCAGTACTTTACGCTATTGCCGGGAAAGAAATAGTCGAACGACACGATGCCATCGAGCGGGGTCTTGGGAAAGAGCGACTGGAGCGGGAACACGCCGCGCCCGCCAATCCCGAAGTTAGGATCGCTGCCCCAATCGAGCTGTACCCCGAACGACGGGTGCTGTTGGGAGCGTGGCGCAGCCGCCCGCGCGGCCGGGCGCCGTTGAGCCGAGGCGAGCGTCGGTGCGGTCGCGAGCACCGTCACGAGCATTGCACTGCCGATCACCTTCCGCATACGGATAGCCCTCCGAGCGAGGAGTTGACGGGCGCGTGATACACCGCATTACAACGTTTGGACCTGGTCGGCCACGACGCGCACGGCGTCGCCCACCACTTGGAGGAAGCCGCCGGCGACCTCGAAGCGGTTGCTGCCACTGCCGCCCCCGCCGACCTGCACCGTCAGTACGCCCTTACCCAGCAGCGTCATGAACGGCGCGTGGCCTGGCAGGATGCCGACCTGCCCATCGAACGCCGGGGCGACGACGGCGTCCGCGGCGCCATCGAATACGCCTCGCTCGGGGGAAATGACTGTGACGTGCATCACTCAGGCGCTGGCCAGGCGTTGGGCCTGCGCGACCACCTCATCGATCCCCCCGACCATGTAGAACGCCTGCTCGGGAAGTTGGTCGAATTCGCCGGCCACGACGCGCTCGAACGAGCTGATCGTCTCCTCGAGCTTCACGTACTTCCCCTCGAGGCCCGTGAACTGGGTGGCGACGAAGAACGGCTGCGACAGGAAGCGCTGCACCCGGCGGGCGCGCCCCACCAGCAGCTTATCCTCCTCCGACAGCTCGTCCATCCCGAGGATCGCGATGATGTCCTGGAGATCCTTGTAGCGCTGCAGGATCCGCTGCACCTCGACGGCGACCTTGTAGTGCCGCTCGCCGAGATACTGGGCGTCGAGCAGTCGCGATGACGACGCCAGGGGATCCATCGCCGGGTAGATGCCCAGCTCGAAGATCTGGCGCGACAGCACCACGGTTGCGTCGAGGTGGGAGAACGCCGTCGCCGGTGCCGGGTCGGTCAGGTCGTCGGCGGGGACGTAGATCGCCTGCACCGACGTGATCGAGCCCTTCTTGGTCGAGGTGATGCGCTCCTGCAGCTCGCCCATCTCCGTCGCCAGCGTCGGCTGATACCCGACGGCAGACGGCATGCGGCCCAGCAGCGCCGAGACCTCCGAGCCCGCCTGGGTGAAGCGGAAGATGTTGTCGATGAACACCAGGACGTCCTGCCCCTCCATGTCGCGGAAGTACTCCGCGACCGTGAGCCCTGAGAGACCCACCCGCAGCCGGGCGCCCGGCGGCTCGTTCATCTGACCGTAGATCAGGGAGCAGGATTTCAGCACCCCGCTCTCTTTCATCTCGAGGTAGAGGTCGTTTCCCTCGCGCGTCCGCTCGCCCACGCCGCAGAACACCGATCGCCCGCCGTGGCCCATCGCCACGTTGTGGATCAGCTCCATGATGATCACCGTTTTGCCGACGCCGGCGCCGCCGAACAGACCGATCTTGCCGCCCTTCACGAACGGCGCGACGAGATCGATCACCTTGATCCCGGTCTCGAACACTTCGGTTTTGGGCTCGAGATCGACGAACTTGGGCGCCTCGCGATGGATCGGCCACCGCTCGGCGTCAGGCGGGATCGGAGCGCCCTCGTCCACCGGTTCGCCCAACACGTTCAGGATCCGGCCGAGCGAGGGCTCGCCGACGGGGACGGTGATCGGCGCACCCGTGTCCACGGCGTCCATGCCGCGCACCACGCCGTCGGTCGAGCTCATCGCCACGGCGCGCACCTGGTTGCGACCGATGTGCTGCTGCACCTCGGCGACCATGTGGATCGGCGCGGCGCCGTCACCGGCGTAATCGACCCGCAAAGCGTTGTAGAGCTCCGGCAGGTGCGCCGGCTGGAACTCCACGTCGAGCACGGGGCCGATCACCTGGACCACTTTGCCGACGTTCTGCCGGAGTTCGGCAGCGGGCTTCTTTGCCTTCTCTTGCGTTCGTGTCGCCATGGAAATCCTCTCTATCCTTTCAGCGCTTCCGCCCCGCCCACGATCTCCGCGATCTCCTGCGTGATCTGCGCCTGTCGTGCCCGGTTGTAGGTCCGCTGCAGCAGCTCGATGATGTCGCCGGCGTTGTCGGTCGCGTTCTTCATCGCCGTACGCTGCGCGCCCAGGAACGCCGCCGCCGTCTCCACCAGCGCCCGGTACACCTGGTTGCGGACGTATAACGGTAGCAGCTGCTCGAGGATCGCCTCGGCGGAGGGCTTGAGGATGTAGTTGACCGCCCCCGCCCGCCCCCGCTCGCCCTCGCCCGCCCCGGGCGGGGCGATGGGGAGGACAGGGAGTGTGGTGGGGGGGGTGGACACCGCACTCCTGAACTGCGCGAACACGACCTCGACGGCATCGAGCGACCCCGCCGCGAACTGCGCCATCAACGGTCCCACCAGCTCGGTGGCGTGGGCGGCGGTGGGCTTGTCGCCGATGTCGGTCCGCTGCGACGCGATCGGCCGCTTGGCGAACTTGAAGAACGCGATGCCTTTCTTGCCCACGATGTGCAGCGCCACCGTAGCACCTTCGCCCTCGAGCGCGTCGATGCGGTGCCGCGCCTCCCGGATCAGGTTGGCGTTGAACGCGCCGCACAGGCCGCGGTTCGATGTAATCAGGAGTAGTGCCACACGCCGGCTGCCCGCGGTCCCATCCTTCGGTTGGCGCAGCAGCGGGAACCGCTCCGCCAGCTCGGGGGAGTAGAGGTCGCCGATCACTTCGGCCAGCGCGGCAGCGTACGGCCGCGCCGCCACGACACGGTCCTGCGCGCGCTTGAGCTTCGACGTGGCCACGAGCTCCATCGTCTTGGTGATCTTGCGCGTGTTCTGGACGGACTTGATGCGCCGGCGCAGCTCGCGGGGCTTCGCCATCAGTGCGTCGCGATCGTCTTGTACTCAGCGATGGCCGCGCGCAGCCGCGCGGCGAGCTCGTCGGCGAGCACCTTGCGCGTGCGGATCTCCTGGCCCAGCTCCGGGTGCTGCGCCGTCATGAAGTCCAGGAAGCCCTGCTCCCAGTCCTTGATGTGCTCCGGCGCCACGTCGTCCAGATATCCGTTCGTGACGGCGAAGATGACCATCACCTGGCGCTCGACCGGCATCGGTTGATACTGCGGCTGCTTCAGGACCTCGACTACGCGTGCGCCGCGGGCCAGCTGCTTCTGGGTCGCCTGGTCGAGCTCGGAGCCGAACTGCGAGAATGCCTCGAGCTCCCGGTACTGCGCCAGGTCGAGCCGCAGCCGTCCCGCCACCTGCTTCATGGCCTTGATCTGCGCGCTCCCGCCCACGCGCGATACCGAGATGCCGGGATTGATCGCGGGCCGCACGTTCGAGTAGAACATGTCGGTCTCGAGGAAGATCTGCCCGTCGGTGATGGAGATGACGTTGGTCGGGATGTACGCGGAGACGTCGCCCGCCTGCGTCTCGATGATCGGGAGCGCGGTGAGCGAGCCCGCACCCATGTCGCTCGACAGCTTCGCCGCCCGCTCGAGCAACCGGCTGTGCAGGTAGAACACGTCACCGGGGTACGCTTCGCGGCCCGGCGGGCGCCGCAGCACGAGCGAGAGCTGCCGATACGCGGCGGCCTGCTTCGACAGATCGTCGTACACGCACAGGGTGGCCTTCTTCTCGTCGTACATGAAGTACTCGGCCATGGCGCAGCCCGCGAACGGGGCGATGTACTGCATCGGTGCCGGCTCGGCGGCCGAGGACACCACCACGATGCTGTACTCCATGGCGCCGTGCTGTTTCAGCCGCTCCACCACCGCGGCGACGGTCGAGCTCTTCTGGCCGATCGCCACGTAGACGCAGATCACGCCTTCGCCCTTCTGATTGATGATCGTGTCGATCGCGATCGCGGTCTTGCCGGTGCCGCGATCGCCGATGATCAGCTCGCGCTGGCCCCGCCCGATCGGGATCATCGAATCGATCGCCTTGATCCCCGTCTGCAGCGGCTCCTTCACCGGCTGGCGCTTGATGATCCCGGGCGCCACGATGTCGACCTTGCGGGTCTGGGTGGTGTGCACCGGGCCGAGCCCGTCCACCGGACGGCCCAGCGCGTCCACCACCCGCCCCACCAGCGCCGGGCCCACCGGCACGTCGAGCACGCGGCCCGTGCGCCGGACCTCGTCCCCCTCCCGCAGCACCAGATAGTCGCCGAAAATGACGGCGCCGATGTTGTCCTCTTCGAGGTTGAGCGCCTGGCCGGTCACCTTCTCGCTCGTCTCCGAGGAGGTGAACTCGAGCATCTCGCCCGCCATCGCGGACGTGAGACCATAGATGCGGGCGATCCCGTCCTTCACCTCCAGCACGGTGCCGACCTCGCGCACATCGATTTCGGCCAGGTCGGCGCTCTGGATTTCCTTGAGGAGGATCTCTTTCAGCTCGCCGGGTCGGAGGATGGAATCGGTCGCCATGGGATCACCGTTCGGAGATTGTGAAAAATATCACATGAGCCTGCGCCGCCGCCACCCCGCCAATTGCGGATTGTCGATTGCGGATTGCGGATTGGCAGGGTGTGCCCACGACCCAAGGAACGTGCCGATCCATTCGCAATCCGCAATCCGAAATCCGCAATCTCATATTCGCGACCGCGTCCTTCCTCTTAAGAACCGCTGCAGCACGCCCCGCGCCCCCGCCTCCCGCAGCTCCTGCGGGGTCGCCCCCGCGACGCGGCGGGCCGCGCCGGCCAGGTGGCTCGGCGAGGCATACCCAAGTATCCGTACCACCTGGCGCACGCTGTACCCCGGGTTGCCAAGCAGGTCCGCCGCGCACGCTGTTCGCGCCAGGTCGATCACGCGTTTCAGGTTCGGCGCCCCACCGGCGGCGAACTCGCGCGACAGGTGCTCGCGTGTGACCCGGAGCGCCTGGGCGACGTGGGCCGTCTGCGTCGGGACGCCGACGCGGCGCAGCACCTCGTCCCACGCGGCGACCTGCAGGCGGTCGGTGAGGCGCAGCAGCTTCGGGGCGTCGGCCAACGCCGCGCGCCGCGCCACCTGCGCCGTCCGCGCCGCGATCCACTCCCCCGCGATCGCGTGATCCACTCCCTCCACCAGAATGCCGGCGAACCCCGCCGCGTGACACGCCGACAGCAACGTGCCGTCGTCGGGGCGAAACGCCGAGAGCACGTACATCGGGATGCGGGGAAAGCGCGCCGGCAGCGCGAGGGCGGACGTCGGGACGGATGGGGCCTTCACGTCGATCACCACGGCATCCACGAGACGCTGGTACAGCAGGCGCTCCAGCGCCTGGAGACTGCGGCACAGGCACACTAGCCCCGCGTCGCGCGGGTACCCGGACTTCACCGCGCGACGCGCCTCGCGGCGCGGATGGTACACCGGGACGACGGCCGTCACCCCACGCCGCCGCTCTCGGGCGCGAGTGCCTGTACCATCTCGGCCGCCCGCTCCAGCACCCCGCGCGCGTTGTCATACGAGATCGTCTTCCTCGCCTGCTCCAGCGGAAACCACGCGCAGTCGGTGATCCCTTCATCCGCCTGCGGCACCGGGTCGCCCCGGCGCGACTCGAACAGGAAGAAGTGACAGTACTTGTGGATCGTCTTGCCGCCGAACCGAAAGTACCAGTCGATCACCTGGATCGGGCCGTGCAGGATCAAGTCGTCGAGACCGGTCTCCTCGGCCACCTCCCGGCGCGCCGCCTCGGCCGGCGGCTCACCCCGCTCCAGGTGGCCCTTGGGGAAGCCCCAGTTCTCGTACGAATCGCGGATCAGCAGAAACCGCGGCGGGCCGCCGGGCTGCCGCCGGAAGACGACTCCGCCCGCACTGGTCTCGCGGGTGGCCCGGGACTGGCGGCGCTTCACGTGAAGAAGTTAGAACACGCTAAACGTGAAGTACTTGCGCGGGTTCGCCTGGATGTCGGACAACAGCTGTCGCAGCTGAATCATCGTGAGGGTCGTCTCCTTGTACAACGTCGAGTCCGAGACGAGCAGGCCGAGCGTGCCGGTGCGGTTGGCGATGCGGGACATGACGCTGTCCGCCGCCACGAGCGTGCGCACCAGGCTCTCCTGGTTCTTGTGGGCGGCATCGAGCAGGTCGTGGAAGTCCTGCGACGCCGACCGCAGGTTGGCGCTGGTGGCCGCCGAGTTGTTGAGGATGGTGGCGAGCTGGCCCTGGTTGGTCGCGGAGTCGACCCGCCCCAGCGTGCCTTGCAGGCTCGTCGCCGCCTTGGCCAGCACGTCCGACCCCTGGCGCAGGTTCGATCCCACCGAGCCGATGACATCCGCCTGCTCGTTCGTGACGCGGGCGAGGCGATCGGCGATCTGGCCGAAGTCCTTGATCGAGCGCCGCAGCTCATTCACGGCCTCCGAGTCGAACGCGGTCTGCACGCGGTTGGCGACCGTGGCGATGTCGGTCGCGATGCGGCTCGCCTGGGCCGTGAGCTGGCCGATGTCCGGGAGCGTCGCGCCGGGCCACTTCGCGCCACCCGCCGCCTGCGCCTCCGCCAGCGCCTGGCGCACGTTCGGGTCGGCCGGCGGCGGGTCTCGCGAGATCAGCGTCGCCGCCCACTCACCGAACAGCGACGCGGACGCGGCGATCACGGCGGGCGTGGCAGGAGGGGTGACGCCGGCATAGATCTTCAAGTCCGCCTCGACCCAGTTTCCCGGGGCCAGACGGATCGCCTCGACGCGGCCGACCCGCACGCCCCGCAGCACCACCGGGTCCCCTGCCCCCAGGCCGCCCACCGTGCGGAACCGCGCCGTGTACACCGCCTCGGTCTTCCCCAGGTGCGCGCCCGAGAGCCACAGCGCCCCGGTCACCACCACGGCGAACGCGGCGATGACCACGACGCCGACGGCGAACTCGTTTTCGCGCTTCATGCAGGGCGTCCCTCGATGAACTGCCGCACCACGGGATCGCCGGTCTGCTGGATCTCGGCGACGGCGCCGACCTGACGAATCCGACCCTCGTACAACATGGCGATCCGGTCCCCCACGGTATAGGCGCTGCGCATGTCGTGCGTCACCACAATCCCCGTCACCCCCAGGTGCTCGCGGGTTCGCACCATCAGCTGGTCCATCACCGCCGACGTCACCGGGTCGAGGCCGGTGGTCGGCTCGTCGTACAGGAGGTAACGTGGCCGCAGGGCGATGGCGCGCGCGATTCCCACGCGCTTCCGCATGCCGCCCGACAGCTCCGCCGGCATGCGCTGCTCCGTGCCCGTCAGGTCCACCAGGGCCAGCGCCTCCCGGATGCGCTCCTCGATTTCGTCCTCCGACAACCCGCGGCGCCGCAGCCCGAGCGCCACGTTGTCGGCCACGCTCATGGAGTCGAACAGGGCCGCAAACTGAAACACGAACCCGATCTCGCGCCGCAGGCCGTACAGCCCCGCCCGGTCGAGCGCCGCGACCGGCCGGCCGTCAACAATGACGTCCCCGGCATCGGGCTGCAACAGCCCGACCACGTGCTTCAGCGCGACGCTCTTCCCCGTGCCCGAGTAGCCGATGATCACCATCGTCTCGCCGTCCTGCACGTCGAGCGTGACCCCCGCGAGCACCGGCTTGCCGTCGAAGGCCTTGTAGAGGTCCGCGAACTGGATCATCGCAGCAGCACCAGCGCCCAGAAGGCGTCTAGCACGAGCAGCAGTACCGCGGAGTAGACGACCGCCTGGGTCGTGCTGCGGCCCACGCCTTCCGCGCCACCGCGGGTCCCGAGCCCCACCATGCACCCGACCAGCGTGATCGTGCAGCCGAACGTGGCGCTCTTGAACAGCCCGAACCAGGTGTCCTTGAACCGGTAGAACAGTTTCAGGCCCTTCACGAATTCCTGCGTCGACAGATCGAGCAGGATGAGGCTCGCGAGCCAGCCGGTCGCGATCCCGACGAGGATGGCAAGGGCGACGATCACCGGGAACATGAGGGTGCCCGCGAGTACCCGCGGGATGACGAGGAAGCTCTGCGGGTCGTAGGCGAGCGTCTCGAGGGCGTCCACCTGCTCGGTCACCTTCATGGTCCCGAGCTCCGCCGCCATGCTCGCACCGACCCGACCGGCGAGTGCGAGCCCCGCGAGCACGGGACCGAGCTCGAGCATCATCGTCTTGCCGACGAGCGTGCCGACGAAGTACAGCGGCACGGTGCCGGTGAAGGTGTAGGAGGCCTGCAGGGCGAGCACCACGCCGGTGAACGCGGCAATGAAGAGGGCGACGGGAAGCGAGTCCACCCCCACCCGTCGCATCTGGACGACGGTCAGCCCGCCCCACGTCGCGACGTCCGGGAGGGCGCGGCCCAGGTCGGAGACGAAATGGCCGAAGCGGCCGACGGCCGTGACGGCGGCGACGGTCCTTCGGCCGATTTGGAGGATCACGGCGATAAACTACGACGCTACGTGGTACGACGCTATGTTGTACGGCACAAACGAAACGGCCGACGGGACAACCGCCGGCCATCTCTTACAACGTAGCGTCCTAAAACGTAGCGTCGACTACGCGGCGAAGCTGGCTAGAGCCTTCCCGACATCGCCATCCCGCAGCCGCTTGAGCGCGCGATCCCGCAGCTGCCGCACGCGCTCGCGCGTCACGCCGAGCATCCCGCCGATCTCCTCGAGCGTGTGCTCGCGACCGCCGTCCAGCCCGAAGTAGAGGCGCAGCACCTTCGCGTCGCGCCGCTGCAGCGTGTTCAGCGCGGACTCGATCTCGTCCGACAGGAAGCGGTCCATCGCCTGGTCTTCCGTGTCGGGAAGATCCTCGGCGATGAAGCGCTCGATCAGCGACCGGTCGCCGTCCGGATCGAGCGGCGCGTCGAGCCGGACGTCGCCCGTGTTCAGGGCAGCGAGCGACTGCACCACCTCGAGCGACAGCTTGGTGGCGTCCGCGATCTCTTCCGGCGTGGGCTCGCGGCGCAACGTCTGCCGCAGGTATTCCGCGGTGCGGACGATGCGCGACAGGTCCGCGGTGCGGTTGAGCGGCACGCGCACCGTGCGGCCCTGGCGCGCCAGGGCGGCGAGAATCGCCTGCCGGATCCACCACACGGCGTAGGAGATGAACTTCACCCCCTGGTCGGGGTCGAACTTCCGCGCCGCCGTGAGCAACCCGACATTCCCTTCACCGATCAAGTCGGTGAGGGGCAGGCCCCGGTTCTGATACTTCTTGGCGACCGAGATCACGAAGCGGAGGTTGCGCTTCACGAGCTCCTGCATCGACTCCTGGTCCCCGGCGCGCACCTTGCGAGCGAGCGCGATCTCCTCCTTTTGCGTGAGGAGCGGCGTCTTGGAAACCTCGTGCAGGTACTGGTCGAGGATGTCGCGCTCGTGCTCGTGGTGGCCGAGCCCGGAGAGCAGACCACGGCGGCGCCCGCGCTTCTTGGCGGGCTTCGCCTTGGCCACCGGGGCGGCATGCGCCGTCGCGACCGGCGCCACAGGGCGGCCGGCCACGCGGGGCTTGGCCCGGGCGGGGGAGGTCGGCTTCTTCCGTCGAGTGTGCTTGGCCATGTCTATGGTCTCGGATTCCACCCGCTGATACCGCGGGGGGGCGAAAAAGTTCACGCAAAAGCCTGAAAACGCTTGACATCCCCACAACGCCCCGGTAAGATGCCGTGTTCCCGCCGGAACGCTTTGCGGGGGCCCAATATAACGGGGGCGTAGCTCAGTTGGGAGAGCGCGTGAATGGCATTCACGAGGTCAGGGGTTCGATCCCCCTCGCCTCCACTGACTGACCAGACGGGTAGACGGACAGACGGGTAGACGGCGAGCGGTTGCTCGGCTAGAGTTGGCAGGCACGGAAACGACAGCACCGGGAGCGTGGGGACGAACCCCTATCCGTCTACGCGTCTCGCCGTCTACCCGTCTAGCTTTTGCGGGAATAGCTCAGTTGGTAGAGCACAACCTTGCCAAGGTTGGGGTCGCGGGTTCGAGTCCCGTTTCCCGCTCTGGCACAGCGACGCGGGGTGGAGCAGTCTGGTAGCTCGCCGGGCTCATAACCCGGAGGTCGTGGGTTCAAATCCCACCCCCGCTACTACTAGACGGGTAGACGGAGAGACGGGTAGACGGAGAGCGGTGCGTAGGGCGGAGTCGCCGGGACTAGGGTCACTCTGCCCACTTCTAACTACGAACCGCTACCCGTCTACCCGTCTCTCCGTCTACCCGTCTAGTCTTTTCGGGCGGTTAGCTCAGTTGGTTAGAGCGCCACGTTGACATCGTGGAGGTCACTAGTTCGAATCTAGTACCGCCCACTACCGTCTAGGTTTTGCGCCCATAGCTCAACTGGATAGAGCGCTTGACTACGGATCAAGAGGCTGGGGGTTCGAGTCCTCCTGGGCGCATGCCGAAGTACGCGGCGACCGCGCAGACACCTGACACGGCGCCGCACAGGGCGAGCGGCAGCGCAACCGAGTACCTGAGCAGCCACCCACCGACCGCCGCCCCGGCGACCATGGTCACAACCGATGCAGCGCGCCTCGCCCAACCCCGGTTACTCCCGCCCGCGAGCCTCGAGTCCGCAGCCAGACCAGTCATCGTGAGGGTCAGTACGGTCGTGGTGAGGTCCGGTACCGCGAGCCTCCGTGCCGTGGCGTTGCGGATGCCCATGGCGAGCCCCGTGAGCGCGATGACGGCATAGACGCGTGTGGGCTCGATGGCGAGCGCCATCGCGGTGAACAACAGCGCCGCCTCGGCCCCAAACGCGACGCCGGTCCAGCGATGCCGGGGGCCGGCGCTCATGCGCGTCGCCACTCGCCCGCCGATCACGGCACCGAGGAGAAACGCCACCACTGCCGTTCCCGATCGCGGCGCGGACAACCCCTTCCCGCCCGCCGCAGCGAATCCCAGGAACACCACGTTCCCAGTCATATTCGCCGTGAACACGTGCCCGAGCGCGAGGTAGCTCACCGCATCAACGAGGCCGGTCACGACCGTGAGCCCAAGCAGCAGGGGCGCCAGGATGGGCTCGGGGGACGACGCTGATGCGGTCATGTTCCCTCCTCTGGAAGGCTGCTACCGTGCGGTGCCGCTCCCAGCCCCAATGTGCACGCGCGCTCCGTCGCGCAGATCGTCGGCCGGATTGACGACGACGACGCTCCCGTCCGCCAGGCCACCCGTGACCTCGACCCAGCTCCCGAGATCGCGGCCGAGAGTCACCGTCTGGTATCGGACCGTCGAGTCGGGACCCACCGTCACGACCTGCGGCGGGCCGTCGCGGATCACGAGCGCCGTGGCGGGCACGCGCAACGGGGGCGTGCCCGCGCCGAGCGCCAGCTGCACCTGGGCGTACATCCCCGGCAGGAACACGCCCGTCGGATTGGCCACCCGCACTTCCGTGAGCAGTGTCCGGGCGGTGGCATCGAGCGCGCCGGCGGTGCGCGCCACGCGCCCGCGCAGCGTGTCGCCGGGGAGCGCGGGCACGGTGACCACGGCAGGCTTCCCGATCGTCACGGCCGCGGCGTTGTCTTCCGGCACGGTCACATACACGCTCAGCGTGTCCGTCTGCGCCACCGTGAACAGGCTCCCGGGCGCGCTCCCGGTAGCTGCGGTCAGCGTGCCGCTCACGCCGCCCGCGGTTCCGACCAGTGCCCCGGCGTCCACGTTGCGCGCCGTGATCACGCCCGCGAACGGCGCGACCACGCGCTCGTATCCCTGCAGCTGCAGCAGCCGCCGCAGGTTGGCCTCTGCGCTGTTCGAGTTGGCCACCGCCTCGTTGAAAGCCGCCTGCATCTGATCGACCTCTTGGGCCGTCACCGCACTGTCGATGGCGAGCGCCCGCCAGCGCACCAGGTTGGCCTGCGCCAGCTCCTGCGCCGCGCGCGTCTGAGCGACCACACCCCGCGCTTGCGACACTTGCTGATCGAGGTCGGGGGCGTCGATGTCGGCGAGGAGTTGGCCGGTGCGCACGCGACTACCGATATCGACCAGGCGCCGCCGCACGTAACCCGGAGTCCGTGCGTAGATGGCGGCGGTCTGCACGGCGGTGAGCGCGCCGGGCAGACTGACGCTCGACGCGCTCGTATCGTGCGTCACGGTCGTCACGCTCACGCTGGGCACGGTGACACCAACGGCCGCGGCGGCAGCCGTGAGGCGGTGCCGCTGCGCGATGCGCGGCACAATGCCAGTCAGCAGCATCGCCGCCAACACGCCTCCGGCGATCGCGCCCCCCAACGCTCGGGTGCGCCGGCGCCGCTGGGAGGCGGGCTCGGATCGGTGATTTTCCTCGCCGGGGTGGGGCTGCTCCAGGATGTCCGGTACGGCGCTCATGCGTGTCCCTCCGGGATGACGATCGGTGGCGTGGGCGGTGCGACGCGCAGGATGCTGTAGAGCACCGGCACGACTACCAGAGTGAAGCAGGTGGCGACGAGCAGCCCGCCGATCACGGCGCGGCCGAGCGGGGCGTTCTGCTCGCCCCCTTCGCCCAGGCCCAACGCCATCGGCAGCATTCCAATGATCATGGCGAGCGCCGTCATGCAGACGGGCCGCAGCCGCACGGAGCCGGCTTTGAGGGCCGCCTCGAGGGCAGAGAGCCCTTCCCGTCGCTGGTCATCCGCGAAGGTGATGAGCAGAACGCTGTTGGCGGTGGCGACGCCCAGGGCCATGATGCTCCCCATCAATGACGGCACATTGAACGTGGTCTGGGTCACGAACAGCATCCACACGATGCCGCACAGCGCGCCGGGCAGCGCCATCACGATCACCAGGGGATCGAGCCACGACTGAAAGTTGATCACGAGCAGCAGGTACACGAGCACCATGGCGAACAGCACCCCCAACCCGAGCCCGAGGAACGATGACCGCATACTGGCGACCTGGCCGCGCACCACGATGTGCGTCCCCTTCGGCAAGGACTGACTGATTTTGGCGACGACTCCGTCCACATCGCTCGCCACGCCCCCCAAGTCCCGGTCGTCCACAGCCGCGTAGACGTCGGACACCGGTTGCGTGTTGTAGTGGTTCACAACGGCGAACGCGGTCTGACGGGTCGACGTCGCCAGGTTACCGAACAACTGCGGCGCGGCGAGTCCCGGCGCCGTGACCGGCGTGTTGGTCAGCGCGTCCAGGGCGTTGATCTTGGAGAGCGGCGTACGGACGGCCACGCTGTAGCTTACGCCGTTCTGCGGGTTGAGCCAGTAGTTCGGCGCGGTCTGCCCGCTGGAGGAGAGCGAGATGAGGAGATTGCTCGCCACCTGGCGCTGCGTGAGGCCGACTTGCTGCGCCCGGATGCGGTCCACGGTGAACAGAAACTCCGGCATGTTCACCACCTGCTGCACCCGCACGTCGACGGCGCCGGGGATGCGCCGCAGCTCGGCGGCCAGGCGGCTGGCCACGCCGTAATCGGCCATTTTGTCCTGCCCCACGATCTGGACATCGATCGGGGCCGGCAGGCCGAGGTTGAGCACCTGATTCACGATGTCGGCCGGCAGGAAGAAGAAGGTCACGCCGGGGAACTCGGTCGGGAGCGTCGCGCGCAGGCGCCGCACGTACTCGAACGTCGAGGTGCGGCGCGTCGGCGCGAGCTGGACCACGAGATCGGCGTCCGCCGCGTTCAGGGTGGCTGTGCCGCCGGTGGCCAGATTGATCGCGTTGCGGTTGATGCCGATGTTGTCGAGGATGAGCCCCAGCTCCGCCGCGGGGATCACACGCCGAATGGTCCGCTCCACGCCGGCGGCGATGAGCTCGGTCTCTTCGACCCGCATCCCGGCGGGCGCGCGCAGGTGCAGCTGGAAGGCACCGGCGTCGGTGGTCGGAAAGAAGTCCTGCCCGATGAACGGGACCAGAGCGAGCGAGACCGCGGCGAAGCCGCCGACGGCGCCGAGCAGCAGGCGCCGGTGTCCGAGCATCAGGGAAAGCACGCGCTGGTAGGCCGCGCGGAAGCGCGCGAAGACGGCCTCGAACCGCGCGCTCACCCGCTCGATCACGCCCCGCGGCGCCGTCCCCCCCGCCGCGAGGCGGTGCGCGTCGGCGGCCAGGAGATAGTGGGCCATCGTGGGCACGATGGTTCGGGACAGGAGATAGGAGGCGAGCACCGCGAACACGACCGCCATGGCGAGCGGTCGGAACAGCGCGGCCGCCGGACCGGTGAGGAAGAACATCGGTACGAACACGATCGAGATGGCGATCGTTGAGACGAACGCCGGGGTCGCGATCTGCGCCGCCCCATCCACGATCGCCGGCAAGATCTCCTTCCCCTGCTCCATGTTCAGGTTGATGTTCTCGATCGTGACCGTCGCGTCGTCCACCAGGATCCCGATGGCGAGCGCGAGCCCGCTCAGGGTCATGACATTGAGTGTCTGTCCCAGCGCCGCGAGGCCGATGATCGAGCACAGCACCGCGAGCGGAATCGAGGTCGCGATGATGAGTGTGCTGCGCCAGCTCCCCAGGAAGAGCAGGATCATGAGCGCGGTGAGGCAGGCCGCGATCAACGCTTCCCGGATGACGCCCGAGATCGAGGCGCGGACGAACAGCGACTGGTCCACGAGCAGCTGGATGTCGAGCGACGGTGGCAGCGCGGGCTTGAGCGCCACGAGCAGCGCCTTCACACGGTTGACCACCGCGAGGCTCGAGGCGCTGCCGTTCTTGAGCACGCTCATGTACGTGCCGTGCTGTCCGTTCTGGCGGACGATGTTGGTCTGGACGCCCGCCCCGTCGCGCACATACGCGACGTCACGGATGTAGACCATCGCCCCGTTGACCTCTTTGATCGGCATGTCGTTGAGCTGCTCGACGACCTCGGGGCTCGAGTTCAGGCGCACGCTGTATTCCCGGCTGCCCAGGCGGGCCGACCCGGCGGGCAGGATCACATTCTCCGCGTTGATCGCGGCGCTCACGTCCGATGGCGAGAGCCCTTTCGCATATAACCGCGACAAATCGAGATCGACGTTGATCAGCCGGGGCGCGCCGCCGTAGGGGAACGGGATCGTCGAGCCCTGGGCGGTCGCGAGCGGCGTGCGCACGAAGTTGGACACGTAGTCGTTCAACTCGGCTTGCGACATCGTGCTCGAGCCCACCCCGATCTGGAGGATCGGCACGTCGGTCGCGTTGAACCGCAGGATGATGGGCGGCGTGATCCCCGGCGGCAGGATCCTGGTGTTGCTCTGGGACGCCGCGGTGAGCTCGGCAATGCCCGTCGCGACGTCCGCGGTGGGCTGGAAGAACACCTTGATCACCGCGACGCCGTCGAGCGATTGCGACTCGATATGCTCGATGTCGTTGACCGTCGCCGAGTAGGACCGCTCGACGATCGTGACGACGCGCTGCTCCATCTCTTCGGGCGACATCCCCTGGTACTGCCAGATCACCGTCGCGACCGGCAGCGGGATCGCGGGGAAGATGTCGACCGGTGTCGTCATGATCGCCACCAGCCCGGCGATGAAGACGAGGATCGCCCCGCAGATGAAGGTGTAGGGGCGCCGCAGCGCGACGTGAACGATCCACATTATGGCTCGAGCCTCACAGGTCTCGGCCGAGCAGCGCCTCGAGCGAGGCGCGCGCGACCTGATAGGTGAACCGCGCACTCACGAGATCGAGCTCGGCCTGGATGAGAGCGGTCTGGGACGTGAACACGTCGAGAATCGTCGCGATGCCGGCGCGATATCGCGCCTGGATGACGCGCAAATCCTCGCCGGCCAGCCGCACCGCTTCGCGCGTGAGCGTGATATCCTGCTCCGCGACGTGCAGGCGACCGAGCAGCCGCCGAGCGTCGGCGCGGGCCAGGCGCTTCGTGTCCGCCGACGTCGCCGTGGCGACCTCCGCTGCGACCTCCGCCTGCGTGACGGACGCCTCTCGCACGAAACCGTTGAAGAGCGGGAACGACGTGGTGAAGGCGACGACCCACCCCGACCGCAACGCCCCGGGGACGCTCGACTGGTTCGCCCAGTTGTAGCCCGCCCCGAGTGAGATGGTCGGGAGGTATTGGCTCTTCGAAGCCCGCACGCCGGCGGCACCGGCACTCGCGAACGCCTGGGCCTGTGCGACGACGGGGGCGGCCGCGGGTGCCAGCGCGAGCAGCCCCGAGTCGCTGAGGGCGAGCGGCGCGGGCTCGAGCGTGGCCGGCGGCTCGGCATCGACGGGTTCGTTGGCGCCGACCAGCCGCCCGAGGGCGGCGCCGGCGACGCTGAGCGTGTCGCGGGCGGCGAGCTGTTGGCGGCGGGCCGTCGACTGCGCGAGCTCGGCGAGCAGCACGTCCGCCCGCGTGGCCGTGCCCGCGGCGAGACGGTCGCGGGCGTAGCCGAGGCCCAGCTCGGCCTGCGCGACGAATTCCGCGGCCACGCGCACGAGCTCGTGCGCGCGCAACACGTCGAAGTACCCCTGTTTGGCGGCGAGTATCGTCACGTAGCGCTGCTGCACGAACCCGGCATCCGCGGCCTGGCTGATCGCCTCGGCGTAGCTGCGTTGTGCGCCGCGGCGGCCGCCAGTGAAGACGTCGAGCGCGGCCGCGAAGCCGGCGCCATATGTGTTCGTCGCGCCCGCCGGGTTGAGTCCCGGAGTCGCTCCCGCGGCGCCGAGCGTCGTCTGATCACTCCAGCCGGCGCTGGAAATGAGGAAGAAACTGGGCAGGTACGAGCCGATGGCCATGCGCCGCGCGGCGGCGGCGTCGCGCACCGCGCCCTGCGCGCCGGCCACACCCGGACTGTAGGCCAGCGTGCGTGCGACCACGGTCTCGAGCGACAGGCGGGGCCCGAGCGCAGACGTGTCCGGCTCTTGGCTCTGACTGGTCCCGGGAAGGCTCGCACCCAAGACGATGACCAGCGCAAGTGCTCTCACGGCCGGACCGGCCCCGTTCCCGCACCGGTGCGCTTGATGGCGCCGGCAATCTCGGCTAAGTCCGCGTCGGTGAGCGCAAGCGCCGCCGCGCCGATCCAACCGTCCACCTGCGCGGGGGATCGCGCGCCGACGATGGCGCCGCTCACGCCGGGCCAGGCGAGCGTCCAGGCGACCGCCACGGCGGCGACGCTCGCGCCGTGCCGCTGCGCAATCGGCCGCAGCGCGTCCGCCAGGGCGAGGTTCCGGCGCAGCCCAAGGCCCGTAAAATCGGGAGCGTGGGAGCGCCAGTCACCCGCTTCGAGGCGGGCTGCGCGCGCGACGCTGAACGCGCCCGTGAGGAGTCCCGACTGCATCGGGCTGTACACGATGACCCCGGTGCCGTGCGCGGCGCACCACGGCAGCTCCGCGGCGGCGACCTCGCGGCGGATCGCGGAAAACGGCGGCTGCAGTGTGTCCACGTGGCCGAGCCGTTCGGCCCCGTCGAGCTGCCCCACGTCGTGATTGGAGAGGCCGACGGCGCGCACTTTCCCTTCGGCCTTGAGCTGCAGCAACGTGCCCCAGTAGTCCTCGAGCGAGGTGCCGTCCTGGGCGGGCCAGTGCATCTGGTACAAGTCGATGCGCTCGACCGCGAGCCGGCGGAGCGACGCCTCGAGCTCGCGGCGAATGCTCAGGGGATCGCCGACGCGGCGCGGGGGGTCGGCGCGGTTGTGGTCGTCCCACACGAGGCCGGCTTTGGTGAAGACGTATGGGCGATCGTCGGCCGGGATGTCGCGCAGCGCGCGGGCCACGATCTCCTCGGAGTGCCCGAGGCCGTACACAGCCGCCGTATCGATCCAGTTGATGCCGCGCTCGACGGCGTGACGGATGGCGGCGATCGAGTCCGCGTCGTCCTGGTTGCCCCAGGCGAAGCTCCATCCGCCGCCGCCGATCGCCCACGCGCCGAAGCCCACGCGGGTGATCCGCATACCCGTCGTGCCGAGCGGCGTCGTGGGAAGGGTTGCCGTGTCTTCAGTCGCGCGTGTCATGTGTCTTCCTTGTCTCCCTCTTAGGGACGCCTTCTGCAGGCGTCGGTCGATCATGTCCGCGAGGCCGCTGAGCTCAGACGGGTTGATGGCCTTGAGCGCCTCCATCTCGACTGAGCTCAGCGGGAGCCCCTGGTACCGCAGCCACGCCAACACCGCGTGCGGATTCTGCTCAAACGCCTCCCTCAGCTCCTCGTCCGTGACGAGTTTGCCGATCAGGATCTCCACACTCTGGTGCGTCATCCGTCAGACCTCCGTGGCTCGGCGTCCAATCCCTTGCCTTACTGCGCCAGCGCGACCTTGTTCGCCGCGGCGGGGAACTTGTCCACGATCGCCTCAACGGTCTTTTTGAGTTCCTGCTCGTATTGCTGCTCGTTGTCGGAAACCGCCGCGACTCCCTGGCCACGCCACAACAACTCTTTGGTCTTGGGGTCGAACACATCGACGATCACGGTCCCCTGGGTGTACTGAGTCACCGTGGGAGCACTCTGCATGCCCCAGTCCCCGCCCCAGCCACGGCCCCAGCGGCGTCCCCAGCCGCTCCACCAGTGCGGCTGCCACGCATACCCGTAATCCCAATAGGTGACGTCGAGCTTCTGGTTGGTGCTGGCGTAGTAGGCGACGCAGAAATCAGGGGTACTGTCGCTCGCGACGTAGCCGAGGCCCGCAAACTCCTGCACCAGGTCGTTCCGGAGCGCCCGGTTGGAGATCGAGTTCACGAGCATCGGATCGTTGGTCGATGACACCGCGCCCGCGATCTTCGGTTTGGGCGTCGGCTGGACACGGAAAGTGCGCAGCCCGCGGAGGCTCACGTCAGGGGTGAGCGCCGTGCGCACGCTGACGGCCGGGGCGCAAGCCCCGAGCGCGAGCAGTACGGCTGTCGTCAGAAGCTGTGTGGTTCGCATCGTGTTCTCCTGGTTTGGGAAATCGTGGTCGCCGCCTGGCCTTTGCACCCACCATGCCAGACGGGGCGCGTGGCGCATGGGCGGCAAAGTCATTGTGGAGTTGCGAGTTTGCTGTTCGAGGACAACGGACGGCGCGGCGACCGCACGGTCGCGGGTGATGAACATCAAGCAGAAGTGCACGCAAATCGACAGGCTGGTAGAATCCCCCTGATGCACTCACGTCGGCTGCTCCGGCGGCATGACAAGTCGTCGATCCGCGACTACACCGTGGCGGTCCTGTCCACCGCCGTCGCCCTCGGCATCGCGCGGTTGCCGGTTGCCCACCTGGAAGGCGCTCCCGTGTCGTTGTTCCTGTGCGCCGTCATGCTCAGCGCATGGCTCGGAGGCGTGGGGCCGGGCTTGCTCGCGGCCGTGCTCTCCGCGGCGGCGTTCGCGTACTATTTCGTGAGTCCGCTCTATTCGCTGGCTGTGGCTCCCGAGGAGCTACCGCGTTTTATCATCTATGTGCTGGCGGCCATCCTGGTCGGCTCACTGAGCGCGGCGCAACGCGGCAGCATGCAATCGCTCCGGAAGGCGGGGGAGGCGTTGCGCGAGACACAGACAGCGCTCGCTCACGTCACGCGGGTCATGACGATGGGCGAGCTGGCGGCTTCCATCGCCCATGAAGTGAACCAGCCGCTCGCCGGGGTCGTGATCAACGGCAATGCGTGCCTCCGCTGGCTGGCGGGTGAATCGCCCAACCTCGCCGAGGCCCGCGAGGCCGCGCAGCGCATCATTCGCGATGGGACCCGGGCGAGCGAGATCATCTCGCGAGTTCGCGCCCTCGCGCGGAAGACGGGCACACTGACCGAGCGCGTGGACCTGAACGAGGCGATCAGCGAAGTGCTTGCCCTTTGCCAGGGCGAAGCGCGGAAACACCGCGTGGAGCTACGGGTGCAGTTGCCCGGCGATCTCCCGCCGGTGCGGGGCGACCGGGTCTTGATTCAGCAGGTGGTGTTGAATCTCGTCATGAACGGGATTGAGGCGATGAGTGGCGCACAGGACCACTCGCGCGAGCTGATGATCCAGGCGCAGGGCGAGGCCGGTGAAGTGCGTGTGACGGTGCGCGATTCGGGCATCGGGCTCGACCCGCAAACCGTAACGCGGATCTTCGATGCGCTCTACACCACTAAACCCGGGGGCATGGGCATGGGGTTGTCGATCAGTCGCACCATCGTCGAGAATCACGGGGGGCAGCTGTCGGCCCTCGCGCAAGACGGTCCTGGTGCGACCTTCGAGTTCACGCTCCCGGCGTACCGCTAGGATCGTTCATGCCGACGCCTAGAGCCACCGTCTTCGTGGTGGACGACGACGCATCGGTGCGCGAGGCCTTGCGGGGCTTGCTGCGCTCGGCGGGGTTCGGGGTCGAGACGTTTGCGTCGGCGCACGAGTTCTTGGCCCGCCCACCGTCGGATCTGCCGGGGTGTTTGGTCCTGGACGTCGGGCTGCCGGACCTGAGCGGGCTCGACCTGCAGCAGCGCATGGCCGAGATGCAGATGGAGATTCCCATCGTGTTCATTACGGGCCAGGGCGACGTGCCGACGTCGGTACGGGCGATGAAAGCGGGAGCGGTCGAGTTCCTCATGAAGCCGTTCGGTGAGCGGGATCTGTTCGACGCCATCCGCCAGGCCGTCGATCGCGATCAGGTCGCCCGTCGGCTGCACGCCCAGCTGTCGGAGCTGCGCCAGCGGTACGCCACCCTGACACCGCGCGAGCGCGAAGTGCTGGAGCGGGTGGTGTCCGGACGGCTGAACAAGCAGATCGCCGCCGAACTGGGGACGAGGGAAATCACGGTCAAGGTGCATCGGGGCCGGGTGATGCACAAAATGCGGGCCGCGTCGTTGGCGGACCTGGTGAGAATGGCCGAGCAGCTGCGCATCCGGTACGCCAAGCAGTGAGGGCCGTGACGTATACGAAGGTCTAATACCCCACCCGGGCTCCCCGTGGGATCTTGCGTCATGCCGCACTGTGCTCTCGTCGCCGTCGTCGATGATGATGATTCCGTCCGCGAGTCCCTGGGCGGCCTGTTCCGGTCCGTCGGATTCACCGTGCGGGGATTCGCCTCGGCCGCCGCTTTCCTGCAATCCGATGATCTCGCGAAGACAGACTGTGTGATACTCGACGTACGCATGCCCGGGATGGACGGCCTCGAGCTGCAGCGCCGGCTGGTCGCCTGCCATCCGGAGCTGCCGGTCATCTTCATGACGGCGCATGACGACGCCCGGACCCGCTCGCAGGCCTTGAGCGGTGGTGCGGCGGGCTACCTCATCAAACCCTTCAGTGAGGAAGCGCTCCTGGACGCGGTCCGGGGGGCGCTCGACTCCCAATGATCGCGAACCAAGCGGACACGGGGCGTCCCGTGTGCGTCGTGGATGATGATGCGTCCGTGCGCGAATCCGTGAGGAGTCTGCTGCGGTCCGCGGGGCTGACGGTGGAGACCTTTGGATCGGCGCGGGAGTTCCTGGCCAGCTCGCGGCGCGATGCGTCGAGCTGTTTGGTCCTCGACGTGGAGCTACCCGGGCTCAGCGGCCTCGATTTGCAGCGGGAGCTCGCCAACGCGGGGGTGCGAATCCCGATCATTTTTCTCACCGGCCACGGGGACATTCCCATGTCGGTGCGAGCGATGAAGGCGGGCGCTTTGGAGTTTCTGACCAAGCCCGTGGCTGGCGACGAGTTGTTGGCTGCGATCCAGCAGGGAATTGCGCAGCACCATGGTGGGGCGCCGGTGGGCGAGCATCGCGGCGTCATCGGAGCGTCGCAATCCTGGCGCGCGGTGTTGGCGCAGGCGGCGAAAGTGGCCCCGAAAGAGACGACGGTGCTCCTCTCCGGGGAGTCGGGGACGGGCAAGGAGGTCGTGGCGCAGCTGATCCACCGCGGGTCGCGCCGCTCGGCGGGGCCGTTCGTCGCGTTGAACTGCGCGGCGCTGCCGGAGGCGTTGCTCGAGTCGGAGCTGTTTGGGTACGAGAAGGGCGCCTTCACCGGGGCCGTGTCGGCGCGGGCGGGCCGGCTGGAGCAGGCCGCCGGAGGGACGCTGTTTCTCGACGAAGTGGGCGAGATGAGTCCCGCCGTGCAGGCGAAGTTCCTGCGCGTGCTGCAGGAGCGCGAATTTCAGCGGCTCGGCGGTACTCGGACGCTCAAGGCCGACGTACGCGTCATCGCCGCCACGAATCGCGACCTGAAGGCCGCGATGACCCAGGGCGCGTTTCGCGAGGATCTGTACTATCGGCTGCACGTATTCGCGATCCACCTGCCGCCCCTGCGGGAGCGCCAGGAGGACATCCTGCCGCTGCTCGAGCACTTCATGGAAGAACTCGGGCCCGCGGTGCTGGGGCGGCCGGCGGCAGGGATTTCGCGCGAGGCGCGCGCGCATTTCCTGGCCCACGCCTGGCCGGGGAACGTGCGCGAGCTGCGCAACGCCGTGGAGCGGGCGCTGGTGCTATGCGAGGGCGGCCTGATCAATCCCGAGCACCTGCCTTGGCGCGTCGAGGCCCCGACGAATGCCCCTCTGATCCGGCTGACCGCCTCCGCCGCCACCCCGGCATGCGGCGACTTCCCCGCGCAGGGCGTGGACCTCGAGGCGATGGAGCGCACGCTCATCGAGCGCGCCCTCACGCAGACCGGCCGGAACAAGTCCAAGGCGGCCAAGCTGCTTGGCTTGAGCCGGGGCAAACTCTACACGCGCATGGAGCGCTTTGGCCTCGCGTAGCTCGGCCTCATTGACGCTCAGCGCTGCGGCGCACGTTCTCCAGGAGGACGAGGGCGAGCAGCAGGAACAGCACCGCCCCGCCGCGCGCATCGCGCAGCCCCAGCGCCGGCAGCGCGAACGCAGCGATGGCGAACCAGACGAGGATACCGAGGGTCAAGCTCGCATCCTCGACGAACAGTCCCCACAGCGAACCCAGGGCCGTCACGAGCGCGGTCACCGCCGCCTCCCGGGCTGACCTGCCCATGCTGGTGGAGCCGACCGCCGGACGACGGCGACGGCGAGCAGTGCCGTCGCGCTGAAGCCCGCGACCAGGCCGAGGATCGCCAGATCCTTCCCCGGCCACGGGTACCCGAGTCCCTCGCCGACCCAAAAGACCCCGAACGCGGTGAGCAGCACGCCCACGCCGAACTTGAGCGCGTTCTCCGGCACGCGCGCGAGCGGCCGGCGCACCCCGAGGCCCGCCAGGACGACGAGCGATCCGGCCAGGGCCGCTCCCAGTGCGGCCGGTGCCAACAGTCCACGTGCGCCCGTGGCGATAACGATGAAGACGACCTCGAGCCCCTCCAGGGTCACGGCCTTGAAGGAGGTCAAGAGCGAGATGCGATCCGCCGTCTGCTTCGCGTAGATCGCGGCCTCGTCGTGGAGGGCGATCACGCCGCCGGCCCGGAGGATGGCCTTGCGGAGCCACCGCATGCCGAAGAGCAGCAGCAGGACGCCGACCACGAGCTGCAAGGAGCCGAGCGGGATGCGCTGCAACGCCGGCCCGACCGCCAGCGTGAGCACGGTCAGGAAGAGCACACCGGCGCCGGCCCCGATGAGCGCGGACCGCCAACCGCGCGTCGTTCCCACCGCGAGTACGATCGTGAGCGCCTCCACGAACTCTACGAGCGACGCGAGGAAGGCGGCGACGATGACGGTGCCGACATGCGCCCAGCTCATGACCTCCCTCCGCGCAGGACGGCGAGCGCCGCGTCCGCCGCGGGTCCCGCCCGCAACGATCGCTCCTCGGACAGGCCGAACACCCAGCGAGCACACGCACCGGCGACGAGGGCGTGCACCAGGCCGGACTCGGCCCAGCGAGAGCACCGCGGCCGGAACGCTCCGGATACCACGCCGCGATGGATGATGCTCCGGAGGACGCGCTTGCCTCGGTGCATCAGCTTGACCCGGAGTGGCGCACCGTCCGAGTCGGCCGAGGCCCGGCCGGCGATCGCCCAAAGCGCGTCCACGGCATCGCGCAACGCCGTCGCGGGCTCGGCACTCGCGTCGCCGGAGCGCTCCAGCGCTTCCAGCACCGTCTCGATGGAGCAGGCGTCGACGGGGCTCACGGCATCACCTCGATCGTCGCCATCATGCCCTTGTCTTCGTGCGACAGGAGATGGCAGTGGTACACGAACCTGCCCACGATGACCGGATCGGTGAACGGGATGATCACCTTCACCGCGCCGTGCACGGGGACGTTGACGATGTCCTGGTACCCGTCGAACCGTTGCCGCACGCCGTTCACCTCGGTCACCTGGAAGTGCGTCTGGTGGATGTGGAAGTCGTGCAGCTCGCCGGACTCGTTCCGGATGGTCCATTCCTCGATCGCGCCGAGCGTGACGCGCGTGTCGGTGCGGCTGGGGTCGAAGGTGCGGCCGTCGACGAAGAGCGTATCGCCGTCGGCCGTTTCGGAGAAGACGATCGTGCGGCGCCCCGTGATCCGGCGGCGCAGGTCGGCAACGGGGAGCAGCCGCTTGGGAAGCGTGAGCGGCGGGACCGCGGCACCCTCCACCCGCACGGTCGCAAGCACCGCGCCCGGGTACCGGTTGCCTTGCGGCCCGGTGTCGAAGCCGGCGGTCCGGAGCTGGTAGGTTCCGGGGCCGGCCGCCTGCACCAGGACTTCCTCTCTCGCCCCCGGCTCGAGCAGCAACTGCCGCTTCGGCACGAGCCGGGCGAGGCGATGGCCGTCGCGTGCTACTTCGTAAAAGCGGTGCCCGTCGAGCGTGAGCAGGTAGTACAGGTCCGCTCCGACGTTCCCGATGCGCCACAACTGGGTCTCGCCCGGTTGGAGCGTGATCGTGGGGTCAAGCTGGCCGTTCACGGTGCGCTCGGCGTCGTCGCCGATTCCGCGACGCACGATTTTCCCGTCCGCGATCTGCGCGTCCTTGAGCAGCAGTACGTGCTCGCGTAATCCCCGCAGCTCCGGAAACGGGTCGAGCAGGCCCTCGACGACGAGCGCGCCGGACATGCCGTTTCTTACCTGCTCATCGGAGTGGCCGTGGGCGTGCGGATGGTACCAGTACATTCCCGGTGGCTGAGTGGCAGGGATGCGGATCTCGTAGTCCTGCGCGCGGCCGGGCGCGATGTGCAGGAACACGTTGTCGGAGGTGCCGAGCGGCGAGACGGCCATCCCGTGCACGTGGAGGTTCGTGGTCTCGTCGAGCGCGTTGACGAGCCGCAGCCTGATCACGTCGCCCGGGTGCACGCGCAGGGTCGGCGGGAGATAGCTGCCGTTGTACGCCTGCGCGCTCACCCGCCGTCCAGCGAGCTCCACTGGAGCTCGCGCGGCGTCGAGCGTCAGCTCGAGCGTGCCGTCGCGGCTGGCGACGACGGTGGGGTCGCGAAACGTCTCCGGCCCGGCGGGGCCCGCCTCGCGCACGCCGTCGGCAGCGAGCGGCAGCGCCAGCAGGACCGCCGCTCGCAGATTCATGGTGCCTGGACCGCGCTGCCCGTGGCTCCGAACACCGTGAACGGTGCGCTGGTCACGCTCGCCACTCCCGATGCGGACGCGACGAGCATGTAGCCACTGCCCGCCTGATTGATCACCAGGGTGTCGAAGATCGCGAGCCCAGACGCGGCGGCGGCGCTGGTGGTGCCGCGGAGGGTCTCGCCCGACGGGGTCGAGGCGAGCGTCACGAACACCCTGCCGCTGAACTGGCTCAGCACGCTGCCGAGGGTGTCCAACGCTACGATTTTCACTTCGGGGGAGATGGGGCCGCCGGCGACGGCATTGTTCGGCTGAACGAGGAACGCCAGACGGCCCGATGTGGCGCCGCCGCCGCCGCCGCCGCCCGACGCCGTGGCCAGGCCGGTCAGGGCGTCCGAGCCGGGGCCCATACACGCGCTCGCGGCGCACAGGACCACGATCGACAGAAACGTTCCGGCGCGCATAGGGGCGGTCATTCTCCCCGCGCCGCCAGGGTCCCCGTGTGCACGCGGTTCCCGGGTTGGTGGTCCAGGGTCATCACAGCCGGCCCGTCCGCGAGCCGCAGTTGCCGTTGGGCCCGATCGCGGCCGATCCACACGATGCTGTCGCCGCACATGATCGCGTCCACCGGGTACGGCTGACGCGCAAACGACTCCGCGTCCGAGCTGGCGACTTGTGTGCCGGGGAAGTAATAGAAGCAGCGCTCGCCTCCCGGGTGGCTGTGGATCATTCCCACCGTTCCTGTCCATCCTGCCTCCTCGCACGTCTGCCGCGGCAGCACGTGAGTTCGAGTCGAGTGAGCGGGATCCACGTCGGCGGGTGCGATGCGCTGCACGAACACCACGGGACCGTGGACCTGGCCGATCATGCACCCCATGAACTCGGTGGGCGAGCCGTATGCCAGCGTGAGGTAGCGCCGCGCCTGATCGGACACGACCAGCGCCCGCGTCGTCATGGACACCGCGTCCGCCGCGCCGGCGGCGCCGAGGTGCAGCACGAGCAGGGCCATCACGCCAGCCGTCGCGACCGCGGCGCGGAAGTGCAGGGCCTTCACGGACGCACCTCGTACCGCATCAGCACCTGCGGCTGCACCGCGCTCGAGCCGAGGCACCACCACGCCGCCAGGACACGCAGGCAGCGCAGGTATGCCGGCTCGGGCAAGGTCAACGTCATGGCGGTCGTCATGGCTCGGTTCCCTTTGCACTCCGCATGCCACACGACAAGCGGCTGCACCAGTCGCGCCAAGTGACGAGGCTGCCGCGCGTTCGCTCACCGGAGGTCGAAACAGGCCTCGGGCATCTGGTGCGGAAGGTCGAGCAGAATTGCGCGGAAGCCGACAGCGGCACAGGTGAAGACCCGGCGTGAGCAAGGTCGCTCCTACTGGCACGCTGCCTGCACGCCGACAGGTCATGCCCATCAACTCCCGGCGCTGGTATGCGCTGGCCGTAATGCTGGCCGCCGTATTCCTCGCGGCGTTCGACTTCAACGTCGTCACCATTGCCATCCCATCCATTCAGCGGGGGCTGGGGACCAGCTTCGGCGAGATCCAGCTGATCGTGGCGGGGTACGCGCTGTCGTTCGCCGTATTGCTGATTACGGGAGGTCGGCTCGGCGATCTCTACGGTCGCCGGCGGATGTACGTGATCGGCATGACAGGCTTCACCATCGCATCCGCGCTGTGCGGCTTCGCCCGCTCGCCGACTGCGCTCGTCGGATCGCGTCTGCTGCAGGGAGCCTTCGCCGCCGTCATGGTCCCGCAGGCGCTGTCGTTCATTCAGGTGACGTTCCCGCCTCGGGAGCAGAGTCTCGCCTACGCGATGTACGGCATGACTATCGGGTTCGGGATGATCGCGGGCCAGCTGCTGGGCGGCCTGCTGCTCAACGCCGACCTGTGGGGGCTCGGGTGGCGGCCGGTGTTTCTCGTAAACCTCCCCTTCGGCGTCGTCGCCATTACCCTCGCCTGGTTGCTCGTCCAGGAATCGCGCGCACCGGCCGGCCTGAAGCTCGATCCGGGCGGAGTCGTGCTCGTGTCCGCCGCGCTGGCACTGCTCTTGTACCCGTTGATCCGCGGGGAAGCGGCGGGCTGGCCGACCTGGACCTGGCTGTCGCTCGCCGGCGCGGCCGTTTCTCTGGTCGCGTTCGTGCGCTACGAGCGGTGGAAGACGGACCGGGGCGGGTCGCCGCTGCTCGCGCTATCGCTGTTCCGTCATCGGTCGTTCGTGGTCGGACTGGGCGTGGGTCTCAGCTTCTTTTCTGTGCTCGCGCCCTTCTTGGTGCTGTTGACCGAATACCTCCAGAGCGGGTTGGACCTGACCCCGCGCGCTACGGGCCTGCGCTTCCTGCCCTTTGCGATCGGCTTTCTGTCGGCCTCGCTCGCTTCGGCGCGACTGGCTCCGCGCCTCGGTCGAGCGATTCTGCAGCTCGGCGCCGGGCTCATGGTCACCGGCCTCCTGACCCTGATGGCCGTCGTGCGCAGCGCTGCGGTGGACACCTCCCCGCTCGCGTACATCCTGCCATTGCTCGTCTACGGGTTCGGACAGGGGAGCCTGCAGGCGCCACTCGTCAACTTCATCCTGGTCGACGTGCCGCCGGACGAGGCGGGCTCCGCATCGGGTGTGGTCACCATGCTGCAGCAGCTGTCCTTCGCGCTAGGCGTAGCGGTGATCGGAAGCGTCTTCCTGGTGGCGCTCGGGCCCAATCCTGGCTCGACTGCGTACGGGCGGGCTTTGGATCATGCGTTGGCGTGGAGCATCGGGCTTCTGACCGTCACCTTCGTCGCGGCGTTCGCGCTGCCGCGGCGGGTACGGGTGCGGGTCAAGGACGCGGCGGCGAGCGCGTAATTAGGCGACACCCGCCAGCCGTTCCATCGCTCGCACGATAACCGAGAAATCTTCATCGCTGTGCGCGGCCAACTGCCGGGCGTGCTCCGCGGCGGCCACCTGCACGGCCGCGGCGGTCGCAGGCATCGGGACCGACAGCTCCATGGCGGTCTCCACGATCAACCCGAAGTCCTTGAACATCAGCCGCAGCGCGAACGCCGGCGGGTACTCCTCTTTGCGCGCGTTCTCGAGCTTGGCCTTCTGACTGGGCGAGACGACCGCGGTTTCGCCCAGCACCTGCAGGAACCGCTCGCGCGGCAGCCCGGCTTTCACTCCGAGCGCGATGGCCTCGGCCAGCGCCTGGACCCCCAGCCCCAGCAGCGTGTTGACACACAGCTTCATCGTCGCGCCGGCGCCGCTGGGCCCGAGATAGAACGTCTTGCTGCCCAGCACGGCGAGGATCGGCTGGCACTTCAGATACACGTCCTCCTCGCCCCCCACGAAGATCACGAGCTGCCCCTGCTCCGCTTGCACCGTGCTCCCGGAGACGGGCGCGTCGAGCACGGATACGCCGTTGCTCCGAGCGGCTTCATGTACCTGGCGCGAGGTGCGCGGGTTCACGGTGCTCATCTCGATCACGGTGGCGCCGGCACGAGCGCCCGCCAGCGCGCCGTCGGGTCCGAACATCACCTGCTCCAGCGCGGCGTCGTTCGCGACGCTCGAGAACACGACGTCGACCTCGGCCGCGAGCTCGTTCGGCGTCGTCGCGACCTTGGCACCGCGTTGCTCCAAGGGTCGGGCACGCTCCGCGGTTCGGTTGTAGACGACCACGTCGTGGTGGGCCGCGAGTAACCGGCTCGCCATGCGACTGCCCATCGCTCCTAGGCCAATAAATCCCACACGCATTGTGTCACCCCAGCCATTGTGGATTCTGGTACGTCCCATCGAAATGATGAGTCGTCTTGTACAGCTCGTACTTTCGGGCGCGCGTCACACTCATTCGCACGCCGCATGCCAGCCGGATGGCGATCAGCTGCGGTGTAAGCCCGACGGCTGATGCGGGACATCGAGCAAAACTGCGCGGAACCGGACAATGGCCCGCGTGGGAGATCGAGGGAGGTGCAGCGAAGCAGGCGGGTTTCGCCTGGCACAGCGCGTGCAAGACCGCCCGATCATGAGCGATCGACGCTGGTCGCGGCCTGGGGTCTCCCTCAGCATCATCGCCGTGATACTGACGGTGGGCGCGCTGTACATGGCGCGCACGTTCTTCATTCCGCTCGCTCTGGCGCTCGGGCTCCATGCGCTGCTGCGTCCTCTCGTCCGCGGACTCGAGCGGGTGCACATCCCCACGCCGCTCGGCGCCGCGATCATCGTGCTCGGCGCGGTAGCCGGTGGGCTCACGGCGGCCTGGTCGCTCTCCGGGCCGGTCGCCGCATGGGTCGAGGGAGCTCCCGCACGCTTCGCCAGCGCGCGGACGAAGTTGAGCGCCATCGTGCGTCCCCTCGACCGCCTGACTGACGCAGCGGTGGGCGCGTCGGATCCGCCTCAGACTCCCCCGCCTTTCGCCGGCGCGACACCGGGACCGCCGCTGCTTGCACGACTCCTCGGGGGAACGACGACGCTGCTGCTCGGTCTGGCTGAGGTGATCGTGCTGCTCTACCTCATGCTGGCCGGAGGCCACACGCGCAGCGCGAGGAACCTCCTGCCCGATACGGAATCGATCGTCGCGCGCTACTTGGCGCTGTCGCTGCTCATCAATTGTTGCGAGGGAATCGCCGTAGGAATTGTCATGTGGGCGATCGGCATGCCCGACCCCCTGGTGTGGGGGTTGCTGACGTTCGCCTTGGAGTTCATTCCCTACCTCGGAGCCGCGACCATGGTGGGCCTCCTCACGATCACCGGCCTCACCACGTTTCCAAGCATTGGCCACGCGCTGCTTGCGCCCATCAGCTATCTCGCCATCACGCTGCTGCAGAGCAACGTGGTGTCGCCGTTCGTGTATGCCGGACGGCTGAAGCTCAACCCGCTCGCGGTAATGGTGTGCGTATTGTTTTGGTGGTTCATCTGGGGCGTCCCGGGCGTGTTCCTCGCGATCCCGATCGCAGCCACACTCAAAGCGCTCGGCGACCACGTGCCGCCGCTCGCGCCGCTGGGGGAGCTCCTGGGAAATAGGGCAGCGTCGTGAGGACGGCGCCAACCCGAGGTAGGCGCCGCATCGGTCAGCGCACGCCACGCGAGCGGTCTCACCCCAGCCATTGTGGATTCTGGTACGTCCCATCGAAATGATGAGTCGTCTTGTAGAGCTCGTACTTTCCCTCGCGCGCCGCGAGCGCCGTCCGCTTGAGCAGCGCCGCTACAGCCGCCTCGCTCAGCGGGCGAAAGCTGCGAGCCGCGTGCAGCGCCTGCTCGAGCACCGGCAGGGAATCGCAGCCCGTGATCACCACGCTCGTCGGCAGGCTCATGGCGTAGTGGAGGCATTCGACGGCCGTCACGGTGCCGCTCACCAGAACGAAGGGATCGCCCAGGGGCTTCATCCCCAGCACGCCGATGTCCTGCTCCACGAGCCAGGGCACCACCTGCTGCACGAAGCTGTCGTAGTGGGCATCCATCACGTTCAACGGCATCTGCACCGCGTCGAACCTGAACCCGTGTGCCCGGGCGGTGTCGAGCATCCGCAGGTGGATGGCGGGACTCTTGTGGCCGGTGAAACCGACGTAGCGGATTTTGCCCGCGCGCTGCGCCGCGACCACCGCTTCCAGCGCGCCATCCGTGCCGAACACCCGCTCCGGATCCGTCATCCGGATCACCTCGTGGAACTGCATGAGGTCGATGCGGTCGGTTTGCAGCCGCCGCAGCGACTCGTCGATCTGCCGCGCCGCGCTCTCCTTGTTGCGGCCGTCGATCTTGGTCATGAGAAACGCCTTGTCGCGATAGCCGTCGCGCAGCGCCTTTCCCATGCGGATCTCGCTCGCCCCACCGTTGTAGTCCCAGCAGTTGTCGAGGAAGTTGATACCGTTGTCGACGGCGGTGCGGACGATACGGATGGTTTCCTGCTCGTCCGCTTGCCTCCCGAGATGGTAGCCGCCCACACCGACCAGCGACACCATTTCCCCGGTGCGCCCCAGGCGACGGTAGGGAATCCCGTTGCGGACGTTGCTCACGTGTTGCGGTGGCGTTGACAGGGACATGCCGGCGAGCCTCTAGCCCCGCCGGGCGCGAGGGAACCGCGCGAGGATCGCCCTGATCGTCTTCTGAAGGTCCAGCTCGTACGCCCGCTCATCGTCCGAGACCGACACGAGGCCCTTCCCGCGCCACAGCGGCTCTCTGGTCTTCCAGTCGATCACGTCTACGACCACGGTCCCCGGCGCGTACTCGGTCTCCTCCATGGGGCCGACCGGCCCCCTCGGGCCCCAACCGCGCCACCAGCGCGGCCACCAGGGGTAGCCGTAATCCCAGCGCATGATGTCGAGCTTGTCCTTGGTGGTCGCATAGTACGCGACTGCGAAGTCCGGACTGCTGTCAGCCACCGTATAACCGCGCCTCGTGAACCCCTGAAGGAGAGCGTTGCGCAGCGCGCGATTCGCGCCCGAGTTGCCGAGCATTGCGGCACTCGACGAGTCGCCCCCGCCGACGTGCCGTGGCGCGGGGAGGATGCTGAAGGTCTGCCGGCCGCCGATGCCGCCGTCCGGACTGACCGCCGTGTGAATCTGGGGCACCGCGGTGCACGCCGCGAGCGTGAGAGCCACGGCCGCCGTGAAGGCGGGCGTCATTCGCATCATCGCTTCCCGGGCGCCGGCGTGAGGAGCAGCGCCGGCACTTTCGCCGACGCGCTCACCTGGAACCGGATCCACATCCCCGCCGCGCCGTGCCCCGGCACGCCGCAGAAAATCAGATAGTCCCCGGCCGGTTGCGCCGTGAACCCCATCGTGTCCGTCGCTTCCGAGATGAGCCCCTCCGCGAGCCGCAGCGTGAAAGCCCGCGGGATCGCGGGAGCGACGGGCTGGATCGGGAGCGGGGTCTGCGGCGCGATCACCTCGGCACTGTGCGGCAGCATCCCGTCGTGGTTGCGGAAGTCGATCTCGGTCTGCCATCCGACCGGCACCACGAACGTGAGGGAACCGTCCGAGAAGCCGTTGAAGTTGAGGGCCCCGTTCAGGCCGGTGAGCCCGGCGATGAGCTGGAACCGGGCCGACCGTGCCGCGGCGTCGAAGCTGAGCCACGTCGGGTCGATCGCTTGCTGCTGCGCGTGTGCCGACGTAGCACCGAGCACGGTGACGACCGCCGCCAACGCCGCGACGGTCCGGATGCGGCGTGCAATACGGGATCCTGACATCTCCTTAGCTCCGTTCAGTCAGACGAGTGCCGTGCGTCGTGCCCCTCACCGGCGGACCGCCGTCGCACGCCACGTGCCACGCCGCACGCAACGCCGGTTGTGCAAGGCAAGTCCCTGCCGCGCCGAGCGTTCAGCGGCGCCAGGGTCACAGGCGCTGGCGGCGCCGACATGGCGGGGTGCGGAAGTCTGAGCAGAACTGCGCGGCAGCCGACATCCGAGTAGAATATTCTCCGAGATGGCTCCCGGCTCCACCGAAGAGACCTTCGGACTGCTCCTGAACGTCCTGGCGCAGAGCCTCGACGTCCGTGAGATCTTCACACAGATCTCCGCGCTGGCCCGCCAGACAGTCCCGCACGATCGCCTGGTGTTCGGCTTGATCTCGGAGGATCGCGAGCGATACCGCGTCCTGGCCCATTCCGAAGATGAATCGGGGGGGGCCGCCTTGCCAGAGATTCGTCTCCAGGCCTCGCGCGCGCTGGTGGAAGAGGATTGGGCGATCGCGCACCACGTCCGAACGCTGCCGGGAAAGAGTTTACGGCTCGAGGGGACGACGCGCACCTCGTCGCGCCCCGCCGACGAGCCGTTCGAGTGGCGACCCGCCGGTCTGCACTGGGCGGGGCACGAGTCGTGGATGCGGCTCACCGTGCGCCTGCGAGGGGGCGTGCTGGGCTTCATCATCTTTCTCTCCCGCACGCCGGACCAGTACACCGAAGCGCTCGTACCGCCAGCGCGACGGATCGCCGACCTTGTGGCGTTGGCATTCGCGCACGAGCGCCTGGCCGAGGAAGAGCGCCGCCGCGCCGAGGCCCAGGAACGGGCGGGTCGTCTCGAAGCGCGGGTGGCCGGACTCACGACGGCGCTGGAGGCGGTGGAAGGACACCGCGCGATCGGGACGTCGCAATCGTGGCGCGAGGTGCTGACGCAAGCAGCGAAAGTAGCTCCGGCTGAGACGACGGTGCTCCTCAGCGGCGAGTCGGGGACCGGCAAGGAGGTCGTGGCGCACCTCATCCACCGCGGCTCGCGCCGCGCCGAGGGGCCGTTCGTCGCGTTGAACTGCGCGGCGCTGCCGGAGGCGTTGCTCGAGTCGGAGCTGTTCGGCTACGAGAAGGGGGCCTTCACCGGAGCCGTGTCGGCGCGGGCGGGACGGCTGGAGCAGGCCGCCGGGGGGACGCTGTTTCTCGACGAAGTGGGCGAGATGAGTCCCGCCGTGCAGGCGAAGTTCCTGCGCGTGCTGCAGGAGCGGGAATTTCAGCGGCTCGGCGGCACCCGGATGGTCAAGGCCGACGTACGCGTCATCGCCGCGACGAACCGCGATCTGCAGGTGGCGATGACCGCAGGCGCGTTTCGCGAGGACCTGTACTATCGGCTGCACGTGTTCGCGATCCAGCTGCCGCCGCTGCGGGAGCGCCGGGAGGACATCCTGCCGCTGCTCGAGCACTTCGTGCAGGAGCTCGGGCCAGTCGTGATCGGGCGGCCGGCCGCGGGGATTTCGCGCGAGGCGCGCGCGCATTTCCTGGCCTACCCCTGGCCGGGAAACGTGCGCGAGCTGCGCAACGCCGTGGAGCGGGCGCTGATTCTGTGCGAGGGTGGCCTGATCAATCCCGAGCATCTGCCCTGGCACGCCGAATCGCCGCGGAGCGCGCCCCCGCCGCCCCCCTCTGCCGCCGAACCGATGGTCGGGGATTTTCCGGCTCAGGGCATGGACCTCGAAGCGATGGAGCGCACGCTCATCGAGGGCGCTCTCAAACAGGCCGGTCGCAACAAGTCCAAGGCGGCCAAGCTGCTCGGCCTGAGCCGGGGAAAGCTCTACACGCGCATGGAGCGCTTTGGGCTCTCGTAGGTGACCGCAAATCTGCATCCCATGACGCCAGACAGCGGCAGCGGAATTATCACGCTGCCGAGCCAACATTCCGTCGACCAGACCCTGGAGAAACTCCAAGCCCTCCTTCGCGCCAAAGGCGTCACGCTGTTCGCGCTGGTGGATCATAGCGGGGAAGCCGCGAAAGTCGGAATGAAGCTGCCTCCCACCAAACTCGTGATGTTCGGCAACCCGAAGGCGGGCACGCCGCTGATGCTGGCCGCGCCGAGCGTCGCCATCGACCTGCCGTTGAAGCTCCTGGTGTGGGAAGATGCGCAAGGGAAAGTCTGGCTCTCCTACAACAGCCCCGCGTACCTGCAACAGCGGCATGGCGTGCCGGAGGCGCTGTTGCCGAACATCGCGGTCGTGGAGGCGTTGGCGCGCGCCGCCGGGGCCTCCTCCCCCTAGAAGTGATCGTCCGTCGCCGCTGAGCCACCCGGCCGTGGGAGCCGCTTGGGTCCTTCCCACGCGCTCGTCTGCCAGTTGTCTGGTCGTTCTCCCTGCCGCACCCAAGGCGGCAGGGTCACCGCGAGGTGTCGCGCCAGTGCCGCGACGTACGGCTCGTACAGGCGTCGTAGCTCCGCCAGCTGCTGCCCCGCGCCCCCAGTCTCGCGCAACGTGAGCCCCGCCTCGACGAGACGGGCCTGGAGCCGGGAGAACTCCGCGTCCGACAGCCGCTGCGCGGGCTCATGCGGCGGCGTGTTGAACACCTGCGACAAGTCCACGACGGCGTGGCGCGCCATGGCGAACGTCAGCCTCGCCTGCTCCACACACCCACCTTCCAGCCCCACCAACACGAGGGCGCTGGCGTCGAGAATCGTCGTCAGCGCCGCCAGCCACGACTGGTTGTAGTGCTGCGAGCGGAAGTAGGCGAGCGCGGGATAGGACAGGTGGCTTTCGAGCACGTCGGCGGCCCAACGCTCCCACTCCCGTAACAGCTCGGCGAGCGCGTCGCCGCTCTTGTCCCACCGGTAGCGCCATAGTAGCTCGCCCGCCGTCGGCGGCGAGCCGGCACGGGCGTCGAGTAGCGAGATCGCCATCTCGCGGCGCGAGAACGCCTGATAGATCACGGGGAAGTAGCCGATCACGAGCGCCAAGAACGCGAAGCCCATCCCGGCTTCGATGACGGTGAGCGTCTTCGCGAGCGGCGTCCGGGGTACGACGTCGCCCAGGCCAAGGGTAAAAAACGTCGTCCCGCTCATGTACATGTCGGCCCCGAATCCGGGGTCGGCGCCGGTCATGCTGAGCGCCGAGCCGGCGGCCCATTGCACCATCCCGAACGCGAGCGCGATCCCGGCCGCCCACAGCGCCAGGAGCAGGAGCAGGGAGAGCGGGCCGTAGAAGCTCAAGAACGCATCCCCCGGCCGGCGCGGCAGCAGCGGGGCGACCGCCCGCCAGGGCGGCCACGTCGCGCGGTAGAACAGCTTGGCGAGTCGGAAGCGGCCGCTGATGCGCCGCGGCAGGATGATGGTCTCGAAGGCGTCCCACAGGACGATCGCCAAGAGGGCGATCCCGACGACCCCGACGACCCATCGCATGACAGGGAACTTAGCGGACCTGGGGGAACTCGGCTTTGTTACGTTAGGAGTGGCTTAGCATAGCCCAAGGAGGCAACATGTCCATTCGGCCGATCAAGTCGATCATTCAGTCGCAGCCCACCATCGAGGGGGCGGGCGTGAAGCTGCGCCGCGCCTTCGGGTTCGGGAACACCGGCGACTTCGATCCCTTCCTTCTATTAGATGACTTCCGCAACGAGCACCCGGAGGACTATCTCGCGGGTTTTCCCTGGCACCCCCATCGGGGCATCGAAACCATCACCTACGTCCTGAGCGGCACGGTGCAGCACGGCGACAGCCTGGGCAACCGCGGCGCGCTGGGCGCCGGGGACGTGCAGTGGATGACCGCGGGCTCCGGCATCCTCCACCAGGAGATGCCCAAGGGAGACGAGCGTGGCCGGATGCACGGCTTCCAGCTATGGGCGAACCTGCCCCGCTCGCTCAAGATGACCGATCCGCGCTACCAGGACATCCTGGCGAAGGACGTCCCGGAAGTCGTGGACGACGACGGGACGCGCGTGCGGGTGGTCGTCGGCGACTTCTGGGGCAGAACCGGTCCGGTCGAGGGCGTCGCGGCCGACCCACGGTACTTGGACGTGTGGGTCCCGCCGCGGGTGAAGAAGACCCTGCCGGTCGAGTCGTCGCGCCACGCCTTCGCGTACGTGTTCGAGGGAAGCGGCACCTTCCGCGACGCCTCGGCGCCGCGCGGCGTGCTGACCGAGCGCGTGGGGGAGGGGGCAGGCGCGTCGGGACCGCCGGTGCGCGAGGACGCCGGCAATCGCTCGCTTGTGTTGTTCGACTCGGGCGACGAGATCACCGTGCAAGCGGGCGAAGCGGGAATGCGGTTCCTGCTCGTGTCGGGCAGGCCGCTCGAGGAGCCCGTGGCCTGGGCCGGGCCGATCGTAATGAACACGCAGGCGGAGCTGCGGCACGCCTACGCCGAGCTGCAGGACGGCAGCTTCATCAAGCATCGCTGAGCGGCGCCTGCGCGGCTTCCCTTAGGTTTCGTCGGCTTCTAGCTTACGAGCCTCGGGGCGTAGCGCAGCCCGGTTAGCGCGCCTGGTTCGGGACCAGGAGGTCGGAGGTTCAAATCCTCTCGCCCCGACTCATCGAAGACCAAGCCTCGCAATGGATTCCGTTGCGGGGCTTTTTCTCCCCCAGTCCCAGTGGTGTGAGTTTCGGTGTGAGTTTCTCCCGCCGCTAGCGGCTCACGACCCGCTGCGTCGGGTGCAACACGACTTGCCGCACGGTTTCGACGCCTGCCCCGCGCGGCCTCACGGCGGCAACCCCACTTCGTGGACCAAGGCCTGGAACCGTGGGTTCGCGCGCAGCGGAGCCCAACGGAGATCGCGGTTGAGCCACACCAGCCAGTGCGTGCGTTCCCGGACGCCCCGCGCCAACCACGCGAAGGCGCTGTCCCTCTGCCCCAGCGCCGTATGCACCAGCGCCACCGCGTACGCGGTTACGTACTGCCGCCGCGACAGGGAGTCCATGCGCACAAGTGCCGCCTGAGCTTCCCGGCGCCGACCGAGGACCCCGTACACGTACCCTTCGGCCGCCACCGTGGGCACCCAGTTCCGCAGCGGGCCGGTCGTCGCGTACTGCGACAGCGCGCTGTCCATCTGGCCCTTGGCCTGGTAAACGCGGCCCAGATAGAGGTGCCCGAGGGTGAAAGTCGAGTCCATCCGCAGCGCGACCTGCAGCTCCCGCTCGGCGTCATCCTGGCGACCGCTGTAATGCAGCACCCACCCCGTCGTACAGGCGATCGAGGGGGAGAGCGGGTCCAGGTCCTGGGCGCGGCGCTCGTGCGCCAGCGCTTCGTCATACCGGCCCATCGCCGTGAGGAACAGGCCGTACCACTCGTGACCGGTCGCGTAGCTCGGGTTCAAAGCAAGCGCGTGTTGGAATTCCTGATCCGCGCCGGCCCAGTCCCAGTAGTAATACATTCTGACGAACCCGAGCGTGGCATGCGGCTCAGCGAGGGTCGAGTCCAGCTGCAGGGCGTGGAGCGCGGCGGCCTCCGCTTTGGGGAAGGCATCACCGGGAGAAAGCAGACTGCCGTAGCCGAGCTGGACGTAGGCGTCGGCCATCCCGGAATAGGCAAGCGCGAACATCGCATCGAGGTCAAGCGCCCGCGTGAACAGCTGAATCGACTTGAGGAGTGCCGGTCCCCGTTTGTTCCACCAGTAGCGCCCCTGGATGTAGAGGTCGAGCGCTTCCGGATCGAGTGGCCGGGCGCTCGCCAGTCCGGCCTGCTGCGTCGGCGTGAGCGCGCCCCACAGCCGTCGGGTCACCGCCCGGGCCACTTCGCGCTGCATCCGCAACAGGTCGCCACGAGTCCCTTCGTAGCTCTGAGCCCAGATGGTGCGGTCCTGTTTCGCGAGCACAAGTTGCGCCGTCATGTAGACGGTGTCGCCGAGCCGCTGCACCGTGCCTGAGACGACGGCGTCGGCGTGCAGGGTACGCGCGATCTCCTGAACCGTCTTTGCCCGGTCGCGGTAGGCCATCATCGTGCGACGGTTGATCACCCGCAGTGCCCCACCCTGCGCGAGATCGGTGATGAGCTGCTCTGTCACGCCGCTGGCCAAATACGACGGCGTGCTGTCCCCGCTCAGGTCCTCGAGCGGGAGCACCACCACGGTAGCGCGCTCGGGATCGAACGGCGGCCGCCGGTTGGCGAAGGCCGCCAGGTATCCGATCAGCGCCACAACGCCGCCGATCGCGAGATAGACGAGCGTCCGGCGCGCGCGCGGCGCGGGGCCCGCCACCGTCTCGGCAGGCGCGACGGACGGGCCCGCGGCACGGGTTTGGAATCCGACCGCTGTCCGGTGTCTGACGCTTTGGATCAGCGCCTGCGTCTCAGGCGCCGGCAGAACGTCGTATTCCTGTTTCAGCCGCCGCGCAAATTCGTCATAAGCGCCGATGGCGCCGGACCGGTCCCCCAGATCATCGAGGAAGGCGATGAGATGGGCCAGCTCCCCTTCGTCCTCGGACGCGAACCCGGCCGCCCGCCGCGCCAGCGCCGCCGCGTCGGCCCGATCCCCGGCCACTCGATACCCGTCCGCCAGCGCCCAGGCACTCGCTGCCGCGCGGCGGCGCAGGGCGATTCGCTCCTCTTCCACCCACCGCTCGAGCTCGGGCGCGGCCTCCGAGACGAAGAACCCGTCCAGAAAGGCGCCCTGATAGAGATCCAGCGCTTCGGCGTGCCGCGCGCCTTCGCAGGCCTCCACAAATGCGGTTGCGTCACACCGCAACACGCCGCGGTCTACCCCGATTTCCTCTTCGCCGCGACTCACGATGATGCCCTCGCCCAGCGAGCGGCGAAGGAAGCGCAGCGCCTGGCGCAGCGATCCCCGTGCATGCTCCTCGTCCAGCTCGGGCCAGAACAGCGCGACCACGGTGTCCCTGCGACGGAAGCCTGAGGA
>QHUM01000024.1 GCA_003222135.1 Gemmatimonadota bacterium | reverse complement strand
CTGCGCCGTTTCGCGATCGCGGATCTCGCCCACCAGCACCACATTCGGGTCCTGTCGCAGGATCGAGCGCAACGCCGAAGCGAACGTCAGTCCGGCCTTCTCCTGCACCTGCACCTGGACGATTCCCTGCATCCGGTACTCCACCGGGTCTTCGACCGTGACGATGTTCACGCCCTCGCTCTTGATCTGGTTGATGCAGGAGTAGAGCGTGGTGGTCTTCCCCGACCCCGTCGGCCCGGTGACGAGCAAAATCCCCTCGTGATTCTCGAGCAGGCGCCGGATGGCCTCGACCTCCTCCGGATTCAAGCCCAGCGAGTCGAGCGACTTGACGGTCGCGCGGGAGTCGAGGATCCGGATCACGACCTTCTCGCCCAGCGACGCCGGGAGCGTGGAGACGCGCAGATCGATCGGCTGGCCGTTCACGGCCACCCGCGCCCGGCCGTCCTGGGGGCGCAGCCGGTCGGCGATGTCGAGCGAGGACATGATCTTGATGCGGGAGATGAGCGGCAGCCCGGCCTGGCGCGGGATCTTCATCTGCTGCCGCAGCACGCCGTCGATGCGGTAGCGCACCGCCACGCCGCCCTCCTCGGGCTCGATGTGAATGTCGCTCGAGCGCGCCAGGATCGCCTCGGAAATGATGAGATCGACGAGCCGCACAATCGGGCGCTGGCTCGCCTGCTCCTCGGAGACGGCGATCTCCTCCGGGCCCACCTCCTCCACGAGCTGAACCAGCTCAGGCGACCCCTCCATCTTCTGGAACATCTTGTCGAGGGTCTTCTCGGGCCGGTACACCTCGTCGAGCTTCTCGTTGATCTTCGACGGGGCGAGCAGCTGCATGCGGATCTCACGCGCCGTCGCGAACGCCAGGGCCTTCTCCGCGTCCAGGTCGAACGGGTTGGCGGTCGCGATCTCGAGGAAGGAATCGGTGACGCGGAGCGGCAGGATGTGATAGCGGCGGGCCAGCTGCTCCGGAACCTTCTCCTTGACGGAGTGATCCACCTCCTTGACGTCGGCCAGCTTCAGGCGGAACCGCGTCGAGAGCGCGGTGAGGATCTGCTCGTCGCTCACGATCTTCTGGGCGACGAGCGTCTCCCACAGCGTCTGACCGGCTTGCGCCTTTGTGCGCAGCTCCACGAGCAGCTCGGGGGTCAGCACTCCCTCGAGGGAGCGCGCCAGCCATTCATCGGGGAAGTTGGTGTCGGCCATGGGTTAACCCGTCAAAGCTAGCCCGCGGCGCGGCTCCGTCCAGCCCGTTTCGCTCACAAGATGCCCCAGAAATCGCGCGTCACGTCGAACGCGAAGCCCGCGCGGCGGGTTTGGGCGCCCACGCCCGCTTCGAACCGGAACACGCCGAGCCACTCGAGCCCGACGCCGAACGTCATGCGCGTCCCGGGCGTCGCCGCCCATGGTGTACCCGGCACCGGCCGACCGGCCCAGCCCGCGGCCACGTACGGCGCGATGGTGAGCTGGCGCGGCGTGCGGGCATAGGGCCCGAGCCCGAGCGAGAAGAAGGGGAGCCCGACGCGCCACTCGACGTGGGCGAGCGCCATGCGTCCGCCGCCCCACTGGCGGAAATCGTCCCCCAGCAGCGTGCCCCGGCCGCCGAGCACGAAGCCGCGATGCGCCGGCAGGTCGCGCGTCGCGGCGCCGCCTTGGGCGCGGACGAGCAGTCGAGTCGCGCCGGCGGGGAGCAGCACGTGCCCCGTCCCGGAGACCCGCAGGTAGGTGGTCCCGTCGTCGGCGCGCCCCGCCTCCGCGACCAGCTCGTAGTGCAGGTCGCGGCGCACGGCGAAGCCCTCGCTGCGCCGGCGCACGGCGAGTTGCGCGAGCGCCAGTCCGACGTCACCCAGGGCGGGGTTGGGGCGAAACGTGCCGCTCGCGGGCTCGGCGGTCACGGCGAGCGAGTGGATGGTCTCGCGGCCCAGTGCGGCGCTCCATTCGCCGCGCACACCACTACCGTGGCGGTAGGTGAGCCGAGCGCCGTCGGCGCGATAGTAGTCACCGTAGTCCGCCGCGAATTCCTGCGAGGAGAACGAGTTGAGGAGCGGGGCGATCACCCGCTCGTCGCCCACGTCGCGCACCTCGCGGAACACCGCGACCTCCAGCGCGCGCCGGCCCTCGCGGTCCGTCGCCGTGACGCTGCCGTTGGGCCGCCGATCCGAGAAGCCGTAGCTCCCCGTCACCCGGAGCTCGCGGCGTTCCCCGCCGCCGCGCCACACCAACCCCGCGCCCACGGTGAGCCCTTCCACGCGGTTGGCGCGCACCAGGTCGGACAGGCCGCGTACGCCGAGACGATGCGCCTTGAGTCCGGTGAGGGCGCGACGCCCGGCGATCTGCTCGACGTCCGCGCGGACGCGCTCGAGGTCGTTCTGCCGCACCGGCTCCGCGACCGTCTGAATCGCCTGGGCGAGTGGCTCCCGCCACGGGAACGAGTCGCGCTCGGCCTTGGGGAGGAACGTGATCTCGTCCCCCTGGAACCAGCTCGTCGCGAGCCCGAGGTTGAACACGTAGCCGTCGATCTCCCAGCGGGCACGAATGATGCCGCGCGCCGGCATGTCGAGCCACGTGGCCCGCCGCCGGATCTCGAGCTCCTGGCGGTAGGGCAGCCAGAAGCGGCCCTCCCACATCGCATTGTCGAGCACGATGCTCACGTCCTCGAGCTGCGCGTCGAGATACGCGCGGGGCGTGAAGTTGAACGCGAGACGCACCAGATCCGCGGTCGTTGCATCCACGTACAGCGTTCCCACGATGCGCGGCGCGTCGAAGTTCTTGGGCCGCACCCGCAGCGCCACGACGCGGACTTCCCGTGCGGGAAACGTGATGGTCGTGCTGTCGGCCAGTGCGTAGTCGTACAGGTCGGGGCCGGCGGCGGAGAGCGGGTGCGGCACGTCGCGCACCTCGTCCCCTTCGCCCAGCCGGATGGCGGGCCCGAAGTTGTTCTGGAAGATGCCGAGATGGTCGCGGTGGTAATAAATGTCGGTGGGAAGCTCGGCACGGTCGCGCCAGCCCACCACGCGCTGCTTGCTGCTCGCCGGGGCCTTCCAGTACACTTCCAGTTCCAGCTGGTCCGCTTTGATCAGGCGCGGCGGATCGGCGAGTCCCTCACCGAGCTGGCCCAGAAAAAACAGGAAGCCGTGAGCCTGGGCCTTGTAGTCGCGCAGAGCGGTGTCGGCGGCGGCCCGGGAACGGCGCGCGATCGCCCGCTGCGCGAGCGCGAGCGCGGCGGGGGAATTCCAGGTCTGCGCCCCGCCGGGGACGGCGGCGGGGAGCACCCCCAGAACGGCGAGGAGGAGGGCGCGGTGCCACATCGCGGCGGAATCTCGCGGCGGCTCGTGTGGGCGACAAGCGCGGTGCTCGCCCTCATGGCGGGGGCGTGTCACGGCAACGCCACCGGTCCCGGACTGACGCCGCGCACCGCCCTGCTCGCGCTCGCGCGCAGGGACACCGTCAACCCGACCGCATTGTCGTTCACCGTCAAGGTCAACCGACTCGACGTCGATACGCTCAAGCACACCGACGCCGGCGGCACCACCTTCGCGATCTTCTCGTTCACGCCCTTCTCGCTCCTATCGCAGAACGGGGTCATCCTCGCCGATACGGCGACCGTGACCGTCACGGTCACGCCCGCGTCGGGCGTGTACGGGTTCACCATCGGGCCCGCGACCCTGGCCTTCGACCTCGCCGGCCGGCCGACTGTCAAGGTCTCCTACGTCCGCTACGCCGACCGGACCGTGTACGATTCGGCGAGCCACTACGCCGACTTCTCCGCGTTCGAGCTGGCGCTGCGCCTGTGGCGCCAGCGCGGTCCCGACGACTGGATCAGCGAGAGCGACGCCGCGCCGAGCGGAGCGACGGTCGCGGCCCCACTGGACGCGCCCGGCAGCTACCTCGTCGCCGCGCTCAAATGACCGATCCCCGCGCCGCCTTCCTCGCCCGGTCCGCGCGCGGCGGGATGGTCCCGCTCGTCCGCGAGGTCGTGCTCGACGCCGATACGCCGCTCGCGGCGTTCGCGAAGGTCGCGCGACCGCCGTTCGCGTTTCTGCTCGAGTCGCTCGTCGGCGGCGAGCGCTGGGCTCGTTACACCTTCCTCGGCACCGAGCCGCGCGAAGTATGGCGGTACCGCGGGCGGATCGTCGAGCGCTGGACGCGGGAGACGGGCTGGCGCGGAGCCGGTGAGACCGACGACCCGATCGGGCATCTGGCACAACGCCTCCGCGCGTTGCCCGCCGTTCCCGTGCCAGGGCTGCCCCGCTTCACCGGCGGGGCCGTCGGGTATCTCGGGTACGATCTGGTGCGCACGATCGAGCGGCTGCCCCGGCCGCCGGCGGACACGCTCGCCCTCCCTGACGCGGTGATGATGATCGCGGACACCGTGGTGATCATCGACAACCTGTTCGGCCGCGCGATCGTCGTGGCGAACGTTGAGGTTCCCGCCGGCGCGGCCACGGCGGAGCGATTGCGGCTCCACGACGCGGCGGACGCGCGCCTCACCGACGTCATCGCCCGGCTGGGCGGGCGCCACGAGCTCGCGCCCCTGGCGCTGCGCGATTCGCTGCCCGCCGTCCCGACCGCGTCCCGCTACGCCCGCCCGGCGTTCGAGCGCGACGTCACCCGCATCCTCGAATACATCCGAGCGGGCGACACGTTCCAGACCGTACTGTCGCGCCGCCAGGACGCGGCGGGCGCGGTCGACCCGTTCCTGCTGTATCGCTATCTGCGGGCGCTGAACCCGGCCCCCTACCTGTTCTACCTCGCACTCGACGACCTCACCCTCGTCGGGAGCTCGCCCGAGGTGCTGGTACGGGTGGAGGAAGGGGAGGTGACGGTGCGCCCCATCGCGGGCACCCGGCCGCGCGGCCGGACGCCGGAAGAGGACGAAGCGCTGGGCCGGGCCTTGCTGGCGGACGACAAGGAGCGCGCCGAGCACCTGATGCTCGTCGACCTGGGACGCAACGACGTCGGGCGCGTGGCGCAGTTCGGGACCGTGCGGGTGACGGACCTGCTCGCCATCGAGCGCTACTCGCACGTCCAGCACCTCGTGAGCGAGGTGCGGGGGCGGCTGCGCGACGGGTACGACGCGCTGGATGTGTTCAAAGCCTGTTTCCCGGCGGGCACGGTGACGGGGGCGCCCAAGGTGCGCGCGATGCAGATCATCGACGAGCTCGAGCCCGAGCGGCGCGGCCCCTACGCCGGCGCGGTGGGCTACGTCGGCTGGGGGGCGACGAACCTGGACACCGCGATCGCGATCCGCGCCGCCCTCGTCCTCAAGGACCGGGTCGTCGTGCAGGCGGGCGCCGGCATCGTGGCCGACTCGGATCCGGCTCGCGAGTTCGCCGAAACCGAAGCCAAGGCCCAGGCGGTCTTGAAGGCTCTGGCGCTCGCGCGGGCCGCGGGCTGACGTATATCTTTCCCCTGTGTTCAAGCTGCTGAGCACGACGGGCGAGCAGGCGATCGATCTCCAGCCGGGCCGCACCGTCGTCGTGGGGCGGGCCGTCACGAGCGACGTCCCGATTTACGACCCGACCATCTCCCGCAAGCACGCCGAGCTCCGCCTCACCGACGCCGGAGTGGAGGTGAAGGACGTCGGCTCCTCCAACGGCACGTTCCTGAACGGCGCCCGCGTCACCGAGGCCCTCGCCGCCGAAAACGACGTCATCACGTTCGGCAAGGTCGCGTTCCGCGTGAAGGCCGTGAGCGCCCCGGCGCCGCGCCCGCAGGTCGTGGCGTCGCTGCCGTTCGAGTTCGGCGGCAAGCCGGGCGGGGGCACGATCGTGCGCCAGCTGCCGGTGAAGCACTCGGGCGGCGTCCCCGCGATCGTGGTCGACCGCGCGTCGGGCACGTCGCACCTCAAGGTCACGGCCCCGACGCTGGAAGAGCGGCGCGAGAAGAAGCTGTCGCTGCTGCTCGAGATCTCCAAGGAGCTGTCGAAGCAGCAGGAGCTCGACCGGCTGCTCGACAAGGTGGTGGACTTCACGTTCCAGATCATGAACGTGGACCGCGTCTCCATCCTGCTGCTCGAGGACAAGACGGGGGAGCTCGTGCCGCGGGTCTCCAAGGGGAAGACCGGCTCCGCCGCCGCGTCGAAGCACGTGCCGCAGTCGATCGCGCGCAAGGCCGTCGAGGAGCGCGTCGCGATCCTCTCGGACAACGCCGCCGCCGACGAGCGCTTCAAGGGCAAGTCGATCCTGATCCAGAGCGTGCGCAGCGCCATGTGTACGCCGCTCATGGGCACGGATCAGCAGGTGCTGGGCATCCTGTACGTCGACAACCTCACCGCCACCCACTCGTTCGCGGACGAAGACCTCGAGTTCCTGATCGCCTTCGGGTCGCTCGCCGCCGTCGGGATCGAGAACTCCCGGCGCTCCGAGCGGCTGCAGCGCGAGGCGCTCGTCCTGTCGAACTTCCAACGCTACTTCTCACCCAACATCGCGCAGGTCATCGCGCAGCAGCAGGACGCCGGCCGGCTGCCGAGCGAAAAGCGGCCGGTCGTCATTTTCTTCTCCGATATCCGCGGCTTTACGCCGATGTCCGAGGCCATGAGTCCCGAGGGGATCGCGACGCTCCTCACGGATTACTTCACCGAAATGGTGGAGATCGTGTTCGAAAACGGGGGTACGCTCGACAAGTTCATCGGCGACGCGATCATGGCGCTGTGGGGCGCGCCGATCGCCCACGAGGACGACGCCGACCGCGCCATGCGGTGCGCACTCGAGCAGCTCACCGCACTCGAGAGTCTGAACGCCAAGTGGAAGGAGGCCGGCCGGCCCGAGCTCGGGGTCGGCATCGGAATCAACTTCGGCGAAGTGTTCGCGGGCAATATCGGCTCGGATCGGCGGCTCGAATACACCGTGATCGGCGACGCCGTGAACACCGCGAACCGCCTGTGTCGCACGGCGGGCGCGAACGAGATCCTGATCTCGGAGCCGTTCTACCAGCGACTCAAGCAACCCCCCACCGTCGAGGCCCTCGACCCGATCCACGTCAAGGGAAAATCGCAGAAGGTCCCGGTCTACCGCGTGAAACGGTAAGGCAGGCCGAACCGCTCGAGCAGGTCGAGCGCGAGTCGCAGCGGCAGGCCCATGACGCCGAAGAAGTCGCCGCGGATCCCCTCCACGAGCGCGGCGCCCTTCCCCTGGATGGCGTACGCGCCCGCCTTGTCCATGGGCTCCCCCGTCGCGACGTACCCGGCGATCTGATCGGCCGAGAGCGGCCGGAACGTCACCTCCGTGACGTCGAGGGCGTGCTCGAGCCGCCCGTCCCGCGCGACGGCGACCGCCGTCATCACCTGGTGCGTGCGCCCCGCGAGCTGCGCCAGCATCGCCGCCGCTTCCGCCGGCGTGTGCGGCTTCTCGAAGACGGCGCCGCGCAGCACCACCGTCGTGTCGGCCGCGAGCACAGTTTCCCCGCGCTCGCGCGCGGCCACGACGCGGGCCTTCTCGCGTGCCAGCCGCACGACGTATCGCTCGGGCAGTTCCGAGGTGGCCCGCGTTTCGTCCACGTTCGGGGGGACGACGCGAAACGGCAGTTCAAGCATCTCGAGGAGCTGGCGTCGCCGGGGCGAGCCGCTCGCCAGGATGACGGTCATTTCTCGAGGAGGAGCGTCACGGGTCCGTCGTTCACGAGCTCCACCTCCATCATCGCCCCGAACTCACCCGTTTCGACGACCGTACCGCTCCCGGCTCCCCGCTCCTTCAAGAGCGCCACGAACCGCTCGTACAGCGGAGTCGCCACGTCGGGTGGCGCGGCGTCGATGAAGCTCGGTCGCCGACCCTTGCTGACGTCGCCGTACAGGGTGAATTGCGAGACGACGAGCAACGCGCCACCCACCTCGGCCAGCGCCAGGTTCATCTTCCCCTGGGCGTCGCCGAACACCCGCAGGCCCAGAACCTTGTCGGCCATCCAGGTGAGGCTGGCGTCGCCGTCGGACGGCGCGAAGCCCGCGAGGACGAGGAACCCCGACCCGATCTTCCCGGTCACTCTCCCGTCGACCCGCACCTCGGCGCGAGATACCCGCTGGAGGACGACCCTCACTCCACCGTCACACTCTTCGCCAGATTGCGCGGCTGATCCACGTTGCAGCCGCGGCGCACCGCGATGTAGTACGCGAGCAGCTGGAGCGGCAGGACCGTGAGCACGGGCGTCAGCAAGTCGAGGCTTTCCGGGACCTCGACCTTGTGGTCGGCGAGCCGCGCGACGCCGGTATCACCCTCGGTGACGACCGCCATCACGCGCCCGCCGCGCGCCTTCACTTCCTCGATGTTGCTCACGACCTTCTGGTACACCGCGTCCTTGGGGGCGATGAAGACGACCGGCATCAGGTCGTCGATCAACGCGATCGGGCCGTGCTTCATCTCGGCCGCGGGGTAGCCCTCCGCGTGGATATACGAGATCTCCTTCAGCTTGAGCGCACCCTCGAGCGCCACCGGGAAGTTGTACCCCCGGCCGAGGTACAGCACGTTGGCGGCCCGCATCATCCGCTCGGCGATGCGCTCCACTTCGGGGGCCTTCGCCAGCACGCGCTCGACTAGCTCGGGGAGTTTGGCGAGCGCCCGCACCACTTCCCGGCCCTGCAAGATGGAGAGCGACCGCAGCCGCCCCATCTTGAGCGTCAACACCGCGAGCGCGGCGATCTGGCTCGTGAAGGCCTTGGTGGACGCGACGCCGATCTCCGGCCCGGCATGGAGATAGATGCCGCCGTCCACTTCACGCGCGATGGTCGATCCGACCACGTTCACGAGACCCAGCGTGCGGGCGCCGCGCCGCTTCGCCTCGCGCAACGCCGCCAGCGTATCCGCCGTCTCCCCCGACTGGGAGATGCCCACCACCAGGGTCCGCTCGTCCACGATGGGGTTGCGGTAGCGGAATTCCGAGGCGTATTCGACCTCCGAGGGGAGGCGGGCGAGCTCCTCCATCATGTATTCGCCGATCAGCGCCGAGTGCCACGAGGTGCCGCATGCGATGAATACGATGCGGTTCACCTGGAGCAGCTGCTCGTCGGTGAGGTTCAACCCGCCGAGCCGCGCCGTGCCCTCCTCCTCGAGCAGGTGCCCGCGCAGCGTGTTGCGCAGGCTCTCGGGCTGCTCCATGATTTCTTTCAGCATGAAGTGCGCATAGCCGCCGCGCTCGATCGTGGCGAGATCCCAGTCGACCCGGATCACGGCCTTCTCTTTTTCCACGCTACGCAGATCGAGGATGCGGTACTCGGTCGGTCGCACCACGGCGATGTCCCCGTCGTCCAGGTACACGACCGAGCGGGTGTGCGTCAGCACCGCCGACGCATCCGAGGCGACGAAGTTCTCCCCCGAGCCGATGGCCACGAGTAGGGGGGAACCCTTGCGTGCCGCGACGATCGTGTCCGCCTCCTTGGTCGAGACGACCGCGATGCCGTAGGTCCCTTCGACCTGGTTCAGAGCGCCGGCCACCGCCTCGACCAGCGTACCGCCCTTCGCCAGCACCTCCTCGATCAGGTGGACCAGCACCTCGGTGTCGGTCTCGGAGCGGAACACATGACCGCGCTGCGCCAGTGCGGTCCGGAGCACGCCGGCGTTCTCGATGATGCCGTTGTGCGCCAGCGCGAGCGTGCCCCCGCAATCGGTGTGCGGGTGCGCGTTGACGGTGTTCGGGGCGCCGTGCGTGGCCCAGCGGGTGTGGGCGATGCCGGTGTGGCCGGGGGGGAGCGACGCGCCGAGCTGCTGTTCGAGCACGCTGATCTTCCCCGGCGCCTTGTGCACCTCGATGCGCCGGTCGTCGACCAGCGCCAGGCCCGCCGAGTCGTAGCCGCGGTACTCGAGTCGCTTCAGCCCTTCGAGCAGCAGCGGGGCCGCCTGCCGGGGCCCGGTATAGCCTACGATGCCGCACATAGTCGCCGTCCCTCGTCGACCAGCTCCCGCGCAAGCGCGCCGCTCGGCGCCTCGGCGATCAGCCGGATGATCGGTTCCGTATTCGAGGGCCGCACATGGAGCCAGCGGTCGCGCCAGGCGAGCCGCAGCCCGTCCTGGACGTCCGCCTGCGCGTCCGCGAACCGCCGCCTGAGCGCCGCGTACACCGGCTCGAGCGCGGGGCCGCGGGGCGCTTTGGCCTTCACAATCGTATAACGCGGCGCCGCCGCTACCAACTCACTCACCCGCTTCCCGGTCCGCGCGAGCAGCTCCAGAACGAGCGCGGCCGCTACGGGCGCGTCCCGTCCCGCATGCAGGTCCGGGTACATGACCCCCCCATTCCCTTCCCCCCCGATGACAGCCGCAAGTCGCAAAATGGCGCGGGCGACGTGGACCTCGCCGACGGGCGTGCGGACGAGCGCCGCGCCGAACTCACGAGCGGCGTCCTCGACAACGAGACTGGTGGAGAGATTGCAGACGACGCTGGGCTTCCCGCCTCCCGCCTCCCGCCTCCCGCCCAAGACCGCTCGGACGGCAAACGCCAGTGTATAGTCCTCCCCGATCGCCGCGCCCGTCTCATCCACGATCGCCAGCCGGTCCACGTCCGGGTCCACCGCGATCCCGACGTCGGCCCCGGTGCGGCGCACCAGCGTGGACAGCTCGCCCAGGTTCTCCGGCACCGGCTCCGGCGCCCGGGGGAACTGGCCGTCGGTCTCCAGGTTGATCCCCGTCACCGTGCAGCCGAGCCGCTCCAGCAGTGCGCGCATCACCGGTCCGCCGGCGCCGCGCACCGCGTCCAGCGCGACTGCGAACTTGCGTCTGCGTATCCGTTCGACATCGACCGCCGAGAGCTCGAGCACGGCGTGGAGATGCCGCTCGACCGCGCCATCGTCCGTTGCGATCTTGACCGCCCTTGACCGCCCTGGACCGCCCTCGACCGCCAGTGCCTGCACCCGCGCCCCTTCAGGACCATCGAGAAAGATTCCGTCCGGACCGATGAACTTGAGCGCGTTCCATTCAATCGGATTATGGCTCGCGGTGACGGCGATCCCGCCGCCGGCGCCGTGGTGCTCGACGGCGAGCTGGATCGTGGGGGTCGGCGCCAGTCCCACCCTGACCACGTCGCACCCGACCGACCCGAGCCCGGCGATCACCGCCTGCTCGAACGCGGGGCCCGACGCGCGTGCATCCCGTCCCACGACGACGAGGGGCGTGCGCTCGCCGGCCCACAGCCCGAACGCGCGGGCGTAGCGCGTCACCACCTCGTCGGTCAGGTCCTTCCCGACGATGCCGCGCACGCCCGACACGCCGACCATCAAAGTGTCGGTCATGGGTGCAACGGACGAAGGACGCGCGTCAGGTGCGGCGGGCCTCGACCGGCCGGGCGGGCAGGTGCAGCGGCCGCGCTTCCGGCGCGGTCACGGGGAGCGCCGCCCGGTCGGGGAAGGCCGCGAGGAACGCCGCGACCGCCCGCGGGTCGAATTGTACGCCCTGCATGTCTTCGAGCTCCTGCGTCGCCCGCTGGACGGAGAGCGCCGGCCGGTAGGGGCGCACGCTGGTCATCGCGTCGAACGAATCGGCGACCGTCACGACACGCACCTCGAATGGAATCGCGTCTCCCCTAAGGCCGTCGGGGAAGCCCTTGCCGTCGAGCCGCTCGTGGTGCGAGCGCACGATGGCGAGCGCGCCCGGGGCATCGCGCATCAGCGGCTCGAGGATGCGGGCGCCGATCACCGGGTGCTCCATGATGTGCCGGTACTCGGTGTCGCTGAGCTTGCCGGCCTTGTGGAGCACCGCCTCGCTCACCCCGATCTTGCCGATGTCGTGCAGCTCGGCGCCGAGTGCGATCAGGTCGATCACCTCCTGGTCGAGCTGCAGTTGCCGGGCGATCCCCAGCGAGTAGTTGGCTACCCGCACCGAATGGCCACGCGTGTAGGGGTCCTTCTCTTCGAGGAAGTGCACCAGGGCCTGGAGGCGCTCGAGCGAGAGCTCCTCGATGCGGTGCGCCTGCTCCTGGACACGCTCCTCGAGCTGGTGCTGGTACATCCGGTTCTCGAGTATGAGGCGGCGCTTGTCGAGCGCCTGCATCACGCGCGCCCGCACCTCGTCCAGGTGGAACGGCTTGGCGACGTAATCGAGCGCGCCGAGCTGGAGGCAGGCGACCGCGCTCTCGACCTCGGCGACCGCCGTCACGACGATGACGGCGGTGTCCGGCCAGCGGGCGAGGATCTCGCGCAACAGCGTGACCCCGTCCATCTGCGGCATGCGCAGGTCGGAGATGACGAGCGGGACCGGCTCGTGGTGCATCATCTCGAGCGCCTCGGTGCCGGACCCCGCCTCGGAGCAGGTGAACCCCTCGCCCTCGAGCAAACGCACCAGCACGCGACGCAGGCGCGGCTCGTCGTCCACCACGAGGCATCTCACGGCATTTGGTTGCGGCATCGGTGCTTAACGTAAAGGTCGCTTGCTCGGCGCGGAAGGCGCCCTTACGTTCCCGCCATGACCAAGGTATCGGGGGAGGACCTGACCCGGCGTCTGGCGACCCGGGCCGTGCACGCCGGACACATCGCCGACCCCCTCGCCGGCGCCGTCATGGCGCCGATCTATCAGACCTCGACCTACGTCCAGCAGGGCCTAGGGAAGCACAAGGGCTACGAGTACGCCCGCACCAGCAACCCGACGCGCGAAGCGCTCGAGCGAAACATCGCGGCGCTCGAAGGCGGCCGTCACGGGTTTGCGTTCGCCTCCGGGCTCGCGGCCGTGGACGCGGTGCTCAAGCTGCTGTCGCAGGGTGACCACGTGGTGAGCGGCGAGAACGTGTACGGCGGGACCCACCGGCAAATGACCCACATCTGGGCGCGGTACGGCCTCGAGTTCAGCTTCGTCGACGCGGCCGACGCCCGTAACGTCGCCGCCGCCGTGACGCCGCGCACCCGTATGGTGTACACCGAGACCCCCACCAACCC
>QHUM01000010.1 GCA_003222135.1 Gemmatimonadota bacterium | reverse complement strand
AGATGGACGTGCACCCGAAGGAGCGGAAGCCCGACGCGATAGGCCAACGGGCCGAGGAGCGCGCCTTGTTCGCAGCGCTGCTCGGCACGGGTCTCGCGGACCTGGGGCGAGCGTTCGATCCCGACAATGCGGGTCTGTTCACCTGGTGGGCGCCGTGGCGGAACCTGCGTGCGCGCAACATCGGCTGGCGGTTGGATTACATGCTCGCGTCACCCACCGTGGCGGCCCGCGCCAGCGCCTGCGTGGTGGAGGCGGACGTGGGCACGAGCGACCATGCGCCGGTGGTGATGACGACGGTGTGAGGCCGGGCTGTGCCCTGGCCCGCTAGACCACCCGCCCGATCGGTAACCGGCGAATTCGTTTCCCCGTGCCGGCGAAGACGGCGTTGCACACCGCCGGCGCGATCGGCGGCAGCCCCGCCTCGCCCACCCCACTCGGCGGCGCCTCGCTCGGCACCAGGTGCACCTCGATCTCCGGCATCTCCGCGAGCGCGAGCATCCGGTAGTCGCTGAAGTTGCTCTGTGCCACCCGCCCGCGCTCGATGGTGATCTCCCCATACAGCGCCGCGGTCAGGCCGAACACGATCGCGCCCTGCAGCTGGGCCTCGACCGTGTCCGGGTTGACGAGGATGCCGCAGTCGGCCGCGCACACCACGCGGTGCACCCGCACCGTGCCGTCCGGCGCCACCGACACCTCCGCCACCTGGGACAGGAACGTCTCGCCGAACTGCCACAGCGCGATGCCGCGGGACCGGCCCCGGGGGGGCGGCGCCGTTCCCCAGCCCGCGCGCTGCGCCGCGAGGTCGAGCACGCCTAGCAGCCGCGGCTGGCCCGCGACCAGCTCGCGGCGGTACGCGTACGGGTCCTTGCCGGCCGCGTGCGCCAGCTCGTCCACGAAGCTCTCCACCACCCAGCCGTTCTGCGACGGGCCCACGCCGCGCCACGGCGCGACAGGAATGCCGGGATCCTCGATCACCCGCTCCAGCCGGAAATGGGGAACGGGATAGATCAGCTCGTCCGCCCCGCGCGTGATCAAGAACGACCCGCCCTCAGGCCCCACCAGCCGGTGGCTCCACGCCAGCGGCGCGCCGCGCGCGTCGAGCCCGCCGCGCAGCACGTTGTAAGTGGCGGGACGGTACAGCGCGTTCTGAATGTCGTCCTCACGCGTCCACACGACCTGGACGGGCACTGCGATCTTCTGCGCCAGCTCCACCGCCTCGGTCGCGTAGTCCACCGGTCCTCCGCGCCGCCCGAAGCCGCCGCCCAGGTAGGTCACGTGCACCGTGATCGCCTCGACCGGAAGGCCCGTCACCCGCGCCGCCGCCCGCTGGATGCCCTGCGGAGATTGCGTGGGCGCCCAGATCTCGCAGCGGCCGCCCCGCACCTGTGCGGTGCAGTTCATCGGCTCCATGCAGGCGTGGGCGAGATAGGGCGCCTGATACACCGCCTCGACTGTCTGCGTGGCGGCCTTGAGATTCGCGTCCACATCGCCCACCGCGCGCACCACTTCTCCCGGACGCGTCGCCGCCGCGGCGAACGCGCTCCAGATCCCGTCGCTGCTCCACCGCGCCGTCGCACCCTCGTCCCATTCGATCTTCAGGGCCTTCTTTCCCTGGAACGCGGCCCAGGTGCGCTCCGCCACCACCGCCACGCCGCTCGAGATTTGGACCACGCGTTGCACCCCCGGCACGGCGAGGGCCGGCGTGGGGTCGAACGTCCGCACGTGCCCGCCGAACACGGGGCAGCGCGCCACCACGGCGTACACCATGCCCGGCACCCGCACGTCGAGACCGAAGACCGCCGCGCCGCTGACTTTGTCCGGGGTGTCCAGGCGCGGCATCCGCTTGCCGAGAATGCGGAACTCGGAGGTCGGCTTGAGGGGCGGGTCCGCCGGCACGGGGAGCGTGGCGGCGCGCGCCGCCAGGTCGCCGTAGCCGAGCCAGCGGCCGGTCGCCACGTGCTCCACCAAGCCGTTCCGGGCCAGGCACGCGTTGCGCGGCACGTTCCAGGTGAGCGCCGCCGCGCCGATCAGCATCTCGCGAGCGGCGGCGCCTGCCTTCCGCAGCGGCTCGAAGCCCGAGCGGACGCTGCGGCTGCCGACGGTGAACTGATCGCCGTACGCCGGGTCGGCGTCCGCCTGCGCCACGCGCACCCGCGTCCAATCGGCCTCGAGCTCCTCGGCCACGATCATCGGCATCGCGGTGCGCACGCCCTGCCCCATCTCGGAGCGGCCGGTCCAGATGGTGACCGTGCCGTCGGGTCGAATTTCGATCCACGCGTTGGGCTTGAACGGCTGGCGCGCTGCCGGTGCGTGCGAGGCGCGGGGATCGAGCGCCGGGAGATACAGCCCGATCACGAGTGTGGCTCCGGCGGCGGCGCCGGTCTTGAGAAACTCCCGCCGGTTGACGGTCGCGTGGCTCATGTCGCATCTCTCAAGCGCTCGATCGGCTGAACCTACGACCGGTGTCACAACCCCGTCAATTACCCGCTGCTCGATGTTTGCACCGCCTCACCTCGGGTCGGTGGTGGGATTCGGTCCCTCCCACGCCTGAACCAACTTGGTGCTGACGTTCAGACACTTCGCGACGGACCACCAGCAGGGTCATGAACGGGACGCAGCAGAGCACGCAATCGACCCCCAGGTTGATCCCCCGACGCCAGGCCGCCCCCTACAACGGCGGCTTCCGGGGGTCATGGCCGGGATTGGCGGCGCGGAACCCGGCATGCTCGAGCACTGCGCGATCGAGCTCGATCACGTAGACGTGGTGTCGCGCGACCTTCTTCGGCACGCGGACCAATCTAGCAGCGGTGGGCGCTTGCCCTGGCTCTCGCAGCAACAAATCTTTCCCTCGCCCATGACGAATTCCCGCGGGACGGCGGTGACGGCCCTGCGCTGGCTGGCGCGCGCGCTGGCGCTGGCCGCGGCGTACTTCGTGGTCGCCAAGATCGGACTGCGCTACGCGACGATCGGGCCCTCCATCTCCCCGGTGTGGCCGCCCACGGGCCTCGCCGTGGCGGCGCTGGTTCTGCTGGGCCCGAGGTATTGGCCGGCCATCCTGTTGGGCGCGTTTCTGGCGAATGCGACGACGAGCATTCCGGTCCTCGCCGCCGCTGGCCTTGCCTGCGGCAACGCAACCGAAGCGACGGTCGCCGCCTATCTCCTCCGGCGCCGAGCCCGCCAACACCTGGCGCTCGATGATCTGCTCGGTGTGCGCACGCTCGTCGGCGTCGCAGCACCCGTGGGCGCGTTGGCAAGTGCCGCCATCGGTGTAACGAGCCTGTGGCTGGCCCATGTGGTATCGGGAGCCGGGGTGTGGTCCGCCCTGAGCCTCTGGTGCGCAGGTGACTACCTCGGCGCGTTGGTGGTGGCGCCGGTCTTCCTCACCTGGCTGGGTCCGGCTGGCCTGCGCATCGGCCGGCGTGCGGCGATCGAGCTAGCTCTCCTGGTGGGCGGTGCCGTGCTCGCGACCATGGCG
>QHUM01000056.1 GCA_003222135.1 Gemmatimonadota bacterium | reverse complement strand
ATCCTGGGGCTGGAGAAGGTCCCAAGGGTCCGGCTGTTCGCCGGTTAAAGTGGCACATGAGCTGGGTTCAGAACGTCGTGAGACAGTTCGGTCTGTATCCGGTGTGGGCGTTGGAGTGTTGAGGGATGTCGTCCGTAGTACGAGAGGACCCGGACGAAGCGACCTCTCGTGTCCCGGCTGTCCTGCCAAGGGCAACGCCGGTTAGCGATGTCGCGCGGGGATAACCGCTGAATGCATCTAAGTGGGAAACCCTCCCCAAGATGAACACTCCCGGGTCGCAAGACCCCTGAAGGGCCCTGGGAGACTACCAGGTTGATAGGCGGCAGGTCCAAGGCGCGCGAGCGCTTCAGCCGAGCCGTACTAATTGCCCGTGAGGCTTGATCTCTTCTCGGTCTCGAGGTGAGCCTCGACAGCACCACACACTCGTCGGTTGTCATCGATTATTGCTGGCGACTAGCGCGACAGGGCCACACCCGTTCCCATCCCGAACACGGTCGTTAAGCCTGTCAGCGCCGATGGTACTGCGATCGCGAGGTCGTGGGAGAGTAGGCCGCCGCCAGCTTTCCAAACCCAAACGACGTCGCCCAAAGACGTCGCGCAGGAACGTAACCCAAGGCGTCACGCGAAACCGTACACGGTTTTGCGTGACGCCTTTGTGTTACGTCTTCGTGCTACGCCTCAGTGCTACGCCTTACTTCGTTCCCGCGTAGTACGCCGCCCAGCTCCCGGCGCGCTTCGCGACCAGCGCCTTGGGCAATGCCTCGAGCTCCGCTGTGACGCTCGGGAACGTGAGCTTGAACGCCTGGGGCGTGATGACCAAATCTCCGAGGTCGGCGCCGGGCGCCAGCGCCCGCGCCGCCCGCAGCACGGGCTCGCGCACCGGCGACACACGGGCCTCATCGAGTGGCGGTCCCTCCACGCTGTGGACCCCGACGTCGTATTGCGTGGGCTCACCCGCCCGCGGCACGATCGGCTCGATGCTCCCGTCCTGTCCCACGCGCAGCACGATGACATGGGCGGGCCGCTCGAGCAGGAACTCCACCCCGCCGGCGGAAACCGCGGTGATCCCCGGACCGTACGCGTCAGCCGCGCCGAGCCGGGTGACGCCGGGCCGGGGCGACTGGCCCGACGCCCAGCGTCCCGCGCACCCGACGAGCAGGCTTGTCACTACCAGCGTTCGTTGGGTCATCGGCACCTCCGGCCGGGGTCGAAACCTACCTACGTGTACGCTTCGCCCCGACCCACCGCTGCTTGACGTCGCGACGCCAGGCCCGTTGCTTGACGGTCTATGACGAAGTGCGGGTCTGTGGTCCTCGCCGGCCGCCCCAACGTCGGCAAGTCGACCCTCTTGAACGCCCTGATCGGCGAACACCTGGCGATCGTCTCGCCCAAGCCGCAATCCACCCGTCTCCCCGTGGTCGGCTTGCTCACGCGTGGGGACACGCAGTTCATCTTCACCGACTCGCCCGGCTTGCTCGAGCCTGAGTACCGCCTGCACGAAGCGATGCGCGCCGCGGCGCTGCGGTCAATCGAGGCGGCCGAGGTCATCGCGTACCTGCATCCGTTATCCGAGTACCCCGCGCCGCCGCTCGACCGGGTGGCGAAGCTCGTGCGCCCGCCGCGCGCACCCGTCGTGACGGTGTACACCAAGGCGGATCTGGTCCCGCCCGCGACGGCCCTCGACCGCCCGCCACCGCCCGCGACCGTCGTCGTTTCGGCCATCACCCGTCAGGGTCTCGACGCGCTCCTCGACGTCCTGGGCGGACACCTTCCCGACGGCCCGTTTCACTACGACCCCGACGAGATGGCGACGCAGCCCATGCGCTTCTTCGCGGCGGAGTTCGTGCGCGAGGCCGCGTTCGAGTTGCTGCACGAGGAGCTGCCCTATAGCGTCGCGGTCGAGATCGACGAGTTCCGGGAGGGCTCGGAGCCGGTATATATTCGGGCGGTGGTGTACGTCGAGCGGGACAGTCAGAAGGGGATCGTGATCGGGGAAGGGGGACGCACGATCAAGGCGCTCGGGGCAGCGGCCCGCGCTAAGATCGCGGCGCTGCTCGGCGGCAGTGTTTATCTCGAGCTGCACGTGAAAGTGCTGCCGAAGTGGCGGCGCCATGCACCCTCGCTCAAGCGCCTGGGGTACGCCGGATGAGTCTCGCGCCCGATTTGCTGGAAATCCTCGTCTGCCCCAAGTGCAAGGGGCCGCTGCAGTACCGCACGGCGCCGCAGGAAGAGCTCGTGTGCCCGGCGTGCCGGCTGATCTACGCCGTGGAAGATGACATCCCCATCATGCTGATCGATGAGGCGAAGCACTTCTAGAGACGGTCAGACGGGTAGACCGTCATGCCGACAGGCGCTGTCGTTCGCGCTCACGCTGCTAGCCGTCTGGCCGTCCAACCGTCTGACCGCCCAAGAGCTCGCCAACAACTCCGGCGCCCTGTTCCTCCTCTTTCCCGTCGGCGCGCAGGCGGTCGCCATGGGGCAGACCGCCGCGACGCTGGAGGGGCGCGGTGAGGCCGCGTTCTGGAATCCCGCCGGCCTCGCCACCATCGAGCGCGGGGAGCTGGCGTTCAACACCGCGTCGCTCGCGGCGGGGACCACGCACGCGCTCACGGTCTACTTTCCCTCGCACCGCTTCGGCGTGCTGGGCGGCGCGGTGTACCTGGTGGACTACGGTGACTTGGAGCGCACCGACTCCGCCAACAACACCATCGCGCGGATCGCCCCTCGCAACATCGAGTTCCTCGCGTCGTACGCCACCGCGCTGGCGGGCTCCGTCACCCTCGGCATCAACTACAAGCTGATTGAGTTCGTCGTCGACTGTTCCGGTGACTGCAGCAACTTCCCCAACGGGCACGGCGTGACGCATGCGCTCGATGTAGGCGGCCAGTTCGCCGTCGGCCCCGGCGGCGCGCTGCGCGTCGCCGTCGCGGTGAGGAACGTCGGGTTCAAGCTCCAGGTGAACAACCGCGATCAGGCCGATGCCCTGCCTGCCCGCCTCGTGATCGGCGCGGCATATCGCATCCTGCTCCCCGGCGCGGCCGGGATCGCGCGCGCCGAGCGCCTCGACCTCAAGGTGGCCGCCGATGTGGACAGCCCGTGGGGGAGCTACGGCGACTCGGAGATGCGCGTGGGTATCGACGTCGGCTACCAGCGGTTGCTCCGGCTGCGCGGCGGCTACGCGTTCGTGCGGGACGGACTCTCCGGGCCGAGCGTCGGCATGGGCGTGACGAGCGGGTCGATCGGCGTGGATCTGGCGCGCGCCTTCCTCACGGGCTCCGATTTGGTCGCCCAGAACCCGACCTTCTTCTCCTTCCGCGTGGTATTCTGAGGTGCGCGGCGTCACCCGCGCGCTGCTGCTCGTCCACGCGCTGCTGCCGTGGTGGAGCCGGGGCACGGGCCAGGTGCCCGATTCGGGCGCGCTCCCCCCTCCGCCACCCCCGACGCGCGGCCCTCCTATGTGGCTGCGGCCGGCGGCTTCACTCGTCCTGCCCGGCGCGGGCCAGCTGCTCGCCCATCAGGACCGCGGGGCCGTGTACCTCGCGGTCGAGCTGTACTCCGTCGCGCGCATCATCCAGTTGACGCACGAGGGCGAGCAGCAGGCCAGCCGGTTTCGCGACTTGGCGTTCGAGGTCGCGCGCCGGGGCTTTGCCGCGGCGCGGCGCGATACCGTGTTCGAGTACTACGAAACGATGGAACGCTTCGCCGAGAGTGGCCAGTTCGACCGCGGCCCCGGCACGGCCTTCATCCCGGAGGCCGATACGGCGACCTACAACGGCTCGGTATGGTTGCTGGCGCGACGTACCTTCTGGTCCGACCCCGCTGTCCCGCCCGATCCGATGTCGCCCGAATACCTGCACGCGGTGCAGTTTTACCAGCAGCACGCCGTGGGACCGGGCTTCGTGTGGTCGTGGCGCAGTAAGCCGCTCGAGCAGGACGTCTTCCGCGAGACGATCCGCCGCAGCGACGACGCGTTCCGTACCGCCCAGAACGTCGTCGGCCTGCTGCTCGCGAACCATGTGGTGAGCGCCGTGGACGCGCTGATTTCCAGCCGCCTGTCGGCGGCGGCCGGCCGTCGCACGGCGCTCCATACGATGCTCGGTCCGGTCACGGCCGTCCGGCTGTCCGTGGAGTTCTGAATGGTGTGGGCGCGCTGGCTGCTCGTCGCCATTCCCGTGTCCTGGGCGCTCGCCTGGCTCGACGCGCCCCCCCTTGGCGTCTTCATTGCCGCCGGACTCGCCGTCGTCCCCCTCGCGGCGGAAATGGGCGCCGCGACGGAAACGCTCGCCGCGCGCTGTGGTCCTGCCACGGGAGGCTTGCTCAACGCCACTTGCGGCAATGCCGCCGAGCTGATCGTGGCGATCGTCGCGCTGCGAGCGGGTCTCGTCGACCTCGTGAAGGCGTCCCTCGCCGGGTCGATTCTCGGCAACCTGCTGCTCATTCTCGGGCTCGTACTGGTGGCGGGCGGCCTGAAGCGGCCGATCGTCACCTTCAATCGGGCGGCCGCCGGCACGGCCGGGGCGATGCTGCTCCTCGCCGTGGTGGGCCTCGTGGTGCCCGCGCTGTTCGCGCAGGCGCACCCGGCCGCCGCGCCCGAGATGGCCCTCCACCTCTCCGAGGGGGTGGCCGTGGTGCTCGCGCTCACCTACGCCTTGAGCCTGGTGTTCTCACTCGTCACCCACCGCCAGCTGTTCGGCGCCGAGCCGGAGAGTCCCGCGCCGGCGACGCGCTACGGCACCGGGGTCGCCGTCCTCGTCCTGGGCGGCGCCACGGTGCTCGTAGCACTCGAGAGCGAGCTCCTCGTGCACGCGACGCAGGCCGTCGTGGCGCGTTTTGGGTTGTCGGAGCTGTTCCTTGGACTCATCGTGATTCCCCTGATCGGCAACGCCGCCGAGCACGCGACTGCGGTAGTCGTGGCCCGACGGGGGCAGAGCGATCTCGCGCTCCACATCGCGCTTGGCTCGAGCACGCAGGTGGCGCTGTTTGTCGCTCCCGTACTGGTTGCCGCAGGGGCGGTCCTCGGACGGCCCATGAACCTGGTGTTCACCACCTTCGAGGTTGTGGCCCTCGGGCTCGCGTCCCTCATCGTCACGATTATCGGCCTCGACGGCGAGTCACATTGGTTCGAAGGAGCCCAGCTGCTGGCCGTGTACGCCCTCCTTGCGATCGCGGTGTGGTTTATTTGACACGCGAAGACACGCGGCCTAAGTTTAGGCCCGCTCGACCCTTACGCGAGGACCCAGGTGCGCGATCCGCGCCCGACGATTCTCTTCTTTTCGCCGAACGGTCGTTCGGTACCTGACTTTCTGACGCGCTGGGTCGACGGGAGGAACCTCACGGTCGTGCCGCTCACCGATCCGGGGGAGGTCGAGCAGATGGTGCTCCGCTCGCTGCCCCGGCTGGTCGTGATCGATGCCGAGGGGGGACCCCAGGGGCTGGAGTTGTGCACGCGCCTCAAGGCCGATTCCTACTCGGCGATCGTGCCGCTGGCCGTGCTCGCCAACCGGCATGCCACGGAGCGGGTGCAGCAGTGGTTCGCCGCCGGCGCGGATGAGGTCATCACGCCGCTGTTCGAGCCGGCCGAGCAGGCCATCCGGCTCGACGGGCTCATGGCGCGCACGGCCCGCGACGTCGCCGTCAACCCGTCCACGCGCCTGCCCGGCACCACCGAGATCGAGCGCGAGATTCGACGACGCATGGAGAATGGCGAGCTGTTCGCTGTCTGCTACGCGGATCTGGATCATTTCAAGGAGTACAACGATCGCTACAGCTATAATGATGGCGATCGGGTCATTTATATCCTGTCCCGCATCTTGCACGACGTGGTGAAGGGGATGCTGGGGAGCCGTGGATTCGTCGGGCATATCGGTGGGGATGACTTCATCTTCGTCATCCCGTTCGACGCGATAACGGACGTATGCGGCGAGGTGCTTGAGGTGTTCGATACCCTGATCCCGCACCAGTACAACGAGCAGGACCGGCGGGCGGGGTACTACTTCGGCAAGGACCGTCGCGGTCAGCTGCACCGCGTGCCGCTGATGACGCTGTCGATCGGCATCGTGACCAACCAGCACCGTCGCTTCGCCCATCCAGCGCAAGTGAGCGAGCTGGCGACGGAGATGAAGAGTTACGCCAAGACCCAGCCGGGGTCGGTGTTCGTCGTCGACCGCCGCCACGACCCCGAGCTCGACGAAGGCGGCGCGCGGTAGCGGGAGCGGAGCGTGAACGTCACCTGTCCGTCGTGCGAAACCGTGTATCGCGTGGACCCCGCCAAGGTCCCGCCGGGTGGTGTGCGCGCGCGCTGTGCGGTGTGCAGCACCGTGTTCGCCGTGAGCCCCCACGCCCTGGCCACCGCACCGGCGACGCCACGTCCGTCGGGGCCGGCCGTTGCCGCGACGCGGCCTGCGCCATCCGGGCCGAGTCGACCCCCGGCGCCGCCGGCGAACCCGGCGCCCCCGCCGCCACCTGCACCCCCTGCGCCTCCGCAACCCCGCGCACCACCGCTCGCTGCTGCACCGGTGCCACCTCGACCCCAGACCGCGGCTCCACCTGCACGACCGGTAACGCCGCCGGCGGGACCGCCTCGCCCTGCGGCGCCGCCCACGAAGCCGCAATCGCCGCCGCCTGCTGCGCCGGTGATGCGCCCGGCCGCACCCCCCCCCCCGGTCGCCCCGGCGGCACCGGCGGCCCCCGCCGCTGGGGCTCCTATCATGACGGGTCCGGCGGCCCGCCCGCCCGTCACGCCGCCCGCGCCACCGCCGGCACCGCCCGCGGCGGGAGCCGCTCCCGCGGCGCGCATGACGGGCCCGTTGCGGCCGGTGAACCCGTTCATGGTCCAGGATCCGAAACAGAAGGCGCGACGACTGGCGCGCGCCCTGGTCTCGGATCTCGTCGTCTACCACCCTGAGAAGCGCCAGCAGGGATTGCGAGACGGCACGCTGCCGCAGCTCTTCAAGGACGAAATTGAGAAGAGCTGGCAGGAGTACGTCGAGCAGGTGGGACAGGAGGTGGCCAAGAGCACGCCGTTCTGGGCCGAGGCGCTCAACGAGATCCTGGCGGGCGGCAACAAGGTGTTTTGAGGCTGGTGCGGGAGCGTCTAACTTCTTACATTTCTTGGTAGTTAGAGCCGCCCTCGGAGCCCCCGCAGGCGGCTCGTCTCATACCTACGCGGAGCGAGTGAACGACCGTGGCGCTATCAGAACGCTTCAACGACTTGCAACGCCGTCTCGTCGAGCTGCGGAGCTTCCTTTGACGTAGAAGGAAAGACCAAGCGGCTGGGCGAGCTCGAGCACGCCATGGCGGAAGGCGCCATGTGGTCCGACCAGGCGCGGGCGCGGCAGGTAGTCGAGGAGGTGAAGACCCTCAAGCGCTGGCTCGAGCCCTACCACGCGTTGCGCAAGCGGGTGGAGGAGGCCCGCGAGCTCAACGAGCTGCTCGAGTCGGAGTCGGGATTGGATCTCGCCCTGCAGCGCCAGCTCGAGCAGGAAGCGGACGCCATCACGACGCAGCTCGAGACACTCGAGCTGCAGAACATGCTCCAACGTCCGGACGACATACGCGACGCGTTGCTCACGATCCATCCCGGAGCGGGCGGCACCGAGTCTCAGGACTGGGCCGAGATGTTGATGCGGATGTACACGCGGTGGGCCGAGCGCCACGGCTTCAAGGTCGAGATGCTCGACTTGCTGGAGGGGGAGGAGGCCGGGGTCAAGTCGGCCGAGCTCCAGATCAGCGGTCCGTACGCCTACGGTCTCCTCAAGGCCGAAAAGGGGGTGCACCGGCTGGTGCGGATCTCGCCGTTCGACGGGCAGTCGCGCCGCCACACGTCCTTCGCGTCCGTCTTCGTCTATCCGGTCGTGGACGAGGACATCGAGATCGAGATCAACGACGACGACCTGCGGATCGACACGTTCCGCGCGTCGGGGAAGGGCGGGCAGCACGTCAACAAGACCTCGTCCGCCGTGCGGATCACACACTTGCCGACGAACATCGTCGTCTCCTGCCAACAGGAGCGCAGTCAGTTCAAGAACAAGGCGACGGCGCTCAAGATGCTGAAGGCGCGGCTGTACGAACGGGCCGTCCTCGAGCGTGAGGCGAAGAAGGCCGAGGTCGACAAGCAGAAGACCGACATTTCCTGGGGCAATCAAATCCGGTCCTACGTGTTCCAGCCCTACACCATGGTGAACGACCACCGCACCGAGCTGAAGGTGACCGACGTGCAGAAGGTGATGGATGGCGACCTCGATCCCTTCATCGAGGCGTACTTGAAGCAGTTCGGGAGCAAGGCGGCGTGACGAGTTTCGTCGAGGCGGCGCGGCGCGAAAAGCTCGCCGAGCTGGTGCGGCGTGGCGTAGCGGGCTTTGCGTACCGGTTCGAGCGCACGGGCGCCGCCCGCGCGGCGCTCGAGGGCTTCCGCGCGGGCGATGCGACGGTGCACCGGCTCGCGGGGCGCCTCGTGCTCCTGCGCCCGATGGGCAAGACGACCTTCGGTCATCTGGAGGACGCGAGCGGCAAGATCCAACTGTATTTCAAGATCGATGACCTCGGTGCCGAGCAGTACGAGGTGCTGAAGCTGCTCGACTTGGGGGACGTCATCGGGGTCGAGGGGCCGCTGTTCCGGACCAAGACGGGGGAAGTCACAGTGCGGGTCGAGCGTCTGACGCTGCTCGCGAAGTCGCTGCGACCGCTGCCGCTCGGCAAGGAGGACGCGAGCGGGGTGCGGCACGGCGAGCTGTCGGACCCCGAACTCCGTGCCCGCCAGCGCTACGCCGACCTCGCGGTGCACCCGGAGGTACGGGAGATCTTCCGCCTGCGCGCGCGGGTGGTGAGCTCCGTGCGCCGGTTCCTCGATGCCCGCGGCTACCTCGAGGTCGAAACACCGGTCCTGCAGCCGCTGTACGGCGGCGCGACCGCGCGGCCGTTCAAGACGCACTACGAAGCGCTCGACGCGGACTTCTATCTCCGGATCGCCGACGAGCTCTACCTGAAGCGCTGCATCGTGGGCGGGCTCGAGAAGGTCTACGAGATCGGCCACGACTTCCGCAATGAGGGGCTCTCGCGGTTTCACAATCCCGAGTTCACGATGGCCGAATGGTACGAGGCATACGCCGATTACGACGCGATGCTCGAGCTCACCCAGGACCTGCTCGCCGGTATGGTGCGGGAGCTATACGGCACCACGACCCTGGAGCGCCACGGCGCGACCCTCTCATTCGAACCGCCGTTCGCACGCCGCGACTATTACACGCTGGTGCGTGAGACGGCGGGGATCGACCTGGCCCGCGCTACGGAAGCGGAGCTGCGCGCCGCGCTCAGGCGCAAGGACGTGGTGGATGCGGCCGCGCTCGCGGGCGCGAAGCTCGTCGATGAGGTGTTCAAGAACTACGCGGAGCCGACGCTGGTACAGCCCACCTTCGTGCTGGATTATCCCGTCGCGCTGTCGCCGCTCGCCAAGCTCAAGCGGGGCGATCCGAGCAAGGTCGAGCGCTGGGAGCTGTTCATCCAGAAGCGAGAGATTGCGAACGCCTTCAGCGAGCTCAACGACCCCGAGGAGCAGCGCCGCCGATTCGAGCAACAGGCGCGTTTGCGCGCCGCCGGCGATCCGGAGGCGCAGCAGCTGGACGAGGACTTCCTCCGCGCGCTCGAGTACGGCATGCCGCCCACCGGCGGCGTCGGCATGGGGATCGACCGCCTGGTCATGATTCTCGCGGACCAGACGAATATCCGCGACGTGATTCTATTCCCGATGCTGCGGCCCGAGTGATGCACGCGCTGCCGCTCCAGGACGTCCTGCTCGCCGCCGCCGCAGTCGCGATCGCGCTGTATCTGTGGCACTACCGGCCGTCGTCCCTCGAAGCCCGGATCGCCCTGCGCTACCTCCGCAGCCGGCGCTCGTCGCGGCTGCTCTCGCTCATCACCGTCATCGCGGTCGGAGGCGTGACCGTCGGCGTCATGGCCTTGGTGGTCGTGCTCGGCGTGATGAACGGCCTCCAGGAGGACCTGCGGGACAAGATTCTGGTCGCGAACCCGCACCTGCGCGTCCTCACCTACGGCGAGGGGCTGCGGCTCGACGACTGGCGCCGCGTGCTGGAGCGCGTGCATCGCACGCCGGGGGTCGAGGCCGCCGCCCCCTTTGTCCTGACTCAGGGGCTGATCTCCGCGGGTCACGACTATGCCGAGGGCGTCGTCGTGCTCGGAGTCGAAGCGGACACCGGCGCCCGCGCCGTGACGAGCCTCGCCCAACATTTTACGAAGGGCGACCTCCGCTTCCGCACCACGCGCGCCGACGTCGAGGGCGGCATCGCCCTGGGCGCCCGGCTCGCGACCAAGCTCTCGGCGTACCCCGGCGACGTCGTGACGCTCGTGGCCCCCGCGGGTGCGCGCTTCAACCCCAGCCTCGGCGCCTACGTCCCCCAGTTCCATCGCTACGAGGTTACGGGGCTGTTCGACACCGGGATGTACGAATACGACAACAGCTACGTGGCGCTCGGCCGCCGCGTGGCGCAGCGCTTCGCGGGGCTCGACAGCGCTGTGACGGGGATCGAGGTGCGGCTGGCGGACCCCTGGAAGGCCCGCGAGTTCGCGGTTCGACTCGAGGAGGAGCTGCTCTACCCCTACCGAGCGCTCGACTGGCAGACCCAGAACCAGTCGCTTTTTTCGGCCCTGAAGCTCGAGAAACTCGCGATGGCCTTCGTGGTGTTCCTCATCTGCGTCGTGGCCGCGTTCAACGTCGTCGGCACGCTCACCATGGTGGTGCGGGACAAAACGCGCGAGATCGGCATCCTGCTGGCGATGGGGCTCAAGCAACGCTCGATCCGGCGGATTTTCCTCGCGCAGGGGATCCTGGTCGGTCTGACGGGAACCTCGCTGGGCGTGGCGCTCGGGTTCGTCGTGGGCGGTATGGTGAACCGGGGGCACTGGATCCCGATCGACCCGTCGATCTATTTCATCGACCACCTCCCGGTGCGCATGCAGCCGCTCGACGCGCTCTCGGTGATCGCCGCGAGTCTGCTCGTCGCCATGCTCGCGCCGCTCCATCCGTCGGTACAGGCATCGCGCCTCGATCCCGTCACGGCGATCCGCTACGAATGAGCGCGTTGCTCGAGGGCCGGGGGCTTCGGAAGGTGTTTGCGGGCGGCGACGGCCAGCCGCTGGAGGTGTTGCGCGGGGTGGAGCTGGAGGTGCACCGCGGCGAGTTCACGGCGATCGTCGGCGCCTCAGGCGCGGGTAAGAGTACGTTGCTACATCTGGTCGGTGCGCTCGACCGTCCCACGAGCGGGGACATCTGGCTCGACGGTTCCCGCTACGCCGACCTGGATGATGGCGAGCTCGCCGAGCTCCGGAACCGTAAGTTGGGGTTCGTCTTTCAGTTCCATCATCTCTTGCGGGAATTCTCGGCCTTGGAGAACGTGATGATGCCGTTGCTGATCGGGGGAATGGAGTCCCGTCAGGCCACCTCACGCGCCGAGGAGGTGCTCTCGCTCGTCGGGCTCGCCGGGCGTATGTCGCATCGCCCCAGCGAGTTGTCGGGCGGGGAGCAGCAACGCTGCGCCGTCGCGCGCGCCCTGGTACACGACCCGAGCGTCGTGCTCGCCGATGAGCCGTCGGGGAACCTGGACCATGCCAACGCGGATCGCCTGCACGACGTCTTCTTCCGGCTGGCGCGCGAATACGAGACGGCAGTCGTCGTCGTGACGCACAACCGGCAGCTCGCCGGCCGGGCGGACCGAATCTTGCTGCTCGAGGACGGCAGGCTCGCTACCGTGAGCTCGGTGGATGCGATACCGTGATGCTGTGCGATAACTGCAAGGAGCGCGAGGTGGAAATCCACCTCACGAAGGTGGAGAACGACACGAAAGTGACGCTTCACCTCTGCAAGCAGTGCGCCCAGCAGAAGGGCTTCGAGACCGGCGATTCCATCCTCAAGTCGCCGCTCGGCGGCTTCATCCAGGCGATGGGAAAGGGGGGGGCGAGCCTGCTCCCCACGCCGGCGGACGGGCTGCGCTGTGCCGCCTGTGGCAGCACCCTCAAGGACTTCCGGGAATCGGGGCGGTTGGGGTGCGCCCAGTGCTACGAGTCGTTCCAGACCCACCTGCGCGATTTGCTGCGCCGCCTCCACGGGTCGAGCCAACACGTGGGCGAGCGCTACGCGCCGCCGGGCGCTGACGATGCGGCGGACCCGCGGATCCAGCTGCTCGATCTGCGGGAGCAGCTGCGCCGCGCCGTGGATAGCGAGAACTTCGAGCTCGCCGCCGAGCTGCGCGACCGCATCCGGGTGCTGGAATGATCGACCTGTCGCTCCTCCCTGACGGCGGGATGGGTTGGCTCGACGCCTCCGGGCCGAAGGCGAGCATCGTGCTGTCGACCCGCGTCCGGCTCGCTCGCAACTTGGAGGGCCACGTGTTTGGCCAGCGGGCCGGCGACGCCGATCGCACGGCCGTGCTCACCCGCGTGAGCGAAGCGGGTGCGGCGAGCGACCGGATGGGCGGAGCGGTCACGTTTCGGCTCGACCAGCTCGAGCGGACCGAGCGGCAGTTGCTGCACGAGCGGCACCTGGTGAGCAAGGAGCTGGCGGGGCTGGACCGCGAATCGCGACCTCGGCCGGGTGCGGCGCTGTTGGTACAGGGGGGGGTGGGGGTGATGGTCAACGAGGAGGACCACCTCCGATTACACGGAATGCGCTCGGGATTCGCGCTCGAAGAGGCGTATGCCGAAGTGGAAGCGGTAGATGCCGATCTGGGGCGTCTGTTACCCTTCGCGTTTCATCCGGAATTTGGCTATCTTACGTCCTGCCCGACCAATGCCGGGACGGGGCTGCGCGCGAGCGTGCTTATACACTTGCCGGGCCTCGTTTTGACCAAGGAGATCGGGAAGGTACTGCAAGGGCTGGCCCAGGTAGGGCTGACCTTCCGCGGCCTGTACGGCGAGGGCAGCGAAGTCGTCGGGAATTTCTTTCAGTTGTCCAATCAGACGACGTTGGGCAAGTCCGAGGACGAGCTGCTGGACCACCTCGGGAAGATCGTGCGCCAAGTGGTCGAATACGAGGAGCAAGCGCGCGACATTCTGCTGCAGAAGGCGCCCACGGAGGTGGCGGATAAGACTTGGCGTGCCTATGGGTTGCTGAAGTACGCGCGCAGCCTGTCGTTTGAAGAGACGATGAATCTCCTGAGCGGGGTGCGGTTGGGGGTGGGGTTGAATCTGATCACGGGTTTGAGTGTATACACACTCAACAAGCTGCTGATATTCACCCAGCCCGCGCACCTGGCGGCGCTCGAAGGTCGTCACAGCGGCGATCCTGAGTTGCCGACGGTGCGCGCAACGTCTGTGCGCCGCGTGCTCGAGACCGAAGCAGTCTGAGGTGGGGGAGCGATGAACGGGTACAACTTCACGGATCGGGTGCGCAAAGTCCTCCAAATGGCGCGGGAGGAAGCTGCGCGGCTGCACCACGAGTACGTGGGGACCGAGCACATCCTGCTGGGGCTGATCCGCGAAGGCGAAGGCGTCGCGGCTGCCGTCCTGACGAATCTCAACGTCGACCTCGAAGAGATCCAGCAGAAGATCGAGGAGACGGTGAAGAAGGGCAAAGCGGCCGCCGCCGCCGGGCCCGACCTGCCGTACACCTCCCGGGCCAAGAAAGTGCTCGAGCTCGCGATGAGCGAGGCGCGCGAGTTGAACCACTCCTATGTCGGCACCGAGCATTTGCTGCTCGGTCTGCTGCGGGAGGAGAAGGGGATCGCGGCGCAGGTCCTGACCGACGCGGGCGTCAACCTGGAGCAGGCGCGCGCCGAAACGCTGCGGCTGCTCGGCAGCGAGATGCCTTCGGGGCCGACGCCTGCCGGCACCAGCGCGCAACCCGCGAGCCCCAAGAGTGAGAAGAAGTCGAAAACCCCGGCGCTCGATCACTTCTGCCGCGACCTGACTCAGCTCGCGGCCGAAGGCCAGCTCGATCCCACGATCGGGCGGCAGAAGGAGATCGAGCGGGTGATGGAGATTCTGTCGCGCCGGAAGAAGAACAATCCGGTGCTGATCGGCGAGCCGGGTGTGGGGAAGACGGCGATCGTGGAGGGGCTCGCCCAGCTGATCGCGAGTGGCCAGTGCCCCGACGCCCTCAAGGATCACCGGGTGTTGTCGCTCGACATGGCGGCGGTGATCGCCGGCACCAAGTACCGCGGCCAGTTCGAGGAGCGGCTCAAGGCGATCATCAACGAGATCGCCCAGAACCGCAACATCATCCTGTTCATCGATGAGCTGCATACGCTGGTGGGGGCGGGGGCCGCGGAAGGCGCGGTCGATGCGTCGAACATGCTCAAGCCGGCGCTCGCCCGGGGCGAGCTGCAGTGCGTCGGCGCTTCCACGCTGAACGAGTATCGCAAGTACATCGAGAAGGACGGCGCGCTCGAGCGGCGCTTCCAGACCGTGATCGTCGATCCGCCCACCGTGGACGAGACCATCGAGATCCTGAAGGGGCTGCGGAAGCGGTACGAGGAGCACCACCGGGTGATCATCCCGGACGAGTCGCTCGATGCGGCTGCCAAGCTGTCGGAGCGCTACATCACCGACCGCTTCCTGCCCGACAAGGCGATCGACGTGATCGACGAGGCGGGCGCGCGGGCTCGGCTCGCGGCTCAAGTGCCGCCGCCCGAGGTCGCCGCGCTCAAGGACAAGCTCGAGCACATCAACGGCGAGAAGGAGGGCGCGGTCCGCGACCAGAACTTCGAGCGGGCAGCGAGCTTGCGCGACCAGGAGCGCGAGCTCCAGTCTGACATCCGCCGCAAGCAGGAGGCGTGGGAGAAGGAGCGGGCCACGCACCGGCCCACGATCAGCGAAGAAGGCGTCGCGTTCATCGTCTCGCGCTGGACGGGGATTCCCGTGACCCGGCTGCAGGAAGCCGAGACGGCCCGGCTGCTCCGGATGGAGGAGGAGCTACACCAGACGGTCGTCGGCCAGGACGAGGCGATCACGGTGATCTCGCGGGCCATCCGGCGAAGCCGGGCCGGCCTGAAGGACCCGAAGCGGCCGATCGGCTCGTTCATCTTCTCCGGTCCCACCGGCGTCGGGAAGACCGAGCTGGCGCGCGCGCTCGCCCGGTTCCTGTTCGCCGATGCCAACGCGTTGATCCGGGTGGACATGTCGGAATACATGGAGAAGTTCTCCGTGAGTCGGTTGATCGGCGCGCCGCCCGGGTACGTGGGTTACGAGGACTCCGGAACGCTCACCAAGGCGGTGCGGCGCAAGCCGTACTCCGTGGTGCTGCTGGACGAGATCGAGAAGGCGCACCCCGACGTCTTCAATATCCTGCTCCAGGTGCTGGACGAGGGTCACCTGACGGACAACTACGGGCGCGTCATCGACTTCAAGAACACGGTCGTCATCATGACGTCGAACGTCGGGGCGCGGGACATGGTGAAGGGCAAGGCCCTGGGGTTCGCGCAGCCCGACGCGCGCGCCACGTTCGAGAAGCTGGCCGAGAAGGTCAAGGAAGAGATCAACAAGACCTTCAACCCGGAGTTCCTGAACCGGCTCGACGACGTCATCGTGTTCCATCCGCTGAGCCGGGACCACATCACGCTGATCGTGGCGATCCTGTTGCGGGAAGTACAGAAGCGGCTGGGCGAGGAGGAGCTCACGCTCCGACTGACCGCGGCGGGCACGGATTTCCTCGTCGATCGCGGCTACGATGAGCACTTCGGCGCGCGGCCGCTGAAGCGCGCAATCCAGAAACACGTCGAGGATCCGCTCTCCGAGAAGATCCTGATCGGCGAGTTCGCGCGGGGCGACGAGATCGAGGTCGACGTGGCCCCGGACAAGGAACGGCTGGCGTTCCGCGCGCTCTCCGGCTCGAAGGCGTGATCCGCCGGCTCTCTTTCGTCATTGCTGTGGGTTTGGTCATCCTCGCCCCGTGCGTCGTGCGCGCGCAGGGCGGGGGTGAGGTGTCGGCACCACAGACCGTCGCCCCCGACTCCATTGTGGTATTGGGGCTGCGCCGCGTGGAGCGCCGCCAAGTGTTGGAGCAGAGCGGGCTCGCGCCCGGGCGGACGGTGGGGTATCGCGACATCCAGCGCGCCACCCAGGCACTGTACGCCACCGGTCAGTACGACGACGTACGGATCGAGCAGGCCGAGCAGGGGGGCCGCGAGCTCCTCATCGTGCGGGTGCGGGAGCGCCCCATCCTGATCAAGTGGGCGCTGCGCGGGGTGAGCCGGGTCGGCGAGCACAGCGTGCGGGACAAAGTGCAGCTGCTCGAAGGGCGGCCCATCGATCCCGCCGCGGTGGCCCGCGCCCGCGGGCGCATCGACTCGCTCTACCGCGCCGAAGGGTATTACCTCGCCCACGTGAAGGTCGTCGACGTCTATGAGGCCGACTCCTCGCGAGTGCGGGTGATCTTCGACGTGGACGAGGGCCGACGCGTGGCGATCGCGCAGCTCAAGTTCGACGGCAATACCCACTTCTCCGACGCCGACCTGGTCGGCCAGATGAAGACCGGACCCGAGGGGTTCTGGTGGTTCCGCTCGGGCGACTACGACGACGACAAGCTGCGCTCCGACCTGCAAGAGCGGCTGCCCAAGTTTTACGGCGACCAGGGCTACGTGGATTTCCAGGTGCTCGGCGATACGTTGGTCGTGGACGACACGACGGGGAAAGCCACCCTCGTCGTGCGCGTGAGCGAGGGCGATCCCTATCGGGTCGGCACGTTCGAGATCGTGGGCAACCGCCGGTTCTCGACCGAGGACCTGGAGCAGCTGTTCCCCTTCAAGGGGGAAACGCGCACCGGCGTGCTGGGGCTGGGCGGGGTGCGACACGGGCCGGCGTACTTCGACCAGCAGAAATGGGACGACGCCACCCAGCAGATGCGGACGCTGTACTACAACAACGGCTATATCTACATGCAGCCGCGCGCCGACGTGATCCGGCGCACCGGCGCGGACGGCAAGCCGGTCGTGGATCTGCGCTGGGTGATCACCGAGGGCCAGCCCGCCATCGTCAACAAGGTAGAGATCGCCGGCAACGACGTCACGCACGAGCGTGTGATCCGCGAGGCGATCATGCTCCTCCCGGGCGACGTGTTCCGCCAGGACGCCCTGATCCGGTCTTATCAGAACATCTCCAATCTGGGCTTCTTCCAGCAGCCGGTGCCGTTTCCGGACACGCGCCCGGCGAACGACCAGGGAGACGTGGACGTCATCTTCCGCGTCACCGAGAAGCGCACGGGGAACATCAACTTCGGTGCGTCGGTGGGACAGGGCACCGGTCTCGGCGGGTTCCTCGGGCTCGACGAGCCGAACTTGTTCGGGCAGGGGAAGCGCGGCCGGTTTCAGTGGCAGTTCGGCAAGAACATCAACGACTTCGACCTGTCGTACACCGATCCCGCGTTCCGGGACTCGCGTGTGTCGATGACGGTGGGCGTGCACAATACGCGCCTGCGTTACACCATCTCTGACCTGGGCCAGTTGCGCCGCCGCGGCGGCAATCTCCAGTTCGGCTTCCCGTTGTTCAGCGACCGCTATACGCGACTGTTCGTGTCGTACGCGATCGACGACCAGACGTTTACCGGGGCGACCACGGGCCTCGCGTCGCTGAGCTGCAACAGCTGCATTCGCTCGACCATCGGCTTTTCGGTCATGCGCGACACCCGTATCGATCTGCCGTTCCCGACCGCGGGAACCATGCACTCGGTCGGCATCTCGCAGAGCGGCGGCCCGCTCGGGGGCACGGGAAACTTCCAGCGCGTGGACCTCGAGGGTCGCTGGTACGCGCCCCTCTCGAGCGGCGGCCGCACCGGTGGCGGCGTCAAGTTCGTCATGGGGCTCTCGACGCGCTCCGGGTTTGTGTTCGGCAACTCGCCCTTCATCGACCAGCTCTTCACGATGGGCGGCACGCAGTACGGCATCCCGCTCCGCGGCTACGACGAGTTCTCGATCACGCCACACGGGTTCGACCCGAGCGCCAGCGGCGGGCAGGCGAGCGCCAGCGCGTTCGGTAAGACCTACCTCGCGATGACCGGCGAGGTGGGGGCCCGGCTGTCGCAGATGTTCTACGTGGCGGCGTTCTACGACGCCGGCAACGTGTGGGCGCGCGCCGGGCAGTTCAACCCGACCCGCCTGTTGCGCGGCGCCGGTATCGGCCTCAGCATCATCTCGCCGCTCGGTCCGATCGGCATCGACTGGGCGTACGGCTTCGACCGCACGGATGTGTTCGGTCGGCCGGCCCCCGGCTGGAAGCTGCACTTCAAGCTCGGCAACTTCTTCTAAGCTCGAGCCCGCGCGCGCCGCGGGATCATCGTTACGCAATTACTCTTCGGGAGATGTGTTATGAGGCGAGCAGTGACGGTGTGGGCGTGGGTCGGGCTACTCGCCGCGGCGGCGCCGGGTGGGGCGCAGGTGCGCCCGTCGCAGCCCTCGCTCAAGATCGGCTTCATCAGCTCGCGACAGATCCTGCAGCAGACACCCGGTTACGCGGCGGCCGAGTCGACCTTCAGCAAGGAGGTCCAGGGCTTCCGTGACGAGGTCCAGAAGCTGCAGCAGCAGCTCGACTCGGCGGTCCGGGTGTTCGACCAGCAGGCGATCGCCCTCTCCCCCGCGGCCAAACAGCAGAAACAAAAGGACCTGCAGCAGCTGCAGCAGAAGTTCGAGCAGCGATCGAACGATCTCCAGGGCCGTGCCCAGCAACGCGAACAGGAGCTGCTGCAGCCGATCCAGGCTCGCGTCAATGCCGTGATTCAGGGACTCCGGGCCGAGGGGAATTACGCGTTGATCTTCGACGCCGACGCTCCCGGCTCGAACATCGTCGCCGCCGATCCCGCCCTCGACATCACCAGCAAGGTGCTCGAGCGGCTGAAGCAGTCCCAGTAGCTCGCGCTCCCGTGAACGCCCGGCTCTCGGCCGCCGAGATCGCAGCGCTCACGCAAGGACAACTCGTCGGTGCGGCCGACGTGACAGTCACAGGAGTCGCCCCGATCGACCGGGCCGGCCCGGATGACCTGTCGTTTCTTGCCAGCAAGCGCTATCTCCCGTATTTTCAACAGTCTAGGGCCGCCGTCGTGCTCTGCAAGCCGGATTTGGCACAGGAGTCCGCGGGGCCGGCGTGCCGGGTGCTGGTGCGGGATCCCCACGTCGCCCTGCTGGCGGTCATTCCGGTGCTCTATCCGGAGCCGACCTGGACCGCCGGCGTGCACCCCACAGCGGTGATCGGCCGGGGGGTCGTGTGGAACGAGCCGGTGTCGATCGGACCCTACGCCGTGCTGGGGGAGGGGGTGCGGCTCGGAAAGCACGTCCGCGTGGGCGCGGCGTGTGTGTTGGGGGACGGGGTGCAGGTCGGGGACGACGTGCGGTTTCATCCGCAGGTCGTCTGCTACGCCGGCACGATGATCGGCAACCGGGTGATCCTGCACGCCGGCGCCCGACTCGGGGCGGATGGGTTCGGCTACATCCCCGGCCGGGGGGGCGAGCTGCCGCGCAAGGTGCCGCAGATCGGTCGCTGCATCATCGGGGACGATGTGGAAATCGGCGCGAACACCACGATCGACCGGGGCAGCGTCGACGACACGGTCATCGGCGCGGGAACGAAGATCGACAACCTCGTTCAGATCGGGCACAACTGTCGCATCGGGGCGCGCTGCCTGATCGCGGGCCAGGCCGGGATCGCCGGGAGCACGCACGTCGAGGACGACGTCTTTCTGGCCGGCCAAGCGGGCCTCGCCGACCACGTGACGATCGGACGGGGCGCGCGGGTGACGGTGCAGGGAGGCGTGATCGGCGACATCGCCCCCGGCGCGACGGTGTCAGGGTACCCGGCCCGCAGCCACCGCGAGTTCCTGCGCGCCCAGGGGGCGTTGTACCGGCTGGCGCAGATCGTGGATGACCTCGAGGCGCTCGTGCGGCCTAAGGAGGAGCCCCATCAGTAGACGATCCGTGCGGCGGCGGGCGTCGGTGTCGGGGCGGGGACTGCACACGGGCGCCGAGACCGAGGCGTCCTTCCTGCCGGCCCCGCCGGGTCAAGGAATCGTGTTCCGGCGAACCGACTTGAGCGGCACCCCCGTCGTGCCGGCCCGCCTCACCGAAGTCGAGGCGGTGGAGCGCCGCACCGCGATCGGCAAAGGCCGGGCGACGATCCATACGGTGGAACATCTCCTCGCCGCGGTGGCGGCTCACGAAATCGACGACCTAACCGTCGAGCTGACGGGCCCGGAGCCGCCGATCGTCGACGGCAGCGTCCAGCCGTACTTCGAGGCGCTCACGCAGGCAGAACCGGTTGACGTGGACGGGGAGCCGGTGGTGCTCACGGTGCAGGCGCCGTTCACGGTGACCGAGGGGGACTCGAGCTACGTGGTGGCGCCGGCGAAGGAGTTCCGCCTCACGGTGACGATCGAGTGGCCTCACCCCTTGATCGGGCGGCAATCAGGGAGCTACACGGTTACGCCTGAGAGCTTCGCGCGGGAGCTCGCGCCCGCGCGGACGTTCGGCTTCGCGAGCGAGGTCGAGGGGCTCCAGGCGAAGGGCCTCATCAAGGGCGCGTCCACCACGAGCGCGATCGTGCTGGACGATCGTGCGCTCGTGAACGGCGGCAAGCTCCGCTGGCCGGACGAGTTCGTGCGACACAAGGCGGCGGACATCGTCGGCGATCTCGCGCTGACGGGGGCGCGCATCCGCGCCCACATCGTGGCCACGCGGCCGAGCCACGGCGGGAACGTCGCGCTCGCCCGCACGTTGTCCCGGGCCGCCAAGCGTACGGGGGCTCCGACGATGGACATCGGACGCATTATGGACGTGCTGCCGCATCGCTACCCGTTCCTGCTGGTCGATCGGATCATCGAGGTCGAAGGACGGCAGCGGATCGTCGGCATCAAGAACGTGACGATCAACGAGCCGTTCTTCCAGGGTCACTTTCCGGGCCACCCCATCATGCCCGGCGTGCTGATCATCGAAGCGATGGCTCAGGTCGGCGGGATGCTGCTGATGAGCCACTTCGAGGGACAGGACGTCTCGGACAAAGTCGTCTACTTCATGTCGCTCGACAACGTGAAGTTCCGCCGGCCGGTCGTGCCGGGGGACCAGATCCGCTTCGAGCTCGAAATGGTCCAGTTCCGAGGCAAGACGTGCAAGATGAAGGGCGTCGGCTATGTGGACGGACAGATCGTGGCGGAGGCGGAGATGATGGCGATGGTGACCGAGAAGTGATCCACCGGACCGCGCTGGTGGATCCCACGGCCCAGCTCGCCCACGACGTGACCGTCGGTCCCTACGCCATCATCGGACCCCACGTAACGCTCGGCGAGCGCTGTCACGTCTCCGCGCACGCCGTCCTAGAGCGCAATGTGCGGCTCGGCTCAGCCGTGAAGGTCGGCTACGGCAGCATCATCGGCAACGATCCTCAGGACTTGAAGTACAAGGGCGAGGAGACCTGGGTCGAGGTCGGCGACGGGACGGTGATCCGCGAGTACTGCACCATCAACCGCGGGACGCCCGCCACGGGCCGCACGGCCGTGGGGCAGCGCTGTTTCCTCATGTCCTACGTGCACATCGCGCACGACTGCGCGGTCGGCAACGACGTGATCATCGCCAACGCCGTCCAGATGGCGGGCCACGTGACGGTCGAGGATCGGGCGATCATCAGCGGGCTCGTGCCGATCCACCAGTTCGTGCGGATCGGCACGTTCGCCTTCGTGGGCGGCGGGTCGCGCGTGAACCAGGACGTGCCGCCCTACACGAAGGCGGTGGGCAATCCCGTGCACTTGTACGGGCTCAACTCGGTGGGGTTGCAGCGCGCGGGCTTCTCGCCCGACGTGAAGCTCGCGCTCAAGCGTGCCTACCGTCTGCTGTTCAATTCCGAGATGACGGTGAGTCAGGGGATCGCCAAGGCGCGGGCGGAGCTGCCGCAGACGCCGGAAGTGGAGAACTTCCTCAAGTTCATCGAAGGGTCGCAGCGGGGGGTCTTGGTGTGAGCCTGCGGGTGGGCGTCGTCGGCACCGGGGCGCTCGGCTTCCACCACGCGCGGCTGTTGCGCCCGATGCCGGCCATCGAATTCGTCGGCATCTACGACACGAACCCCGCCCGCGCCGCTGAGGTGGCGCGGCGGCTGGAGACCGTCGACCATCCGTCGCTGGAGGCCCTGCTCGAGCGGGTGGACGCAGTGACCGTGGCGGTCCCCACCCCCGCCCACGCGGCGGTGGGGATGGCGGTGCTGGAGCGCGGCATCGCGCTGCTGATGGAGAAGCCGCTCGCGGATACGGTGGCGGCGGCCGACCAGCTGGTGCGCCGGGCGGGAGACCGGGGCGTCGTGCTGCAGGTAGGGCACGTCGAGCGATTCAATCGCGCGGTGCGCGCCGCCGCCCCCTACCTGGAGGAGCCGCGCTTCCTGCAGATCGACCGCCTCGCGCCGTTCCAGCCGCGCGGGACCGATGTGGCCGTCATCCTCGATCTCATGATCCACGACCTCGATCTGGTGCTCGAGCTGGTGCGCTCGGAGGTGGCGGATGTCCGGGCCACCGGCGTGCCGCTCTTGACCGCGCACGTGGACATCGCCAACGCGCGCATCGAGTTCGCCAACGGCGCCATCGCGAACGTGACCGCGAGCCGCGTCTCGCGCGAGCGCATGCGCAAGCTGCGGATCTTCCAGCCCACCGGGTACTGCTCTCTCGATCTCGCGCAAGGGACGGGGGATTTCTTTCGCCTCAAGCCCGGCTGGCAGAATCTCGGTGCCACACGGCTCGAGCAAATCGTCGAGCACGTGCGGCTCGAGGCGCCGGAGGCCGAACCCTTGAAGCTCGAGCTCGAGAGCTTCGTCCGCGCGGTGCGCGGGGAAGAAGACGTGCTCGTGTCGGGCGCGGCCGGCGCGCAGGCGCTGGCGCTCGCCTTCCGCGTCGCCGACGCCGTCCAAGCCTCGCCCCTCGCGACCGCGCGGCCGTGAGCCCCGGGGGGGCGCCGCGCATCTACGTGTCGGCAGGCGAGCCGTCAGGGGACGCGCACGCCGCCGCGGTCGTGACGGCGCTGCGCCGCCGCTTCCCGGGCGCTCGGTTCGAGGCGTTCGGCGGCCCCGCCCTCGAGGCCGCGGGGGCCGCCGTGCTGGACCGCATGGAGCGGATGTCGGTGGTGGGCTTCGTCGAAGCGCTGTGGAAGCTCCCGGCCCATTTTCGGCTGCTGGCCCGCGTGAGCCAGGCGTTCCAGGCCCACCGCTATGACCTCGTCATCCTCGTGGACTACCCCGGCTACCACCTGCGCGCCGCTGCCGCGGCGTGCGCGGCGGGGATCCCGGTGCTCTACTACATCGCGCCGCAAATGTGGGCGTGGGGCGTGGGGCGTGTCCGCAAGCTCACGGCGGTACGGCGTCTGGCCGTGATTCTCCCCTTCGAAGAGCCGTTCTTCCGGGAGCGCGGCGTCCCGGCGACGTTCGTCGGCCACCCCCTGCGGGACCGCCCCCCCGCGCCGTCCCGCGCCGAGGCCCGTCGGGCGCTCGGGCTCGACCCCGCTCGCCCCGTGCTCGGCCTATTTCCCGGAAGCCGGGCGCAGGAGGTCGTCCGGCTGTGGCCCCTCTTCCGGGAGACGGCCGCGGCGATTCTGGCGGAGCACCCCACGACGCAGGTGGTGGTCGCAGGCACGCCGCGGGGCCGGTACGACGGGCCGGGCGCCATCCGCATCCACCTGGGTGATCCGCTCCCCGTGTTCGCCGCGGCGGACGCCGGCCTCTGCAAGTCGGGCACGACCACGCTCGAAGCCGCGCTCGTCGACCTGCCGATGGTCATCGCGTATCGCTTGAACCCCGTGTCGTTCGCCATCGCCATCCGCTTGCTGCGTGTACCGCACGTCGGACTGGTCAACCTGATCGCCGGGCGCGAAGTGGCTCCCGAGTTCCTGCAGCGGGCGGCGACGCCGGCGGTGCTTGCTGCCGCCGTGCTGCCGCTGCTCGATCGTGAGAGCGGCGCGGCGCGGCGCCAGCGCGAGGGCCTCGCCCTGGTACGCGAGCGGCTGGGCCCTCCCGGTGCCGCCGACCGGGTGGCGGGGCTCGCGGTGGAGCTGCTGGGGTGAAGCTGCGCTGGGCCGAACCCCTGGTCGGGAGACTCGGCGCGGCGCTCGTTGGCCTCCTGGCCGCGACGTGGCGCTACCGCGTGCGCGGGTGGGAGCACGTGGAGGACGCGCACCGCCGGCAACGGCCGATTGTATACGTGCTGTGGCACAGTCGCCTCCTGCCGCTCCTCTATTCCCGTCGCCGGGAGGGCGTGGCGCTGCTCATCAGCCGCCACGCGGACGGTGGCCATCTCGCGCAGCTGTCGGAGCGCTGGGGATACCGCGTCGTCCGAGGGTCGTCACAACGCGGCGGGGAGGTGGGCCTGCTCGGTCTGGTGCGGCACCTGCGCGACAGCGCCGAAGTCGCCCTCACGCCCGACGGGCCGCGCGGGCCCGCCGAGCACGTGAAGCCCGGCGCGCTCGCGGCGGCCCAGCACGCCGCCGCTCTCGTGATCGCGGTGGGCGCGCGAGCATCCTCGGCGTGGTGGATCCGCTCCTGGGATCGCTTCTGTCTCCCCAAGCCGTTCGCAACCATCGACGTCGTCTACAGTGCAGCGTTCACCGTGGCAGCCGGGAAGGATGGGTTGCGCCAGGGTATCGCCCACGCGGAACGCGCGCTGGCCGAGGTCACGTACGGAGGGAAGGGGGAAGGGTGAAGGGCGCGCGTCTCGTACACTGGCTGTGGCAGGCCGGCCCCGCGGCGTCGTTGACACGGCTCCCGCTCGTCCCGCTCGCGTTGCTCTACCGCGCGGCGATGCAGCTGCGAGCGGCGGCGTATCGACGTGGCCTGCTGCCTACGCAACGTCTGCCCCTGCCGGCCGTGGCGGTGGGGAATCTCTCGGTGGGTGGTACGGGAAAGACTCCGCTCGCAGCCTGGATCGCGCGCCACTACGCCGGGCGCGGCCGTACGCCCGGCATCCTGTTGCGCGGCTACGGGGCGGACGAGCCGCTGGTGCACCGCCGGCTCGTCCCCGAGGGCGTGGTCGTGGCGGATCGGAACCGGGCTGCCGGTGCGGCGCAGGCCCACGCGGCGGGCGCGGACGTGCTGGTGCTGGACGACGCGTTCCAACTGCTCGCGGTGGCGCGCGACCTGAACATCGCGGTCGTGAGTGCCGAGAGCGTGGCCGGCTCGCCGTGGCCGCTGCCGGCCGGACCGTGGCGGGAAGGATGGGATGCGCTGGCGCGAGCGGACGTCATCGTGGTGACTCGGAAACACGCGACGGCTGACGCAGCAACGGCGCTGGCGCGCCGGCTGGAAGCGGGGGAAGGGCAGCGGGGGCGTACGCTGCTGGTGTGCGTCGCGCATCTGGCCGTGAGTCGGTTGGAAGGGATGCGATCTGGCGCGCCGGCCGGGTTGCAGGTGCTCGGCGGGCGGCGCGTCCTCGCCGCCGCCGGTATCGCCGATCCCGAGAGCTTCGCGGCCCAGCTCCGCGGCCTCGGCGCGATGGTGCAACTCCAAGCGTATCAAGACCATCACGCCTATGGCCGGGCCGACGTCGCGCGCCTCGTGCAGGGCTCCGCCGCGGCGGATTATGTTGTAGTCACCGAGAAAGACGCCGTGAAGCTCCGCGGCCGGTGGCCGGAAGATGCCCCCGAGCCGCTGGTGGCCGGCCTGACCGTACGGTGGGAGCACAATGGCGTGGCGCTCGAGCGTGCGCTCGACGCGGTGCTCGCCTCGGCGGGCCGCCTCTGATCTTGACCGTCACACACGACGCCATGAGCGATCCTGCAATCAAGACCGAGCGACACGGTATCCGGCCGGAGAAGGACACCTTCCTGGCCGAGGAGAACCCGTTCGAAGCGATGATGGAGCGCTTCGACCATGCCGCCCAGCTGCTTAAGCTCGACCCCGGCCTCTACAAGGTGCTGCGCAACCCCGAAAAGCAGATCATCACCTCGGTCCCGATCGTGCGCGACAACGGTGAAGTGGAGGTCTATACCGGCTACCGGGTGCTGTACAACACCTCGCGCGGCCCGGCGAAGGGGGGCATCCGCTTCGACCTGAACGTGACGCTCGAGGAGGTGAAGGCGCTCGCCGCCTGGATGACGTGGAAGTGCGCCCTCGTCAACATCCCGTTCGGCGGGGCCAAGGGCGGCGTGGTGTGCGACCCCGCGACCATGTCCATGACCGAGCTCGAGCGGGTCACGCGGCGCTACACGTCGAGCATCATCGAGACGCTGGGGCCCGATTCGGACGTGCCGGCGCCTGACGTGAACACCAACGAGCGGGTGATGGCGTGGATCATGGACACGTACTCCATGCACAAGCGCCACACCGTGACCGCGGTGGTGACCGGCAAGCCGGTCGAGATGGGCGGATCGCTGGGCCGGCGCGAAGCGACGGGCCGGGGGTGCATGATCGTCACGCGGGAGGCGCTGGCGCGTCTGGGGATGTCGCTCCAGGGGGCGCGCGTGGCGATCCAGGGGTTCGGCAACGTGGGGTCGGTGACCGCGGACCTGCTGGCGCGGGAGGGGGCCGTGATCGTGGCGGTGTGCGACAAGTCGGGAGGCCTGCACCGCCCGCAAGGGCTCGACATCGGCGATGTGTTGCAGTGGGTGCGCGAGCGCCGCCAGCTCGCGGGGTACCCGAAGGCCGACGCGATTCCGAACGATCAGGTGCTCACATTGGATTGCGACGTGGTGGTCCCCGCCGCGACCGAGAACGTCATCACCCGGAAGAACGCTCCCCACATCAAGGCCAAGATCATCTGCGAAGGCGCGAACGGGCCCACGACCGCCGCCGCCGACGAGATCCTCGAGAAAAAGGGGATCTTCGTCATCCCCGATATCCTGGCGAACGCCGGCGGCGTGACCGTCAGCTACTTCGAGTGGGTGCAGGACCGGGGGGGCTACTTCTGGGACGAAGAGACGGTCAATCGCCGGCTGGAGAGCATCATGGTGCGCTCCTTCTCCGAAGTGGTGACCTGGGCGGAGCGCCACAAGGTGAACACGCGGATCGCGTCGTACATGATCGCGATCGACCGCGTGGCGGCGATGCACCGGCTGCGTGGGATGTATGCCTGATGCGCTATCACGTCGTCGCGGTCGGCCGCATGCGGGACGCGGCGCTGCGGGCGGTGTGTGACGGGTACCTCGAGCGGCTGCGGCGTTACACGAAGGTGGAGGAGCGGGAAGTGAAGGTCGAGGCGCGACTCCTCGAGGCAGTTCCCGAGGGCTCGCGCCTCGTCGCGCTGGCGGAGGAGGGGGACCAGTGGACGTCCGCCCAGCTGGCGGACTGGACGGCGCGCTGGGAGCTGGAGGCACGCGACGTGACCTTCGCCCTGGGCGGCGCCGACGCCCTCCCCGCGCTGGTGTTGCGCGGGGCCGAGCGTCTCTGGAGTTTGTCACGCCTCACGTTTCCCCACGAGCTGGCGCGCGTCGTGCTGTACGAGCAGCTGTACCGGGCCTACACGATCCGTCGCGGGGAGCCGTATCATCGGGGACCCTGATCTGACGGCGGCCGACCGGGCGGCGCTGCTGCGCCTGGCGCGCGCCACGCTGGTCGCCCATCTCGCGGGTCGGCCGCTGCCGCCTCTCCCCGACGTCCCCGGGGCCGCGCTCACGCGAGGGGCGTTCGTCACCATCACCGAGGCGGGGGGAGCGCTGCGCGGGTGCGTCGGCCACGTCGCGAACGAGCGGCCGCTCGGCGAGGTAGTACGCGAGATGACCGTAGCCGCCGCGCGTGACGACCCGCGCTTCGCCCCGGTTGAGCCGGAGGAGCTGCCGCGTCTCGCCCTCGAGATCTCGGTGTTGACGTCGGCCGAGCCCGTACCGCTCGCCCCCGTGGATCCCGCCCGCATCGTGATCGGCCGCGATGGTCTGATCGTGCGGCGCGGCCGCCACATCGGGCTGCTGCTGCCGCAGGTGGCGGCCGAGTATCATTGGGGGCCCGAGGCCTTCCTGGGAGCCGCGTGCCGCAAGGCCGGGCTCGCCGCGGACGCGTGGCGGGAATCGGGCACCGAGGTGGTGACGTTCCAAGCGGACGTCTTCGGAGAACCCGGAGAAGGGGGAAGGGGGAAAGGGGAGGCGTGATTCCGCGCATCGTGCCGACGCCCATCGCTCGGCTCGAGCTGCCTACCGAGCCGGCGACGCCGCGACGCGTCGCGCCGGAGGTCGTGGCGTCCACGCTGCCGGGCCCCGGGCGCGACCGGCTCGCCGGCGGGGCGGTGCTCGCGGTCACGACCGGCCAGCAGCCCGGCCTGTTCACGGGCCCGCTCTACACGATCTACAAGGCGCTATCCGCGATCGCGCTGGCGCGCAGGCTCGAGCGGGAGCGGGGGGGGGGCGTGCCCGTCGTGCCGGTCTTCTGGGTGGCCGGAGACGACCACGACTTCGCCGAAGCCAATCACGCGTCGTTTCTGAACGCCGCCGGGGACCTCGCGCACATCGTCCTGCGCGAACGTCCGGCGGACGCGCCGCTCGCGCCGCTGGCGCGTGAGCGCTGTGGTGACGAAATCGGCGCGGCGCTGGAGCAGCTCAAGGCCGGGACGCCCGATAGCGAGTTCAAGACGGACGTGCTGCGCTGGCTCGAGACGGCGTACCGGCCCGACGCCACACTCGCCGACGCGTGTGCCGAGGCGTTGAACGCGCTGCTCGGACCGCGCGGACTGGCAGTGCTCCGCGCCTACGACCGCGGCGCCAAGCGCGCCGCCGCGCCGTGGGTGCTGCGGGGACTAGACCAGACGTTGGCCGACGGCTACACGCCGGTATTGGTCGAGGCCGCCCAGGGACGGGACCGGCTGGAACCGAACGGCGACGCCTACCGCACGCGGCGCAGTGGGGAGCGGTTCACCCGAGCGGATCTGGAGCGGCTCGCCCGGGAGGCACCGGAGCGACTCTCGCCCAACGTGCTGCTGCGCCCCGTGGTCGAAGCGGCGCTCTTGCCCACCCTCGCCTACGCGGGCGGGCCCGCCGAGCTCAAGTACCTGCCTGATGCGGCGCCGCTGTACGACGCGCTCGGCGTGGCGCCCCAGAAGCCGGTGCCGCGCTGGTCCGGCGTGATCGTGGAGGGTCGCGTGGAGAAGCTGCTGCAACGGCACGGGCTGGCGCTCGACGCGCTGGACGGGAAGCCCGGCGAGCTCGAGGCGCGCCTGGTGCGGGAATCGCTTCCCCCCGAGGCGGCGGAGTCGTTCGGCGCGTTGCGGCAGGAGATCGAAGTACGCTACGCGGGGCTGGCGCGGGTCGTCTCGGCTGTCGATCCCACGCTCGAGCGCACCGTCCAGTCGGCGCGCAACGCCGCATTGGCCGGCACGCAAGAGATCGAAAAAAAGCTGATCGCGAGCCTGAAGAGAGAGAGCGAGACGCTGCTGCGGCAGATCAGCCGCGCCCGGGACGCGGTGTATCCTCGGGGCGAGCCGCAGGAGCGCGTGCTCACGCTCGCGTCGTTCCTCATCCGCTACGGCCCCGGTTTGCTCGATGCGCTCGGCGATGAGGTGGCGCGGTGGGCCGACGCTCCGTAGAATCCTGTCCATGTGGATCGTCATCATCGTGTTGCTCGGTATCGCCTTGATGATTCCCATCACGGCGATCCTGCTCGACTCGCCGCTGGGCCGGTCGATGGCGCGTCGTCTGGAGGGACCGAGTGATGGCGCGCCCGGGAGCGTGCGCGAGCTGGAGCGGCGCGTCGAGGCGCTCGAGACCGATATCGCGGATCTGACCCGGTCGGTGACCGGGATGCGGGAGGAGGTCCAGTTCGTCCAGCGGCTGTTGGAAGACCCCAAGAAGAAGCGCACTTGACGGCGCCGGAGGCGACCGGCGGCGGACGCCAGGCGGCCCACGTGGCCGCCGGCATCATGCTGTCGCGCGTGCTCGGCTATGTGCGTCAGCGCGCGATCGCCTACTACATCGGCAATGGCTGGGCCGCGGACGCCCTGAGCGTGGCGCAGCGGATTCCTAACACCATCCGCAGCCTGCTCGCGGAAGGGACCCTCTCGGCCTCGTTCATTCCGGTCTACGCCGCACTCAACGCTCGGGCGGACAAGGCCGCCGCCCGCGCGCTCGCCGGTGCGATCCTCGGCCTGCTGCTGCTCGCCACTGGTGTGCTCGCCGTCATCGGGATCGCGTTCGCGCCGGCGCTCACCGCCGTGTTCGGTGCGGGCCTGACGGGCGAAGCGCGCGCGCTGGCCGTCAGCCTGATGCGCCTCTTGTTCCCGATGTCCGGGCTCATGGTGGTGTCGGCGTGGTGCCTCGGCGTTCTCAACACGCACCGGCGCTTCTTCCTGCCGTATGCGGCGCCGGCGGTATGGAACATCGCCGGGATCGCCGCCCTCATAGGGGCGGGCACCTGGCTCGTGGCGCCGACGCTCCCGACCACGGTGCTCCTCACCAGGCTGAGCCTGGCCCTGGCGTGGGGCACGGTCGCCGGGAGCGTGCTCCAGGTGGCCATCCAGCTGCCCGCCTGCTGGCGCGTGCTGCACGGGATCCCGGTGCGGTGGAGTTTCACCACCGAAGGCGTGCGCGATGTGCTCGTGGCGTGGCTTCCCGTCGTGCTCGGCGCGGGCGTCGCCCAGATCTCCGGGCTGATCGACACGCTGCTCGGCACGCTCGCGGGGGAGGGCGGCGCCTCGAGCCTGCAGTACGCGCAGCTGCTGCAGGTGCTGCCGATCAGTCTGTTCGGGACGTCGGTGGCCGCGGTGTCGCTGCCCGAGCTGTCGCGGGACGCGCAGGGGAGCAGCCCCAACGAGCAGCTGCGTGCGCGCATCGCGGTGGGCTTCCGGCGCATCGTGTTTTTCATCCTGCCGTCGTCGCTCGCCTTCGTCGCGTTGGCGCCCGTGATCGTGCGCCCGTTGTTCCAGACGGGCCGGTTCGGCGCCGCGGACACCGATCTCGTGGGCGGTGTGGTCGCGGCGTACGGCGTCGGGTTGCTGGGGCAGGCGTGCGTCAAGCTGTTCCAGTCGGGATTCTACGCGCTGCGGGATACGAAGACGCCGGTGAAGATCGCCTCCGCATCGCTCGTTCTGTCGAGCGCGCTCGCCTATCTGCTGATGCGTCGGTTCGGCCCGGCGGGGATCGCGCTCGGCTCCTCCCTGGGCGCGACGGTGAACGTGGTGTTCCACCTGCGCGACCTGGATGCGCGCGTGGGGGCGATCCTGCGCGGCCCCGAATGGCGGGCGTTCGGGGTGAGCTTGCTCGTGAGCGGCGCGGCCGCCGCCGCGGGCCTCGGAGCCGCCCGGATCGCCGCGGGGGCGGGCGGGTTCGCCGTCGCGCTGCTCGCCTTGGTTATGTTTGGTGGAGTGTATTTCGGCGGTACGATCGCCCTGCGTCACCCCGATGCCCGTCGCCTGTGGACGTTCCTGCTCTGATCGCTCGACAACTGAAGGCGCTTCCCGACACGCCCGGCGTGTACCTCTGGAAGAACGCGGCGGGCGAGATCGTGTACGTCGGCAAGGCGAAGAGCCTGCGCGCGCGGGTCCCGAGCTACTTCGGACCGGAAGGTGACTCGACGCCGGAGCGGGCGGCGCTGGTGCGTCAAATCGCCGAGCTCGAGACGATCATCGCGCCGACCGAAGCCCAGGCGTTGCTGCTCGAGAACAACCTCATCAAGGAGCACAAGCCGCGGTTCAATATCCGGCTGACCGACGACAAGAGCTACCCGCGCGTGGCGGTGACCATCATGGAGCCGTTCCCCCGGGTGCTGGTGGTGCGGCGCGTCACCATCCCGGGCGCCCGCTACTTCGGGCCGTATACCGACGTGGCCACGCTGCGCCAGACGTTGAAGATCATTCGTCGGATCTTCACGGTGCGGTCGTGCCACTGGGACCTGCCCCACGACGCGCCGAACCGGCCGTGCCTGGACTACCACATCGATCGCTGCCGCGCCCCGTGCGTCGGCTACCAGAGCGAAGCGGACTACCGCCGGATGATCGACGACGTCCTGCTGTTTCTCGAGGGCAAAACGGTCGACGTGCGCACGCGGCTGCGCGAGCGCATGCAGGACGCGTCCCAGCGGCTCGACTTCGAGCGCGCGGCCCAGCTGCGCGACGCGCTCAAATGGCTGGATCAGGTGGAGCAGCCGCAGGCGGTGGAGCTGGTGGGCGGCGGCGACGCCGACGCCATCGGGCTGGCGCGCGACGGGGATGACGCGTGCGGCGTGGTGCTGCGGGTACGGGACGGCCGGTTGATTGCCCGCGACCACCGCTTCCTCGAGAACGTGGAGCACGAGGCCGAAGGAGCGGTGCTGGCGGCGTTCCTCGTGCGCTGCTACCTGCCGCTCGAAGCGCGCGCGCAGCACGCGCTGCTGCCGTTCGCGCCGGACGACCTCGACGCACTGGAACAGGTCGCGCCCGACATCGAGTGGCACGTCCCCCAACGGGGGACCTTCGCCAAGCTCGCCCAGCTCGCCGACCAGAACGCCCGCCATCTGCTCGACAGCCTGAAGATCGAGAGCTTCGACATCGACGAGCGGGCCGCCGATCCCGTGTTCGCACTGGGGCGCGACCTGGGCCTCGCGGCGGTCCCGCGCTCGTTCGTGTGCATCGACATCTCGACCAACCAGGGCCGGGACACCGTCGGATCGCTGGTTTGGTTCGAGGCGGGACGGCCCAAGAAGGCCGAGTACCGTCGGTTCCGCATCCGGGGCGCGCCGCAGGACGACTTCGCCGCGGTGCACGAGGTCGTGACGCGCTACCTGGGGCGCCGGATCAGCGAAGCGAAGGGGCTGCCCGATCTGGTGGTGATCGACGGCGGGAAGGGCCAGCTCGGCGCCGCGGTCGACGCCGCCCGGGCCCTGGGACAGGACAAGCTGCCGATCGTGAGCCTGGCGAAGCAGGAGGAGGAGGTTTTTCTGGCCGGTCGCTCCGATCCGCTGCGCCTCTCCCGGCGCAGCCCATCGCTGAAGCTGCTGCAGCGCGCCCGCGACGAGGCACATCGCTTCGCCGTGAGCTACAGTCGCAAGCGCCGCGCTCAGCGCACGATCACCTCGGCGCTGCTGGCCATCCCGGGCGTAGGCCCGAACCGCCGGCGCGCGCTGCTCGAGCGCTTCGGCTCGCTGGCGGGCGTGAAGACGGCGACGCCGGCGGAGATCGCCGCGCTCCCGGGCTTTTCGACGACGCTCGCCGAGCGGATTCTCGAGCGGTTGCAGGCGCGGCCGTGACACTGTCGTGGTCGCTCGAATGCTCGTCCTGCGGCACGACGCGCAGCGCCGACGGGTTGCCGGGCGTGTGCGACTGCGGCCAGCCCTACCTGGTGCGCTACGCCTGCGCGCCGCCGCCCGCCGCCAAGTCGCTGCTCCCCGAGCGACCCTGGACGATGTGGCGCTACCGGGAGTGGCTGCCGCTCCACGATGGCGAGGCGCCCGTGACGCTGGGCGAGGGCGGAACGCCGCTGCTCGCGGTGGTGCGGGTCGGGGAGCGGCACGGCTTCGCGGATTTGTGGGTCAAGGAAGAAGGCGCCAACCCCACGGGCTCCTTCAAGGCGCGGGGGCTGGCGGCGGCCGTGACGCGGGCGACGCGCGCTGGAGCGCGGCGATTCGTCGTCCCGACCGCCGGCAACGCCGGCGTGGCGCTCGCGGCGTACGCGGCGCGTGCGGGCGTCGCGGCGCGGGTGTATGCGCCCGCGAGCACGCCGCCCACGATCCTCCGCCAGATCCGGAGCTTCGACGCCGAGCTGGTGCTGCTGGACGGGCATATCGGGGACTGCGGCAAGGCCGCGCGCGCGTACGCGCTGGAGAGCGGCGCGCTAGATGTGTCCACGCTGCGCGAGCCGTATCGCATCGAAGGCAAGAAGAGCCTCGCCCTCGAGCTGGCGGAGCAGCTCGGCTGGACCCTGCCACACGCGATCGTGTATCCCACGGGTGGAGGCACCGGGCTGATCGGCATGTGGAAGGGGTTCGACGAGCTGGTGCAGGCGGGTTGGGTCCGCGGGTCGCTCCCGCGAATGTACAGCGTACAGGCCGCGGGCTGCGCGCCGGTCGTGCAGGCGTTCCGCGCCGGCGCCCCGGGCTGCACACCGTGGCCCGACCCGCAGACGATCGCGTCCGGGCTGCGGGTGCCGAGCCCGTTGGGGGACCGCCTCATGCTCTCGGTGCTGCGGAAGAGCGGGGGCGAGGCACTCACGGTGACGGACGCGCAGCTCGCCGCCGCGGCCACCGAGCTGCAGACGCTCGAGGGGATCGATGCCTCGCCGGAGGGCGGGGCGACGCTCGCCGGAGTGCTCGAGCTCAAGGCGCGCGGCGCGGTCAAACCGGAGGAGCGCGTGGTGCTCTTCAACACGGGCGCCGGGTGGCTGTACCGCGGCTAGGCCGTTAATATTCCGCCGCCTCGATCGCATGCGCATCGCCATCCTCGACCCGGCCGCCGGCATCTCGGGCGACATGACCCTGGGAGCGCTCCTGTCCGCGGGCGCGCCGGCGGCGTGGCTGGAAGACCTGCCGCGCCGCCTCGCCCTCACGGGTGTCAGGGTCACGGTGCGCGAGGTCAAGCGGTCGGACGTGGCGTGCACGCAGGTCGAATTCGCAATCCCCGAACAGCCTCACGGCCGGCACGTCGGCGACCTCATCCGGCTGGTCGAGCGCGCGCCCCTGTCGGATTGGGTGAAAGAACGGGCCGTGCGCGCGTTTCGGCTGATCGGCGAGGCCGAGGGTCGGGTGCACGGGGTTGCGCCGGAGCAGGTGCACCTCCACGAGGTCGGGGCGGTGGACGCCGTGCTCGACATCGTCGGCGGGATCGAGGGCTTCGCCCAGCTCGGCGTCGAAGCGGTCTACAATCTGCCCGTGGCGGTGGGGAGCGGGTGGGTCGAGGCGGCGCACGGCAGGCTGCCCGTACCGGCTCCCGCCACGGCGATTCTGCTCGAGGGGGTGGAGGTCGCGGGTGATCGGGGCCCGGTGGAGGGGGAGGCTACCACGCCGACGGGCGCGGTGCTGGTGCGCGTGCTCTCCTCGGGCGCGCCGCCGGCGCGCTGGCGTCTGGTGCGCAGCGGCTGGGGCGCGGGACAACGGAACCCGCCGCATTACCCCAACGCGTTGCGCCTCCTCGTTGCGGAGCAGGCGACGGAGGCGGGGCGCGTGGTCCTGCTCGCCACGGACGTGGACGACATGAGCCCCGAATACGTGGAGCCGTTGCGGCAGGCGCTCGTGTGCGCCGGCGCGCTCGACGTGCAAACGTGGCCCGTGCAGATGAAGAAGGGCCGCTCGGGCTTTCGGGTGGAGGTGATGGCTCCCGAGGAGCTGGCGGAGGGAGTGACCGCCGCGCTGTTCCGTCACAGCACTACGGCCGGTATCCGCCGCTGGGTGGCGGAGCGTGCGACCCTGCCGCGCCGCCAGGTGACCGTGCAACTCTCTCCCGAGGTGGCCGTGCGGGTGAAGGTGCTGGAGCAGCCGGACGCCGCGGGGGGGGGCGTCCGGGTCAAACCGGAATACGACGATGTGCTGGCCGCCGCGCGCGCGCTGGGGCGCCCGCCGCTCGAGATCGCGCGCGCCGCCGAGCGGGATGCGGAAGCGCTCGTCGCCAAATCCAAGGAGTGAGCATGACCGGGAAGCCAACCGTGGCCGTCATCGGTGCGTTGCTGGTCGCCGGCGGCGCCACGCCCGCCGCCGCACAGCAGTGGACGGCGGCCAAGTGCGACCTCAGTACCAAGCATTACCTCGTGAACAGCGGGGTTTTGTACCTCCGCAGCGCGACCGAGACCAAGTTCGCGGACAAGCGGACGAAAGATCTCAAGGATGCGGACAAAGTGCTGCACGAGGCGCTGACCACGGGAGGCCAGGAGAAGAATCCTGCCGCGTGGTATTACCTGGCGCGCTACTACGCGCTGCAGAACGATCTCGCGGGGGCCGACACGGCGTTTGCGAGGGCGGAGGCACTCGCACCCGGGTGCAAGGAGGACATCAGCACGTGGCGCCGGGTGTTCTGGGTCCCGGTGTTCAACGACGGAGTCAAGGCGTGGCAGGCGGGCAACACCGACTCCGCCATTGCGAGCTTCCGGCGCGCCAACGCGATCTACGGCGGCGAACCCTCGGGTTTCATCTACCTGGGGACGCTGTTCGCGGGTCGCGAAGCCCCCGACTCATCTCTCCGAAAGAGAGACTCCACCAAGTACCGCACAGATTCTATTGTCTTTGCCACTCGCGCGGACTCCTCCGCGAAGTACTTCAAGCTAGCCGTGCCTGCGGCGAGTGATCCCAAGTTTGCCAAAGAGAAGCGCGACGCTCTGTTCAACGTGGCGCGGGTGTACCATGCGGCGCAGCGTTGGGACGGTGCCGTGCCTGGGTACAAAGATTATCTTGCCGCCTACCCCAATGACGTGCAGGCGATGGCCGGGCTCGCGGCGGTGTACTCTCAGCAGGGCAAGCGTGATGAAGCCGGGGCACTCTACAACCAGATCCTCGACCACGCCGATTCGGCGGAGGCCACGGACCTGTTCGCCGCGGCGCAGGCGGTCATCAATGCGATCCCGAACGAGCCGGACACCGTGCCGGTCGGCAGCAAGTGCCGCAGCGACACGCGGGCGAAGAACAAGACTCTGACCCTGCGGCAGATCGCAACGCGCTGCGCGGCGGTGACCGACGACACGATCAAGGCGTTCCGGGCGTCGATCGCCCCGCGCTACCGGCTGGCGGCGCGGGCGTACGAGGCAGGCCTCGGGAAGGACCCCTATTTCCGCGAGGCGCTGTACAACCTGACGGGGGTCTATTATCTGCTCGGTGACACAGCCAAGGTGCTGCCGCTGGCCCAGCGGCTGGTCGCCGTGGATCCGCTGAACCGCACGAGCCTCGCCAAGCTCGCCGGCGCGTGGCAAATACGGGGCAACAAGGATTCGACGCTGCGCTACCTCACGATCGCCGACTCCATGACGACCGAGGTGACGGTCGGCACCTTCACGCCCGATGAACAGGGCGCGAAGCTCGGCGGCCTGGTTACGAATCTCAAGACCAAGCCGAGCACGCCGACGGCGGTCACGTTCGAGTTCGTGAACGCCAAGGGCGAAACGGTGGCCTCGCAGAAGCAAGACATCCCGGCGATCGATCCGAGCGGTAACCACGCGTTCGATCTGAAGGTCACGGGCGCCGGGATCGTGGCCTGGAGGTATCGGAGGTCCTAGTGGTGACCCGCATCCTGCTCGGGCTCGCCGTCGCCGCGTGTTCGGCGCTCGCCGCTCCCGCAGCCGGACCCCCGCAGTGGCGCCTGGTGTGGCATGACGAGTTCGACGGGCCGGTGCTCGACGCCACGAAATGGGTACGGGAGACCGGGGGCGATGGCTGGGGGAACGGCGAGCTCGAGTTCTACACCGACCGGGTCGAGAACGCGCACATCGATGCGGGCTACCTCGTCATCGAGGCCCGCCGGGAGTCGCTCGCCACCCGCGGGTACACCTCGGCCCGACTCAAGACCCAGGGTTTGGGCGCGTGGAAGTACGGTCGCATCGAGGCCCGTATTCAGATACCGCGCGGACAGGGGCTGTGGCCCGCGTTCTGGATGCTGGGCGACGACATCCCCTCCGTCGGCTGGCCCGCGTGCGGCGAGATCGACATCATGGAGAACATCGGCAAGGAACCGGGCCGGGTGCACGGCACAGTACACGGCCCGGGGTACTCGGGTGCGGCTGGCATCAGCAGCGCGTACGACCTGCCGGCGGGCGCGTTTGCCGACACGTTTCACGTCTACGCCGTCGAGTGGGAGCCGGCTGCGATTCGCTGGTACGTAGACGACGTGCTGTACAAGACCGTCACCCCGAATTCCCTGCCCGGGCGGTGGGTGTACGACCACCCCTTTTTCATCCTTCTCAACGTGGCCGTGGGTGGTTACTGGCCGGGTAATCCGGATGCAACTACCGTCTTCCCGCAGACGATGCGGGTGGATTATGTGCGGGTGTACGAGAAGCGCGGGTGACCACGCCGGCCCTGTTGCTGCTGCTGGCGGTCGTCCAGGCGGCGACGTTGCAGAACCCGGTTGACGTCTGGACCACGCCCTCACTCGAAAACGTCTTTCGCAACACGACGAAACCCCCGCGCGCCGCCGCGACCATTCGACTGATCGCGGCTCGCGGCGAAACCGAGTCCGCACAGATCGTGCTGCGGGCAAGAGCGAGCTGCCTCGACTCGATTCGCGTTGAACCATCCCTCCTGATCGGCACGCGTGGCCGCCGGCTCGCTACGGGCGCCGTCCGCGTCAATTGGATCGGATACGTATGGCTGAGCCGCAACTCCGACCACACTCCCGAGAGCGAGCTGGTGCGTCGTGCGCCGGACGACTTCCCCGACCCTTTGCTGGACGACGAGACCGTGACATTGTGCGCCGGGTCGAGCCAGCCCGCACTCGTGCGAGTGACGATTCCGCGCGCAGCCGAGCCCGGCGTCTACCACGGCACCGTGTCGCTTCGAGCCGGTGCCAGGCTGCTGCGAACGGTCGGACTGACGGTCGACGTCGTGCCGGTCTCCTTGCCCGACCTCCCGTCGCTCAGGGTAACGCACTGGTTCAGCTCGCGGGCCATTGCCCAAGAGCATCAGGTGGAGGAATGGAGCGAGCGGCACTGGAGGCTGCTCAGCGCCTATGCGGAGGACATGCGCGCCCACGGCCAGACGATGTTCGAGACCGATCTCGAGCTGATTCGCGTCAGCCGCGCGCCCGACGGCTCGTACGCGTTCGACTACGGCCGGTTCGATCGCTGGGTCCAGATCTGCTTTGCCGCGGGCTTGAGCGATATCGAGCTGATGCATGTTGGACGTCGCACGGAACCGTGGGCATGGACCAACCCGTTCGAGCCGTCGCCGCGTCCCGCCGTCGTCACGGCGAGCGGCGACACCACCCAAGTGCCGCTCGAGGATTTCCTGAAGGACCTCCAACGCCACCTGGTCGAGCGCGGCTGGATCGACCGGGCGGTCATCCATGTCGCCGATGAGCCGATCGTGGAGAACGTCGATTCCTGGCGCGCGCTCTCGCGGCGCGTGCACGCGGCGGCTCCCCGGTTGCAGCGGATCGAAGCCATCCAGGCGCCGGATTTCGGGCGCGACCTGGAGATCTGGGTGGTGGAGCTGAGCTTCCTGGAGCGGTGGTACGACAGTTATCGAGCGCGCCAGCAAGCGGGCAACATGGAACTGTGGTGCTACACGTCCTGGCTGCCGCAGGGCGCGTACCCCAATCGCCTGATCGACTACCCTCTATTGAAGACCCGCTTGCTCCCCTGGATGGCGTCGCGCTATGGGCTGAGTGGCTGGTTGCATTGGGGCTTGAATCAATGGCCGCGCGACGTCGACCCCAACAAGGGCCTGTTCGCGCCAGGCGACGACTTCATCGTGTATCCTGGCCGCGATGGTCCTCGCTCGAGCCTCCGCTGGGAAGCGTTCCGCGACGGCGTGGAGGATCACGCCTTGTTCGCGCTGTGGCGTCGACGCGACCCCCGGGCGGCGCTGGCGGCCCTGCGTGCGGTCATTCCGTCGTTCACGACGTACCCGCGCGACCCGGCCGTCCTGCTCGCGGCGCGGAGACAGGCGTTGCTGGCGCTCGCTCGGCCGCCCCACTAGCGCTCGAGTCTTTCACCTCCCTGCGTTGGCCCCGTTCTTGCGCCCCATGCAAGCTCGCCATATATCAACGGGCCCATGGCCTTCGAGTTGCGTCGTCGTTCCGCCGTTCTGTCGAGCGCGTTGGCGCCGGAGTGGGTGGCGCGCATCCGGGCGGGAGACGAGGCCGCGTTCGAGGCGGTGTTCCGGGCCTACTACGACCCGCTGTGCCGCTACGTTGCCACTTACCTCGGCAGCCGGGATGCGGCCGAGGACGCGGTGCAGGGGGTGTTCGCGCGCATCTGGGAAGATCGCGCCCACTGGGTGGTGGGCGACGTGCGGCACTATCTCTACGCGGCCGTGCGCCGCCGCGCCATCAGCCAGATCCGTCGGACGGCCGTGCGGCGGCGTGCCGCGCCCTTGCTGATCCTGGAAGAGAGCGGTGGCACCACTGCGGCGCCGGCGGACGCGGAGTTCGAGGCCGAGGAGCTGTGGCGCCGGCTGGAGCGCGCCCTCGCCGGGCTGCCCCCGCGTACCCGCGCGGCGTTCGTGCTGAGCCGGCGGGAAGGCTTGAGCTACCGCGAGGTGGCGCTGCGGATGACTATCTCACCCAAGACCGTCGGCGTGCATATCGGACGAGCGCTGGCGGTCCTCAGGAAGGCGATGGCTTCGGCCGGTAAGTAATCCCCCCTGCTGCGGCGTCATAACACCATGATGACGGTCGACTACATCGTGCTCGGCCGCTACCTGAGCGGGCAGGCTTCCCCGGAGGAGCGCGCCGCCGTCGAGGCTTGGCTGGGGGCCGACGCCGAGCGCCGCACCGCGGTCGCGGCGCTGCAGGCGGCGTGGGCGGCCGATGCCCGACAATACGAGCCATCCTACGACACCGACGCCGCCTGGCGCCGCTTGCGGCGCGGCCTGGCCCAGACGGCGCGACCCGCGAGGTCGGTGGCGTCGCGGTGGCGCCCTCCCGCGATCGCGGCCGGGCTCGTTGTGCTGCTCGGCGTCGGGGGCGTGTGGTGGCTCGGGGCGCACCCGGTCGCGCGGCCGCCCGCGCTGCGGGAGTACGCCACTCCCAAGGGGCGGCGGGCGGTCTTCCGGCTGCTCGACGGGACGGAGATCACCCTCAACGCCGACAGCCGGCTGGGCGTCCCGGTCCGGTTCGCACCGCGCGGGCGCGACGTCTACCTCGAGGGCGAGGCGTACTTCAGCGTGGTGCACGACGGCGCGCGCCCCTTCGTGGTACACACTGCGGGCGGCGCGATTCGGGCGATCGGGACTCGATTCGTTGTCCACGCGTACGGCGATGCCGCCGAGCGCGTCGCCGTGGCGGAGGGCGCCGTGGCGCTTGCCCTGCCGGCGCAACCCGGGGCGGCGGAAACGCGGCTGCGCGCCGGGCAGGTGGCCACGCTGTCGCGCGCCGGCGCGGTGCGCGTGCTGCAAGGCGCCGACGTCACGAATGAGCTCGCCTGGACCCGAGGACGCCTGGTGTTCACCAGTGTGCCGCTCTCCGAGGCAGCGCAACGGCTCGGGCGATGGTACGACCTCGACGTGCTGGTGATCGACTCCACACTCGCGCGCCGGCCGATCACGGGGTCCTACTCGAGCGAGCCGGTTTCCGAAGTCCTTACTCTGATCACGTCCGCCGTGGGGGCCAGGTACGAGTGGAGCGGGCGATCAGTGACGATCTCGATGGTCCGGGCCGCACGGTGACGCGCCAACGTCGGAGGGAGGTTCGCATGAAGGTCGCAGCCATGGTGCTCGCCGCGGTGCTCGCCGCAGCGGGAGCAGGGATGCCGCTCGCGGCGGCCGCGCAAGATCCGCCGGGGGAAGTCGCACTCGCCGCCGCCGGTCCGCGGTTCCTCGCGCTGACGGCCGGCACCGCTGCCGACGCCGCGGTCCGCTGGTCGGACGCGAGCAACGCCGCCGTCTTCCGGCGGCTGATCACGGTCGACTGGCAGGGGATGCCCCTCGGCGACGCGTTGTCCGAGATCGCGCGCAAAGCGGGGCTGCGTCTCACCTACAGCGCCGCGGTCGTGCCACTCGAGGCTCCGGTCACCCTGAGCGCGTCCAATCTTACCGTGGGCGCGGTATTGAGCGCGGTGCTGTACGACGCCGGGGTGGACGTACTGCTGACCTCGAGCGGGCGGGCGGCTTTAGTGAAGCGCGGCGTCATGGGCGAGCCCCAGGTCGGAGCGATTGTCGGGCACGTCACCGACTCCGTCACCAAGCAGGGGATCGCGGTGGCCACCGTCACGGTCGAGGGCACGGGGTTGAGCGCGCGGTCGGCCGACGACGGCGCGTATCGCATCGCGAACGTGCCGCCTGGATCGCACACCGTTCGGGCTGCGCGGATCGGCTTCACTCCAGTCTCGAAGCCCGTCACCGTGGTGGCCGACCAGGACAGCACGGTGGACTTCACCCTGACTGCCCAGGCGACCGAGCTCGAGCAGGTGGTCGCGATCGGCTACGGCACGGCGGCGCGACGCGAGCTGACGGGAGCGGTCTCGTCCGTCTCGGCCGATCAGATCGCGGCCGCGCCCGTGACGTCGCTCGAGCAATCCCTGCTCGGTCGCGCGCCCGGCGTGCAGGTCGTGACCTCGAGCGGCCAGCCGGGCGCCGGCGCGATGGTACGCATCCGCGGCGGCAATTCCATTTCCGCGGGCAACGACCCGCTGTACGTGATCGACGGCGTACCGATCACGACGAACCTGGACGACGCCACGACGGGCACCCTGCTGACCGAGGGGATGCGGGGCTTGAATCCCCTCGCCGCCCTAAACCCGGACGACGTCGAGTCGATCGACATCCTCAAGGACGCCTCGGCCGTCGCCATTTACGGCGCCCGGGGCGCCAACGGGGTCGTGCTGATCACGACGAAGCACGGGCGGAGGGGTCAGAACAGCGTCTCGTTCGGGTCGTACTACGCCCGCCAGGAAGTGCGGCGCGAGCTGCCGCTGATGGATGCGACCCAGTTCGCGCAGATGGTGAACGCCGCGTACACCAACGCCGGACAGCCTCCGCTGTACACGCCCGCAGATATCGCCGGGTTTGGCCGGGGGACCGACTGGCAGCATGCGATCTTTCGCACCGCCCCGCTGCGCGGCTACGACGTGTCCGTCTCGGGCGGCGATCAGAACACGGCCTACTTTGTGTCGGGCAGCTTGCTCAAGAACGACGGCGTGATCATCGGGAGCGACCTGAGCCGCGGGTCGTTCCGGTTCAACCTCGATCGCACCGTCAGCCGCAAGCTCCGGGTCGGGAACCGGCTGGCGTTCAGCCGCTCCCAAGGAGAAGTGTTGCCAAGCCCGGTCGTGCTCAACGCTCTGACGGCCCCCCCCACGCTGTCTGTAACGGGCCCCGGGGGGGACTACTTCACCGGGACGAATCCGCTCACCGGCCGGCCGTTCGAGAACCCCGTCGCGTCGGCACTCAAGATCACGAATGAGGAACGGCAGAACCGGCTCATCGGCAACGTGTTCGGGGAGTACGACGTTCTGGAAGGCCTGACTCTGCGCAGCACGCTTGGCATGGACTTTCTCAACTCGGTGCAGGACTACTACGCACCGTCCACGGTGCTCCCCGGGCTGACCACCAATGGACAGGGGAGCCGGGGGCAGGCGCAGACGCTGAGCTGGACGTTCGAGAACACGATCCACTACAGCCGGCGGTTGGGCGAGCTACACAACGTCGACCTGCTCGCGGGCATGACGCTCGAGCGCACCAACACCGAAGGGATTTCGGGGACCGCGCAGGACTTCCTGACCGACGGCCTGGGTGTGAACGGCCTGTACGCAGGGAAGACATTCGTCGGCGTCTGGACCCCGGCGCCCCACTCCTCGTTAGCGTCGTCCTTCGCCCGCGCCAACTGGGGGATTGCCGACAAGTACCTGTTCACGCTCACCGGGCGCGTCGATGGGTCGTCCAAGTTCGGCAGGGACCACCGCTACGGCTTCTTCCCCTCGGGGGCGTTCGCGTGGCGGGCCTCGGATGAGAGCTTCGTGAAGCGTCTCGGCTGGTTCGACGACCTGAAGCTGCGCGCGAGCTACGGCCGGACGGGAAATCAGGACATCGGGAACTATAAGTCACTCGCGACATTGGGCAGCACTGTGTACGTGCTCGGCGGCTCCCGCGCGATCGGCTTCGTGCCCGCGAGCCTGGCGAATGCCGATCTCAAGTGGGAGACCACCGACCAATTCGACGCTGGAGTGGACGCCTCGGTGCTTGGCCATCGGGTCACCGTCACCGCCGACTATTACAAGAAGAAGACGCACGACCTGCTGCTCGACGCGCGCGTGCCGTCGAGCTCGGGGTTCGGCAGCCAGTTGCAGAACATCGGCAGCGTGCGCAATCGCGGGTTCGAGGTCAGCGTCAACACCGTGAACCTGTCCGGCAGCACCCTCGGCTGGGAGACGTCTCTCGCGCTGGCCTGGAACCGGCAGGAAGTGGCGAACCTCGGCGCGGACTCTATCATCATCGATCCGTACGGCGTCGGCGGCGGCGCGCACCAGAGCCCCACCGTCCTCAAGGTGGGCGAGCCAATCAATTCCTTCTACGGCTGGGTGTACGACAGCCTGGCGAACGGGCAGCCGGTGTACAAGGATCTCGATGGCGACGGCGTGATCACCTCGGCCGACCGGACCATCATCGGCAACGCGCAGCCCACCTACACCGGGGGTCTCGCGAATCGGTTTACATTCCACAACTTCGAGCTCTCCGTCCTGCTGCAGTGGTCCGTGGGCAACAAGATCTACAACATCAATCGGTCGCTCCTCACGGCCGCCGGGGGCACCGCCAACCAGCTGGTGGACGTGGCGACCGGCGGTCGCGGCGTCCCGACGCCGAAGATCGGCAACACGTTCGAGAGTCGCGAGTCCGATCTGTTCGTCGAGGACGGCTCGTATCTCCGTGGCAAGAACATCCGGCTGGCTTACAGCTTTCCCGCCATCTGGCTGCAGGCCGTCCATCTCCAGGGCATGAGCCGGCTGCAGCTGTACATCAGCGCGCAGAACTTCTTCACCGTCACCAACTATACCGGCTACGATCCGGAGATCACCGAGTACGCCACAACGAACCTCGCTCAGGGATTCGACTACGGCACGTACCCACAGGTTCGGCAGATCACTTTCGGATTCTCCGCCGGCTTCTAGGCGGAACGGAGATCATCGTATGCAACGCACCAAACTGCTCTCGACGCTCGGCGGGCTGGTGGCGCTCGCGTTGGCGGTGTCGTGCGACAGCTTTCTCGACCCGAGCCCGTCCGATGTGCTCGCCCCGGAGAACTTCTATAAGACCTCGTCCGACGCGGTCGCGGCCGTGAACGGCGTGTACGAGCAGGTCAAGTGGTCGTACTGGCTCGGCTTCTGGTACGTGTCGGACGTGGCGACCGACGACATCCTCGCGAGCGCCAAGTTCGGGTCCGACGGTCACCGCATGAGTGACTACATCTTCGACGCCACCGAGTGGCCCATCGGCGACATCTGGGGCAACGCCTACCGTACCGTCAACCGAGCCAATGCGGTGCTGGACCGCGTACCGGCGATCACGATGGACCCGGCGCTGCGTACGCGCCTGCTGGGTGAGGCGCACTTCCTGCGGGCGCTCGCCTACTTCAACCTGGTCCGGTGCTACGGTGACGTGCCGCTGTTGGAGCATGAGGTCACGTCGGTGAGCGGGTTGGCAGTGTCACGCACGCCGCTGGCGCAGGTGTACGCCCTCATCGTCAGCGACCTCCAGGAGGCGGCCACCGCGCTGCCCCCGGCCTATTCCGGTTCCGATGTCGGCCGCGCGACGAGCGGAGCGGCGCAGGCCCTGCTCGCGAAGGCATACCTCACGGAGCAGGATTGGCTCAAAGCGGCGCAGACCGCCGCAACGATCATTACCAGCGGACACTACGTCCTGCTCGCGAACTGGAAGGACAACTTCCGGATCGCGTTGAAGCTCACGAACTCGGAGAGCATCTTCGAGATCAACTACGATGGCATCCTCGATCCCGGTGCAGGGAGCATACACACCCTGTTCAGCCTCCCTCTGGGGTATCCCGGCGGCGCCGCCTACGGGTTGATGTACATTCCGCCTTCGCTGCAAAACCTGTTCGCACCGGCCGACACCCGAGGGAATCACGGGACGTTCATGGTGTCGCCGTACACCGACCAGATGGGGCGCACCTTCACGTGGGGCGTCCCGCCCGGCCCGGCGTTCGATAAGTATCTCGACGAGAGCGACGCCGAGAACATGAACACGCGAGAGTGGGTGCGGCAGGCGAACGACTGGATCGTGTTACGCTACGCCGACGTGCTCCTGATGTACGCCGAAGCCGTCAACGAGGGCGGCGCGGCGACCGCCGGGAGCGGCGAGGCGGCGCTGAACGCCGTGCGGGGGCGCGCGGGCCTGGGGCCCGTGTCGGGCCTGTCGCAGGCGGCGTTCCGCGATTCGCTCCGCCTCGAGCGCCGGCGTGAGTTCGTGTTCGAGGGCCAGCGCTGGTTCGACCTGTCGCGCTGGGGAATCCTCGACGCGGTGATCCGGGCAAAAACCACCGAGCTGCAGACCATCGCTCCCGGGGAGACGACCGTGCACGGCGTCCCGAGCAACCTGCTGCCGATCCCGCAATCGGAGCGGGACATCAACCCCAACCTGACGCAGAACCCGGGGTGGTGACGTCGCGGGTCTTCCTGCTGGCGCTCGCCGCCGGGGTGGCGTGCGCTCCCAACGGGCGGGCCCCGGGAGAGCCGGGACCCGGGCCTCCCCCACAACCGAGCGGGCCTGCCGCGGAGGTATGGCTCACCACGCCCGACGGATCCAGGCTTCTGTCCCGCGAGCCCGACGCGCATTTCGATTCCGGCCCGGCGCCGTCGATCACGACGATCGCGGTGGACGAGGCCGCGACCTATCAGGAGATCGTGGGCTTCGGGGCGGCCATCACCGATGCGTCGGCGTGGCTGATCCAGAACAAGCTGACGCCGTCGCAGCGCGAGTCTCTGCTGCGGGACCTGTTTGGGCGGAATCCCGGGATCGGGCTCAGCTTCACGCGCCTCACGATGGGCGCGTCTGACTTCTCGCTGCGTCAGTACAGCTACGACGACATGCCGGCGGGCCAGACCGACCCGACGCTCGTTCACTTCTCGATCGACCCCAATCGCGCCGACGTGCTGCCGGTGGTGCAGCGCGCCCTGGCGATCAACCCGCAGCTCAAGATCATGGCATCCCCGTGGAGCCCACCGGGATGGATGAAGACCAGCGGGAGCCTGATCCAGGGGACGCTCCTGCCGGAAGCGTACGGACCGTTCGCCGAATACTTGCGGCGCTACGTCGCGGCGTACGGCGCCGAGGGCGTCCCGATCTACGCGATCACGGTGCAGAATGAGCCGCATTTCGAGCCGTCCGACTATCCCGGCATGCGGCTCGAGCCCCCGGCCCGCGCCCGCTTCGTAGGGGGATACCTGGGGCCGCTGTTCGCGCAGAACGGGATCGGGACGTTGATTCTCGACTGGGACCACAATTGGGACCAGTACCAGTCGCCGCTCCAAGTGCTGGCCGACAGCGTGGCACCCCGCTACATCGCGGGCGTGGCGTGGCACTGCTACGCCGGAGACGTAGCGGCGCAGACCCTGGTACACGACGCGCACGCGGACAAGGACGCCTATTTCACTGAGTGCTCGGGCGGCGAGTGGGCCCCCAACTTCGCCGACAACCTGAAGTGGTTCGTGCGCACCCTCATCGTCGGGAGCACCCGGGGGTGGGCGAAGGGTGTGCTGCTGTGGAACCTGGCCCTGGACGAGCATTACGGGCCGCACACCGGCGGTTGCGGCAACTGCCGTGGCGTCGTCACGATCAACTCGGCCTCCGGCGGGGTGATCCGCAACGTCGAGTACTACGCGCTGGCCCACGCCAGTCGGTTCGTGCGACCTGGGGCGCGCCGGATCGAGTCGACAACCGGCGTCGAGGGGCTCGAGACGGTTGCATTCCGCAACTCGGATGACGCCTCAAAAGCGCTGATCGTCGTCAATACGGCCGCGCTCGATCGCAGCTTTGCGGTGCGCTGGGCGGGACGGTCGCTCACCTATGCTATCGCCGCAGGGAGCGTCGTCACCCTGGCGTGGAAGTAGGCTTCCCAACCGTGGTTTCAAGCACTTAGCGGCACTGCGCAGGCCTAATCTCGTAAGTACAACGCACACTTAACATTACGTTGCCCCGTGACGTGCGCCACAGCTTGTCGGGTCGGATAACGCGATCTTGACTCGCCCGCTGAGGCACGCAGCGCCCCTCCTCAGCCCAACTGAGCTCGGAGAGACACTGTGAAGCGAGTATTCATAGGACTTGTGGCCTTGGTCGCCACGCCGTTCGTGGCGGGCGTTTCCCAGGTTCGCAGCAACCCGGGGCTGGGTCATGACGCCGTGCATTGCGCGATGCGTGCTTCCCTTCATCCGGGCACAGACGTAAACAAATGCGATCCCCCGGCGCCTCCACCGGTGGTGCAGCCGCCAGTGGTTCCGCCACCGGTGGTGGCACCGCCGCCCCCGCCACCTCCGCCACCGGCACCGACGCCTACGTGCTCCGTCACGGCGCCGTCGACCAGCGGAGCGCTGACGATCGATGGAAGGGTGCAGCTTGGCGCAGATCCGTGGCCCGGCCTCGCGAACTGGTGCATCCAGCTCACCGGGACGGTCACGGCAACCATGCTCACCGACGCGTCGGGGAACTACATGTTCACCGGTCTGCCGGATGGCACCTACACGGTGTGTGAAGTGGTGCAGAGCGGCTGGCAGCAGACGTTTCCTGGGAGCGGCGACACCTGCCCAACTGGTTTCGGGTGGACGTTCACGCTCGTGGGGTACAGCGGCTCGTACGTGAATTTCAAGAATATCGCCACCCCGTAAGGTCGGGGGGACCTAAGCTCGGCAAGGCCCCGGGGGCGGTTTCCCCGGGGCCTTTGCTTTGTGGGGTTCGCGGATAAATTGGGGTGGTGTAGGATAAATTGGGGTGGTGTAGCAGGAACCCCGCGGGCGTAATTCAGGGGTAGAATGCCAGCTTCCCAAGCTGGACGTCGCCGGTTCGAATCCGGTCGCCCGCTCTCGAACGACACATGAAGGCCGCTCTCACGGCCCTGTGCAGCGCCGTCGCCGCGCCTCTGCTGGCGCAGGGTGGCTGGGTGACGCCCCAACCCCCCTGCGAGCTCAGCGCAGCCCACTTCAAGGTCAACGGCGGAGTGCTGCACCTCAAGGCCGCCGCCGAGAAACCCGACCAGCGCAACGGCCAGCTCGCTGAGGCGGGCCGGGTCCTCGTAGCAGCGATCCTCCAGGACAAGCAGGACAAGAATCCCGCCGCCTGGTATTATCTCGGCCGTTACTACTTCGAGATCGGCGACGCTGGTGGGGCCGACAGCGCTCTCGCGCGCGCGCTATCTCTGGCACCGCCGTGCAAGCAGGACATCGACGGCTACCGCCGGCGGCTCTGGGCCAGCACCCTCAACGCCGGCCTCGCGGCCTGGCAGGGCGGCAAGGAAGACTCCGCAGTGGTGTTGTTCGGTCTCGCCGCCCGCCTCGTGCCCGGAAATCCCAAGGCGTTCGTCGCGCTGGCGGGGCTGTATGCGGGCAAGGAGAACTACGACTCCGCGCTCGTCTTCTACCGCCGCACGGTCGAGGCCGCTGGAAACGATACGGCGTTCGCGAAGGACAAGAGAGAAGCCCTCGGCAATGCGGCCCGGCTTCTGGTGGGGCGCGCCCAGAACGATGCGGCGGCACAGCACTACGCCCGGCTCCGGGCGAGCGCGGATTCGATCGACCGTGGGCTCGAAAGCGATTCCACGGTCCTGGCCCGCTTGATTGCTTCGTCCCAGTCGCGCAAGACACGCGGGCGGAGGCTCGCGCCGGCGGATCAGCAGACCTTCACGCGAGACTCGAGCGGGCGCGCCCAGGCGGTGGCCCAGGCCCAGGTCGCTCGCGCGGCGCTGCTGCAGCAGATGGCGGCTGACAGCGGGAAGCTGCAGGCGGCATTCGCGCCGGCCATCGCGGCCCTGCACGACTATCTGGCGGCATACCCCGGAGAAATGGATGCGGCGACGTCGCTCGCTACACTGTACGCGCAGAGCGGCCGCGCCGCGCCAGCGTCCGCCGTGTTCGACTCCGTCGCGGCCCACGCCCAGAACTTCGATCCGGAAGACCTGTTCACGGCCGGCCAGCGACTGATGAGCCAACGGTGGTATCGGGCCGGCGCTCGGGCACTGGCGCTGGCGCTCACCAAGAACCCCTACCGTCGAGACGCGCTCTACTCGCTCGGGGTCGGCTATTACCAGCTGCGCGACTCGACGAACCTGCTCGCCGTCGCGCAGCGTCTCGTGCAGCTCGACCCGCTCAATCGCGGCTCCCTCAAGCTGCTGGCGGGTGCCTGGGACTTGCGCGGCCGGCGGGACTCGACCCTCAAGTACGTCGCCCAGGCCGATTCGCTGCTCGCCGTCGAGGTGTCGGTAACGAGCTTCGTGCCCGATTCGGCCGGGGCGGCCGTCACGCTCCTGGCCACCAACCTGAGACCCGCCGCCTCCAAGCCGTTCCGCCTCACCGTGGAGTTCCTCGATCTCCAGGGGAAGCCAGTCGCCAGCGAGACGCGTGATGTCCCCGCCATCCCGCCGCAGGAGAACCAGCAGCTCGATGTGAAGGTGAGCGGTAAGGGGATCGCCGGCTGGCGCTACCGCCCTTCCTGAGCGATATTTCGACGCTCGACGGAAGTTCCAGCCTGCGTTGAGGTTGCGACGCTAGGCTTCACAAAGTCCTTGAAGTCCAGGCAGCGCGATGGTTCGTGTCCAGGCGGTCGCGCCGGGCTCGCTCGGCGCAACACTCGGGGTCGTCCCGGGAACGGAGCTGCTCGCGGTCAACGGTCGCGCGCTCGAGGACTTCCTGGATTGGGAGTTCTTGAGCGCGGACGAGCGCTTCGTCCTGTCCGCGACCATGCCCGGCGGCGACGCCGTGGAATACGACGTCGAGCGTCCCGAGGGGCTGCCGATGGGCGTCACGCTCGAGGCGCCGCGGATCCGCCGCTGTGCCAATCATTGCGATTTCTGCTTCGTGGACGGCAACCCCGCGGGGATGCGGGCGCCGCTGTACATCCGGGACGACGATTACCGGTTGTCGTTCCGGTACGGCAATTTCGCGACCCTGACCAACCTCAAGCCCTGGGACATCGAGCGGATCGTGGAATACCGGCTCTCGCCCTTGTACGTGTCCGTGCACGCCACCGACCCTACGGTGCGCCGCTGGTTGCTCCGCAACCCCGAGGCGCCCGAGATCGTGCCGCAGCTGCGCTCGTTGGCGGGGCAGGGGATCACGTTTCACACACAAGTGGTGCTCGTCCCGGGTGCGAACGACGGGGCGGAGCTGGTGCGCACGCTCACCGACCTGTTCGAGCTGGGGGAGCCGATCCTCTCCGTGTCGGTCGTCCCGGTTGCGCTGACCGAGTACTCGAAGCGGAACCTGGTACGCGAGCTCGTGCGTGAGGAGTGCTGCGCGGCGCTCGCCACGGTCGGCCGGTTCGCGACGCGCGCGCTCGCCGAGCGCGGGTTTCCCTGGTGCTACGGCGCGGATGATCTGTACCTGCAGGCGGGGGAGCCGTTGCCACCAGCGGAGTGGTACGGGGAGTTTGAGCAACGCGAGAACGGCGTGGGCGCCGTACGGTATCTCCAGACACAGATTGCGGCGGCGCGGGACCGGCTGCCCGATCTCGCCGGCAAGCGCATCGGCGTCGTGACGGGTGCGGCGATGGGGCCGCTCATGCCGCAGGTGCTGGCGGAGGTGGCCGCGCTCACCGGTGCGCAGTTCGAGCTCGTGGTCGTCGAGAACACGCTGTTCGGGCCGTCCGTCACGACGGCGGGGTTGCTCCCGGCCGCGGCGATCGAGCGCGCGCTCGTTGGGCGGGGCGATCTCGATCTCGCCCTGCTTCCGGCTGAGGCGGTAAACGACGATTTGATCTTCATGGATGACGTGCGGGCGGACGACCTGGCGGCGCGGGTGCCCATGCCCGTGAGGCTGTCGTATGAGTTTGCGGACGCGCTGTCCGATTGTGGATTGTGGATTGCGGATTGCGGATTGGAGTCGAGATCCGTCGAATCCGCAATCGACAATCCGCAATCCGCAATGGGTGGGGGAGAGGGCGGGGAAGGATGAGCGGCGCCCCCACGGTCGCGATCATCGGCCGTCCCAACGTCGGCAAATCGACGCTGTTCAACCGTTTCATCGGGCGGCGGGAGGCGATCGTCGACGGCCGACCGGGGGTGACGCGCGACCGGAACTTCGGCGTGGTCGATTGGAACGGGCGGCAGTTCTGGCTGGTGGATACGGGCGGTCTCATCCTGGGGGCAGAGGATTCCCTGAATCGGGCGGTCCGCCACCAGGTCGAGCAGGCGGTCACGGAGAGCGACGTGGTGCTGTTCCTCGTGGACGTAGAGCACGGTGTCCATCCGGCCGATCTCGAGATCGCGCAATACCTGCGCAAGGCCCGGCGTCCCATGATCCTCGTGGCCAACAAGGCAGACCAGCTCCCGGTGGACAGCCGGCACCTCGCGTTTTACGAACTCGGCCTGGGCGACCCATTCCCCGTTTCGGCGGCCGTGGGCAAGAGCTCGGGCGATCTGCTCGATCGCGTGGTGGCGCTGCTGCCGCCGGCGGGCGCGGTGACCGAAGAGGCGGCCATCGACGTCGCCGTGGTGGGGCGTCCCAACGTGGGCAAGTCGAGTCTCGTGAACCGGCTGCTCGGCAGCGACCGGCTGGTCGTGGCCGACGAGCCGGGCACCACGCGAGACGCGATCGACACGCCGCTGCGCTATGAGGACCGCACGCTCGTGTTCATTGACACGGCCGGGTTGCGCAAGCGCAGCAAGGTGGACGACGACATCGAGTTTTACTCGACGTTGCGGACCGCACGAGCGATCGAGCGCGCCGACGTATGCGTGCTCGTCGTCGACGCGCGGGACGGCGTGCACGTACAGGACCTGAAGATCGCCAACGACGCCTGGGAACGGGGTGCCGCGCTGATCATCGCCGTGAACAAATGGGACTTGATCGAAGAGAAGGACACGAATACCGCGGTGCGGGGCGAGCGGGAGATCAAGGCGCGCGCGCCGTTTCTCGAATTCATCCCGTTCATCTACGTGTCGGCCAAGACCGGCCAGCGTGCGACCAAGCTGCTCGAGCTGATTCTCGCCGTCGCCCGAGAGCGCGACAAGCGGATCGCGACGCACGAGGTGAACGAGGTGCTGGGTGCGCTGGTGGATCGCCAGCAGCCGCCGCAGCCCGTCGGCGAGTCGGTCCGCCTGTTGTACGCCTCCCAGATCGGCACGGCGCCGCCGCGGTTCGCGATCGTCTCGAACCGGCCCGAAGCGATTCCGGAGTCCTATACCCGTTACCTGCTGAACGGCTTCCGCGCGGCGTGGCAGTTCACGGGATCTCCGATCACCATCAAGTTCCGCCGCAAGCGGGAGCAGGCAGCGCACCGGTGAGCGCGCTCGGGCTCATGGGCTTGCTGGTGCTGGCGTACCTGATCGGCGCGACGCCGACGAGCTATCTCGCCGGTCGGCTGGGCCGGGGGATCGATCTGCGCGAGCACGGCTCCAAGAACTTGGGCGCGACGAACGTGTACCGCGTGCTGGGCTGGCGGTACGCGATCCCCGTCGCCCTCGTGGACCTCGGCAAGGGGGCCCTCCCGGTCGCCCTGCTCTCGCCCCGCGCCAATGGCCCGGCGTGGTTCACCGTCACGCTCGGGATCGCCGCGGTGCTGGGACACGTCTACTCGCCCTACGTGCGTTTCAAGGGAGGGAAAGGGGTGGCGACCGCGGCGGGAATGTTCCTGGCGCTGGCCCCGCTGGCGCTCGCGATCTCGCTGCCCGTCTGGGCTGGTACGCTGTGGCTCTCCGGGTACGTCTCCGCCGCGTCGCTCACCGCCACGACGCTGTTTCCGCTGTGGGTGCGGCTCACCCAACCCGACGCGCCCTACACCTTCTGGGCGAGCGTGGTGCTCGCCCTGCTGATCGCATACTCGCATCGGGCCAACATCCGGCGGCTGATGGACGGCACGGAGAATCGGTTCAGAACGAGAAAAGGGGTGGTTGCGTGACGAATCAATTGCGGATTGCGGATTTCGGATTGTGGATTGGCAGAGCGCGAACCCGCATACACAATCCGCAATCCACAATCCGCAATCCGCAATCGGGTTGGGGGGTGCGGTGAGGATCGCCGTCGTAGGCGGCGGCGCCTGGGGGACGGCGCTGGCGGACCTGCTGGCGCGCAAGGGGGCGTCCCAGGCGGTGACGCTCTGGGCGCGCGAGCCGGACGTGGTCGACGGCATCAACCGCGCGCACGTGAACCCGGTGTTTCTCCCCGGCGCGGCCCTGGACCACTCGCTGCGGGCGAGCGGGGACCTGGCGGAGACCGTGCGAGGCGCCGATGTGGTCGTGTCGTCCGCGCCGTCGCATGTCGTGCGCGAGGTGATGGGCCGCGCCGGCGCCGCCTTGAGCCGCGGCGCGTTCGTGGTGAGCGTGTCCAAGGGGCTCGAGCCGGAGCGCCTCACAACGCTGTCGTGCGTACTCGGCGAGGTGCTGCCGCGGGGCGTCCCGGTCGCCGTCCTCTCGGGGCCGTCGTTCGCGCAGGAAGTGTATCAGCAACAGCCTACGGCGGTGGTGGCGGCGGCGCAGGATCACGGCGTGGCCCAGCGGGTGCAGCAGGTGTTCTCGACGAACTACTTCCGGGTGTACTCGCACACCGACGTGCTCGGGGTGGAGCTGGGCGGGGCGCTCAAGAACGTGATCGCCCTCGCCGCCGGCATCCTCGAGGGGCTGGGGTTGGGGCACAACACGCGGGCCGCGCTGCTGACCCGCGGGCTCGCCGAGATCACCCGCCTGGGCGTGGCGCTCGGCGCCGAGCCCGCGACGTTCGCCGGCCTCGCGGGGATGGGCGATCTCATTCTCACCGCGACCGGGCCGCTGTCGCGCAACCGCTCGCTCGGGGTCGAGCTGGCGCGCGGCACGGCGCTCGCCGATGCGCTCGCCGGTCGGGCCTCGGTGGCCGAGGGCGTGAACACCGCGCGGGCCGCCGTCACGCTGGGCGCCCGGCATGAGGTGGAGCTCCCGATCGCCGGGCAGGTGGCGGAGGTGCTGTTCGGCGGCAAGCCGCCACGTCAGGCGGTCGCCGACCTGATGGAGCGCGAGCTGAAAGCGGAGCAATGGAGCGGGGGCGGGAAGGAACGATGAGCGTCCCGCACCCCGTTCAGGAGTTCTTCTCGATCGGCGAAGTGTGCCAGCTCACCGATCTCAAGCCGCACGTGCTGCGCTATTGGGAGAGCCAGTTCCGTTTTCTGAACCCCGCCAAAAATCGCTCCGGCAACCGGGTGTACCAGCGACGTGAGATCGAGCTGATCATGCTCGTGAAGCACCTGTTGTACACGGAGAAATACACGATCGAAGGGGCGCGGCAGAAGATCGAGCAGTACCGCCGCTCGGGCGAGCTCAAGCCCGAGGCCCGGCGCGCACTCGCCACGCAGACGGTGAAGGATCTGCGGAGCGAGCTCAAGTCGATTCTCGCGATCCTCGAGGGCACGGCCCCGCCCAATGCCGGGGCGCGCTGACGGCGCGGTCGCAATCGTCATCCCGGCCTATCAGGCGGCCGCGACGATCGGCACGGTCGTATCGGGGGCCCGGCACGCGCTGCCGGACGCGACGATCTACGTGGTCGATGACGGCTCAAGGGATGCGACCGGCGAAGGGGGAAGGGGGAAGGGGGCCACGGTGCTGGTGCATCCGCGGAACCTCGGCAAAGGCGCCGCACTGCGCACGGGGATCGAGCGAGCGCTCGCCGACGGCGCGGGCGTGGTCGTAACCTTGGACGCCGACGGGCAACATCCGCCGGAGGAGATCCCGCGGCTCGTGGCCCCGATCGCCGGCGGGGAGGCGGACGTGGTGCTCGGCGCCCGGGCCCGCACGGGGGCGATGCCGCTCGGGCGACGCGGCACCAACTGGCTCTCGGCGGCGCTGGCTTCTCGGATCGGCGGCCGCGCGGTGCCGGACGCGCAGACCGGCTTCCGGGCGCTGACGCGCCGCGCCGCTGAGCTGGTCCGCCCACGCGAGACGCGCTACGATTTCGAGGCCGCGTTTCTGCTCGAGGCTCTGGCGCGGGGCTTGCGGGTGCGCTCGGTCCCGATCGCCACGGTGTACGCGGGCCACCCCAGCCATTTCCGGCATTGGGAGGATACCTGGCTCCTCGCGCGCGTGTTCACGCGCTACGGACGCCGGATCATCTTCGGAGCGCGATGAACATCCTGATCTCGAACGACGACGGCATCCTCGCCCGCGGCCTGGCCGTGCTGGGCGAGGTGTGCGCGTCGCTCGGCCAGGTGACCGTCGTCGCGCCCGACCGTGAGCAGAGCGGCACGTCGCACTCGCTCACGCTGCACCGCCCGCTCCACGCCACGCGCCGCCCCGACGCGACCTTCCAGGTGGACGGCACGCCCACCGATTGCGTGCTGCTGGCGATCGGGATGCTGATGCCGGAGAAGCCTGACTTCGTGATCTCGGGGATCAATCACGGCCAAAACATGGGCGAAGATGTGTTCTACTCGGGCACGGTCGCGGCGGCGATGGAGGGGCTCGTGGCGGGCATCCCCAGCATCGCCGTGTCGTACGCGGGCTCGGACGTGGACCTGCTCGCCACCCACAAGGACGGCCTGCACGCCCTGCTGCGTCGCATCGTCGACGTGAAGGACTTTCCCACGGAGACGCTGCTCAACATCAACCTTCCCGCGATTCCGGGAGACCAGGTCAAAGGGGTCAAGGTCACCCACCTGGGCAGCCGGGTGTTCAGTGAAGAGATCGCCCTGATGAAGGACCCCTGGGGGAAGGACATCTATTGGATCGGCGGAGGCCGCATCACCTGGACGGGCGACGCCGACTCCGACTTCCGCGCCACGAGCGACGGCTACATCTCGGTGACACCGTTGCACATGGACATGACGAACTACGGCCTGCTCGAGGTGGTGCGCAAATGGTTCCCCGGAGACTGAGCCCTGAGGGGGGTGGGGGGGTGGGGGGGGGCGACACCTACGGCGGGTACCGTGTGCGGCTGGTCGAAACGCTGCGGCTGAAGGGCATCCGCGATCTCGCCGTCCTCAAGGCGTTCGCCGAGACGCCGCGGCATCTGTTCGTGCCCGAGGCGGTGCGCCACCGGGCGTACGAGGACGTCGCGCTGCCGATCGGCGACGGACAAACGATCTCGCAGCCGTTCACACAGGCTCGGTATCTCGTGGCGCTGCGACTGACCGGCAAGGAGAAAGTGCTCGAGATCGGCACGGGATCGGGGTACCAGACCGCGCTGCTGGGCGCGCTCGCCGCCACGGTGTTCTCGGTGGAACGGGTCGAGAGCCTGGCCCGCGCCGCCCAGCAGGCGGTGCGCCAGGCGGGTGCGACGAACGTGTCGGTGCTGCACGGCGACGGGACGCTGGGGTGGAGCGCGTACGCGCCCTACGATGCCATCCTGGTCGCGGCGGGAGGCCCCGAGATCCCTCGCCCGCTGGTCGAGCAGCTCGCGCCGGGGGGCCGGCTCCTGATCCCGGTCGGCGCCCGCGGCGCGCAGACCCTCACCCTCGTGGAGCGGGACGACGCCGGCACGCGGCAGATTCCGCTGGGCGAGGCCCGCTTCGTTCCCCTCGTCGGAGAGCACGGCTTCGATGCTTGAGAGCTTCATCCACTGGCTGCTGGACCGCTTTCGCGACCTCGGCTACCCGGGGATCGTGATCCTCATGGCCATCGAATCCTCGTTTCTGCCGCTGCCGAGCGAGCTGGTGATGCCCCCGGCGGGATATCTGGCCGCCAAGGGCGAGCTGAGCTTCGTGCTGGCGATCGCGTGCGGGGTGCTGGGAAGCATCACGGGCGCGCTCGCCAACTACGGTCTCGCGCACTGGCTCGGACGTGCCGTGGTGCGCCGGATCGGCAAGTACGTGGGGATCTCCGAAAAGAGCCTCGAGCGCTCCGAGCGGTACTTTGCCGAGCACGGCGAGATCAGCACCTTCATGGGACGCATGCTCCCCGTGGTGCGGCACCTCATCTCGATTCCCGCGGGCGTGGCCAATATGAACCTGGCGAAGTTCATCACGTTCACGGGCCTGGGAGCGCTGGTCTGGTGCACCGTGCTCACCTGGATCGGTTGGTTCATCGGGCGCAAGGAGGACGTGATCATTACCGTCCTCGACCAGCAGGCCCAGACGTACGCCGGCCGGGCGGTGCTCATCCTGCTGCCGGCACTCGCTCTGATCGCGGCCGTGTACATCTGGTGGTACCGCCGGCGCGTGGCGCAGCGGAGTCCGGAGTAGATCGTGAGCGCGGTGCGCTTCGTGGCTCACGGCCTGGTGCAAGGCGTGGGGTACCGCTGGTTCGTGTGGCGGGAGGCCGAACGGCTCGGCCTGCGGGGCGTGGTGCGCAATCTCCCGGACGGCTCGGTTGAAGTGATTGCCGAAGGGGTCACGGAGGCGCTGGACCGGCTGGAACGAGCTCTCAGTGAGGGGCCGACGGTGGCGCGCGTCGACCGTGTGGAAAAAACCGATGTTCCACATGATGTGAAGCTACCGAACAGCTTCGAGATCAACTAGTTGCAGAGGCGACCAGTGGCCGGCACCGTCACCGTTCAGGACATTGCGCGGCGCATCCGCGACGTCCCCGACTTTCCCAAACCGGGGATCGTGTTCAAGGATATCACGCCGCTGTTGCTCGATCCGGTCGCGTTCCGCGGCGCCGTCGAGCTGATGACGGCGCCGTTTCGGGGCGCGCGCATCTCGCGCGTGGTGTCGATCGAGTCGCGCGGCTTTCTGCTCGGGGCCCCCGTCGCGCTGGGGCTCGAAGCCGGGCTCGTGCCCATGCGGAAACCCGGAAAGCTGCCCGCCGAGCGGGGACGCGTGGAGTACGCCCTCGAGTACGGCACCGACGCACTCGAGATGCACACGGATGCCGTGGCGGCGGAGGACCGCGTGCTGATTGTGGACGATGTGTTGGCGACGGGGGGCACGGCTGCCGCCGCGGCCCGCCTGGTGCGAACCCGCGGCGCCGACGTCGTCGGCTTCACATTCCTGATCGAGCTGGACTTCTTGAAGGGCCGCGCCCGGCTGCAAGGGGAGCGCATCGAGGCCTTGCTACACTACGCGTAAGCCCCGTACATTGCGAGGCTTAGCCCCTGTAGCTCAGGTGGATAGAGCAGCGGTTTCCTAAACCGTTGGCCGGGTGTTCGAGTCACCCCAGGGGCGTAAAAGGCAAAAGGCGTAGCACGAAGGCGTCACGCAAAGGCGTCCAGCAAAGACGTTCAAGCAAGGACGTCAAGCGAACACCGTTTTACGAGAGGGCGTGGCATGGCGACGTCGGTGACTGCTGCAGGACGGCCCGCGGCTACAGCAACCCCGAACCTGGCGAACCGCCTGGTCCAATGGGCCAAGGGGCACCGGCAGGCGACGGCCTATTTAGGGATTATCGTGGCCGTGGGTGCCGTGTTGTTCGTGTGGAATCTGTGGACGACCCGCACGGCGGAACGCGCTGCCGGCGTGCGGATCGAGCAGGCGCGGCTCGCGGTGGATTCCAAGAACTTCCGATTGGCGGCGAGCGAGCTGTCGCAGCTGGTGGCGAACTACTCGGGCACGCACGCCGCGCAGGAGGCTACGATCCTGCTGGCGCAGGTCCACCTCGCCCAGGGGCAGAACCAGCTCGCCATCGAGGTGTTGAAACGCTTCGCGCCCGATGCCGACCGGGCATACCGGGCGCAGGCCTACGGGCTGCTGGGTGCGGCGTACGAAAACGCCGCGCACCCCAAGGAGGCGGCGGAGGCGTACGAGCGGGCGGCGGAGCAGGCGCGATTTCCGTTCTTGCGCTGGCAATTCCTGTCCGATGCCGGCCGGGCTTGGGTAGCGGCCGGGGACACGGCACGCGCGCTGGCCGCCTATCGCACCATCGTGGCGGGGGGTGATTCAATTGGCGCCGCGATGGAGGCCAAGGTACGCATCGGAGAACTGACGCGGGGTGTGGAATCCCGTTGAGTTTCCGCTACAACGGACTTCGTATAAGAGATGTTATGTTAAGTTGAACGGTGTTGGAATGTGGAGAATCCCCTCAGTTAATCACACCCCTGAGCACGAGCCGCGCCTCCCCCGAGAGCCAGACTTCGTCGTAACTGCCGTCGGCTAGACGTTTGGCTTCGATCTCCAGGCGCCTGCCACTCCGGGTCCAGATGGTCACCGGAAGCTCGGCCAGGCCCCATTCCACGACGGCGCAGGCCGCCGCTACAGCCCCCGTGCCGCACGCCAGTGTCTCGGCCTCCACGCCGCGTTCGTATGTCCGCATCGACCATTCGGAGGGCGAGTTTCGCGCTGAGACGAAGTTCACGTTGGCGCCGTCGGGTCCGACGGCCGGATCGGAGCGCAGCGCTCGGCCGCGCGGCGCCACGTCGACGCAGCTGACGTCGTCCACCAGCACCACGAGGTGTGGCACGCCGACGATCCCGAGGGCGACGCGGCGCTCCCCGTCGGTCGCGCCGAGGCTCGGCACGGCGGCTGGCGCGGCCACGGCGGCGAGTCGCAGCTCGGCGCGCTCCCCGGGACCGGAGCTGCGGGTTTCGTAATTGCCCGCGTCCGTCTCGAGCACCATCCCCTGTGCCTGGGCTAGCCCGAGCCGTGTCGCCAGGCGCGTGCTGCACAGCGCGGCGTTGCCGCACATCGCGGCGCGGGACCCGTCCGAGTTGAAGTAGATCATGCGCACGGCGTTTGGAGCCGAGCCGAGACCGACGAACACCAAGCCATCGGCGCCGACGCCGGTACCGCGGGCGCACACGGCCCGGATGTCTGCCTCGGACCATTCCGCGGGCGAGGTGTGCCGGCCGTCGACCATGACGAAGTCATTCCCCGACCCCGTCATCTTGTAAATCGGCAGGCCCGCTAGATGCGGCCGAACCACGCCATCAGCCTGAGCCGCGGCACCATCCATACCGCCTCGCGTACGATGGCTCCGTTCATCTTGCTGGATCCCTCGGTCCGGTCCACGAACACGATGGGGATTTCCTTCAGAGCGAACCCTTTGCGCCATGCCCTCACGCTCATTTCGATTTGAAACGCATACCCGTTGGAGCGTACCTGCGATAAGTCTACCGCCTCGAGCACTTGCCTGCGAAAGCACTTGAACCCGCCGGTTAGGTCCCACACCCGCAGGCCGGTCACCCAGCGGGCGTAAATATTGGCACAATAGGATAACATAAGCCGCGCCATCGGCCAGTTGACCACCGCCACCTTGCCCTCCAGGTAGCGCGAGCCGAGCACCAAGTCCGCCCCATCGATGGCCTTGAGAAAGTCCTTTAGGTACGCCGGGTCGTGGGAGAAGTCGGCGTCCATCTCGAACACGAACGCGTAATCCCGCTCCAACGCCCAGCGGAACCCGACGATGTACGCGGTGCCGAGCCCGAGCTTCCCTTCCCGATGGATGACGCTGAGCCGAGGCTCCTTCTGGTGCAGCGCCTCGGCGAGCTGCCCGGTGCCGTCCGGGGAGTTGTCGTCCACGATGAGGATGTCGAGCCGCGGGTCCTGGGCGAGGACCTGCGGCACGAGGTTGGCGAGGTTCGGCGCCTCGTTGTAGGTGGGGATGACGACCAGCGCCCGCTCACGCATCCCGCCGCCGCTTCAATACTATTGGCGCCAGCGCGATCGCGGCGAGCAGCGCCAGCGACGCGAGCGAAATCGCCTTACCGGTCTGGTAGGCAGACGAGCGAAACTGCAGCACAACCTGTTTCGCTCCCTCCGGCACGGGCACGGTGATGAGGGTATAGTCACCGCGCACGACCCGCGCCGGGGCACCGTCGACCGTAGCCTGCCAGTCGGGGAACCAGTTCTCCGACACGAGCACGTAGCTGGGCTGGGGCGGCGTCGGATCGAGCGCGATAGTCATGCGCCCGGGCTCCCAGGCGGTAACCGTGGCACGTGCGGGGCTCGGCGGCGGCATCTCACGGATCGGCGCCGGCGCTACCGTCTGGTCGGGGGTGAAGATCACCAGCCGGCTGTAGTCAATTCTCGGGTCGGTGAGGAGGGGAATCGCCAGGCTCGAGTCCGGCGCCTTGAAGCCGCCGGGAACCACGCGAGCGTACGGTTGCGGCGCGGTGCGCTCGAACAAGTTTGCGCTGATTCCAGCGGACGTCATCGCCGAGTCGAGTACACGCTTGTACCCTGGGATGCTGTCCGCATTTTTCGTCCCAGTGGGAGCGAGCGCGTAGCGCACCGCGAGCAGGTCCCAGAGGTGGAGAAAGCGGATGTTGCCCCATCTCTGATCGCGGCCGAGCAGGTCGTCGTAATAGCGCAGCTCGTTGCCGTGGTAGCCGAGCACTTGAGGGATATCGAACGCCATGAGGGCGGCGCCGTCCCCGGGGTACACGCCGAGATCGAGCGTGCGGAACGGCAGCGCGGTCGCCTTGATGCGGTCGGTCACCGGGTCCGGGCGAAACACGTCCGCCCGCGGATTGGGCGCGTACACCCAGAAGTGTTGCGCGTTGAGCCAGAGATCGCAGCCGATGACGAGGGCCAGGGTCAGGGCGAGCAGTCGCGGCGTGAGCCGGTCGCGCTGGGCGGCGAGGGCGGCGATGCCGGTGACGCCGAGGGCGAGCCCGCTCCCCAAGCCGCCCCACATGATCGCGGAGGCGTTGGCTTGGGCGGCGACGGCCCGAGCACCGGCGAGGCTCGCGGCCAGGGCGCCGAACACTCCGCTCACGGCGAGCAGCGCGACGACGCCCGCCACCACCAGCCACGGCGTGACGGCCTTGCCGCCCTCCTTGCGCTCCAGTCGCTCGGCGCCAAAACCGGCCAACAGCGCGACCACGAACGCCACGACGAAAAACGCCATTCCTGGCGCGCGCGTCTTCTTGACCATGGGCATGAGCGCCCACCAGAGCCGGTAGAACGGCGTGGCGGCGCCCAGGCTGACGAGCAGGAAGAGCAGCCCGATCCCGCCGATCCAGAGCACCAGACGGCGCCGGTCTTTCGTGGCGGCGCCGAGCACGGCGAGCGCCACGACGGGGAGCCCCAGGTATTCGGAGTGTAGCTTGAGGGGATTCGAGCCCCAATACGTTCCCGTCCCGGTATCGCCCACGAAATTCTTGAGGAAGAACTCGAGGACGTGGTTCCACGGGATGGCGTAGGAGGTCGAGCCCTCGAATCCGTGATAGCCCTGCGACCGCGGCGAGAAGGGGATGTACCCGATGAACGGCAGCAGCTGGATCGCCGCGAGGCCGAACCCGACGAGCACCGCTCCCAGCGCGAGCGCGAGGCGCGTGTAGCGTGTCGTAGCCGCTTCCCCGGGGTTCTCTTCCAAGGTGAGATACAGCGCGAACAGTCCCGTCGCGATGAGCAGGTAGTAGGCGATCTGGAAGTGGCCCAGCAGGCTCAGCGCCACGGCACCCGCGAGCACGGCGTACCCTTCCCAGCGCTTGTCGCGCAACGCCATGACGAGCGCCAGACACGCGAGCGGCAGCGCGGCCGAAGCGAACAGCTTGCCGTCATGGCCGGGGGACGGGTACGACGCGATCAGCCCCGACAGCTCGTAGGCGAGACCGCCGACGACCGACCCCGTCCACGACACGTGCAACCGCCGCAGCAGCCAGTAGGTGAACAACCCTGCCAGGATGTAATGCAGCACGAAAGCGAGGTTCACGACCGTGGCGACCGGCAGGACGAGGCGCAGGAAGGAAGTCGGATAGAAGATGTCGCCGTGGCCTGCCGCGACGAACGGGAGGCCGCCGAATAACTCCGGGTTCCACAGCGGCACGTGGCCGAGGCGGTGCCACCATTCGGCGCCCCAAGAACGGAATGCGTAGCCCGCCGCGTGCTGGTCGCCGAAGGGCGAAGCGAGCCACTTCCCTTGCAGCATCGGGAGCGAGAGCAGCGCCACCCACAGTGTGAACAGCCCGGTCGCCACGAGGGTCGGCCGCTTAGGTTCGTACACCCACATCCTCCTTGGTTCGTCCGGTGACGAGCAGGACACCGAGCGGAGCCGCGACTTCGGTCAGCGTGAGCAGGACGCGGGACCCAACGCTCAAGGCTACCGCCCCGCCGCTGCCGAGAGTGGGCGTGAGCAGCCCGATGAAGACGACCTCCCGCACCCCGATGCCGCCCGGCGCGAACAGGGCGAGCAGGCCCAAAATGTATCCCAAGGCGAACGTTCCCGTGGCGGTGGTGAGCGGGAGCGAGCCGGGGAGGCCTAGGCCCCGGGCCAAGAGCCAGAACGCCGCGCCTAAAGCGACCCAGCTCGCGAGCGTGAGCCCGGCGCCCTCGGCGACAGCCGCAAGCGGGAGGGGCCGGAATCCCTCCACCAGGCCGGCGAGCTGGGCGAGCCAGCGGGCGCCCCGCTCCCAGGCCAGAAAGGCGATGGTCGCGACGGCCACGGCCCCCGCGATCGCCAACCGGAGCGGCGACTCAGCTCCAGGGGTCGCCGCCGCCACCACCGCGACCGCCGTCCCTACCCCGACGGCCTGGATCGCGAAGGCGGACGCGCCCGCGGCCCACGGCGCGACCCCGGCGCGCTGCGCCAGCACCACTAGTCCCGCCACGCTCCACACCTTGCCCGGCACATAGCGACCGAGGTTCACGAGCAGCCAGATGCGAGCGGCTCGGCCGTACGCGAGCCGTTGCGCCCAGCCCGCGAGGATGCGACGCCAGGATTCGATCTGCAGTGCATCCAATTGCGGGCGATGGCGCGCCACACCATCACGGCGACCACGGCCGCGACGGCGCCCTGGACCGCCCACCACAGCCACTTACGCATGACGTGGCCCGGCACGCTGCAGCGCCTGCAGGTAGACGGCCTCGAACCGTTCGGCGACCGCGGCCGGCTCGACGCGCCGTCGCAGGGCGGCGCCCCCCTCGGCGGCGAGCCGGCGGCGCTCCGGGTCGCGCGCCAGCTCGACGATCGCCTGGGCGAGCTCGCGTGCGTCGGGCGCGACGAGCCGGCCGGCGCCGTTCGAGGGGACGATATCCGTCACGCCGCCGCCGTCCCGCGTGGCGACCACGGGGATGCCGAGCAGCAGCGCTTCCGCCGCGGCGAGCCCGAGCCCCTCGCCCTGCGCCGGAAAGGCGAATACGTCGGCGTCGCCGATCACGTCGGGAATGTGGGCGGGGGGAAGCTCACCCAGAAAGCGGGTCTGATCCGCGATTCCGAGGTCGGCGGCGCGGCGCTCGAGCGCCGCGCGCTCGGGACCGTCGCCCACCACTGTGAGCGGCAGGCTGCGATCGCCGGCGCGGAGCAGCGCCATGGCTTCGAGCAGCAGCGGGATGCGCTTCTGCGGCGTGAGTCGGCCGACCGTGGCGACGCCGGCGCCGCCCCGGCTGGTGCGCCCGAACGCCCGGGTATCCGCCGGCATCGGTTGGACGACGATCGAGCCCAGGTCGAGTCCGGCGGTGCGCGCCGCCCGCTCGGCCAGATAGGACGACACGGCGGTCACCACGGCCGCGCCACGCAGCACCCGTCGCGCCAGCAGGCGGGCGGGGAGCGAGCCCTCGAGCAACGCCACGTCGGTGCCGTGCAACGTGACGACGTAGGGGCGGCGAGCGAGCCAGGCGCTCACGCCGCCGGGAATCCACCAGTGTGCGTGCACCAGCTCGAGTTGCTCCTCGCGGCAGAGGCGCGCCACCACGCGCGCCTGCCGCTGAATCAGCGAGGCAGCGAACAGCAATCCCGCGGGCGATCGCACGGCTGCGACCATCGTCCCCCGGTAGGCCAGGGTCTCGCGGCGCGCGGGGGCGTAGCGCACCCGGGTGACGGGCACCTGGTGGCGCAGCTCCTTGCCCCCCTTCCCTGCGTCGGCCGGGGCCACGACGTGCACGCCGTGGCCGCGCGCCGTGAGTGCCAGCACCAGCCGCTCGATGAACGCGCCCGCTACGTCGCCCTCCCAGCGGGGATAGGCGTGCGTCAGGCAGGCGAGGTTCAAGTCTTGACGAACCGGTAGACGATGGAGCGCGCCAGCAGCGCCCAGATGGGAATGGGTGGGTGGAGGTATGTGCCGCCGGAGCGCTCGAGCCGGAAGCCGTTCATCTCGCCGAGCCGCGTCATGGTCTGGCGGGTCCAGCCGTAGATGTGCCCCTGGCGGTCGGGGATCCGGAACAGGTTCCAGATGATCTCTTTGAAGTGATATGGATTGGGGACGGACAGGATGAGCACGCCGCCGGGCTGCAACACGCGGTGAAACTCGGCCAGGGTCGCGAACGGGTTCGGCACGTGCTCGAGCACCTCGATGCAGAACACGAAGTCGTAAGAGCCGTCGGGGAACGGGATCCCCTTAGAAATGTCCCGAATCAGCACGTCGGGGCGAGCGAACTCGGGCGCGATGTCGATCCCCTGGTACCGCACGCTCGGCGGGAGGAAGGCGCGGAGTCCGCCATCGCGGGCCCCGATGTCGAGCACGGCCGCGCCCGCCGGGACCCGGGCGAGGGCGGTCGCCTTGCGAAACCGCATGCGTTCCTCGCCGGCCGAGCGCCAGGCGGTACGGGCGCTGTAGAAGTCCCGCAGCTCGGGCGAGGCGGGTGCGATCCGGTCGGCCATGGTGTGTCCTCGAGGGTGGGACCCCGTAAAAACGCTCCGGGGGCCCTGCGGCGGCCCCCGGAACACTAATGTAGAACGTGACTTAGCTCTGCGCTACAGGGTCAGCGCAGCAGGTCCACCCATCCGGCCTCGTTGGGGACGACCACCAGTCCTTGGGTGGCAGCTGCGACTGGCACCCGCGGCGCCCCGCCCGTTTGAATGGTCTCGACGACCTGCCGGTTTGCACGGTCGACCACCTGGACCATCCCATTGGATGTGAGGGTCGCGTATATCCTGGTTCCATCGGGTCCCAGGCCGAGCGCGAAGGGACCGCCGCCGAGCGCGATGGAACCCACAGAGCCCGTACTCAGCGTGATCACATGGATAAGTGACAGGTAATCGTTGGCCACGTAGAGTGTCCTATGGTCGGGCGACAACACCATCCCGTTCGTGCGTCCACCGAGCGGGAAGGTGCGCGTCACAGCGAGGGTGCGAGCGTCGACTTCGAGCACCGACCCACCCTCGCGCGTGGCGACGTACAACAGATTCCCTGCGGGGTGCACTACGAGGTGGTGCGACGTGGCAGGAAGCGCGAGTGAGTCTGTCGGTGCCCGATTGGCGAGGCTGAACCGGTAGAGGCGGTCGGCGTTCGTGGTCACGAACAGTGCAGCGCCATCGATCGACAGCGCCACCGGCCCCGGGTCGCCCGTCGTCGGAATGACCTCGGCCTGGGTGTTGGTGGAGACGTTGATGACGCCGACGTCTTGAGAAAACTGGTTCGAGACGTACGCGGTCGACCCACTCGCGTTGAACGTCACACGCGATGGAACGGACCCGACGACGACCGATGCCGTGAACGCTCGTTGCGCGAGGTTCAGACGGGACACCAAGCCCACGTCAAGGCGGGTCACATAGACCACGCCGCCTGGAGAGATCTCGGCGTCGAAGGGCCTGCCGGCCAACGGGAGCCGCTCGACGATGTTCGAGTCGCGGACGGTGACGCGCGCGAACGCCGTGAACGTAGCAAACTGTGCGGTGATGGTCGCAGCCCCGAGGGGACCTTCAGAGGTCACGAGGCCGGTCGGGGACACGCCGACGACGCCAGGGTCGCTCGAGGTGAACGACGGCTGGAGGCTGGGGATTGGTTTGCCGGCCGTGTCGAGCACGCTCGCCACCAGTTGCACGCTGTGGCGCTGAGGGATTGTGGTGTCGGACGGTCCGAGCTGGACGCGTGTAGGGATGACGATCTCAGTGGCGGTCTGCGAGCAGGCCCAGGCCAGAGCGCCTAAGCAAAGTCCTACCGTGGAAACGGGGATCGTTTTCATAGGACCTCCCCGCCGGGTGTGGGAGCGACGCCTCGTACTCCGCCCCAACCCTGTTGCGTGCAGGCGGCAGTACGCGTCGGCCGGCCCGGCCCGGTGCGCCGACGCTGCAAGAGGCGCACCAGAAAACGAGTTGAAGCTTAGCCCTCTGGTGTCCTCCGCAGCTGGTTCACTTCGCGCTGCAGCGCGTGCACCTCCTCTCGCATCCCCGCCACCATCTCCCCCACGAAGCCGAACCCGAACAGGGCGATACCCGAGATCACGAGGATCATGATCAGGTCGAGCAGCGGTCGAAAACCTACGTGAGCCGGCCCGAACCGAAACCACAGCGCCACGAGGCCGACGAGGAAGCCCAGCAGGAACAGCACGGCTCCCGCGACACCGAAGAACAGCATCGGTTTGCGGCCGAAACGCAGCTGGAACCACACCGAGATCAGGTCGAGCACACCCACCGGAATCCGCCCGAGCCCGAACTTCGACTTGCCGGAGTGCCGCGGATACAGCGGCACCGGCCGTTCGGCGAGCCGGAACCCCTCGGCGGCCGCGAGGACCACCATGTAGCGGTGCCAGTCGGGGCGATTCGGCAGGTAGTCCATCACCTCGCGCCGATACGCCTTCACGGAATTCAAGTCTGACACGCGGATCCCGAAGAGCCAACGGCACAGCGTGTTGTAGACCCACGAGACGAAGCGCTTCTCGTAATGTCCCTGCTTGGTGCCGGTCACGAAGTCGGCCTCATCCGCGATGATCGGCTGGACCAACGTCGCAATGTCTGCCGGCCGATACTGCAGGTCGGCGGGATAGAACACGAGGATGCGCCCGCGGGCGGCGTCGGTGCCGGACTTGAGGGCGTCGGCGATGCCCCGCCCGCTGCGGTGCGTGACGACTCGGACGAAGGGATGTTTGGCGGCGAGCTCGTGCAGCACGTCGGCGCTGCCGTCGCGGCTGCCGTCGTCGATCACGACGATCTCGCTGGCGTAGGGGAGCGGCAGCAGCGCCTCGCGGGCCTGGCGCACGAACTCGGCCAAGTTCCCGGCTTCGTCCTTCGCCGGGACCAGCACGCTCACCTCGGGCGCGACGGCCGGCGTGGCGAGGCTCACAGCCGCTTGCGCATGCGTGCCGGAAGGATGCCCAGCTGATCGCGGTACTTGGCGACGGTGCGACGCGCGATCTTCACGCCGCGCTGCGCGAACATCTCGACGATCTGCTGATCGGTGAGCGGGTTCTTGGGGTCCTCGTCGTCCACCATCTTCTGGATCTGCGCCTTGATGGACCGGGCGCTGGCGTCCTCTCCGGTGGTGGTGGAGAGGCCGCTCGAGAAGAAGAACTTGAGCGGCAACAGGCCGCGCGGCGTCTGGACATACTTCTCGTTGGTCACGCGGCTGACCGTGCTCTCGTGCATGCTGATGACGTCGGCGACCTCGCGCAGCGTGAGCGGTTTCAGGTACTCGACACCCTTTTCGAAGAACTCGCGCTGCCGGTCGACGATGAAGTTCATCACCTTGAGCATCGTCTGGCGGCGCTGCTCGATCGCCTGGATCATCCAGTGCGCGCTGTTCAACCGCTGGTTGATGAAGTCCTTGTTCTCCCCCTGGAATTTCTTCTTGTCGCGGGCGATCTCCTGATACGTCTTGGAGATGCGGAGCCGAGGCAGCCCCCCGTCGTTCAGGAACACGTGGTACTTGCCGTCGATCTTCTCGACGACGAGATCGGGGATGATGTACGCTTCGCTCGCGGCGGAGTACTGCAGGCCCGGCTTGGGGTCGAGCCGCGCCAGCTCGTCGGCCACGCGCTGCACCTCCGCGGCGTCGAGGCCAAACCGCTTGCCGAGGTCGCTCCAGCGGTGCGCCTTGAGATCTTCGAACGCTTCCTTAACTAGGCGGTAGGCGAGTGTGCCGGTTTCGTTGCGGGCCTCGAGCTGGAGCAGCAGACACTCCCGCAGGTCGCGGGCGCCGACGCCCGGCGGATCGAGCTTCTGGATGATCCGCAGCATCTCCTCGGCCTCTGCGAGCGTGAACAGCTCCGCCTTCACGTCTCCCTCGGCCTCGACCGCGTGCTCCTCGAGCAGCTGGTTGGCACCGCGGATGATCTCCTCGGGCGAAGCACCGAGATAGCCGTCCTCGGCGATGTTGCCGATGAACTCCTCGGCGAGCAGCTGCTGTCGCGGGGTGAGCTCGAGCAGCCGCATCTGGTCGCGCAGGTGATGCGACAGATCCTTGCTCTCGACCGGCACCGGCTCGACATACTCCCGGGCCTCGCTCAGGTCGCGGGGCGGCGTGCCCTGGTCGGAGCCGTCGTCCAGCAGGATGTCCTCCCAGTTGGGCTCGTCGTTGTTTTCGGTCTCCTTCTTCTCCTCGACGCCGTCCTGGGTGAGGGGCAGCTCCGTCTCCTCTTCCTGCTCGATCAGCTCGAGGAACGGGTTACCGAGCAGCTCCTGCTTCAAATGTTGCTGCAGGTCCAACAGCGGCATGTACAGCAGATCCATCGCCTGATACAGGCGTGGATTGATGCGCAGGTCCTGGCGCAGCCCTACGTGCTGGTGCAGGCCGGTCTTCATACCAGCACCGTGAGCCGGGCGCGCAGCCGCGCCGTCAGCGTTGGACCCAAGTACAGGTTGGCGACGCGGTCGTCGAACACCAGCTCGCGCACGGTGCCCGAGACCTGCACTTTCCCTTCGAACATGATGTAGGCGCGATCCACGATGTCCAGCGTCTGCTCCACGTTGTGATCCGTTATCAGCACGCCGATGCCGCGGTGGCGCAGCCCCGCCACGATGGTCTGAATGTCGTGCACGGCGATCGGGTCCACTCCGGCGAACGGCTCGTCCAACAACATGAATTTAGGCTCTGTCACGAGGGCGCGCGTGATCTCGAGGCGGCGCCGCTCGCCCCCCGACAGCTGGAAGCCCTTCTGCCGCCGCAGGTGTCGGATGGCGAGCTCGTCGAGCAGGCGCTCGAGGCGCTCCGCCCGCGCCGCGTCATCGAGCGGCAGCGTCTCGAGAATCGCCCGGATGTTTTCTTCGACGGTCAGCTTCCGGAAGACCGACGGCTCCTGGGCCAGGTAGCCGATCCCCGCCCGGGCGCGCTGGTACATCGGCTCCGCGGTCACGTCGCGGCCGTCGAGCGCGATGCGGCCGCGGTCGGGGCGGATCAGCCCGGTGATCATGTAGAACGTGGTGGTCTTCCCCGCCCCGTTGGGACCGAGCAGGCCCACGATCTCGCCCTGCTCGAGCCGCACGCTGACGTCGTTCACGACGCGGCGGCCCTTGTAGCTCTTCATCAGCCCCTGGGCCTCGAGCAGGCTGCCGCCGGCGACCGGCTGGTACGCCCCGCTGGGCGACTCCGCCCGCGCGATGGCGCTTTGGGCGGCCTCGAGCAGCCGGTCGGCGGCGGTGCCCGTTCCCGCGGGCTCCTCCAGCAGCTCGGTCCACGCCTCGGGCGTGAAGGCCACCGGCGCGTCGTCGAACAGGGGGCCGACGGGATAGGTGACCACTTTCATGACGCCGAGCCGTGGGAGCACCGAGGAGCGCAGGTTGTTGCGGAAATCCTCGAGCGACAAGCCGCCGAGCTCGGGCAGGCTCGCCCCGCGCATGTGGGCGCGCAGTTGCAGGAACTCCTCGCGGTACGCCGCGGCCAGGTCGCCGAACGTGGTGCGGCCCCGCTGGTCCGCGATGCGAGCCAGCGCCGCCGCGGCGAGCGGGAGCGAGGAGTCCCGCTGCGCCAGCAAGTCCGGGAGACGGGAGGGGATACCGGAACCGGTCATGGCTTCGCTGGCTGCTTCGCCGTGGAGTCAGCGGGAGCGGGCTTGGGTGGCGCAGGCTCGAGGTGTACGCCGTCGGCGCGGCCCGTCACGACGATGCGGTCGACCTTGTCCGCCTTGAGGGCGATGTCGATCACCTGGCCGCGCGAGTAGTCGATGGCGGGGCCCTTCCCTGCGGAATCTTTCGCGACGGAATCCTTTGCGCTCGCGATGTGGCTGAGCGAGCGCGCCGCTCCGCGGGCAACGATCTGACGCAGCTGGCTCTTGGTCGCACCGCTCGAATCCGCCGCCTGATTCCACCGGGCCGTGAGCGAGTCGCCGGCGATCCAGTCCACGTCCGCCGTCTTGGACGAGTCCTTCTTGGAGGTCGAGAAGGCGTGCCGGAACGCCCGGGCCTCGGTCAGCACCTCGTCGGGTGTGTCGAGCGCCAGCGAATCGGCGTCGATCGTGTTGAGAGCGGAGACTGCCTTCGCGCGACTGGTCGAGTCGCCGCGGCCCCAAGCGAAGGCGTGCTGCAGCTTGCGGCGCTCGAGCGTGAGGTGAATCGTGTCGGCCGTGAGGCGCCAGTCGGTGCCCGTGGCGACGCCCTGCCCCAGGGCCTTCACGGAGCGGATCTCGCGGCTCTCGAGACCCAGCTCGATGCGCGTGCCGACCAGGGTGTAGGGGTGCGCGCCCTTGCCCTGGACGTGCGGCTTCCCGATGAGCACGCCGAGCCCGGCGGCCTGATCGAGCTGCATCGAGTCGCCGCGCGCGGCGACATCGCTTCGATCGATCGTCACTTTGCCCCCGCCCCACATGCGGTCATTGCCCTTGAAGCGCACCCGGTCCGCCACGATGACGTATGGCTCGGCCGAGTCGGGGGGGGCGCTCGCGCGGTAGTCGATCGTGGGGCGCCCGGAGGCGTACATCTCCATCGTATCGCGGATGCCCTTCACGACGCGGTAGTAGGTGAGGTTGGGCCCGCGCAACACCGATCCGGTCGCGCGGTTCACCGCCACGACGTTGCGGTGCGCCTCGAGGCGCTCCTGGTGCAGGAAGTAGGCGGCGGTGGTGGCGTCCAGCGTGAGCGCGCTGTCCCGGATGTGTACGAGGTGTCGCTGCCCGATCATGTCGAAGCGGCCGATGCCGGCGAACCAGGCCACGCTGTCGGCCGAGAGGGTGCTCGCCGTGCCGCGGCAATGGGCCAGCACGCCGCCGCCGGCGAAGATGTTGGTCTCGCCCTTGCGCACCTCGACCTGCTGCGTTCGCCCTCCCACCGAGTCGATGACCACGACGCAGGGCCGGCCCTCGGCCGTGTCCCCCGTCTGCGGGGAGGGGGGCCGCTGGACCAGTGCCAAGACCAATAGCGGAACGATCATTGGTTCGGGAGCGTAAACTGACCGCCCGTGCCCTTGATGCGGGTGGCCGTCACGACCTTGAAGTCGGGATCCGACGTGAAACCCTCGCCCTCGATGTGGCGATTCGGCTCGTCGAACACGAAGGGCTTGTCGGAGCTCACCTGATTCTTCGCCTGGCTGTAGCGCAATACTTCGGTGCGCAGGGTCGCCCCGTCGGTGCGCACCACGACCACGTTGCCGCGGGCTTCCATATCGCCAGGACGCCAGTGATACGTGCCCTCGCGCGCGGTCAGCGTCGAGGTCTCTGCGCCACGGGGGTCGTAGAACGTGATGTGCACGGCGCGCAGCTCGGCGGTCTGCATCGGCGAATAGAAATACGCCGTGTCGGCGCGTACGTGGGCTCGCTGGATCCCCGCGGTGGTCACGTAGTGCGACATGGTGACGAGCACCTGGTCGGCGGTGTCGGCGGCCGTGATGGTCGCTGTGGGCCTAATGCCGGAGTCACACGCCGCGACCGCCGCCATCCCGCACAAGGCGACGTAGCACGAGAACGCGTAGCACGAAATCGTCGAGCGACGACGTAACGGTGTCGCTTGACGTCTCTGCGTGACGTTGTTGCGCGACGTCTTATTGTCGTTGTTCACGCCGCTCCAGCTTTCATAAGGTCATGCAGATGGACCATCCCCACGAGCTTGCGGCCGCCGTCCAGCACGGGCAGCGCCATGATGCCGTGCTTCTCCATCACTTGCACCGCGGCGCCCGCCAGCTCGTCGGGGGTGGTCGCCTTGGGCGTCTGGGTCATCACCGAGCCGACGGGGAGATCGAGGAAACGATCGGTCCGCTCCATCAGGCGGGTGAGATCCCCGGCGGTCACGACGCCGACGAGACCGCCGGCAGCGTCGACGATCGCCACCGTGCCCCGCTTTTCCGCGAGCAGGACGACGCACTCGCGCATCGGGCGGTCGGGGAGGAGCGTGGGCACGTCGGTGGTGAGCATCACGTCCGCGACCCGCAGCAGCAGATTGCGCCCCAACGCGCCGCCCGGGTGCAGGGCCGCGAACTGCTCGCGCCGGAAGCCTTTCACCTCGAGCAGGGCGACGGCGAGCGCATCGCCCAGGGCGAGCGCCACCGTCGTGCTGGCGGTCGGCGCGAGGGTCTCGGGACAGGCTTCTTCTGGCACGCTGGCGTCGAGCACGACTTCCGCCTGGCGCGCGAGGATCGAGTCGCAATCCCCCGTGATCGCGATGATCGGCACCCCCAGCCGCTTGAGCTGGCCGACCAGGCCGAACAGCTCGTCTGAGACACCGCTCTTCGAGAGGAGGATGGCCGCGTCGTTGCGGTCCACGATGCCTAGGTCGCCGTGCAGCGAGTCCACGGGGTGGAGGAACGAGGCCGGTGTGCCGGTGGAGGTGAGGGTCGCGGCGATCTTGCGCGCAATCAGCCCGGACTTGCCGACGCCCGACACGATGAGGCGACCGCGCGCGTCCGCGAGCAGCCGCACGGCCGTCGCAAACGGCGGTCCCAGCCGCTCGGCGACCCCGCGGATCGCCGCCGCTTCGAGGGCCAGGACCCGGCGCCCGCGCTCAACGAGATCGGTCGGCTCGGTACGCGACATCGCCACGCTCCACGAAATACTGGGACAGCAGGTCGTGCCACTCACCCCGCGCCTGGAGGATCAGCTCCGCCACCTCGCGCACCGCGCCCTGCCCGCCCGGCACGGTGGTCACCGCACGCGCCGCCGCTTTCACCTCGGCGACCGCGTTCGCGACCGCGATGGGAAGCCCCACGCGCGCCAGGAGCGGGAGGTCGGCGAGGTCGTCTCCCACGAAGGCGCACTCTTCCCACGTCAGCCCGCGTCGCTCGCGCAGGGCTTCGAACACGGGAAGCTTGCGCGCGCTCGGGTCCTGGATCAGCTCGTCGACGGCGAGCTCACGCGCCCGCAGCGCGGTCGCCGCGGATTCCCGGCCACTGACCCACACGACGACGAGGCCGGCGGTCTTGAGCAGCCGGATGCCCAGCCCGTCCTGGATGTGGAAGCGCTTGAACTCGACGGGGTGGTCGCCGACCATCCCCAGGTACACGCCGTTGTCGGTGAGCACGCCGTCGACGTCGAAGCCGACGAGCTTGAGGCCGCGGGCGAGCGAGGCGTCGATCATCGGCGCCCGACCCCAGAACGGTGGACGCCGGAGTCCCTGCGCCCCGCGAGCGTCGGCCCGCTAAGCACGGACCGCCTCCCGCGCCCGCTGCCACACCTCGAGCGCCACGCTCACGACCGCCGGCAACTGATCGAGCGGCAGCATGTTCAAGCCGTCCGAGGGGGCCCGGTCGGGGTCGGGGTGCGTCTCGAGGAAGAACCCGTCGGCGCCTGCGGCGGCGGCGGCATACAGGAGCGGCGGGATGAACTCACGCAGGCCGCCGCTCGCGCCGGCTTCGCCCCGACCGGGCTGTTGCACCGAATGGGTGGCGTCGAACACCACGGGGACGCCGCACGCGGCCCGCAAACGGGCGAAGTTTCGCATGTCGACCACCAGGTCGCCGTAGCCGAAGAACGTGCCGCGCTCGGTGACCGCCAGCTCGGGTGCCCCACCGGCGCGCACCTTTTCGACGGCGCCCTGCATCCCGTCGGGTGACAGCCACTGCCCTTTCTTCACGTTCACGGCGCGCCCGGCGCGCCCCGCCGCGACGAGCAGATCGGTCTGGCGGCACAGGAACGCCGGGATCTGGAGCACGTCGGCCACTTGGGCCGCCGCGGGCACTTGGTCCGCCTCGTGGACATCGGTCAGGATGGGGAGGCCGGTCTCGGAGCGGACCGCGGCGAGCGCCGCGAGCCCGCGCTCCAAGCCGGGACCGCGTGCGCCTTGCAGGCGCGAGCGGTTCGCCTTGTCGTAGGAGGCCTTGTAGATGACGTGCACCCCGAGCTTGGCGCCGAGCTCGGCGAGGGCTTCACCGATGCGCAGGTTCAAGTCGTCCGATTCGACCACGCAGGGCCCCGCGATCAGGAACGGGGTGGCTCCGAAGTGCTGGCCCATCGCTCAGTCGCCGAAGCGCGCCAGCTCCGACGGGACGTCCGCCCGCGCGGGCGCCCCGGGTCGCGCCCGGTGCTGGGCGAGCGCCGCGCCCACGAAGCCCGCGAACAGCGGGTGGGGACGCATCGGGCGGGACTTGAGCTCGGGGTGGAACTGGCAGCCGATGAACCAGGGGTGATCGGGCAGCTCGATCATCTCGACCAGGGAACCGTCGGGTGAGAGACCGGAGCAGCGCATCCCGTATTCGGCGAGCACATCGCGGTAGGCGTTGGAGACTTCGTAGCGGTGCCGGTGGCGCTCGCTCACTTCCTGGCTGCCGTACACCTGCGCCGCGCGCGAGCCGGGGCGCAGCTTGCAGGGATACGCACCCAGCCGCATCGTGCCGCCCATATCGTGGATCCCTTCCTGCGAGCGCAGCAACGCGATCACCGGGTTCTCGCACTCGGGCTCGAATTCGCTGGAGTTGGTGTTGGCCAGCTTGGCGACGTTGCGCGCGAACTCGATGATCGCCGTCTGCAGGCCGAGGCAGATGCCGAAGAAGGGGAGTTTGTGCTCGCGGGCCCAGCGGATCGCCTCGAGCATCCCCTCCACGCCCCGCACGCCGAATCCTCCGGGCACCAGCAGCCCGTCGTACGATCCCAGCAGCTCGCCCGCCGCCTGCTGATCGGTGAAGCGGTCGGAGGCGATCCACTCGATCTGCACGCCGCAGTCATGCGCGATGCCACCGTGCACCAGCGCCTCGTGGATGCTCTTGTAGCTGTCCGCGAGCTCGGTGTACTTCCCGACGACCGCGATGCGCGCGCGCGCCGGCGGCGCCAGGATCTTGTCCACCATGTGCGCCCACGCGCGCAGGTCGGGCTCCTTGGTCTCGAGGTGCAGCCGGTGGCAGACTTCCTTGTCGAGCCCCTGCTCGTGCAGCTTGAGCGGGATTTCGTAGATCGACCGCACGTCCGGGCTCTCCACTACGCACCCGAAGTCCACGTTGCAGAACAGCGCGATCTTGCGCTTGATCTCCTCCGACAGCGGCCGCTCGGTGCGGCACACGAGGATGTCGGGCTGGATCCCGATCTGCATGAGCTCCCGCACGGAGTGCTGGGTCGGCTTGGTCTTGAGCTCGGATGTGGCGGCAATGTACGGAACGAGGGTGAGGTGGATGAACAGCGTGTTGTCGCGCCCGACTTCCTGACGGAACTGGCGGATCGCCTCGAGGAACGGGAGCGATTCGATGTCGCCCACGGTGCCGCCGATCTCGGTGATCACGACGTCGTGGTCGGGGGCGAGCCGGCGGATCGCCGCCTTGATCTCGTCGGTGATGTGGGGGATCACCTGCACCGTCGAGCCGAGGTATTCCCCGCGCCGCTCTTTCGTGATCACCGCCTGGTAGATCCGGCCGGTCGTGACGTTGTTGACCTGCGACAGCGAGCGGTCGATGAAGCGCTCGTAGTGGCCCAGGTCGAGATCGGTCTCGGCACCGTCGTCCGTGACATACACCTCGCCGTGCTGGAACGGCGACATCGTGCCGGGATCGACGTTGATGTATGGGTCGAATTTTTGGATCGTCACGCGCAGCCCGCGCTCGACCAGCAGGCGGCCGAGCGACGCGGCTGCGATGCCCTTCCCGAGGGAGCTCACCACCCCGCCGGTCACGAAGATGTACTTCGTCGAGCTCACGAGCTCACCTCCCGCAGTTGGCCGGTCAGTTGGCCGGTCAGGGCCGCTTCCGCGTAGCGGAGATCCTCGGGCGTGTCCACGCCCGGAGCGGCGGGTGCGGCAAACAGCGCCACGCCGATCGGGACGCCGTGCAGCAGCGGGCGCAGCTGCTCGAGCCGCTCCCAGCGCTCCACCGGGACGGGCGGCAGCCGCACCCAGTGCGCCAGGGCGTCGGGCGTGTAGGCGTACACGCCGACGTGCTGGTGATAGACCACGGCGCCGGTGCCGTCCCGATCGAACGGCACGGCCGCGCGCGAGAAGTACACCGCCCGGCCGCGCGCATCCACCACGACCTTCACGCGATTGGGGTCGGCGGCGAGCGCGGGGTCGAGCGTGCCCGCCGCGGTGCCGATCGGATCGCCTCCCTGGACGCGCGCCACGGCGCCGCGCAGCGCTTCGGGGGCCACGAGCGGCTCGTCGCCCTGCACGTTGAGAATCAGGTCGAAGGTCTTAAACTGTTTGCTTGCAACAACTTCTGACACTCGCTCGGTGCCCGACTGGTGGTCCGAGGAGGTGAGGACGGCTTCGTATCCCGCTCGTTCAGCCACGACGGCAATCTCACGCGCATCGGTTGCGACGACCAGTCGGTCACACACCGCGGCTTCGGCGACGCGACGGATCACCCAGAGGATGAGCGGTTCACCCGCCAGAGGCAGGAGGGGCTTGCGAGGAAGGCGGCTGGAGCCCAGCCGCGCCGGGATCACGCCGAGGACGGGCACGGAGGAACATACAAGATACGTGCCGCGGCGTCTAGGGCATGGCGCGTGCCACGCCTAAGAAATTCTCCAGCAATCGCTTACCGTGCTCGGTCCCGATGGACTCGGGATGGAATTGTACGCCGTAAATCGGATGGTTCCGGTGCTTCATGGCCATGATCTCGGCGTCCTTGGGGCGGTCGCCGCTCCAGGCGGTGATGACGAGATCTTTGGGGAGGGACGCCGGTTCGACGACGAGCGAGTGGTAGCGCATGCCGGTGACGGGGCTGGGGATGCCTTCGAACAGCTCGTCCTTCTCGTGGATCACCGGGCACGTCTTGCCGTGCATCAGGCGGTCGGCGCGCACCACGCGGCCGCCGAACGCCTCCCCGATCGCCTGGTGGCCGAGGCAGACGCCCAGGATCGGGATTTTCCCCGCCAGAGCCCGCACCAGGGGCACCAGGATCCCCGCGTCGCGCGGCGTGCACGGACCGGGGGAGAGCACCGCCGCGCGCGGCTTCAGCGCCAGGACCTGCGCGACCGTGAGCGCGTCGTTGCGGTACACGACGGGCTCCTGGCCTAGCTCGCCGAACAGCTGGACGAGGTTGTAGGTGAACGAGTCGTAGTTATCGAGAATGAAGAGCACGGGCGATCGGCCGATCAGCGCAGGAAGCGCTCGGCGAGCTGCTGCAGCCGCTCGTCGCCCGAGGCGCGGGCGCGATCGAGAATCCGCTGGACGTGCTCGCGCAGCCGGGGCTCGCCCCAATAGTAGCCGGTGGCTTGCTCGGCACTCGCCGTCTCGCCGGCGCGGGCGGCCTCGAGCAGCGCGTCCGCCGCGGCGCGATCGAACTCCGGATCGCCCTTCGATGGCAGCCCATAGTTGCGACGGGGCGCCTCGTTGCCCGCATCTTCTTTGGTAAAGGCTCGCGACATGGTGCGCCCCCCTCCCCGCTCAGGCCCGGGGATGATACTGCCGATGCACGCTGCGCAGGTAGTCACGGTCCACGTGGGTGTAGAGCTGTGTGGTCGCCAAGTCGGCATGCCCCAGCATCTCCTGGACCGCCCGCAGGTCCGCTCCGCCCTCGAGCAGGTGCGTGGCGAAGCTGTGGCGCAGCGTGTGGGGGGTGACCCGCTTGGTGAGCCCCGCCACCTTCGCGGCGCGCTTGATGATCGTCCACGCGCCGACGCGCGACAGCGGTGTACCGCGCGCATTGAGGAACAGGATGCCCCGTCCCTTCCCCTTGTCGAAGCGGGGCCGGATTTCACGGGCGTACAGCGCCACCGCGCCCAGGGCGCGACGCCCCACCGGAACGATGCGCTCCTTCGCCCCTTTGCCGAAAATCCGCACCACCCCGTCCTCGTACAACAGGTCCTGAGGCTTCAGCCCCACCACCTCCGACACACGCGCCCCGGTCGCGTAGGCGAACTCGAGCAGCGCCCGGTCTCGCATCGCGAGCGGCTCGTCGGTGTTCGGGGCCGCGAGCAGTCTGCCCACCTCGGCGACCGTCAGCACCGTGGGCAGGGTGCGCCACTGCTTGGGCGATTCGAGGCGCTCGCTCGGGTCTCGCGTCGCGTGTCCTTCGCCGACCAGGAAGCGGTAGTACGTGCGGATCGCCGAGATCTGACGACGGATCGTCGCCGGGGCGAGGCCCAGGTCTTTGAGATCGTAGACGAACTCGCGCAGCTGCACGGCGGTGATGGCATCGGGGCGGCCGGCGCCCTGGGTCGTCGCGTGGGCGATGAGCCGCCCGACGTCGCGCAGGTAATTACCCACGGTATTCGCGCTGTTGCCGGCCTCGAGGGCGAGGTAATCGCGGAACTGCTCCACGTGAAAGGCGCGATCGCGATCGTCCACGGTCACAGCCACCGCCGTACCCGCCTCGTGTATGCGCGATAGGCGTCACCGAACTTGCGCTCCAAGTACGCCTCCTCCCGCGCGATGACCCACCACCGAATTACGACGAGCACGACGGGTAACAGCACGAGCGGCCACAGCGAGTTGACGAGCAACGCGATGCCGGCGTAGAGCGCCGCGAGTCCGACGTACATCGGGTTGCGGGTGAAGCGGTAGGGCCCCTGCGCCACGAGCGCCGTCGTGGGCTGGATGGGAACCGGGCTCGTGCCGGCCCGGCGAAACAGGACGATGGCGCTCGCGGCGAGCGCGACACCCGCGCCGGCGAGGAGCCAGCCGAGCGGGGTCCGGGCCCCGCCCATCCCTACCGGAGCGGGCTCCAGTCGATCGAGCGCGTACCCTAGCCCGAACCCCAGGGCGTACACGAGGGGCGGCGGCACCGCCACGCCCGCGCTATCCGCCGAATCATCCGCCATTGTGGATTCCTGTCCGCAGTCAGGCGATTCTAACGCCTGTGGCGGTGCCAAATCCATAGGCCGGGCGACGTGCCCCACTTGGGTTCTGCCCGTACATTGTCACGCTGTCGCAACCGGGGAGGGCGTCCGTGCATCCGTTGCTCATCTTGTTGGTGGGAATGAGCACGATCCTCGTGGGGATCGTCGTGCTGCGCCTGAACGCGTTCCTGGCGCTGATCACCGCCGCGATCGTGGTCAGCCTGCTGGCTCCCGGTGAGCCCGCGGTGAAGATCGCTCGCGTGGCGGAGGGCTTCGGCCGCACGGCAGGCACCGTCGGGGTCGTCATCGCGCTGGCGGCGATTACCGGGAAAGCGATGATGGACAGCGGGGCGGCGGACCGGATCGTCAATGCGTTCCTCGCCTTGCTGGGTGTCGAGCGAGGCGCCACGGCCCTGTGCGCCACGGGCTACGTATTGTCGATCCCTGTCTTCTTCGACACGGTCTTCTATCTGCTGGTCCCCCTGGCCCGCTCGATGCACGGGCGCACCAACCGCAACTATCTCAAGTACCTCCTGGCGATTGCGGCGGGCGCGGCGGCGACGCACACGCTGGTCCCGCCCACCCCCGGACCGCTGGCGATCGCCGGTACGCTGGGCGTGGACTTGGGAACCATGGTTCTGGTCGGCATGGTCGTGGCGCTGCCGGCGGCGGGCGTCGGGCTGCTGTTCGCGGGATGGGTGGACCACCGCATGCCCGTCGTGCCTCGAACGGACTCCGGCGGAGCGGCGGCAGGGCCGGCGGGCCTGCACCCGCTGCCCGGGCTCATCCCCTCGCTGCTGCCGATCGTGTTGCCCGTGCTGCTGATCTCGACGCACACGATCGTCGTGTCCATGACGCCGCAGCCGGGCATGCACCCCACGGGCTGGTCGGCTTTGGCGCCCTACACCGCGATCATCGGGAACCCCAATCTGGCGCTGCTCGTATCCGCGGGCGTAGCCATGCGGGTGTACGCGCGGCAGCGCGGGGTGAGCCGGGCCGACCTCGCGGAGATGGTCGACACGTCCTTGATGAGCGCCGGGGTGATGATCCTCATCATTGCGGCGAGCGGGGGGTTCGGGGTCGCGCTGCAGGCCACAGGGATCGGGCCCGTGATCGAGCGGGCGTTCGTCGGGCACGGTGGGGGACCCGCGTCGGGGACGGGCTCCGGCCTGATCTTTCTGTTCCTTGGGTTCGGGGTCGCGAGCCTGATAAAAGTCGCCCAAGGCTCGAGCACGGTCGCGATGATCACGGCCGCGGCGATGCTCTCGGCCATGCTGCCGGCGAGCGGCCACGGTCTTCCGTTTCACACCGTGTATGTCGCGACCGCCATTGCCAGCGGGTCGCTCGTCGGGTCGTGGATGAACGACAGCGGGTTCTGGCTGTTCTCAAAGATGGGCGGAGTGACGGAGCTCGAGACGCTCAAGTCGTGGACTCCCGTCCTCGCCGCC
>QHUM01000023.1 GCA_003222135.1 Gemmatimonadota bacterium | reverse complement strand
GGTGCGGTCCCCCCCGGGCCGGGGGGTGAGCGAGACGCGAATCGTGTCGCCGATGCCTTCCTGCAGCAGGATCGACAGGCCCGCGGCACTGGCGATGATGCCCTTCGCGCCCATCCCTGCCTCGGTGAGACCGAGGTGCAGCGGGTAGTCGGCGAGCTGGGCGAGCCGGCGGTACACATCCACCAGATCCTGCACGCCCGACACCTTGGCCGAGAGAATGATGCGGTCGTGCGGCAAGCCGCACTGCTCGGCGAGCTCGGCGGAGCGCAGCGCGCTCGCCAGCATGGCTTCGATCAGGACGTCACGCGCGTCGACCGGCTCCGCCCGGCGCGCATTCTCGTCCATCAGCTCGGTGAGGAGCTGCTGGTCGAGGCTCCCCCAGTTGACGCCGATGCGTACCGGCCGGTCGTTCGCGAGGGCGACGTCGATGATGGTGCGGAAGTGCTCGTCGCGACGCTTCGCGCCGACGTTGCCGGGATTGATGCGGTACTTGGCGAGCGCGCGGGCGCACGCCGGGTACTTGGTGAGCAGCAAGTGGCCGTTGTAGTGGAAGTCGCCGATGACCGGCACGTCCACCTGCGCCACGATGTGCGGGACCGCGTCGGCGGCCGCCTCGTTGTTCACCGTGACGCGCACCAGCTCGCTCCCGGCGGCGTGCAGGGCCCGCACCTGTGCCGCCGTGGCTGCGATGTCGGCGGTATCGGTGTTGGTCATCGACTGGACGACGATCGGATGGGCGGAGCCCACCTTCACACCGCCGACTGATACGACGCTGGTTCTGCGACGCTGGTAATCAGTCACATGGAGAATATAACGGGACGACGCTTCAGGCCCCACTCCGCGACAAGAATACGCAGTCGCTTCGTGGGACCTGTACCGTCGTCCCGCTACGTCTTTCGAAGAGCCGTTTACCGCCCGCGCTTCGTTGTAATGATGATCACGCCGTTGGCGCCCCGCGAGCCGTACACCGCCGTCGCACCGGCGTCCTTCAGGACGTCGATGCGCGCGATGTCCTGCGGCGTGAGGCCGGCCAGCATCGCACCGGCCGATCCGAGCGCCGGGATGTCGTCGATCACGAGCAACGGCTCGTCAGCCGCGAGGCTACCCGTGAGGCCGCGGTGGCCACGGATCCGCAGGGTGAATGTGCCATCCCGCAGCGGCAGGACTTCCAAGCCCGGGGCGCGAGCGCGTAACAGATCTTCGACGCGCGCCACGCGCGTCTCCGCGTCCGTCGGCGAGATCGACGTGATCGCCGCGGTGATGTTTTTTTTGTGTTGAGTGCCGTAGCCGACCGACACTGCGTCGTCCGGGGTGGGCTTCTCGAGCTGCCGCGTGCCCGGGCCGGCGCAGCCGACCACGAGCCCGAGGGCAAGTCCGTAACAAAGTGGAATGACACGAGGGCGCAGGAGCTTTATGCCCTTCATCGGAGCACTCCTGTGTAGGGGGTATGGGACCGCACGCCAGGGACAAAGCTCCCCCCTGCTGTTGCGGAAATACCATACCTCGTTGGAGTTAGACCGAAAGGACTACAGGAGGCCGCCGCCAGATCCGCGAGCCTTCAGGTCCCGTCAGGTGAGCTTGGTCGTTGGCGTTGAACACTCGCGGTTCGGTCGGGGTTCCTTCGGGGAGTGTTGCAACAGCAAACGGCGCCCCTCAGCCCGACCGTCGGGCGAGGGGCGCCGAACGACGGTGGCTCAATACCCCGGGTTATTCGGCAGCAAATTGGGATTGAGATCGATCTCGCTCTGCGGGACCGGCCACCGCTTCTTGTAGTCTTGGATCGCCTGCATGCGCCAGGAATTCGGATCGTGGTCGTGCAGGCTGTTTCCCCAGTAGCTCTGGTCCTCCGAGTCGCGACGCACCAGGTCGAACCAGCGCTTCGCCTCGTGCGCGAGCTCCAAGTCCCGCTCGGCGAAGATCGCGTCGCGCAGCGACGCCTGGTCGAGTGGACCCGTATAGTCGGCCGGGCTGGCGCGGTTCTCGGCGCCAGTGCCGTTGCGTGCCCGGGCGCGGATCATGTCGAGGTATTGGACCGCGACCCCCGCGTTGCCGAGCTCGTTTTGCGCTTCGGCGTAGATGAGGATCGCCTCGGCATAGCGGTACAGCGGGATGTCCACGTCGCACTTGCCGCCGTCCGAGCCGTTATTCGTCGGACGGTACTTCCACGGCAGCGGCCCGTCCTTGAACGCGGTGACGCAGTAGCCGTCCCAGCGGCACCCGCCGGTGCGGTAGCCCGCCTCCTTGCGGTAGTCTCCCGGCTGATACTGGTTGTAGTGCCAATCCGTCGGATGGCCGGCCCCCCAACCGCCTCCGGTGGACAAACCGAAGTCCCGCGGGAAGTAGAAATTGACGAGCCAGCCCGAGCTGCTGCGGGAGTCGACGCCGGAGGCGGCGACATAGAAGATCATTTCCCGATTGCCCTTGTTGCTCGGGAGGAAGGTGCTGATGTAGTCGGCCGAAAGCCCCCAGTCGCCGGAATCCATGACCTTCTTCGCCCAATCGGACGCGTTCTGCCACTCGGCCGTTTTCTTGAGGAAGCTGGCGCGCCAGAGATAGAGATCGGCGAGCGCCATCTCCGCCGCCCCCCGGGTGGCCCGGCCCCGATCGCTCGACCCCCACTTGGCCGGCAGCACCGCCTCGACCTCGGTGAGATCCGTGATGATCTGCTGGTGCACCTGCTCGACCGGCGTCCGGGCCACGGCCAAGTTGTCATGATCCGCCAGGGTCAAGAGGAGCGGGACGTCGTCGTACAGCTTGGTCAGCCAGAGATAGGCGTAGGCGCGCAGGAACTTGGCCTCGGCGAGATAGGTGGGCTTCAACGCCGGGTTGGTCCACTGCTGCACGCGGTCGGCATTCGCCAGAACCAGGTTGGCGCGGAAGACCATGTTGTAGAGCTCGCGCCATGCGACGGTGACCCCGCGGCTCCCGGTCGAGTAGAAGAGGAAGTCCGGGCCGCTCGTCTCGAGGTTCGGCTCGTCGCGATCGATGCGCACCTGGTCCGAGGCGAGTTCCAATGAGAGCCAGGGCCACCCGTTGAACAGGTTGTTGCTGCGCATCGGCGAATACGCGGCCATCACCCCGCTCTTCAGATCGGCTTCGGTCTTGAAGAACGAGTCGCTCGTGACGAACGATTTCGGGTCCTCGGTCAAGAGATTCCGGCACGCGGCCACCACCACCGAGAGCGCCAGCAGCGCGATCCAGAGCTTGAGTTTCATGGCAGTGTCCTTTACTCAGAACGTCAGATTGACGCCGAAATTCCACACGCGCGAGCGGGGATACGCCCCGTCATCGACGCCCCGGGTGCGCGGGTCGCCGCCCATGCTGTTCACTTCGGGATCGAAGCCCGTGTATTTGGTGGCGATCCACAGGTTCTGACCCGTGACGTACACCCGGCCCGCCTTGGCGCCCCGCAACAGGCGACTGGGGAGTTGGTAGCCGAGGGTGAGGGTCTGGAGACGCAGGAACGAGCCGTCCTCCACCAGCGCGCTGTAGATGCGCCGGGGCCGCGCGAAGTTGGCGCGGGGGATGTCGGTATTGGTGTTCTGGGGCGTCCAGCGGTTCAGCACGTCCGCTCGTTCGTTCATGAAGCCCGTTGCAAGTCCATTGAAGACCCGCGACATGTCGACGACCTGGTTACCGTACGAGAAGTTCATGAAGACATCGACGCTGAACGGACCATAGGTGAGGCTATTTGAGAGCCCGCCATAGAGCTTGGGATCGGCGTAGCCGACGATGGTGCGGTCGTTCAGGTCGATCTTTCCGTCGCCGTTGACGTCGACGATCTTGTACTCGCCCGGCGTGCAGTCAGCGGCGTTCGTCAGATAGCACTGGTCTCCCTGCTGCCACAGACCGACGGTCTTGAAGCCAAAGATCGCGCCGAGCGGTTCGCCCACCCTCACGATGTGCGTCTGCCCCCCCTCCACGAAGCCGCCGCCGCGCACCCCCGGGAAGATTTGTGTCGCGGTCCCCAAGTCGAGCACGCGGTTGCGGTTGTGCGCGACGTTCAGCGTGCTGCGCCACGCGAGCCGCGCCGTCGCGACGTTGACGGTCGTGACCGAAAGCTCCACACCGTTGTTCTGCACCGAGCCGATGTTGCGCAGCTGGCTCGAGAAGCCCGAGGTGGCCGGGAGCGGCACGCTGAGCAGCAGGTCGTTGGTGACGGAGTGGTAGGCGTCGACGGAGAAGGCGATCCGGCCCCGCAGCACGCTCGCGTCGACGCCGACGTTGAGCTGCTTCTGCGTCTCCCATTTCAGATCCGGGTTTCCCCGCGTGCCCGAAGGGCACAGGGCATTGATCTCGGTGCCGGCGAGTGAATACCAACAGATGCCCAACCGCGACAGGGAATTGTACGGGTCGATGGCCTGATTCCCGGTCTTGCCGTAGCTCAGGCGCAGCTTCAAGTCGCCGACGAGCGATTGGTGCTGCATGAACGGCTCCTCCGACACGCGCCACGCGAAGGCGGCCGAGGGGAAGAAGGCCCACTTGTTGTTCCGCCCGAAGCGACTCGAGCCGTCGGTGCGGCCGGTGACCGTGAAGAGGTACCGGTCCTTCAGGCTGTAGTTGGCGCGCCCCAGATACGAGACCAGCGCCCAGTCGGTCGCGCCGCTCGACGCCGGGCGCAGAATCCGGGCGGCATCGTACCAGTTGTCCGTGGTGGCGTCGCTCGGCAACCCTTGGGCGCGGGCCACCGTGTTCTCGAAGTGCGCCGTCTGCACCGAGAACCCGGCCAGCAGATCGGCGCTGCCCGGACCCAGGGCGCGACGGAAGCCCAGGGTGTTCTCGTTGATCAACTGGCGCGCCGGCACGGCCGACGCCTGGATGAAGCTGTCGCCGCCCGGACCCAGACCGGATGCGACGGTGCGCGGCGCGTAGAACTCGATGCCGTCGAAGCCGAAGGTGCCGCCAAACGTGCTGCGCAGCTTGAGCGCGTCGCTGATGGCCAGCTCGCCGACGACGTTCCCGACCACGCGTGAGGTGGTGTTGAAGTCGCGGATCTCGGACGAGTTGGCGACCGGGTTCTCCACCTGCTCCCCGAGGATCGCCGCCTTGGTCCAATTGCCGTTGGCGTCGCGCGGCGCGAGCGACGGATCGAACTGCATGGCGGCCAGGATCCCGTTGGCACCCGCGCCGACGCTACCGTTCTCCACACGCGGCGCGTTGCGGTTGACTTGCGTGAGGCTGAGGCTCGTCGCCACGCGGAAGCGGGGGCTGACGTCGGCGTCCAGGTTGAAGCGCACGCCGTAGCGCGCGAAGTCCGATCCGATCTCGATGCCGTCCTGCTTCATATAGTTCCCGCTGAACAGGTAACGCATCCGATCGCTGCCTCCGGACAGCGTGATCGCCGCGTTCGCCTGCGGCGCCGCGACGCAGCTCCAGGACGGGCAGGTCCGCAGCATCATGGCGGGGTAGTTGAACGTCTGAGCGGAGGCGATTTGAGCGGCGCTGTACGGCAGCTTCACCGTCGTGGGATCCTTGGCGGAGTTGAGCACCGCCTCGTTCCGCAGCTGCATGTACTGGGGTCCGGTCAAGACGGGGATGAACCGAGAGATCCTCTGGAACCCGTAGCTCGATTCGACCGTGAAGTGATTCTCGCCCGACCGCCCGCGCTTCGTGGTGATCAGCACCACGCCGTTCGCGCCGCGGGCGCCGTAGATCGCCTTCGCGGAAGCGTCCTTCAGCACATCCATCGATTCGATCTCGTTGGGATCGATGGACATGAGCGGATTGCTCTTGGGATCGGAGGAGGAGGTGCCCTGGTCGGCCGGGATGCCGTCCACGACGTACAGCGGCTCGCTGTTGGCGCTGAGCGAGTTCGTCCCGCGGATGCGCACGCTCGCCCCGATGCCCGGCATGCCGGAATTCGTGAGCACCTGGACGCCGGCGGCACGGCCCTGGAGCGCCGTGTTGACCGTGGAGGTCGGTGCGGCGCGCATGGTGACTTGGTCGCCACTCACCGACGCCACCGCACCCGTTACGTCCCGCTTCTGAACCGTGGAATACCCGATAGCCACGACCGCGTCGAGCTGAATCGCCTGCGCCCGCAGCTGGAAATCGAGGTTCGCGGTCTCCCCGGCCGTCACGACGACGCCGGTATCTTCAACCGTGCCGTACCCGATGAGGCGGGCCCGCACCCGGTACGTCCCGGGAGGCACCCCGGCGATCAGGTACCGGCCGTCCGAGCCCGTGACGGCGCCGAGCGATCCGCCCGCCAGGGTGACGGTGGCGCCTGTAAGGGGAGCGCCCGTTTGCTGCGCCGTCACCGCGCCGGCGATCCGGCCCATATCCTGGGCCAGGAGCGCGCAGACCGGCGACAACGCCAGCGCCGCAAAGACGGCGAGACGTTTCATGGAAACCCCTCCGACGGTCGAGAGGTCTGTTGCAGCAGCGCCGCGCCCGTTGCGGGCGCTCTATGGACTGCACGCGGCGCCCGAAGGACCTCGACCGTCCCCCCGTCCTGCGAGCGACCTGCGCGTCTCCGGCCGGTCGACGACGTCGCGGCGCTCCAGAGGTAGCCCGCGCACTGCGTCATCACCGTCCGAAGCGTGGGAGGCGCAAATTGAGTGCCGCAATCGGGAGGCGAAAGAGGAAACAGAACGGGGGAAAAAAGAAGGAATGGCGAAGGAATGGCCAGGAAAGACATGGCGTCGGAGCCGTGGCGCCGCCGCCACAAGGCGCCGACTCTCACCGATCGCCGCTTACAGGATCGACAACGTAGCCGTCCCCGATACGCCGCCGGTCGTGGCCGTAATGACCGTCGTCCCGATTGCGAGCGCCGTGGTGAGCCCGTTCAGGTCCACGCTCGCAAGGAGCGGCTGCGAAGAGACCCAGGTGAAGGTCTGTCCCGGCACCGGGTTCCCGTTAGCGTCCTGCGCGACGGCCGTGAACTGCTGCGTGAGCCCCACGGCGAGGGACGCGACGGCCGGGCTCACCACGACGGACTTGACCACCTGGGCGACGGTCAGGGCGGCGCTCCCCGTCACACCGGCGGCCGTCGCCGTGATGGTCGCGCTGCCGTTCGCCACAGCTGTGACGATCCCCCCCGTGTCCACCAGCGCGACGAGCGGGTTGTCGCTGGTCCACGTGAACGCCTGTCCCGGGACGACGTTCCCGTTCAGGTCCTGTGCGACGGCGCCGAACTGCTGCGTCTGGCCGAGCGCCGCGAGTGCCGCCGCCGCCGGCGTGACCACGACCTGGCGGTCCCGGCGAGCACGCCGGTGAAGGGCGCGGTGTACGTCCCGTCCCCGTGATCGACCGTCGGGCCGATCGTCCCGGTGCTCGTCCCTCCCGTCACGCTGAACACGACGCTGCGGCCGCCCGCCGTGAGGTCGTTCCCGAACGCGTCCTTGGCGTGCAGGGTGAGCGTGGCGATCGCCCCCGACAAGACGCTGGTGGCGGTGGTGGTCACGACCGACGTGGCGCTCGAGACCGCTCCCGCGAGGGCGGTGGCGCTGAAGCTCGTGGCCGGGAGCGCGAGCGCGCGTGCCTCGAAGCCCTGCGGTCCCGCGAGGGTGCCGAGCGTCGCCACCGTCTGGGCATAGCCGGCCGTGTCCGACACGACCACGGAGTCGGCGACGGCGCTGCCCAGACTCGCCAGCGCGCGGAACCTCACGGGGATACCCTGCACGCCCAACCCGTCGGGGGCGAGCACGCGCACCCGGAACGGCAGCGCCAACGCGAGTCCCACGACGCCGCGCTGACCCGCCCCGCTCACCAGGCTCAATAGAGTGGGCACCGGGATAACCGTCACCGGAGTCGAGTCCACGATGCCGGTCGGCGTGCGCGCGCGGACGTACACGAGGGCCCGCGCCTGCGGCGCCCGCGCGAGCCCGGCGGCATCGACGCGCAGGACGGTCGTGTCGCTCGAGCTCCACGTCACGTAGAAAGCCGTTACGGGCGCACCACCTGAGTCTTTCGCGCTCACCCGGAACCGCAACGCGTCGCCGAACGTGAGCACGCTGTCGAGCGGCGCGAGCGTGAGGGCGGCGACGTTCGTCCCCGGCCCTGTGTATACCACGGCGATCTGCTGCGGCGGGCCCGGTCGCCCGGCCCGCACCTCCAGGGCCCGAGTGCCTGCGAACAGCGCGAAGCCGCCGCCCCGCAGCTCCAAGTGGACCGTGAGGGTTTCCACCACCGCCCGCAACGTGACGTCGGCCGCCAGACGGATCTGGGACGAGTCCGGATCGAAGAAGACGGTGAGCGCGCGCAGCGTGTCGGCGGGGCTGCGCGTCACGACCAGGCGGATGGTGTCGGGCGTCAGCCCGAACGCGGCGAGATCGACCGCGGGGCTGACTATGGGCTGGACGGCGAGATATGCCGGTCCCCCGGGGCGGGGGCCCGCGCTGTCGTAGCGACAGGTGGCGAGCAGCCCGGGGAGCGTTGCCCCAAGCAGCGCTCCCCACGGAAAGGACCTACGCATGCAGGTGAAAACTAGTCTTAGAAGAACTTGTCCGAAATGATGACCGTCAACTGAAGCGACGTGACCACGGCCGTCCCTTGCAGCGGGTTCAGGCCGGGGTCCGCCGAGCCGTTGACAACGAACCGGATCCAGAGCTGCGACTTGGTAAACAACGTGTCGAACGCGGCCGAGAGGTCGGCACCGATGGTGTCAGGGGTCACGTTCGTCCCCGACACGGTCTTGGTGGGCACGGTGATCGCCAGGGCCGAGGGGTTGTTCGTGCCGGCCGCGTCGGCCGCGAGATAGACATCGAGGCCGATCGTGCCGGAGCCGCTGGTATTGTTCAGGTCGAGGGTGCCGAACGCACGAACGGTGTCCACGATGGACGACCCCGCCCCCGGCAGGCTGATCTTCTGGGGCGTCGTGCCCACACTCCCCGACACTCCTGGTGGCACCGCGTAGGAGCGGGTGTCGCTCCCCGTCCCCTTGATGAAACTGTACACGTCCACGTTGAAGATAGCGCGCCCCTTCCCACAGCCCGCCACCACCGCGCACCCGAGCGCCACTACGAGCCACTTGGCCTTCATCCTGCCTCCCTAGTAAATCGACAGCGACGTCGCCATCGTGATGGCGCGCTGGTTGGATAGCGAGTTCGTGTGGGTCCAGAATCCCACGTCCAGACCCAGCCCCCCGAATCGCAAGCCCCCGCCCCAGCCGAATTCCATGCGCTTGCGCTGGTCGCGCGCCACGCCGCCGCGCAGCACGATCACGCCGACACGTTGCTCTCCCCCGACGTGCACCGTGGTGCCGCGCCCGCTGTTGAGCACGTCGGCCCCGAGCGTCGTCTTTCCCACCGTGTACGCCAGGTTGACCAGGTACGAGACCGGAAGCTTCGTTTGCGTCTCGATGTGATTCGCGACGGGCTTGCTGAAGCTCGAGTCCCGGTACAGGGCGCTGTCGACCCGCGTGTCGGGCCAGGTGATCGTCGCGCCGATGTCGTTCACGCCGACGCCGAGCTCGATCGGTCCCGTCACCACCGCGATCCCGACATCGCCGCCCACGCCGTGCCCGAAGCTGTTCCCGAACTTGGAGTACTGGGTGAGGGCGCGCGCATCGGGCTTCACGGGAGTAGGGCCGCCGAAAATCGAGTCGCCGGTGGTGAACCCGCCGTCTCCGTTCACGCGCGCGTAGGCCAGGCCCACGTAGTAGTGGACCGCGCCTCCCACGTACAGCCCGGTGGTGCTATCGCCCGCGAGGCGCCCCGCGTAGGCGACCGTCGGCGCGAATCCCGCCTCGAGCACCGCGTCGCCGAGGATGTTATAGCGCGTGTTTGTATCGGCAGGCATGGAATCCCGCAGAAATCCCAGGAGCTTGTCGCCGAGCTGAAACCCGACCTCGTCGTGCACCCAACCCATCACGCCGATGCGCACCCCTTTGATCGACAGCCCCGGGTCGAGCGGCCGGCTCGAGCCGCCGATCCCGAATTGATCCTGTGGAACGAGCTGGGCGGTCAGGCCGAGGTTCACGCGCAGCGAGTCCTTCCCGATGCCGAAGACGACGTTGAGGAGCTCGACCGGATTGAACCCAGCGGAATCGTGGTTGAACGCCGGGTCGTTCTTGATGTTCGAGATCGGATGGTCGTGGAAGAATTGGATGAGGCCGAGCGGGATGGGAATCGTGACTTTCGGCTGGCCGCGTTGCCCGGCTCGACCCGGCACGGCTCGGTAGGCGGCGTTGTAGCGCCGCAGGCTTCCCTGGTCGAGCCCCAGGCCCCCGAGACCGATGCGGCGGGCGTCGGTGACCCATCCTTGCGCGCCGGCCGCGGTAGCGCAGCCGACGACGAGTGCCATCACTCCCGCGCCCACGAAGGCTGTCCGCACGGTTCTCCCCGAGAATAGTGCCGGTGACAACGGTAACAATGTTTGTGAATTCCGCCATGTGCGGGCGTGAGCCCGGTCACCAACTCAGATCGCTCGCGCGGCGGCGGGGGCGGGGGTGGGGGGGGCGGCCTGAAAAGTGATGGTAACGGTGGTCCCGCGTCCCGCGGTGCTCGCGAAGGCGATGGTGCCGCCCCAGCTCTCGATCAGGCGCTTCGCGATCGCGAGCCCGAGCCCCGCGCCGCTCGACGTCGTCGAGAACGCCGGCTCGAAGACGCGCGGCAGCGCGTCGGCCGGAATACCGCGCCCGTCGTCTTCGACGGCCAGCCGCCGGCCGCTCTCGGACACGCGCACCGTGACGCGGCGCGCCCCGGCATTGCGCGCGTTTTCGAGCAGGTTGACGAGCACCTCTTTCACTTCGTCCCGGCGGGCCAGCGCCGGCGCGCCCGCCTCACCCGCCATCTCGAAGCCGGTGGGTGCCTCGGCCCCGCCCAGCGCGTACAGCTGCACGACCTCGCGTGCAGCGGCATACAGGTCCACGGGCTCGAGCGGTCGCAGTTCCGCCTGCGGGGACGCAAACCGCGAGAAGGCGCGCGCGATCGCGTCGAGCCGATCGATCTCGGCCAGGATCCGCACCGCCGTCTCCTCCAACGTGGCGTCAAAATCGTGGGCCCGCCCCTCGGCACGGGCGCGTCGCAGGTGCTGCACGCCGAGCCGGATCGGCGTCAGCGGATTCTTGATTTCGTGTGCCACCTGGCGCGCCATCTCGCCCCAGGCCAGGACGCGGGCGGCCCGCGTGAACGCGGTGGCGTCGTCCAGCGCGACGACGCAGCCGTCCGGCGAGGGCCCGAGCGACGCGATCTGCACGCGGATCTGTCGGCCCCCCACGTCGAACTCGCGCTCCGCAATGCGCTCTCCTTCTCCCCCTGCGCCTCGGCCGGCCGCGAGGAACTCGCCGACCGCGTTCCACACGGGGAGCCACTCGGACGACGCCGTCCGCGGGAGCAGGTTGCCGGGCTCGAGTGTGGCGCCGAGCAGGTCCGCCGCGCGGGGATTGGCCATCGTCACACGCAACCCTTCGTCCACGGCGATCACGCCCGTCGCCACGTTGGCGAGCACCTGGGCGGTCCGGTGGCGCGCTTCCTCCAGCGCCGCCTGGCTCTTGCGCACGTCGGCCGCCATCCGCTCGAACGCCGACACGACCGGCTCGAACTCGCGCAGCGCCCCGGGGGGGAACGCGGGGAGCGGCGCGCCCCGGCCCAGCGCCACCGCAGCGTCCCGCAGTGCGGCCACGGGGCTGGCGAGGCCGCGCGCCACCAAGCCGGCGAGCGCCACCGCGGCAACCAGACCGACCAGCGTGGCGAGGACCAGGGCGAGCGTCAGGTCCTCGAGCGGCTGGCGGACGCGCTCGTCGTCGACCAGCTGCGGCGCGGCGAGAATCGCCGCGCCGGGCAGCACCACGCTATACCCCACCCGGACGGGCCGTCCGGCCGCGGTGCCGTCGGCGCTGACCTCCAGCTCGTCCCGCAGCGCCAACCGGACGAATACGTCCGGCGCGAGGAACGGATCTGTGAGGCCGAGCTCGTCGAGCACCGGCGTGCTGGTCGCGGTCAACACGCCGTCTTGATACAACCAGAGGTCGGCATCGAGCCGGTTGGCGAGCTCGCCGATCGCTCGCTCGACGTTGGTCGCGCGGTCGGACACGGCGCCGCCCGCCGTGGTGGCGGCGTCGCGCAGGGTCTGGCGGATGAGCAGGTCGCCGTCCTGGCGGGCATCGTCACGCAGCTGCGCGAAGCTCCACAGCGCGAACGCCATCACCGGCACCACGAAAAAGCCGGCCAGTGCAGCGGTGAGTCGCACGCGGTAGCTGGTGCGCAGCCCGGCGAGGACGGGCTGGAGTCGCGGGCGCCCCCCGGCGACGAATAGCAGGCTGAAGAGCCATATCGCGCCGAGCAGCACGGCGTCCGAGACAACAACCAGGGCGCCGCGCACCAGCAGCGCCCATGGCCCCCCCGGCTGAACGTCGACCCGCAGGTGGACGTGCCGCACGCCGCCCGGCAGCTCGATCCGCCGCTCGCCGCGCACCGACCATCCGCTCCGCGTCCAGATGACCCGGGCGCTCGCAGCCGGCGGGCCGGGGCTCGGGAGCGACAGCGAGGGGACGTATGGGAGTCCCGCGCCGACCTCGCCGTGGAGAAACCGCGCCACGCGGTCCGCCGGGATGAGCAGCGTGCGTGGACCGACGCCCACGGTGAGCACGTCGCCCGAGGGGAGCGGCGCGACGAGCACGTTGTGAACGCCCGGCACGCCCGGCAGCCGCTCGACGCGCGGACCGCGCTGCGTGTCGGGAGAGCGTACCAGCGCCGCCATGAGCGGTGGCCGCAGGTCGAGTCGCGCCAGGCGGAGCTCGGTCACGGGATCGCCGGTCCGCGTCCAGACCGCGAGACTCGCCGGATAGTCCTCGGCGGCGAGGGGCGACCCCAGCCACAGCGCGTACAGCTCTCCTGCCGTGCGCGGCGCGGGTGCCGGCAGCTCGCGACCCATGCGCTCGAGCAGCGCGACCGCAGGCGGGTCCTCCTCCCGACCCAACCTCGCGGCGTCACGCTCGGCGAGACCGAGACGGCCTTCGACCGTCGCGCCCCACGTGACGAGCGCCGCGGCAGTCCCGGCCACGGTCGCGATGCCGCAGACGGCCCAGCGACTGGGCGCCGGCACCACCACGCCCACCAGGGCCGGGAGCCAGACGAAAGTGTACCACTCGGGCCAGGCGCCATAGGGCTGCCACAACCACAGGCCGACGAGCGCCGCGAGCACCGCCCACGCGCAGGCGGCGGGGAGAGTCCACGGGACGCCCCTCGGCTCCCCGGTGCCGCGCACCAAGGCCGCCGCCCAAAACACCAGCGCCATGCTGGCCGCCGCGACCGCGAGCTGCCACGAGATCCACAAGCCGAAGCTCACGCCGCCGGTGGGAGGCGCGATGCCCCGACCGAAATAGCGCACCAGGTACGGAGCGGCGAGCACGAGGACCGCCGCCGCGGACAGGGTCCACCAGCGCCGCGCGATCCCGCCGCGCCACCGCAGCGCGGCCGCGAGCAGCACCACGAGCCCCAGCACGACGAGCGACCCCGCGGACGCGCTGAACATGCCGAGCATCGGCCGATAGAACAGCGCGGGCGAGAACAGGTTCGCCAGCCCGAGCGCGGGGCCGAGCGGCGCCCGCAACAGACACCACGCCGCGGCCAGGACGACCAGCCACCGCCACCGCCCCGGCGGCGCGACCATAAAGAGGAAGAGCAGCGCCGCGGCGAGCGCCGTGCCGGCCCGCCCTGCGGCGCCCTGCACCGCGGCGAGCTTCGCGTCACCCTGGGACGGCGGGATCGGCTGCACGCTGAACAGCGTGCGGCCGTCGGGGGTGGCGTAGTCGAAGACCGTGGAGTCGACCGGGGCGAGATGTGGAACGTAGAACCGCAGCGTCACGCCATAGCGGCGCGCGAACAGTGCGCTCACCGCCCCGTCCCGGTCGCGCGCGGCCGGCGCGGCGTCGATCAACACCGAGCCCACGGCGGTGCCGCCGGCCTGTGTCTGGCGCCGGGCCTCGAGCGACACGTAGAATGGGGTGATGACGGCGCGCAATTCTACCGTGTCCCGGGCAGGAACGAACCGGTGGCGGCCCGCCCACGCGAACGGCTCGCCGTCGGCGCCGAGGATGACGACGCCGCGCTCCACCCCCGGCGCCTGCCCCCGAGCCTGCATCGCGACCGCGAGCTGTTCGAAGGCCGCGTCCCGCGGCAGCAGGGCGGCCGTCATGGCGCGCTCGGCGAGGCGCCGGGCTTCGGCCACGGCCGCCGCGAGCGCGCCACGCAGCTCGGCCGAGTCCCGAGGGACCCGTTCCGCCCGAACCTCGGTCCAGCAGCACTCGATCCGGCGGACCTCGCGCACGCCCACGATGACGACCACGGCGAGCAGGAGGGACGCCAGGGCGGCGAGAGCCGGCGCGCCGGTCCGGGGACCGCGCGCCACCGCCAGGCCGGCGGTCACGAGCCCCGCCACCCCCGCCGTCCACGCCCACGGCCCGGCGTTCCCGTGGAGCCACTCCGCCACCGCCACGGCCGCGGCGCAGCCCGCGATCAGGATATGAAGGCGCCGCATCATTTGAAGACGCTGGTGGCGGACGAAGTCCGCTTCATCCTCGAGCGCGATTCCCGCCTCCTGGTGCCGGTGGGCACCTGCGAGCAGCACGGGCCCCACTTACCGATGGGGTGCGACACGATCATCGTCGAGCGCCTGGCCGACGATCTCTCGGCGAGCTTCGACATCCTGCGCGCCCCCACGATCGAGTACGGCGTGAACACGGCCACTCAGCGGCCGTACGCGGGCAACGCCACGGTGCGCCGCAAGACCCTGCACCGCTGGATGAACGACCTGCTCGGCTCCTGGGAGCAGACCGGCGTCGACGCGTTCATCATCCTCACGGCGCACGGCCACGACCCGCACCAGGAGGCGCTGTCGACGCTGCGCACGCGGCGCGCCCGCGTGTTCACGGTGGACGTGTTCGCGCTCGACTTCGCGGGCCACCTCGCCGATCCGGACGGCCCGATGCATGGCAGCGAGCTCGACACTTCGCTGCTGCTCTATCTCGCTCCGCAGCTGGTGCGGATGGAGCGCGCCCAGGACTTCGTCCTGCCCGCCCGCCAGACCGCCCGCTATCGCGGGGCCACGCGCTCGCTCCCAGAGCGGTCTCCCGGCTCCCTCGGGCGACCGACGCTCGCCACGCGTGAAAAAGGCGAGCGTCTGTATAAGATGATTTACGAGCGCATCGCGACGCGAGTGCTCGGAGCCCCGGTCCCCACGGTTCCATGAGCGCTCTGATCCTCACGCTGCTCGCCCTGCAGGCGCCGCTCGACGAGGGCACGTTCCTGCTCCGGCAAGATACCGCGGAGATCGGCCGGGAGGCGTTCCGGCTCGCGGCGGGGCGCGGCGGCGGGGGATGGACGCTCTCGTCGACCGTGCGGTTCGACCGGAGCCGGCCGATCGTGGTCCTTAATCCCATCCTCGAAATCGGCGCCGACTCGCTGCCGGCGAGCCTCGACTTCTCCGTGGCCGACCCGCGCGAGCCGCTCCGCATCCTGGGCCAGCGGTCGCGCGGTCGATTCACGGTGCGGCTGCTCGGGCGTCTCACCGAGCGCGCCCGTGAATTCCCGGCCCCGGCGCCGGTCGTGCTGCTCGACGACTCGGTGTTCGTCCTGTACCTCGCGGCGGCCTGGCACGCGGGCCCGAGCCCCGTGTCAGTCACCGCGATCTTTCCACGCGCCGGGCACCGCGAGGTTCTCGTCGTCCAGGACCTGGGAGTCGAGGCCACGACGCTGCACCGCGATCCCGCGTCACTGCGCCACGTCACGGTCACCGGCGGCCCCAACCAGTTGGTGCACCTGTGGCTGGACCGTGCCGGCCGGCTGCTCAGGGTCGCGGTGCCCTCGCGCCGCCTTACGGCGGAGCGCGCGCCCGCCTCCTGACCCCTTCGACCGGAGGCGCCTTGGGGGTTAGATTCCCGCCCAGTCGGTTCGGTAGTCACAAGTCGAAACCCGTAGCGTGCGGCCCGCGTATGAGGTGACGACCTCACGACCGGTCCAAGGGAACCTCATGAAGCGCTTGCTCTTGTCCGTCGGGCTCGCCGTCTGTCCGACCCTGGCCGTCACCCAACAACCCACCACCGCGAACCTGTCTCTCGCCGACGCCTTGGCGCTGGCACGCGCGCACAACCCGCTCTACCGGCAGGCGCTCCACGACCGGTCACCGGCGGGCTGGGCTGCTCGCAACGCGTGGTCCAGCACCTTTCTGCCGACGCTCACCGCATCGGGCGGCATCGGCTACTCGGGCTCCGGCCAGCAGCGGTTTCTGACGGCCAACTTCTCGCAGAACGTTTCGACGCTGTCGTCGAGCTACGGCCTGTTCCTCGACTGGGCGCTGAACGGACAGACGCTCACCCAGATCCCGCTCAAGCACGCCCAGCTGAGCGCCGCCGACGCGGACGTGGCGGGCGCCGAGTCGAACCTGATCACCGGCGTGACCCAGCAGTACTTGAGCGTGCTCCAGGCCCGCGACAACGCCGACGTGGCGCGCAAGGAGCTCGACCGCAACGAGCAGTTCCTCAAGCTCGCGCAAGCGCGCTACGACGTCGGTCGTGCATCACTGATCGACGTGCGCCAGGCACAGGTGGCACGGGGACAGGCCGAGGTCGCCTTGCTGCGCGCGGAGACCGGGCTGCAACTCGAGAAGCTGCGGCTGTTCCAGCAGATTGGCGTCACGCCGCCGGTGGACGTCGCGACGGTGCAGCTCACCGACACGTTCGCGGTCCAGACGCCGGCGTGGCAGCTCGGGGACCTGCTGACGATGGCCGAGGGTCAGAACCCGGCGCTCAAGGCGCTGCGGGCACGCGAGGGCGCCGCCAGCTGGGGCGTCCGCGCGGCCACGGGCGCGTACACGCCGAGCGTCGCCGTGTCGGCCAGCTGGTCGGGGTTCACGCAGAAGCTCTCTGATATCGGCCCCACGATCGCCGGCGTCCGGTTTGGCGCGCAGCAAGATTCGATCGCGTGCGAGTACCACAACACCGCCTGGCTTAACGCCGGCCAGACGGCGCTCCCTTGTGGGGCCAACACGACGCTCCAGGAGCAGGCGATTCGCGACCAGAACTCGGCGTACCCGTTTCATTTCACACCGCAGCCGTTCCAGGCGCGCCTGACGATCAGCATCCGTAAGCCAGGCGTACCTCACCGTCACGACCGCCTACCGCACGATCGCGATCCAAGACACGAACCGCACGGCGGCCCGCGAGCAGCTGCAGCTCGCCACCGAGCGCTACCGGGTCGGCTCGGGCACGTTTTTCGAGCTACTGGACGCCCAAGTGGCGCAGCTGCGGGCGGAGAGCGACTATGTGAACGCCGTCTACGACTATCACAAGGCGGTCGCCGCGCTCGAAGCAGCGGTGGGGCGGCCGCTGCGGTAACGAGAGGACGCGACCGACATGTCCAAGCGTAACAAAGTGCTGGTGGGAGCGGGGGCGGCAGTGCTGATCGTGGGGCTCGTCGTGATCAGTGCGGGCGCCCGGCGCGACCGCGGCGCGGAGGTCCGCTTCGAGAAGGCGAGCCGTCGCGACCTGGTCGCCGCCGTGACGGCGAGCGGCAAGATCCAGCCGAAGAAGAAGGTCGACATCTCGGCCGACATCACGGGGCGCATCACCAAGATCGCGGTGCGCGAGGGCGACCTGGTCACCAAGGGGCAGTTCCTGCTGCAGATCGATCCCACGATCTACCAGGCGAACCTGCAGCAGGCCGAGGCCACGCTCGCCTCGTCGCAGGCGGCCGCCGTACAAGCCAAGGCCAACCGGGACCAGGCGGACCGCGCGCTGGGCCGCACCAAGGAGCTCCACGCGCAGAACCCCAACCTGGTGTCGCAGGAGCAGCTCGAGCAGGCCCAGACGGCGTTCGAGATCGCGGAAGCGAACCTGACCGCCGCGCAGCACCAGGTGGAACAGGCCCGCGCCGCGGTGCGGTCCTCCAGTGACAATCTCCGCAAGACCACGCTGCTCGCGCCCATGGCGGGCCGCGTGACGCGGCTCTCGGTCGAGGAAGGAGAGGTCGCCGTTCCGGGAACGTTCTCCAGGGACGTCGGCCTGCTGCTGACGGTCTCCGACCTCTCGGTGATCCAGGTGAAGGTCAACGTGGACGAGACTGACGTCGTGCGGCTGCATCTGGGAGACTCGGTGGAGGTGACGATCGATGCCTTTCCCGACACCACCTTCATGGGGCACGTGACGAAGGTCTCGAACAGCGCGATCCTCACGGCCGCCGCGTCGACGCCGGGTACCAACACGCAGGCGGTCGACTACCAGGTGGAGATCACGTTGACCAACCCGCCCGGCGACGTGCGCCCGGACCTCTCGGCCACGGCCCGGATCGTGACCGACACGCGCAAGCAGGCGCTCTCGATCCCGATCATCGCGCTCACGGTGCGCGAGAACAAGCCGGTGTCGACGGAGAACCGGCCGGTGGACACCGCAACCGCGCGCAAGAAGAAGGAAACCGAGGGGGTGTTCGTTGTGGACAAGGGGACCGCGACGTTTCGGCCGGTCAAGGTCGGGATCGCGGGAGACGAATACTTCGAGGTGCTCGATGGGCTGAAGCAGGGCGAAACGATCGTCGCCGGGCCGTACCAGGCGATCCGCGATTTGAAGGACGGCGCGCGTGTGCGCCCGACGAAGCAAGCCACGGACACGACGAACAAGATCGTGAAGAAGACCGCATGACGGCCCTGCAGCCGTTCCGGACGGGCGACACCCCGCTGCCCGACATTGTCATCCTGACGCATAAGCTCACCCGCGACTACGACATGGGGGGCGAAGTGGTGCGCGCCCTGCGGGGCGTGAGCCTGCAGATCCGCAAGAACGAGTACGTCGCCGTCATGGGGCCGTCGGGATCGGGCAAGTCGACGTTCATGAACCTGATCGGCTGCCTGGACACGCCCACGGCCGGCGAATACTGGCTGAACGGGCAGAAGGTGAGCGATTTGTCGGATGACGAGCTAGCCCGGATCCGCAACAAAGAGATCGGTTTCGTCTTCCAGACGTTCAACCTGCTGCCGCGGGCGACGGCGCTCCACAACGTGGAGCTGCCGCTCATCTACGCGGGGCAGCCCGCGCGCGAGCGGCGGGAGCAGGCCGCCCGGGCGCTCACCAGCGTCGGGTTGGGCGACCGGATGGACCACCGGCCCAACGAGCTGTCGGGCGGCCAGCGCCAGCGCGTCGCGATCGCCCGGGCGCTCGTGAACCAGCCCTCCATCCTGCTCGCCGACGAGCCCACCGGAAACCTCGACTCGGCCACCAGTGCCGAGCTCATGCAGGTGTTCCGCGACCTGCACCGCGGGGGCCAGACGATCGTGATGGTCACGCACGAGCACGACATTGCGGCCCACGCGGCCCGCGTCGTGACGCTGCGCGACGGCGTGATCGCCACGGACCAGCTGCAGGCCGCCTAGGGTGCCGTTCTTCGAAGCGATCCGGCTGGCGCTCCAGATGATCCGGGCGCAAAAGCTGAAGAGCGTATTTTCGACGATCGGCGTTTTTATCGGCGTCACCTTCCTGATCGGCGCCTGGTCGGTCGTGAACGGCATGAATCGCTACATGACCGAGAAGTTCGCCGGCACGCTGGTGGGCGTGAACACGTTCCACTTGCGCCGCTCGCCGAACGTGAACTTCGACGTCCAGGACTCGGTGTGGCGGTCGTGGCGCCGGCGCCCCCGCATCAAGTTCGCGGACGCGAACGCGGTGACGAAGAGCCTGACGGTCCCCGTGGTGACGGCGTGGTACTCCGAGGACCGCGGCAGCGTCGAGTACAGCGGCAAGGTCGCCAAGGACATCACGCTGGAGGGGACGACCGAGCGGTACTTCGACATCATGAACCTGACGATCGGCGACGGCCGCCCGTTCACACCCCAGGAGTCGAAGGCCGGCACGACCGTCGTGGTGCTCGGGTACGACCTCGCGCACAAGCTGTTCCCGGACGTGAACCCGATCGGGCACAACGTGCGTATCCACGGTATCCCCTACCGGGTGATCGGCGTGGTGGAGCGCCAGGGGAACCTGCTCGGGATCTCGCTCGACAAATTCGTCGTGGCGCCAGCGCTCTCACCGATCCAGCGCGAAGTCAACCCGCCCGGGGTGGTCGATGCCCTGATCGTGAAGGCGAACTCCGAGCCCGAGATGCGGGAAGCGATGAACCAGGCCGAAGCGGTCATGCGCAGCCGGCGACACCTGCGCCCGCGCCAGGACGACAACTTCGCGATGGAAACCTCGGAAGGCGTGCTGGACTTCTGGAACAAATTGAGCCGCATTCTCTATGCGGTCGGGCCCGGCCTCGTGGGCATCGCGCTCGTCGTGGGCGGCATCGTGATCATGAACATCATGCTCGTAGCGGTGGCCGAGCGGACCCGAGAGATCGGGATCCGGAAGTCGCTGGGGGCGCGCCGGCGCGACATCCTGCGCCAGTTCCTCGCCGAAGCCACCGCGCTGGCGACCGTCGGTGCGACCCTCGGGATCCTCACCGGCATCGGGTTATCGGTACTGCTGCAAGCGGTCAGCCCGCTCCCGGCCTCCGTCTCGCCGTTCTCGATCGTCCTCGGCGTGGTGGTGGGCGGCGGCGTCGGGGTCATCGCCGGCGTGTACCCCGCGAGCCGCGCCGCGCGGCTCGACCCCATCACCGCCCTGCGCCAGGAGTGACCCCGTGACCCCGCTGCTCGAAGGCGTCGGCATCGCGTTGGAGTCGCTGCGGGCCCACAAGGCGCGGGCCGCGCTCACGATTCTCGGCGTCGCGATCGGCGTGATGGTCGTGATGGTGATCGGCGCGATCGTCAGCGGCTTCAATAAGGGCGTCGCCGACATGCTGGAGCAATCGGGGCCGAAGACGTTCTGGGTCGGGCGCTTCTTTTCGGGCGGCGTCAACATCTCCGACGGCTCGGACGAGATGAGCCCGTGGCGCCACAACCCGCCGATCTCGCTCGCCGACGCCCAGGCCATCGCGCGCCTGCCCCGGGTGAGCTGGGTGGCCCTGGACGAAGGGGGCCAGGCGGACGTCACGTTCGGCGCGAAGACCCAGCACAGCGTGCGCATCTTTGGCCGGAGCGCGGCCTGGCCCAACGTCGCCGGCGGAGACGTTTCCCCGGGGCGCTCCTTCACCGAAGTGGAGGACGCAGCCGCCGCCCAGGTCGCCGTCGTCAACCAGAAGCTGGCCGAGCTGCTGTTCGACCAGATCGACCCGGTGGGCCAGCGCATCCACATCCAGGGCGTGCCGTACACCGTCATCGGCGTGTTCAACCCGCCGCCGCAGCTGTTCGGCGGCCAGCCGTCGCCCGAAGCGATCATTCCGCACGGCGCCCTCATCAAGTACGTGCGCTACTGGAAGGGCTGGATGGACTTGCTGGTCGGCCCTGCGCCGGCCGCGACGACGGCCGACGCGATGGAGGACGTCACCGAGGCGTTGCGGCTGCGCCGCCATCTGCGCCCTGGTCAGGACAACAATTTCGCGGTCGTGAGCCAGGAGAAGTTCCTCGAGAAGCTCAACAGTATGACCCTGATCATCCGGTTCGTCCTGTTCATTCTGTCCGCGGTCGGTTTGATCGTGGGCGGCGTGGGAGTGATCGCGATCATGATGATCTCGGTCACCGAGCGCACTCGCGAGATCGGGGTGCGCAAGGCGCTGGGGGCCACGCGCCGCGAGATCCTGTGGCAGTTCCTGGTCGAGGCGGCGACCCTCACCCTGGTGGGTGGGATCGTCGGCATGATCGGTGGGGGCCTCGCCGCGGTGGTGCTGGCGTTCGCCACGCCGATCCCGGCCCATGTGCCGCTCGGGTCGGTGGTGGTGGCGCTGGTCGTCGCGGCGCTGACGGGCGTCCTGTTCGGGCTCTATCCCGCGAGTAAGGCCGCGCGGCTCGATCCGGTCGAGGCGCTGCGGTACGAATAGGCGCCGGCGCCCTAGCATGTAGCATGCCCCTCTTCGAGGCCGTCCGCCTCGCCTTGCAGACCATCCGGGCGCAGAAGCTCAAGAGCGCCTTTTCCATCATCGGCGTGTTCATCGGCGTGATGTTCCTCATCGCCGTCGTCTCCGTCGTGCAGGGGATGAACCGCTACATGACGGACAAGTTCGCCGGCACGATCCTCGGTGTGAACACGTTCCGGCTGCGTCAGTTCCCGGACGTGCAGTTCGGCAACATCACGGACTCGACGTGGCGGGTATGGCGCCGGCGCCCGCGGGTGAGCTACGAAGACGCGCAGGCCGTGGCGCGCGGCATGACGATCCCGGTGCTCGCGGCGTGGGAGTCGAACACCCGTGCGGTGCTCACCGCCGGCCGGAAGCAGGCGAAGGATGTGCAGGTCACGGCGGCAACGGAGTTGTATTTCGACATCCGCTCGCTCCGCGTCGAGCGGGGCCGCGCCTTTACCGCTCAGGAGGTGCAGGCCGGCATGCCGGTCCTCGTGCTGGGACACGAGCTGGCGGACAAGCTGTTCGAGGACGAGGACCCCATCGGCCGCGAGGTAAAGATCTTCCAGCTCCCGTACCGGGTGATCGGGGTCGTGGAGAAGCAGGGCAACCTGTTCGGTCTGTCGCTCGACAAATTCGTAGTGGCGCCGGCGAGCGCGCCGCTCAAACACTACATCAACCCACCGCGCGTGGTCGACGCGCTGGCGGTGAAGGCCAACTCGCAGCCCGAGATGCGGGAGGCGATGGCGCAGGCCGAAGCCCTGATGCGGAGCCGCCGCCACCTGCGGCCGCGCGAGCCGGACGATTTCGTGCTGGAAACCGCGGACGAGGTGCTCGATTTCTGGAGCAAGATCAGCCGCGTGCTGTTCGTCGCGCTCCCGGGCCTCGTCGCGATCTCGCTCGTCGTGGGCGGGATCGTGATCATGAACATCATGCTGATGGCGGTGGCCGAGCGCACGCGCGAGATCGGGATCCGGAAATCGCTCGGGGCCCGACGGCGCGACATCCTGCGGCAGTTCCTGGTCGAGGCCGCCACGCTGGCGACCGCCGGCGCCGCCGGCGGCGTCGCCCTCGGACTCGCGCTCGCCGGCGTCGTGGCGGCCACTACGCCACTCCCGGCCGCGGTCGCCCCCTGGTCGATCGTGGTCGGCGTCGTGCTGGGCGCGGGCGTCGGCATCCTCGCCGGCGTGTACCCGGCGAGCCGCGCCGCCCGCCTCGACCCGATCGCCGCGCTGCGGCACGAGACATGACCAGCCTGTTTGAGGGGGTCGGCATCGCGCTCGATTCGCTGCGCAGCAACAAAGGGCGGGCCGCGCTCACCATACTCGGCGTCGCCATCGGCGTGATGGTCGTGATGGTGATCGCCGCGCTGATCAGTGGAATCAACCAGAGCGTCTCGAACATCTTCGAGTCGATCGCGCCGCGCACCTTTCTCGTGTGGCGCTTCTTCCAGGCCGGGGTCAACGTCTCGGATGGTTCCGACGAATCGAGCCCCTGGCGCCGCAACCCGCCGATCAGCGAGATCGAAGCCGACCGCATCGCCCAGCTCCCCTCGGTGCGCTACGTGACTCGCCGAGACGAGAGCGCCGCCACCGTGGAGTTCGCCGACCTGCGGCTCGAGTCGGTCAACGTCGCGGGGTTGTCCGCGCAGTGGGTGGAGGTGAACGGTGGTGACGTCTACCCGGGGCGCACCTTCACGCGGCTCGAGGACCTCGCCAACAGCTCCGTCGCGGTCATCAACCGCAAGCTGGAAGACCAGCTATTCCGCGGGCGCGACCCGATTGGCCAGTCTATCCACGTCGCCGGCGCACTATTCACCGTGATCGGCGTGTACACCCCACCCCCCAGCCTCTTCAGCGGCAGCACACCACCCTTCGTCGGGATTCCGCACGGCGCGTTCGCCAAGCACGTACCCTACTTCAAGGGGTGGATGCGGCTGGCGGTCGCCCCGGCGCCCAGCTACAGCCAGCAGCAGGCGATGGACGAAGTGGTCGCGACACTGCGCTCGCTCCGCGGCATGAAGCCCGGCCAGGAGAACACCTTCTCGATCGTGACGCAGGATAAGCTGCTCGATTCCTGGAACCAGGTGACGGGGATGTTCTTCCTCGTGATGCTCGTGCTCTCGTCCATCGGGCTGATGGTGGGGGGCGTGGGCGTCGTCGCCATCATGATGATCTCCGTCACCGAGCGCACGCGGGAGATCGGGGTCCGCAAGGCGCTCGGCGCCACGCGGCGCGCCATCCTGTGGCAGTTCCTCGTCGAGGCCTCCACGCTGACCTTGGTGGGCGGAGCGGCCGGGATGCTGGTGGGGGGCGGCGTCGCGTTCGCGATCTCCCGCGTCACCCCGATTCCCGCCAACGTGCCCCTGTGGTCGATCGTGGTGGCACTCGGCGCGTCGGCCCTGACCGGGGTGGGATTCGGGCTCTACCCGGCCAGTCGGGCCGCGCGGCTTGACCCGGTCGAGGCGCTGCGGTACGAATAGCCGGTAAGAGGCCCGGGAAGGGGGAACGGGGAAGGGGCCCACCACCACCCTTCCCGCTTCACCTTCCCCCGGCCGTTTACCGTTAGTTTCCCCGCCATGCAGTTGACCGAAGCCATCCTGCAAGCCTTGCAGACCGTGTGGAGCCACAAGCTGCGGTCCTTCTTCACGCTGCTCGGCATCATCGTGTCCGTGGCGTTCCTGATCGCCGTCGTGGCGGTGATTCAGGGGATGAACGCGTACGTGCGGGAGCGGCTCGCCGGCGCGATCGTGGGCGTGAACGCGTTCCAGATCCGGCGCGATCCGATTCAGGTGGGCTTCATCGACGATCTCGCGTGGAGCCGGATCCAGCGCCGCCCGATTATCGCCCCGCAAGATGTGCCCTACGTGGAGCGCGCCATCCCGGACGCGCAGGCGATCGCCCTGCAATCGGGATGGCCGACCCCCACGGCCAACGTCGCGTGGCGCAACCGCACCATCGGCGACGCGTTCGTGTTCGGCGTCACGGCTCCGTATCAGATCGTACAGGACTACCAGATCGCCGCAGGTGATCCGCTCACAGACGTGGACGTGCAGCAGCGCCGCCTCGTGGCGATCCTGGGGTACGACGTGGCCGAGAAGCTGTTCGAGGACGCGGCGCGGGCCGTCGGCCAGCGAGTGCGCATCCGGGGTTGGGCGTTCACGATCAAGGGCGTGATCGCGAAGAAGGGCACGGTGCTCGGGCAGTCGTGGGACGGGTTCGTGATGCTCCCCCTCACGACGTTCGAGGCGCTGTACGGGCGCCGCCAGACGACGGTGATCTCCGTCAAGATGCCGGCGGCGGACCAGGTGGCCGAGGCCATGCTCCGAGCCGAGGAGGCCATGCGGATCGCGCATCGGCTGCGGCCGGGCCAGGACGACGATTTCTCGGTGGATACGGCGGAGGGACTCATCTCCTTCTGGCAGAGCCTCACCCGCGTCATCTTCACGGTCGTGCCGGCGGTGGTGGCCATCGGCATCGTCGTGGGAGGGATCGTGATCATGAACATCATGCTCATGAGCGTGACCGAGCGCACGCGCGAGATCGGGATTCGCAAGTCCCTGGGCGCGACGCGGCGCGCCATCCGCCGCCAGTTCCTGGCCGAATCCGTGACCCTCTCGCTGGTGGGAGGCGTGCTCGGCCTCGCCGCGGGCATGGCGCTCGCCGGGCTGGTGGGCGCGGTCACCCCGCTGCCCGCGCGGGTGACCGCATGGTCCGTCGGGGTCGCGCTGGGCCTGGGGCTCACCGTCGGCGTGCTGTTCGGTGTGTATCCCGCGGCCCGCGCGGCCCGGCTCGATCCCATCGCCGCGCTCCGGGCCGAATGAGGCTCCACTCCGTCGGCGAGGGCTGGTTGATCGCCTTCGAGCAGCTGCGCGCCAACAAGGCCCGCTCGGGCCTCACGGTGCTGGGTGTCGTGATCGGGATCGCGACCGTGATGGCGATGGCTTCGATCGTCTCGGGGTTTCGCCAGCAGATCGTGCAGACCCTGGAGGTCGTCGGCCCGACGACGTTTCGCGTGCTGCGATTCTTCACGCAAACGCCGGTCAACCCCGACGCCCTGCCCCGGGAGATCCGGCAACGCCCGGTCCTCAAGCCGGAGGAGGCGGAGGCGATCGCGCGCCTCCCCGAGATTCACTACGCTTCGATCTGGACGCAGTTGTTCCATCGGTTCGAGTACGGAGGCATCCGCACCCAGACCCTCGCCCTGTTCGGCGCGGACGACCGCTTCATGGAAATCCTGGGCGGGGGGATCTCCCGCGGCCGGGTGTTCACTCCGGCCGAGCGCCGCACCGGAGCGCCGGTGATCATCGTGGAGCAGCGCACGGTGGACCGCCTGTTCGGACCGCTCGATCCCGTGAGCCGGCTCATCAAAGTCGGCGGCCGCCCCTTCCGGGTGATCGGCGTGTACCAGCGACCCACCAACATCTTCGAGCTCCCGGGCGCGCCGGAGATCGCCGGGATCGTGCCGTTCGAGACGGCGCGGCGCAACTTCAAGTTCGACGAGGTGAACGGGTTGATCATTCTCGTGAGGCCGGTGGATGGCGTCAGCGTGCCTCGGGCGATGGACGCGGTCACGCTGCAGCTGCGGCGCATGCGGGGCCTCCGCGTGGGCGAGCCCAACAGCTTCGACATGCTGACGTCGGACCAGGTGCTGAGCGTCTTCGACGGCCTCACCGCCGCGTTCTTTCTCGTCATGCTCGTGCTCTCGAGCATCGCCCTCATGGTGGGCGGCATCGGTGTCATGGCGATCATGATGGTCTCCGTCACCGACCGCACGCGCGAGATCGGGCTCCGCAAAGCGGTGGGAGCGACGCGCCGGGAGATCCTGTGGCAGTTTCTCGTCGAGGCCGCGACGCTCACGCTCGTGGGCGGCGTGATCGGCATCGTGTTCGGTCTCGCCGCGGGTGAATTCCTCAAATCGCTGCTGCGCTTCTCGACGACCGTCCCGCTGTGGAGCGCCGCCGTGGCGACCCTCGTCTCGATCGCCGTCGGCGTGGTGTTCGGCATCGTGCCCGCCAACCGGGCGGCGCGGCTCGATCCGGTGGAAGCGCTGAGATATGAATAGGCGGCAAAAAGCCGGGGAAGCGTAAGAGGCCGGGGAAGGGCCCCTTCCCCTTCCCCGGCTTTCTACCGCAGAGAACGGAGGCCGTTCGTGAACCAGCAGGTGGACCTTCTCGCCATCGCCGCCCATCGCGACGACGTCGAGCTGACGTGCGGTGGCACGCTGGCGAAGGCCGCGCAGGCCGGCCGCCGCGTCGGCATCCTCGACTTGACGCAGGGCGAGACCGGCACGCGCGGCGACGCCCGCACCAGGGCGGCGGAGGCGGAGCGCGCGGCGCAGGCGCTCGGCGTGCACGTGCGGCTCAACGCCGAGCTCCCGGATGCACACCTCCAGAACGACGAGCCCTCGCGCGCCCGGCTGGTCGAGTTCGTCCGCGCGACCCGCCCGCGCGTCGTGATTCTCCCGTTCCCCATCGGCCGGCACCCGGACCATCGCATCGCCTCCGAGCTGGGACGCGACGCCTGCTATCTGGCCGGCCTCGCCAAGTACGGCGGCGCAGGTGATCCCCACCGCCCGTTCAAGATTCTGTATGCGCTCGCGTACCGCGAAGACCCCGTGAAGCCGACGTTCGTCGTGGATATTTCGGCCACCTTCGACGTGAAGATGCAGGCGCTCCGCTGCTACGCCTCGCAATTCGACGGGGCCAAGGCGGCCGGGGAGATCTATCCTACCGGTCAGGACCTGTACGAGCTGATCCGCGTGCAGTCGGCGCACTACGGCTCCCTGATCCGCCGGCCGTACGGCGAGCCGTTCTTCTGCCACGAGACGCTGGAAGTGCAGGACGTGCTGCAGCTTGGCGTGCAGTCCCTGTAGTCGGTAGATTCCCCGCCAATGGCCAAGCGCCTGGTGTATCTCGACAACGCCGCCACGACCCCGGTGCGGCCCGAAGTGCTGGAGGCGATGCTCCCCTACCTCGGGAAGGACGCCTTCGGGAACCCCTCGTCCGCCCATCGGTTCGGGCGGGCGGCGCGCGCCGGCGTCGAGGAGGCCAAGCGCACGATCGCCGAGACCCTGGGCGTCGAGCCCAGCCAGGTGATCTTCACGTCGGGCGGCACGGAGGCGGACAACCTGGCGGTGATCGGGTCGGCGCTCGCGGCCCGCGACCGCGGCGGCCCGTTCCGTGTGGCCGTGGCGGCGACCGAGCACAAGGCCGTGCTGGCGGCCGCGCACGCGGTGCGGCACTTGGGCGGCGAGGAGGTCGTCCTCCCCGTCGACGCGTCCGGCGCGGTGGAAGCGGCGGCGCTCGAGCGGGCGCTCGCGTCCGGCGTGGCGGTCGTGAGCGTGATGTGGGTCAACAACGAGGTCGGGACGATTCAGCCGGTGGCGCGGCTCGCGGCGCGATGTTGCGAGGCGGACGTCCCCTTTCATACGGACGCCGTTCAGGCGCTCGGCAAGGTCCCGGTCTCGCTCAGGGACGTCCGCTGCACGCTCGTCACCATCTCCGGCCATAAGATCGGCGCGCCCAAGGGGATCGGCGCGTTGATCGTGCGCGACCGGCACGCCGTCGAAGCGATCATCCACGGCGGCGGGCAGCAGTTCGGGCTGCGGCCGGGCACGGAGAACGTGCCGGGGATCATCGGACTGGGCCAGGCGGTGGAGCTCGCCGCCCGCGAGCAGGCGGAGTTCGCCGCCACGGTGCGCGCGCTGCGCGACGAGCTGGAGCGGCGGCTGCTCGACGTCGTGCCCGATGCCGTGCTCAACGGCTCGCGGGCCGAGCGCGCACCCCACATTGCGAACGTCTCGATCCCCGGGACCGACTCCGAGGCCCTGCTCATGCACCTGGACCTCGCCGGCATCGCCTGCTCGTCAGGATCGGCCTGCAGCACCGGGGCCGTGGAACCGTCGCACGTGCTCACGGCGATGGGCGTACCGCGCGAGCTCGGCGTAGCGGCGTTGCGCTTCTCGTTCGGGAAGGACAGCGCGGCCGAGGACGTGGACGTGGTAGGGAGCGCCCTCCCGACGATCGTCGACAAGGTCCGGGCGCTGTCCGCGGTCCTGCACCGATGACCGACCGCGTTCTGGTCGCCATGTCAGGCGGTGTGGACAGCTCGGTGGCGGCCGCGTTGCTGGTCGAGGCGGGGTACGAAGTCATCGGCGCCACGATGAAGTTGTTTTGCTACGGTGATTCGGTCCCCGACCGCCCCTGCTGCTCGCTCGATTCCATCGCCGACGCCCAGCTCGTCGCCCACAAGCTCGGCATTCCGCACTACGTCGTGAATCTGGAGGATCAGTTCGGTCGCGACGTGATCGGCGACTTCGTGGCGGAGTACGCGCGCGGTCGGACCCCGATTCCGTGCGTGCGCTGCAACTCCTTCACCAAGTTCCGCGACTTCCTGCACCACGCCGATGCGCTGGACTGCTCTTACGTGGCGACCGGACACTACGTGATCGCCCGCGACGGTGAGCTGTACCGCGGGCGCGACCCGCAGAAGGACCAGTCGTACTTCCTGTGGGGGATCGACCGTGCCGTCGTGACGCGCCTGCGCACCCCGGTGGGCGAGCTCACCAAGCAGGCGACGCGCGCCGTGGCCCGCCGGCTCGGACTCGTCACGGCCGATAAGCCCGAGTCCGTGGAAATCTGCTTCGTCCCGGACGACGACTACGTCGGCGTGCTCGAGCGACACCTCCCGACGGACGCGCCGGCGCTCGCACCCGGCCCGCTCGTCACAGTGGGTGGCGACGTGGTGGGCGAGCACCATGGCTTCGCACGCTACACGATCGGTCAGCGGCGCGGGCTCCCCGGTGGCTTCGGGCGTCCGATGTACGTGGTTGCCATCCGCCCCGAAACGCGCGAGGTCGTGATCGGCTCGGGAGACGAGCTATTCGGCCACGCCGTGGTGCTGACCGAGCTGAACTGGCTCGCCGATCCGCCCGCGCCCGGGGACGACGTCCTGGTGCAGTGCCGCTATCGCGCCCGGCCCGTCCCGGCACGCGTCGGCCGCGGCGCCGCCGACACGCTGGCCCTCGAGCTCGCCGAGCCCGTGCGCGCCATCACGCCCGGCCAGTCGGGCGCGCTGTACGACGCGGCCGGGCGCCTGCTCGGCGGCGGCGTGATTTCGTAGCGCGCGCCGGCGCCACACCTGCCGCCCGCCGTGGCGCACGTCGACCGGGTGCGCCGCATCACAGTCCGAGTGGCCCCCCGCCGGTAGGTTGTCCGACCCGTTCCATTTCTCTGCCATAACCGGAGGACGCAGCATGCCGGCATATCGTCGCACATGGCGGGCCATCGGTGCCGCCGCACTCGTCGTGAGCGCGTGCAAGGACAGCACCGCCCCGCAGCTCTCCAATCCGCAGCAGCTCAGCTCGAACTTACAGACCGTTTCCAGTGTTTTCGCCTCGCCGACGTTCCAGAGTTTCGGCGCGCTGGACAGCGCACCCGGTTCGCCGGTGGCGTCGGCTCCGGCAGGCGCGTTGCTCGGCGCGACCCGGGTGGCCGTGCCGCAGACGGCGCGGCTGGCCTACGCCGACGCGCCGGCCCGGCTGCAGGCGTTCCGGACGGCTGCGTCGGCCCTGGGCTCCCCCCTTTCGGCGCAGGTGATCCCCTCGACCGTCTGGGGCAGGGCCTACGTCTGGGATGTGGCCACGCATCACTACGCCGAAGACGCTAGCCAGTTCGACGCGAACCGACACGGCGTGCGGCTCATCCTGTAT
>QHUM01000055.1 GCA_003222135.1 Gemmatimonadota bacterium | reverse complement strand
AGAAACCCTTGCCGTTGACCTTGGCGGGGTTGCCACCCGCCACCAGCCGGGCGCCTTCCTGCTTCCCGGCCGCGATGTAGGCGAGCACGGTGTCCTGCTGGCGCTTGGAGACGATCGCGCCCAGCCGCGTGTTCTTATCGAAGGGATCACCGGGTGTGAGCTTCCTGGCCCGTTCGGCGAGCTGCTCGACCACCTGGTCGTGTACGGACCGCTCGACCAGCAGCCGGGAGCCCGCCGCGCACACCTCGCCCTTGCCGTAGAAGATCCCGGCCTGCGCCCCGCGCACCGCAGCGGCGAGGTCGGCGTCGGCGAAGATGATGTTCGGGCTCTTGCCGCCCAGCTCGAGCGTGACCCGCTTCACCGTGCCGGCCGCCTCCCGCATGATCCACTGGCCGACCTCGGTCGAGCCCGTGAAGGCGATCTTGTCGACCAGCGCGTGCCGCACCAGCGCTGCGCCGGCCGTTGCGCCGGGCCCCGGAACCACGTTCAGGGCGCCGGCGGGGAAGCCGGCCTCGACCGCGAGCTCGCCGAGCAGGAGCGCGGTGAGCGGCGTCTCGTGCGCCGGCTTGAGCACCACGGTGCAGCCCGCCGCCAGCGCCGGCGCCACCTTCCACGTGGCCAGGTTGAGCGGGAAGTTCCACGGCACGATCGCGCCGACCACACCCACCGGCTCCCGCAGCGTGTAGGTGAAGAAGTTGCCGTTGACGGGGAGCGTGTCGCCCGTCAGCTTGTCCGCCCAGCCCGCGTAATAACGCACGGTCTCGATCGCCATCGCGACGTCGATTTTTGACTCGAACAGCGGCTTGCCGTTGTTCTTCGTCTCAATGTCGGCGAGCTCTTTGGAGTGTTGCTCGAGCAGGTCGGCGAGCCGGTAGAGCAGGGCGCCCCGTTTGCGGGCGGGGAGGTCGTGCCACTCCTTCGAGTCGAGACAGGTCCGGGCGGCCTGGACCGCGGCATCGATGTCCGCCTCGCCCGCCTCGGCCACCTCGGTGAGCGGCTCCTCGGTGGCGGGGTTGGTCAGGCAATAGCGCTTCGCCGCGGCCCGCCACTCGTTGCCGATCAGCAGGTCGGTCTTCACCGGCCCTTGAACTCCGCGACCCGCTTCTCGACGTACGCCGCGATGCCTTCCTTGGCGTCGTCCGACTGGAACAGCTGCTGCTGCAGCTCCCGCTCGAGCGTCAGGCCCGACTCGAACGGCACCTCGGCGCCGGACTGGACCGCCCGCTTGATCAGGCCGACCGCCTTCGAGGCCTTGTGGGGCGGCGTGAACTGCTTCGCGTACAGCATGATCTGCTCCCAGTAGTCGTCGGCGGGGAAGACCTCGTTCACGAGACCCAGCTCCTTGGCCTTGTCGAACGAGAACGTCTCGCCTTTCACCATCATCTCGATGGCGCGCGCCTTGCCCACGATACGGGCCAGGCGCTGCGTGCCGCCGGTCCCGGGGAGCACGCCCAGGTTCACTTCCGGGAGCCCGATCTTCCCGGCGTTCTCTTTGGCGAGCCGCAGGTCGCACGCCATCGCGATCTCGAGCCCACCGCCCACGGTATGGCCGTTGAGCGCGGCGAGCGTGAGCTTCGGCGTGTGCTCCAGGCGGTTGAGCGTCTCGTTGGCGTGCAGACAGAAGAAGTACTTGTAGCGCGGCGTGATGCTGTTCAGATACGCGATGTTCGCTCCGGCCGAGAAGAACTTTTCCCCGTGGCCGCGCAGCACGATCACGTGCGCGGTGTCGTCGAAGCGCGCCCGCAGGATCGCTTCGTCCAACTGGTGCATCATCTCGTAGGTGTACGTGTTGGCCGGCGGGTCATCCAGCTCGATGATCGCCACACCGCTTTCGACCATGTAGTGGACCAGCGCTTTCTTCTCGGCCTTGGGTTCCGTCAGCGTTGCCATGATGCGTCAGCCTCCCTGTACCGTGGAACGCGCTTCGGCGAAGCCGCCGACGAAGATGCGCGCGATGAGCCCGGCCAGACGATCAGGATCGATCTCGCCGGCGGGGTCGTACCAGTTGTAGATCCAGTTCATCATGCCGAACAACGCGTACGCCGCGGCGCCGCGCTCCGCCCGCGGCTCGTCGGAAGCCATGTCCCGGAGCAAACCCTCCAGCAGGTCCACATAGCGCCGCTTGATCGCATTGACCTTGCGGTGGCGCTCGGCCGTGAGCGAGTTCGCCTCGTGCGACAACACTTTCATCTCGGCCAGGTTCGCCGCGAAGAACGTCACGTGGTGGCGAATGAAGGCCTGGACCCGCTCCACGGGATCGGTGGCGGCGGCGATCGCCTGCTCGGCGCCGGCCAGCACCCGCGCGAAGCAGCGCTCTTGAACGAGGGCGAGCAGCGCTTCCTTGCCGCGCACATAGTAGTACATGCCGGCGAGCGACATCCCGCTCGCCGCCGCGAGGTCCCGCATCGTGGTGGAGTGGTAGCCCTTCTCGGCGAACACCTTCGCCGCCCGGGCCAGCAGATGCTCCAGCCGCTCGTCGTAGGGGCGCATGAGTTCGAACGCTTGTTCGAATTGTGAAGCTAAGACGGGGGGTCAAAGGCGGTCAAGGGCGGTCGAACGCGGTGACCGCCTTAATATTTCCGGCACACTCCCGTCCACCGTCCGGAGCGCCATGCCCCACGCCGAGCCCGTCGCCGCGGTGCCGACCGATGCGGCGCTGATTGCCGCCTGGCAAGGCGGTGACGAGCCGGCCGCGGCCGAACTGGTCCGTCGGCACGCTCGCGCGCTCGCGCGCTTTCTCGCGAGCGCGGGCGCGCCCGACGCGGATCTGGACGATCTGGTGCAGGAGACGTTCATCCGGGCGTTCCGGGGCGTGGGCCGGTTCCGGGGCCAGTGCCGGTTCCGCACCTGGCTCCTAACAATCGGCGGCAACGTCCTCAAGGACGCGGCTCGGCGGGCGCGGCGCACCAAGGTCGTAGCGCTGCCCGACGAGCTGCGGGCCACCGACGGCGATCCCCACGAGCGAGCGGTGGCGGGCGAAGCGGAGGGGAGACTGCGGGAAGGCCTCGGGCGGCTGTCGCGGATGCAGCGGGAGGTATTTTTGCTGCGGGCACAGCATGGGCTCGAGTACGAAGAGATCGCGGCGGCCCTGGGGACTTCGCCCGGCGCCGCGCGGGTGCACTACCACCACGCCGTCAAACGCTTGAAGGAGTATGTGGCGTGAACGAACACGAGCTGGAAAAACTCGCACAGCGACTCGGAGCTCGAGCCGCCGAGCGGCTGGACGTCGAGCGGACCGCGCACGCGGTGGTGACGCGACTGCGGGAAGCGCCGCGTGTGAGCGTGGCGACCCGGGTCTCGATGCAGCCGGCGTGGCTCAAGGTGGCGGCGACCGTCGTGCTGCTGCTCGCCGCCGGCGCCGTGACGCGGGCGCTGTGGCGCTCGCAGGGGTTGGCATCGGCGGGCGGCGAACCGGCCGCGGCCGGCCTGAGCGACCTGTCGACCGATCAGTTGCAGCAGCTGCTCGAAATCGTGGATAAACCGACCGACGAGGCGGCGCCGGCGTATCCCGCGGAGGCGAGCCTCGACGACCTCACAGCTCACCAGTTGCGCGAGCTGCTCCGGTCGCTGGAGGGATGATGCGGCGGCTCGCGTGGATTCTCATGATCGCGCTGGCGCCGGCACTCGGGGCGCAGGAGCAGAGCGACTCGGGTGCGATCCCAGCCGACGCAGCCGAAGCTCACCAGCTGCGCGAGCAGATCCGGCAGCGCTGGAACGAGCATGTGCACACGACCCTGGGCTTGAGCGACCAGCAAACCGCGCAGGTCCAGGCCACCGAGCAGCGGTTCGAGCAGCAGCGCCAGCCGGTGCGGGTGCGGCAGCGCCGGATCAACCAGGACCTGAACGCCGAGCTGTCCGCGGGGACGCCCAACGAAGACCACGTGAAGCAACTGATGAACGAGCGGCAGGAGAACCAGCTCAAACTGCTGCAGATCAATCGCGACGAGGATCGCGAGATGCAGCGTTACCTCACGCCGGTGCAACGGGCGCGCTATCAGGAGGAGCGGCGGCGGTTTCAAGACAAGGTGGCCGAACTGATCCGCCACCGCCAGCAACAGCGCCGCCAGCAAGGGGTGGGGCCGCGCCGCGGGGTGCGCAGGCGCCCGTAGCGCGAGGTAAAGTCACCAGCGGTATTTCGTTGCACGACCGCAACAAACAGCCCTTCACCCCGGCGCCGCGCACGAACCGGGCACGCAACATGCGGCGATTGACCGACCGGCTTGGCCGGCCCGATCAGCTCATCGCTCTCCCGCGCCGCCCAGTCGCAGCCGTTTGGCGGCGCCGTGCGCCTTGGCGATCAGTCTGCCGGCAGGCGTCGCCGACAGGATCTCGAACACGCGCCAATGCGCGTCGGACCAGCCGATCACCGACACCATGTCACAGGTCGGGCAGCGCATGCTGATGGATCGCTCGGGGAGCGGTGCGCGACTGGTACAGCGCGGACAGACGCCGTAGCGCGGCCCCCAGCTCTCCGGCGGCGCGGCGGCGTTGCGGAGTCGCGGCACGACCGACCAGAGGCGGGGACGGATCGGCACGACCTGCACGAATGGCCGCGGTACGCGCAGCGGTTGGCGATTGACCTCGAGGACGACGTCGACCGGAGCGAGCTCGACGACGCGATACCAGGCGCCGCGACGCAGCTGGCAATTCGTCCGAGCCCGGACTCTGGCCCACTGCTCCAGATGAGTCATTGCGCCCTCCCGTAGGTAAGAGGCAAGTGTCGGCTAGGGCGCCCCCGGAGCCTCGTGGGCCGGGGGACAATCATGGGACGTCTGACGCTCGAACACTGTGACGCGCAGCACCAGAGCCCGGTTCACGGTCGTAGCCACTGCCAAGGGAGATTCATGCACCGCAGGCTAGCCGCCTTGATTGTGGGGCTCGCAGCACTCACCTCGTGTCAGCTCGACCAAGGCGGCCGCGCAGCCGGCTCGCCCGCCGGCCCTCCCCCCGGGTCGCCGGGAACGATCACCGACCTGGCGGTGGCTGCCGTGACGCCGGACTCGGTGACGCTTGCGTTCACGGAAGTGGACGATGGCACGGGCCGATCGGCCCGCTATGACTTCCGCTACAGCGTGGCCCCGATTTCGTGGGGCTCGGCGCTCCCCGTGACCCGGGGCAGCTGCGCCACGCCGGTGCCCGGCACGCGGATCGGCGCGCACCGCAGCTGCACGGTCGTCGGGCTCACGCCCGGGACGAGCTATCAGTTTCAGGTCGTGGCGTTTCGGGGAACGTTGAATCGCGACGCCGTCTTCGGAGAGCTATCCAACGTTGCAGAGGTCGGGCCGTGAGGGTGCCGCTGCGCCCGGTGCGCAGCTAAGTTAGTCCCCGGCAAAACCGCGCCCGAGTGGCGGAATGGCAGACGCAGGGGACTCAAAATCCCCCGGGGGCAACCCCGTGAGAGTTCGACTCTCTCCTCGGGCACCTGACAACACCCGCTGTGGCGCGCGCGCCGCGCGGTGCCCATCGCTTTCGTCGAAACGTTGCAGCACCCGCCGTCCCATCTCGCGCCACAACAGTAGCAGAGGCAAGCATTTGCATAACCGCGCCGCCGACGCACGGGTTGTGCAGTTCCAATCCGCGACAGCGTCGCCCACCCCAAACCCGTGGCCCGAGGTCCCGCGTATGCCCAACCGCTGTACCGCCGTCCGACCCGCGCTCGGCATCGCCGTCGCGCTCGTTGTGACCACTTGCAACACCGACACCCAGCCCGCCGCGCCACGCTCAGCCGTGAGCCCCGACGTGACCGTGAGCTTGATTGGCGGGGAAGTACTCGTCGGCGCGGGCAACGTCGCGACCTGCCGAAACAGCAACGACGCCGCGACGGCCACGCTGCTCGATGGGATCCCCGGCACGGTCTTCGCCGACGGCGACCTCGCGTACGACAACGGCGCCAAAGATCGCTTCAACAAGTGCTACAACCCGACATGGGGCCGCCATAAGGCCCGCACCCGCCCGACGCCGGGCGAGATCGAGTACAAACAGGGGGGCGCCCAACCGTACTTCAACTATTTCGGCGCCGCAGCTGGGACACCCGGCCAGGGCTACTACAGCTACGACTTGGGCGACTGGCACGTCGTGGTGCTGAACAGCGGTATCTCGACTGCCACGGGCTCGGCTCAGGAGCAGTGGCTCCGCGCCAATCTCACCGCGAGCCCCAGGCGCTGCACGGTTGCCTACTGGCATCACCCGCGCTTCTTCTCGGGCACCTCCGCCCAAAGCAACTCGGCGGTGAAGCCGCTGTGGGACGACCTGTACGCCGCCGGTGCAGAGGTCGTGGTCGGTGCTCACTACGAGAACTATGAACGCTTCGCCCTGCAGGCACCTGACGGTACCCTCGATCCTTCATACGGTATCCGCGAGTTCGTGGTCGGGACGGGGGGCGAGGCTCACGACCCGCTCGGTGCGCCGGCCCCGAATAGCGAGGTCCAGAACAGCACGACCTACGGCGTCCTGAAGCTCACACTCAGCACCGACGGTACGGGCGCGTACACGTGGGAGTTCGTGCCCGTAGCGGGCGGCAGCTTCACGGATACGGGCTCGGGGAGCTGCCACGACGCGCCGCCCCCACCGCCCCCACCGCCCCCACCGCCGCCGCCGCCGCCGCCGCCCCCCCCGCCACCGCCCCCGCCTCCGGGCGGCGCGATCCTCGTCGGAGCGGGGGACATTGCGAATTGCAGCTCTTCAGGAGACGAAGCCACGGCGGCGTTGCTGGACGGCATTGACGGAACGGTATTCACGGCCGGAGACGACGCCTACCCCAACGGGTCGGTGAGCGACTTCGCGAACTGCTACAACCCGACCTGGGGCCGTCACAAGGCGCGCACGCGTCCCACACCTGGCATCCACGACTACAACACGTCCGGCGCCGCGCCCTACTTCGCCTACTTCGGGAGCGCCGCGGGCGAGCCCGGGAAGGGCTATTACAGCTACAACCTCGGCCCTTGGCACGTCGTCGCCCTCAACAGCCGGGTAGACATCACGGCCGGATCCGCTCAGCTCGCGTGGCTGAAGAGTGATCTCGCCGCTGCGGGGGCGGCCTGCACGGTCGCCTACGTCTACAACCCGCGCTTCAGCTCCGGCACCACGCATGGCAGCTCCACCGGCATGCAGCCCGCGTGGCAGGTGCTGTATGATGGCGGCGTGGAGCTGGTGGTCAGCGGACACGAGCACACCTACGAGCGCTTCGCACCGCAGACGCCCACCGGTGTCGCGGATCCGGTGCGTGGCGTGCGCGAGTTCATCGTGGGGACCGGCGGCAGCGAAAAGGGGTATCCTTTCGGGACGCCGATTGCCAACAGTGAGGTCCGCGACAACACCAGCTTCGGCGTGCTGAAGCTGACGCTCAACGACGGCGGCTATACGTGGGAGTTCATTCCCGTCGCAGGGTCTTCGTTCCGGGATGCGGGCAGCGGGACCTGTCATTAGCGACTAGTGTCGTCTCACGGTGGCCCGGCGTGAGCTGGGCCACCGCGCCCGCGGGGGTTGCCCGCCTACCGTAGCTTCGGCAAGCTATCTCCTGCCCCTCTCAGAGCCCGAGGCAGCACGATGCAAGCATTCCAGTGGGCCCGCCTCAAGGAAAACGTGAAAACGCCGCTGCGCCGCGGGGCGTGGTACCGGATCCTCAAGCTCACATCGAGCGAGGCGACAGTGGACGTGAGAGGGAAGCCGGTCTCACTTCCCCGGGGGGAGCTGCAGTTGTCGCCGACACCGGCGCAGCGCTGGACCGTCGTGCCGGCGCCCAAGAACGCGCCACGCTTCCCGGTGACGTGGGGCCCGCGGTACGCCGTGTGTCCCAACTGCCGGGACCGCGCGCGACTCGAAGGCGAGGTGCCGAACATGCGGTGCCACCGCTGCAACGGATTGTTTGAGATCGCCTGGAACGAGCCCTACCTCGCCAGCGCGTAGGGACCCGTGCAATAGCGCCGCCGCTACCTCGCGGGGGCGCTCCCGGTGGCTGCGATGACGTCGAATGAGGCGCTGACGGCGCCCGTCGCTCCCGGTGCGGTCGCGCTCAGCGTGTAGCCTGTTCCTGCTTTGTCGATGCTCAGATCCCCGAATAGCGCGACGCCGTTCACCGGCGCCACGGACGGGGTGCCGGCGAGCCTCCCGCCCACCGGATTGGTACCGATCGCCACCGTCACGCTGGCGGTGAAGCTCGTGTCCACATTGCCCAGCGTGTCTTGGACTTGGACCTGCACCGCCGGCGTCATGATGTTACCCGCGGTGAAGCTGCTGGGCTGGACCCTGAAGGCGAGCACGTCGCCCCCCGTGCCGCCGGTGTGGCCGATGGCGATGCCGCGGGTCCCGAGCAGGTCGGGACCGGGGCACGCCGCGCTGCCGGCAGCGACGAGGGCGATGCCGAGATAGACGGGTCTCATCATCAGTGTGCGTACGCCCCAGCGACCGGGATTGTTCACGTCTTCGCGCTCCTGTAGAAGGTCCCGTAGGCCGCGAGCGCCCGGGCCACGCCCTTGTCCACTTCTCCTGCAATGTACTGGGCGAGACTGCCGGCGTGCCCGGTGAGCGCGGCGGCGCCCCGCGGCGCCTCCCCAGGCTTGAGCTCCCGGTAGTGGTTGGTGAGGCCCGCGGCGACGGCTTCGAGCACCCATGGCTTCGTCTCGACCGTCGCCTTCGTGACGATCACCCCGCGCACCGCGCCCTGCGGCGTGAATCCGACCGCCACCTCGATCGGCCCGTGCGGGCTGTCCACCCGCACGAACTCGAGCGCGCCGACCGTGGTTGCGCCCGCCTTCCCGGTGTACAGGGTCAGGACGCCGTCTTCCGGGCTCCAATCCACAACCTGGTGGAGCCGGTGGGCGTCGCGGTTGCTCAGATGCACCTCGCGTGCGAGGTAGGCATCGGCCCCGGGGAGCAATGCCTGCACGGCGTCGGGACGCTTCACGAGCACCACAACGGGGGTGATGTGCAAGGCGGTCGCGAGCACTGCGACGAGCATCAGCGGCTTCATGTCAACTCCTTTCCTCTACCTGGGAAAACCACATCTGTTTCACGGCCAGCGTCGCCACGATCGTGTAACCGGCGCCCATGGCCCAGCCACCGGCCAGCGTGACGATCGCGAAATGCGGTGAGGCGAACTTGGTGAGCCACATGCCGGCAAAATCGAGCCACGGCGCGGCGAAGAGCAGGGTAATGAGGCCGAGCGCCCACGCCTGCGGGAGCGCCAACCCAAGAACCACCAGCGACAGGGCGGCCGCGATCACTCCGTACATTGGCACGTGCACGTGCGTGTCCTGAATCAACAGGTTGGTATCGACCGCATGGGTCTCGGGCCGGGCGAAATCGGTCATGGACATGGGACGTGTCACGGTCATCGTGGTCTCGGGCGGCATGTGCATCGTCATCCCGGGACCGGCGTAGGTAGCGGCCACGCGCTCGGGGGTGAAGCCCGCGTACAACGCGACCATCACCGCGCCGAACACGTAGGACAGGCCGAGCGTGGCGAGCAGGCAGGTGACGAGCCACTTGATGCGGGCGTCGGCGCGTCGCAGGTCGTACGACATAAAGTCCCTCCGCCTAGAAGACGTACACGAGCTCGAGGACGCCCGTGGTGTTCGATCCCTGCAGCGCACCGCCCGCGTCCGCGAAGAACGGCCGGGACGACCAATCGGCCCGAACGGCGGCACGCAGCGCGATCTGCGGCAGGTGGAAGCGGGTGTGCTCGATGTTGCTGAAAATTCCTTCGCGAGCGCTGCTGAAGTACCACATCGGGCCGACGGTCGCGGAGCGCAGGATTTGCGGAGTGCCGGTGAGCAGGCCGTCGGTGTCTTCCATTTGATCGTAGCGCGCAGTCACGCCGACGTGGCGCGCCAGGCGGAAGAACACCGTGCCGGCGATGCCCCGCCAGGTCACGTTCCCGCTCGCCCCGGCACGCTCCCGGCCCAGGTTTAGCTCGGCGCCCAGGATCACGGGCCCGCGGTCGATGGTGAGGTCGCTCGAGAGCAGGGAGCGCTGCTGCGCGTCGGTGCCGGCCTGCTCCGGTCCGTAAATGCCAGTGACTCCCACGGTCACCCAGGGAATCGGGATGTACCGGGCACCGACCAGGGCGGTCTTGCCGCGATTGTTGTCCACGGTCACGTCCCAGCCGTTCGCCGCGATGGCCCACGCCTCGAGCCGCGGCGACGCGGTGTAATGCAGCTCGACCCCGGTGAGCTTGCCGGGCCGCGCGTAGGTGAAGTTGAACGAATTCGTGGGGATGAGGTTGAGCGGCTCGTCGTCGCGCTCGAAGCCGATCGGCGCGTCGAATCGGCCGAACGCCAGGGTCCAACGATTCGCGGTCCGGGGCGTCCAGCTCACCAGCAGATTGTCGATTTCCGTGGCGGTCGCGCCGCCGTCCGCGGCCGTCGTGAGCTGCGCGAACAAGTAGGCGTCTCCGACGGGCTTGAACAGGCTGAGCCCGATCTTCCCGGCCGTGAAGCTGTTGGTGCGGGCCACCCGATCGTAGTCCGCCCGGCCCACGGCGAACCCCGTGATGGTCACGGGCGGGGTTTCTTCGAACGTCACCTCCCGCTCCTGCGCGGCGGCCCCGAACGCCACGCCGCAAAGCAGAACGCTGCACAGCGCGCTGCGCATGATGCCCCTCCTCCGAATTGTGTGAGACGCTACGGGATCAGGTCAGGCGAGTAAGTTGGGCGGCGGAGATTCGGGAGCGAACGACGGGGAAGGGGGGAGGGGGAAGGGGGAAGGCGAGTCGGCGACGCGACGCTCGACGGCGATGTCTAGCGGCGTCGCCAGCGGCGCGGGTACGGCGACCGAGACCGCTACGTCCGAGGTGTCGGTCATCTCGCTGCAGAAGCACGGACCACCCGACGGCGTGCCCGCGTGTCCGCCGTGCGTGTGGTGCGCCTGATGGTGGCGGCAGGCGAGCAGCGCATCGAGCGTCACACCGCCCGGGCCGCCCGCGAGCCAGCAGGCGGCCGCGAGGGCGTAGGCGGAGAGGGCGGCGGCGCGTCGCATGATTTTCAAGTCTACGCGCGTCCGTTCGGCTGGCGCAACCCCGGCTGGGCCGTGTAGACTGGAGCCTCTATGGGGGACCGCATCGACTTCACGAACGGCCGTTGGGTCGTGCCCGACCGGCCCGTGATCCCGTTCATCGAAGGCGACGGCACCGGGCCCGATATCTGGCGCGCATCGCGTCGCGTGTTCGACGCCGTGGTCGAGAAGGTCTCCGGCGGCAAGCGCCGGGTGGAGTGGCTGGAGGTGCTCGCGGGGGAGAAGGCGTTCAAGCAGACGGGCAACTGGCTGCCCGAGGAGACGCTCGACACCATCCGCCGCCACCGCGTCGCCATCAAGGGACCGCTCACGACCCCGGTAGGCGGCGGGATCCGCTCCCTCAACGTGGCCCTGCGCCAGCTGCTCGATCTCTACGCCTGCATCCGGCCGGTGCGCTACTTCGCCGGGGTGCCGAGCCCGATGCGGGAGCCCGAGAAGCTCGACGTCGTCATCTATCGCGAGAACACCGAAGACGTCTATACCGGGGTGGAGTACGCGGCCGGGAGCCCCGAGGCCACCCGGCTGCTCGCGTTTCTGCGTGACCAGTTCGGCGCCAAGATCCGCGACGGCAGCGCCCTGGGCATCAAGCCGATGTCCCGGTTCGGCACCCAGCGCCTCGTCGCCAAGGCGATCGAGTACGCGATCAAGGCGCGCCGCCCCTCGGTCACACTCGTGCACAAGGGCAACATCATGAAGTTCACGGAAGGGGCGTTCCGCGAGTGGGGCTACGAGGTCGCACGTGAAAAATTCGACGGTCAGACGATTTCCGAATCAGAGGCGGGAAAGGGGAAAGGGGAAAAGGGAAAGGTGGTGATCAAGGACCGCATCGCGGACTCGATGTTCCAGCAGGTGCTGCTGCGCCCGGAAGAATACGCCGTGATCGCCACGCCGAATCTCAACGGTGACTACCTCTCCGACGCCTGCGTCGCACAAATCGGCGGGCTCGGCATGGCGCCCGGTGGCAACGTGGGCGACGGGTTCGCGGTATTCGAAGCGACGCACGGCACGGCCCCGAAGTACGCCGGCCTCGACAAAGTGAATCCTGGGGCGGTGGTACTCTCAGGAGCCATGATGTTCGAGGAGCTCGGCTGGAGTGACGCGGCGGAGGCGATCGTCCGGGGGCTCTCGGGCGCGATCGGGGCGCGGCGCGTCACGTACGACCTGGCGCGCCAGATGCCGGGCGCCACCGAGGTCTCGACCTCGCAGTTCGCCGAATGCGTCATCGACCATGTCTGAGATCACCAGCACGCTCGTCACCGCGCCGCTCCCCCAGGTCGACACTCCCCTGCTCGCCGTGGCGCTGGCGCAGGGCGCCGCCCTGCCCGCATCCCTCGCCGAGCTCGATCGCGCGGCCGATGGCGGGCTGGCCCGCGCCGTCTCGAGCGGAGACTTCACGGGCAAGCGCGACGAGTCGCTGCTGCTCTACCCGAGCGGCGGCAAGGCCCGGCGCATCCTGCTGGTGGGCGTGGGAAAGAGCGGCGAGGTGACGCGCTCGAGCATCCGACGCGCCGCGGCGGTGGCGGCGAAGCGCGCGCGCGTGTTGGGAGCGACGCAGCTCGCGTTCGCGGTCGCCACCGAGGCGCGCAACGGCCTCGCCGCGAAGGACCTGGGCCAGGTGATCGTGGAAGGCGCAGGGCAGGGCGCCTGGGCGTTCACCGAGCTCAAGGCCGCCCCGGACGATCCCAAACCGGACGTCGCGACGGTCGCGATCGTGTGCGACGCGAAGGAGGCCACCCAGGTTGCCGCCGGCCAGAAGGTCGGCGACGCCATCGCGGCGGGCCACCGGCTCGCCCGCTACCTGCAGATGCAGCCCGGCAACGTGTGCACGCCGAGCTATCTCGCGGACCGCGCGAAACAGCTCGCCGCCGCCTACGGATTCGGCCTGACGGTGCTGGACCGCGCCGCCATGATAAAGGAAGGGATGGGAGCGCTGCTCGCCGTGGCCCAGGGCAGCGCGCAGGAGCCGCGCTTCATCGTGCTCGAGCACCGCGGACGGGGGGCCGCGGACGGGGCGACCCTGGCGCTCATCGGCAAGGGCGTCACGTTCGATTCCGGCGGGATTTCGATCAAGCCGGCGCAGAACATGGAGGATATGAAGTTCGACATGTCGGGCGCGGCTGCGGTGCTCGGAACGTTCGAGGCGCTCGGCCGCCTGCAGCCGAAGATCAACGTCATCGGCCTGATCCCGTCCACCGAAAACCTGCCGTCGGGCACGGCCGTGAAGCCCGGTGACGTCATCAAGAGCCACCTTGGGAAAACGATCGAAATCATCAATACCGACGCCGAGGGTCGGCTCATCCTGTGCGACGCGCTGTCGTACGTGCGCCGCTTCAAGCCCACCGCCGTGCTGGATGCGGCGACGCTCACCGGCGCCGTGGTGGTGGCGCTGGGCCACGTGGCGATCGGCGTGATGGGGAACGACGAGACCCTGCTGGCCGAGGTCCAGGACGCCGGCGAGCGGGCGGGGGAGCGCTGCTGGCCGCTGCCGCTGTGGGAGGAATATCGCGAGCTCTTGAAGTCCGACATCGCGGACGTCAAGAACTCGGGCGGCCGGGGAGCCGGCACGATCGCCGGCGGCTGGTTTCTGCGCGAATTCGTCAACGGGTTCCCCTGGGTGCACTTGGATATCGCCGGCACCGCGTACACCGAGACCGAGCCGCCGCATCAAACCAAAGGCCCGACCGCCGTCGGGGTCCGCCTCTTCACCGAATTCGTCCTCAAGCGCGCGGGGGCGTGACCCGCGGGCTCCTCGGCGCGGCCACGCTGCTCGCGCTCGCGGGAGGTGCCGCCGCCCAGGTCGACACGACGGCGCGCGATACCACGGCGCGGCGCGACACGACCGCCCGCCCCGACACCACCCCCGCATACCTCCCCGCGTTCGCGGCGGCGCGCCCCGAGGGACCGTCGCCGCGCGGCACGCGCTACTCGTTTCCCGCCGACTCGTTGGCGTTCTCGAACGTGCAGACCCTCGCCGATCTGCTCGGGCACATCCCCGGGGTGTACGTCGCGCGGGGCGGCTTCTACGGGCAGGCGGAAATCGTGCTGTACGGCGGGCGCGGCCCCGCCGGGGTGGAGGTGTACTGGGACGGCGTCCCCTACCTGCCGCTCGGGCGCGACTCGGTCTACCTCGATCTCGGGCGGATCTCGTTGGCGCCGCTCGAGCGGGTCGACGTCCTGGTCCTGCCGGCCACGCTGCGCGTGTATCTCATCACCGCGCGGCAGCAGTCGACCGCCACGGCCTCGCAGGTGCGGATCGCCACGGGGCAGGCGAGTACGGCGAACTATCGCGGGTCGTACGAACGCCGCTGGCGCTCGGGGCTGGGCCTCTCGCTGGTCGCCGACTACAACAACAACGCCGGCATCGGCAGCAGCTCGAGCACCCCGTTCAACAGCGTGGATCTGTGGCTCAAGGCCGAGTACCTCCCGACGCCGAGAGTCGGCGTGTCCTATCAGGTCGCGAGCTCGGCTTGGAAACGCAGCCCCTCCGACGTGGCGGGTCTCACCGATCACTTCGAATACAAGCGCCGCGACGGCATCTTTCGACTGTTCGCCGCGGCGCGCGAGGACGGACTGGGACCGCGGCTCGACCTGACGTTCGTCACGACGACCGCGGCCGCGGACAGCGCGGTGATCGGGCGCTCGCTCTCCCAAGGCGCGCTCGCGGTGGGCTCGAGCTGGGGGCACGGGCACGTCCGGGTGACGTTCCGGTCGCAGGACGAGGATCGGCCATGGCAGATCGAAGGGTCCGCCGCGTGGATCCCGCTGCGGCCGTTCACGCTCGCCGCCGACGCGCGCCACGCCCGGTATGGCAATTCGCGGAGCGGCGAGCGGCTCCATCTCGCGGCCGGCCTCGCGTTGCCGCTCGGGCTGACGCTGCACGGCGACGTCGCCTGGGCGAACGACCTCGGGGCCCCGGCCCTCGCGTCCGATTCCGCGCAGCGGACGACGGACGTCTCGGGCGCCGTCCGCTGGGACCGGCACCGCGTCGCGCTCGAGGTCGGCCTGGCGCGGCGCGACGCCTTCGTGCCGCTGGGACATCCGGCGGGGCTCCGACCGCTCGGCGGCCTCGGGCCCACCCAGGCCACGAGCTATCTCACTGTGCACGGCGCGCTGGAGCTGCTCCCCGGTCTCCACCTGGCCGGCTGGTATTTCGATCCCTACGTCTCGGGCGGCAACGACTTCGAGCCACCGTACCACGCCCGCGTCTCCGCCACGTTCTACTCCAAGTTCTGGCGCGTCTATAAGAGCGGGATCTTCGCGCTGCGGGGAGAGATCGCCATGGAGTCGTGGAGCCGCGGCACGGCAGGGGTGGACTCCGCCGGGAACGTGCTCGCGCTCCCCGGAGCCACGTTCATGGAAACCAACGTCGAGGTGAGGATCGTGGGCGTCACGATCTTCTGGATCCAGCGCAACATGAACGGCATGCGCGGGAGCTACGTCCCCGGCCTCGACTATCCGCGTCGCTACCAGTTCTACGGCGTGCGCTGGCTGTTCACCAATTGACAGTTGACGGGCGCCGTGCCCTTAAGGGCAATGCCGTGCCGAGCGCACGCTTTAGCGTGTGGACTCGGAGTGTGTGAGTTGACCTAAGTTGTTCCGCTAGCTAAGCTTAATGTCTGTGCCGCGAAGCATGACGGGGTTCGGCTCGGCCGACGGGACGGTGCTCGGCGGGCGGCTGCGGGTCGAGATCCGCACCGTGAATCATCGCTATTACAATCCCCAGTTCAAGCTGGCGTTCGAGCTCGCGGGGGTCGAGGGCCAGGTCCGCGAGCGGCTGCGGCAGCTCTTGGACCGCGGCCACGTGGTGGTGACGGCGCGGTGGGTCGAGGCGCCGCCCTCCGACGGTGCCGTGGCCGTGGACATCGCCCGGGCCCGCCAGGTCGTGGCGGCGGCGAGCGAGCTCAAGAAGAAGCTCAAGCTCAAGGGTGAGATCGACCTCGCGTTCGTGGCCCGCCAGCCCGACGTGCTGAACGCGCACTCGGACGGCGCTGCGGCAGCCGCGTGGAGCGAGGTGGAGCCGATCGTGGCGCAGGCGGCGCAGGAGGTCCTCGCGATGCGGGCACGCGAGGGGCGGGCCTTGGCGAAGGACCTCACCGCGCGGCTCGATGCTCTGGAGGCGGGCGCGGGCGCCGTCGCGGAGCGGGCGCCGGCACGGCTCGCGGCGGAGCTGGCCCGCCTCAAGAAAGCGGTGGCGGAGCTCGCGGCCGGCGTGTCGGTGGACGAGCAGCGGCTGGCGGTGGAAGTCGCGCTCCTGGCCGATCGCGTGGACATCACCGAAGAGCTGGTCCGCTTGCGCACGCATCTCGCAGCGTGCCGCGAGACGCTCGCCGCGGACGGGGCGGTCGGCAAGCAGCTCGGTTTCCTCGCCCAGGAGCTGCTGCGCGAGGTGAACACCATCGGGTCCAAGGCCAACGACGCGAGCGTGACCCAGACGGTCATCGCGATGAAAGGCGAGCTCGAGAAGTTTCGGGAGCAGCTCGAGAACCTCGAGTGACGCCTTTCCTGGTCATCTTGTGTGCACCGTCCGGAGCCGGTAAGACGACGATCGCCCAGCGACTGGTTCGCACGCGCAAGGACGTCGGCTTCTCGATCTCGGCGACGACCCGCGCCCCGAGACGGGGCGAGCGGAACGGGAAGGCGTACTATTTCATCTCGCGGGAAAAGTTCGAGCAGCTCAAGCAGCGGAACGAGCTGCTCGAGTGCGCCCAGTACGCGGGGGAGTGGTACGGCACCCTGAAGAGCGAGGTGAAGCGGTTGGAAGACCTCGGCCGACACGTGCTGCTCGACATCGAGGTGCAAGGGGCGGCCCAGATCAGGGCCCAGTATCCTCCCCCGGCCAGCGTGAGCATCTTCGTGTTGCCGCCCTCGCCCCGCGCCCTGATCCAGCGCCTGCAGCGGCGGGAGAGCGAGTCCGCCGACTCGCTGGTCCGACGCCTGGAGCGGGCGGTGAGCGAGCTGAGGGAGGCGCCAGCGTTCGACTACATCGTCGTCAATGACAAGCTGGCGACGGCGGTCGGCACGGTCGGCAAGATCATCGACGCCGAGAAGCGACGCACCGAGCGCACGGACGATTTGAAAGAGCAGCTGGAGGCGCTGTCGCAAGCCCTCGAGGACGAGGCGGCCGCGTTGAAGGCGAGACGAACGAAGGCGAAACCCTTACAAAAGGTCTGAACATGCGTATTGTGACCCCCAGCGAAGTGGCCACCCAAACCCAGAACAAGTACTTGGGCGTGCTCGTCGCGGCCAAGTTCGCGAAGTTCGTGAATGAGTTCCCGCGCGACCGCTCGGTCGACCTGGAGCAGAAGCTCACCACGCGCGCCCTGGACGAGCTGGTGCGGGCGCGGCTCAAGTACCGGCTGGTCCGGCGGCGGCGCCAAGAGAGCTGATGCCGTTCGCCGGCCGGCACGTCGTCCTCGGCGTGTCGGGCGGGATCGCGTGCTACAAGAGCTGCACGCTCGCCCGCCGCCTCACCGAGGACGGAGCCGTGGTGGACGTAGTGCTGACGGCGTCCGCCGCCGAGTTCGTGCGGCCGGTCACCTTCGAGGCGCTCACCGGGCGCCCGGTCCTGACCTCCCTGTGGGAGCGGGATCGGGCGCTCGCGCATATCGGGCTCGCGAAGCAACCGGACCTCGCGATCGTCGCGCCGGCGACCGCGCATCTGCTCGCCCGCGCCGCGCTGGGGATGGCCGACGACGTGCTGACGGCCCTGCTGCTGGCGCGCTACGGCCCCGTGCTCGCCGCGCCCGCCATGAACGACACCATGTACGCGCACCCGGCGACGCTCGCCAACCTGAAGACGCTGGCGGCGCGCGGCTGGCACTTCATCGGCCCGGACACCGGGGCGCTCGCCGAGGGCCCGAGCGATCGCCCGGGGCGCATGAGCGAGCCGGAAGCGATCCAGGCGGCGGCGGCCCGGTTGCTCGTGACCGGAAGCCGTCTCACGGGCAAGACCGTCGTGGTCACCGCGGGGCCGACCCGGGAGCATCTCGATCCGGTGCGCGTCATCACCAACCCTTCCAGCGGCCGGATGGGTTATGCCCTCGCCGCGGCGGCGTACGCGCGGGGCGCCGACGTGCTGCTCGTGACTGGGCCCACCGACCTGCCGCTGCCGCTCGGCGTCACGACGCACCGCATCGAAACCACCGCGGAGATGCAGCGCGCGGTGGGGGCACTGGTGAAGCAGGCGGACGTCCTCATCATGGCGGCCGCGCCCGCCGACTACCGCCCCGCCACCGCCTCCCCGACCAAGCGCCCGCGCGCCAGCGGCACGCTCACGCTCGAGCTCGAGGCAACCCCCGACATCCTCGCGACGTTGCAGCGGCCGCGGCCGTGCGTCGTGGTGGGCTTCGCTCTCGAGGCGGGAGGCGACGGCGTTGCGAAGGCGCGCAAGAAACTGCAAGATAAAGCCCTCGATTTCGTCATCTTGAACGACGCGCTCGAGCCCGGCGCGGGGTTCGAAGTTGCCACGAATCGCGTCACGATCATCGGAAAGGGCGGCGAGCCGATCGAGCTCCCGCTCCTCGCCAAGCGCGACGTGGCGGAAAAGATCCTCGACGCGGTGGAACAGGCTCTGACGTGACCGACGGGCGGGCACTGGCGCGCGCATACCTGGAACAGCAGCGGCTGCTGGGCGGCGACGCCGTCATCCTGCCGGAAGGACCGGGAGGCGGGAGACGGGAGTCGGGAGAGGTCCGGCCGGCGCCGGCGACACCGCCTCCCCCCACCCGTCTCCCGGTCTCCGATCTCCCCCGCTCTGGGATCTCGTACGATCCCCCCGGCGGCGATCTGTTCAGCGCCGACCCGCTGCACCAGGCGGCCTCGCTCGACGCCGTGGCGACGCTCGTGTCCACCTGCACCAAGTGCCGGCTGTGCGAAGGGCGCCGGCACACCGTGCCGGGCGAGGGACCGCGCGACGCGCGGCTCGTGGTCGTGGGCGAAGGCCCTGGCCGGGTGGAAGACGAAACGGGGCGGCCGTTCGTGGGACCGGCCGGCGAGCTCCTCACGAAAATCCTGGCCGCGATCGAGCTGCGGCGCGAGCAGGTGTTCATCTGCAACGTGGTAAAGTGCCGCCCCCCCGAGAACCGCGTGCCGCAGTACGACGAGATCGCAGCGTGTGTCCCGTACCTGTTCCGCCAGATCGACGTGCTGAAGCCGCAGGTGATTCTCGCCATGGGCGGCACCGCCGCGCAGACGCTGCTCAACACCAAGCAATCGCTGGGTGCGCTCCGCAACCAGATCCACCGGTTTCGGGGCGTTCCGGTTATCGTTACGTACCATCCGGCCGCCCTGCTCCGGAACCCCAATTGGAAGAAACCGACCTGGGATGACGTCCGCATCGCCCGCCGTCTCATCGCCTGAGCGCGAGTTCGCCGGCCGCCAAGCGCCGTGGAGCAACGAAGCAGAGCAGGCGGTGCTCGGCGCCATGCTGCTCGACCAGGATGCGGCCCTCAAGGCCGCCGAAGTGCTCGACGATACGATGTTTTATCGCGAGGGCCACCGGCTGTTGTTTCGCTCCATGATCGCCCTGACCGAGCGCGGCGACGTGATCGACCCGGTCACGCTGCGCGACGAGCTGGTGCGCCGCGGGGACCTGGATCGCGCGGGAGGAATGGAGTACATCGGCGCCCTGATCGACGTCGTGCCAACCGCGGCGAACATCGACTACCACGCGCGGATTGTCCGCGACAAGGCGGTGCTGCGCCGGCTGATCGAGGCGGCGACCGCGATCATCCAGGACGCATACGAAGGCCGCACGACCTCGGCGGACCTGCTCGACAACGCGGAGCACCGCGTTTTCCAGGTGGCCCAGCTCAAGCGCGCCGAGGAGTTCATCCGGCTGAAAGAGCTGATCTGGCCGACGATGGAGCGGATCGAGCAGCTCCACACGACGCAGGGAGCGCTCACCGGTGTGGCGAGCGGGTTCACCGACCTGGACCGCCTCACCGCCGGGTTTCAGCGCGGGGATCTCGTCATCCTCGCCGCGCGGCCGTCGATGGGGAAAACGGCGCTGGCGCTCAACGTGGTGCAGCACGCCGCGATCGAGCACAACGTCTCGGTCGCCATCTTTTCGCTGGAGATGTCGAAGGAGCAGCTCGTCCAGCGGCTGCTGTGCTCGGAGGGCCTGGTCGACGCGCAACGGCTGCGCCGCGGCCAGCTGCGCGACGACGATTACCCCAAGCTCGCCCGCGCGGCGGGCCTCTTGGGGACCGCCCCGATCTGGATCGACGACTCCGCCATGCTGACGCCGCTCGCCATGCGCTCCAAGGCGCGCCGGCTCAAGGCCGAGCACGACATCGGCATGGTGATCGTCGACTATCTCCAGATGATGCAGGGGCCCACCGATTCCGAGAGCCGCCAGCAGGAGATCTCGTTCATTTCCCGCTCGCTCAAGGCGCTCGCCAAGGAGCTGGATGTCCCGGTGCTCGCCCTGTCGCAGCTGTCGCGCGCCCCGGAGCAGCGCGGCGGTGATCATCGACGGCCCCAGCTGTCCGACCTGCGCGAATCGGGCGCCATCGAGCAGGATGCCGACGTCGTCTGCTTCATCTATCGGCAGGAGTTCTACGACGGCCCGGTCGACCCCAAGACCAACGAAAGCATCGAGGGGGTGGCCGACCTGATCGTGGGCAAGCAGCGCAACGGGCCCACCGGCACCGTGCGGCTGTTCTTCAAAAAGGAATACACCCGCTTCGACAACTACACCGCGCGCGAGGCGCCCCCGGAGATCGGTCATGGCTAGCGCCCGCTCGGTGTTCCGCTGTACCGACTGCGGCGCGGAACAGCCGAAGTGGGGAGGACGCTGCGACGCGTGCGGGGCGTGGAATACGCTGGCGGAGGAGCCGGTCGGGCGGAACGCCGGAAAGGCGGACCGAGGGAACGCTCTCCCTTCGAACGTTCCACCGGTCCGACTTTCCGACGTGGCCGAGAGCAGGATGGAGCGGTGGAGGACCGGCCTTCCCGAGTTTGACTTCGTGCTGGGTGGCGGGATCGTCCCGGGGTCGGTGGTCCTGGTCGGGGGCGAGCCGGGGATCGGCAAGTCCACCCTGCTGTTGCAGTGCGCGGCGCGGCTCGAGCAGGCCGGGATCGCCACGCTGTACGTCTCGGGCGAAGAGTCCCCCGACCAGGTGCGACTCCGCGCCGACCGGCTCACGGTCGACGCCGGCCGCGTGCACGTGCTGGGCGAGACGCGGCTCGAGGCGGTGCTGCATCACGCGCAGGCGCTCGGCAGCCGGGTCGTCTTCGTCGACTCGATCCAGACGACCTACACCGAGGAGCTGGAAGGAGCGCCCGGGAACGTGGGCCAGGTGCGCGACTGTGCCGCGCGGCTCATGCGCTTCGCCAAGGAGGCGGGGCCCGCCGTGTTCCTCGTGGGCCACGTCACCAAGGGCGGCGGAATCGCCGGACCGAAAACGCTCGAGCACATCGTCGACACCGTGCTGTACTTCGAGGGCGAGAGCACGCTCGATCACCGCATCCTGCGGGCGGTCAAGAACCGCTTCGGCTCCGTGGACGAGATCGGTGTGTTCGAGATGACGGGCGCGGGACTCGAGCCGGTGGCGGACCCGGCCGCGGCCTTCCTCGCGGGTCGGGCGACCGGCGTCTCCGGCTCCGCCGTGACCGCGCTGATGGAAGGGACGCGACCCATGCTGGTCGAAATCCAGGCGCTCGCCTCGAAGAGCGGGTTCGGCACCCCGCAGCGCGTCGCTACGGGACTCGACCACCGCCGGCTCGCCGTCCTGCTCGCGGTGCTCGAGCGCCGCGGCGGCGTGCCGTTCGCCGCGCTGGACGTGTTCGTCAACGTGACCGGCGGCGTGCGGCTGCTCGAGCCGTCGAGCGACTTGGCCGTGACCGCCGCGCTGCTGTCGAGCGTGCGCGACCGGCCGCTGCCGGCCGACGCGCTCTTCCTGGGCGAGGTGGGGTTGGGTGGGGAGGTCCGACCGGTGGCGGGGGTGGAGCGCCGGCTGGCGGAAGCGGCCCGTCAGGGGTTCGGGCGCGTCTTCCTGTCGGCCCGCTCGCGCGGGAGCGCCGCCGGCCTCGACGTGGTCGCGGTGGATGGGATCGGTGACCTCGCCCGTCGCCTCGCCGCCTGACGTCGGCGTGGTGATCGTCGCCGCAGGCGCCGGAGTCCGCGCCGGCCCGGGCGAGCCGAAGCAGTTCCGTCCGATCCATGGCGTCCCGATGCTGCTGCGGACGCTGCGACCCTTCACGTCACACCCCGCGGTGAGCCAGGTGGTCGTTGCGGTACCCGCCGGCTTCGCCGAGCGCCCGCCGGAGTGGCTGGGCAAGCTCCTGGGCGACCGCCTGTGCCTCGTGCCGGGCGGCGCCGCCCGGGCCCAATCGGTGCGGGCGGGGTTGCGTGCCCTGCCGCCGGGCGCCAGCGTCGTGCTGGTGCACGACGGCGCCCGGCCGTTCGTCAGTCGCGAGACGATCGACAGCGTGATCACGCGCGCACGCACCGGCGTGGGCGCCGTAGCGGCGGTGCCGCTGCACGACACAATCAAGGAAGTCGCGGACGATCGTATCACCAGAACCGTCGCGAGGGAGCGTCTGTGGCGCGCGCAGACGCCGCAGGGGTTCCCGCGCGGCATGATCGACGAGGCGTACGCCCGGCTGCGGAAGGAAGACCCCGCCCCGACCGACGATGCAGAGCTGTGCGAGCGCGCCGGGTTCGCGGTCCATGTTATTCCCGATACCCCGCACAATCTCAAGGTCACGACGGCGGACGACTTCCGCATCGCCGAGGCGTTGGCGCGTGAGCGGCGGTGAACCCGATTCCGTTCGGCACGGCCGAACAGGTCGAGGCGGCCCTCGAGCCCGCGGTTGCCCACCTGCGCTCGGGCGGGTTGATCGCCTACCCGACCGAAACGGTGTACGGCGTGGGCTCCCGGCCGCTCGCCGCCGACGTCGCCGCGCTGCAACGCCTCAAGGGGCGGCGGCCGGACAAGCCGTTCCTCTTGTTGGTGAGCCACCGCGACATGGCCGAAGCGCAGGGCCTCGCGTTCAACGCCGCGGCCAGCGCGCTGGCCCGCGCGTTCTGGCCCGGCCCGCTGTCGCTCGTGCTCCCCGGCGGCAGCGGCCGACTGCCCGACCTGCTGCGCGGCCCGGAGGGGGGGATCGCCGTGCGCTGGACGTCGCACCGCGGGATGGCGCGGCTGGTGCAGGCCCTGGGGGAGCCGGTAACGTCCACGTCGGCGAATCTGCCGGGGCAGCCGCCGGCGCCCGGGGCCGCCGCGATCACGCGCGATTTCGCGGCCGCCGTCGCGGCCGGTACGCTGCTGGTGCTGGACGGGGGCGTGTTGGGGAACTCCCCCCCCTCGACCGTGGTTGACTGCACGCAACCCGCGCCCCGGCTGGTGCGCGAAGGCGCCCTGACGCTCGCCGAGCTGCGGCGCGCCGTGGGGCGACTGGCACCGTGATGGAGCACACGAAAACGAAGCGGATCCTCCTCGTCTGCACCGGCAACATCTGCCGCAGCCCACTGGCCGCGGCGCTGCTGCAGCGCGCCCTGGCGCAGCGCGGCATCGACGGCCTCGACGTGGCGTCGGCCGGGACCGGGGCGTGGGACGGCGCGCCCGTGTCCGAGGGCGCGTATCTCGTGGGGCTGGAGCGCGGGCTCGACCTCTCGGCGCACCGCGCCCGCCTGCTCACGCGGGAGCTGGTCGAGGAGGTGGATCTCATCCTCACCATGGCGCGTCATCACCGGGCGCGAGTCGACGAGCTGGGCGGGGAGAGCCACGTCTTTGTGCTGGGCGAATACGCCGGGCGCGAGGGCGACGCCGCGGAGGTGAGCGACCCGTTCGGAGGCGACCTCGAGGTCTACCGCGACACCTGCGTCGAGCTCGAGGCCCTCATCGACACGGCGGTGGAGCGGATCGTGAAAGAGTTTGCGAGCGGTGGAAATCAGCGCTAGCACGCGGCTGCTCGCGGTGATCGGCGATCCCGTCACCCATTCGCTGTCCCCCGTCATGCACAACGCCGCGCTCCGCGCCCTCGGCCTCGACGCCGTGTACGTGGCGCTGCCGACGCCCGCGGAAGCGCTCCCGCCCGTGCTCGCCGCCCTGGCGGCCGTCGGCGGGTCGGGGAACGTCACGGTCCCCCACAAGGAAGCGGCGGAACGATGCATGGCGCGCAAAACGGATCTGTGCGCCCGCGTGGGCGCGTGCAATACGTTCTGGACCGAGCACGGCGAGCTGGTCGGCGACAACACCGACGTCCCGGGCGTGCTCGCGTGTCTCAAGCAGCTCGGGGTCGACGGCGCCCGCTGCTGGCTGCTCGTCGGCACCGGGGGCGCCGCGCGTGCGGTGGCCATTGCCGCGGCCGAGCTGCGGGCGGAGGTGCACGTGCTGTCACGCGACGCGGCGCGCGCTCAGCGCTTCGCCGACTGGGCCAAGAGCCGTGGGGCGCCGGTGCAGCCGGCGCGCGGCGCGCTCGAGCCCGAGGTCGCTATCAACGCCACGCCGCTGGGCCTCAAGGAGACCGATCCGTTGCCGCTCGATCCCGCGCGGGCCGAGCGACTCGCGGCGGCGCTCGACCTCGTGTACCGGCGCGGCGGGACCCGGTGGGTGCGCGCCCTGCGCGCCGCGGGTATCCCCGCCCACGACGGGCGCGAGATGCTGGTCCAGCAGGGCGTCGCCGCGTTCGGTCGCTTCTTTCCCGGTCACCCCGCTCCGGTGGAGGTCATGCGGGCCGCGGTGAACCATGCGCTCCGTGCGTGAGGCGATCGAGCAGCTGCTCCTCCCGACGGAGTGCGCCCTCTGCCACGCCCTGCTGTCGTACGCCCGCTCCGATCGGGTCGTGTGCGACGTGTGCCGCCATCGCTGGCGGGCCGTTCGGCCCCCCTGGTGCGAGCGCTGCGGCCAGCCCGAGCCGCACTTCGGCCCCTGCCGGTTGTGCGCCGACTGGCCCGGCGCGTTGCGCGTCGTGCGGTCGGCGGTGTGGCTCGAGGCCGGAGCGCGCGACGCGGTGCACGCCCTCAAGTACGGGGCGCTGGGGCGCATCGCCGACCACTTGGCCGACGCCGTCGCGGGGATCGTGTTGCCGGGGCGCGATTCGGCCTGGCTCGTGCCGGTGCCGCTCGGCCGGCAACGCTTGCGGGAACGCGGCTATAACCAGAGCGAGCGGCTGGCGCGCGCGCTGGCGCAGCGCTGGCGCCGACCCGTGGTAGACCTGCTCACGCGGGTGCGGGAGACGGCGACCCAGACGGCGTTGACACCGCAAGCGCGACTGGCGAATGTGGCGGGGGCGTTTGCGGCACGACGCACGGCCTCGGGTGGACCGACCCCGGGCTCACGGCCCGGGGTTCCTGGAGCCCCGAGGCATGGCCTCGGGGTTGGTCTACCCGAGCGGCCGCTCGTGCTCGTCGACGACGTCTTCACCACCGGGGCCACGCTCGCCGAGGCCGCACGGGCCTTGGAGCAGGCCGGCGCCGGCACCGTGCTGGGCGTGACGTTCGGGCGAGCGACTCTTCCGGATTTCACCTAAGGAGCAGCGATGGCGGTTCGTGTGGGCATCAACGGGTTCGGGCGGATCGGGCGCAACGTGCTGCGGGCCGCGGTCCAGATGAAACAGTCGGGGCTCGAGTTCGTCGCGGTGAACGACATCACCGATACGAAGACGCTCGCGCACTTGCTCAAGTATGACTCGGTCCACGGCCGATTCGGGGGCACGGTGGAGGCCCGGGGCGACGCGATCGTGGTGAACGGCCAGCCGATCAAGGTGTCGGCCATCAAGGAACCGGACAAGCTTCCCTGGAAGGACTTGGGCGTCGAGCTCGTGCTGGAGAGCACGGGCCGATTCACCGACCGCGACGCCGCCGCCAAGCACCTCACCGCCGGCGCCAAGAAGGTGGTGATCTCCGCGCCCGCCAAGGGCGAGGACATCACGATCGTGATGGGAGTGAACCACCGGAAGTACGACCCCGCGAAGCATCACGTCATTTCCAACGCCTCCTGCACGACGAACTGTCTCGTACCCGTGGTGAAGGTCGTCCTGGACCACTGGGGCTTCCGCCACGGCTACATGGTGACGGTGCACAGCTACACCAACGACCAGCAGATCCTCGACCTCCCCCACAAAGACCTGCGGCGCGCCCGCGCGGCGGCGCTGAACATCATTCCCACCACCACCGGCGCGGCCAAGGCCACGGGCCTGGTGATCCCGGAGGTCAAGGGGAAGATCGACGGCATCGCCCTGCGGGTGCCCACACCCGACGTCTCGTTCGTGGATCTAACGGCCGAGGTGGAAAAGGCCGCGACCGTCGAGCAGGTGAACGGCGCGTTCAAAGAGGCTGCGGGCTCGAGTCTCAAGGGGATTCTCGACGTGAGCGACGAGCCGCTCGTCTCGAGCGATTACATCGGGAGCCTGTACTCGAGCGTCGTGGACGGGCTGTCCACGAACGTGATCGACGGGACGCTCGTGCACGTGTCGTCCTGGTACGACAACGAGATGGGCTACTCGGCCCGCTGCGTCGATCTGCTCGCCTACATCGCCGGCAAGTGACGAAGCGCCGTCTGCGGGACCTCCCACCCGAGGCCCTGGATGGCAGACGCGCCCTCGTGCGCGTGGATTTCAACGTGCCGCTCAAGAACGGCCGCGTCGCGGACGAGACCCGTCTCAAGGCCGCGCTGCCCACGATCGAGTACCTGCGCGGCAAGGGTGCGCGGGTCGTGCTGCTGTCGCACCTCGGTCGTCCCAAGGGTCCCGACCCCAAGCTGTCGCTCCAGCTGATCACGCGGGACCTGGAGCGGCTGCTCGGGACCCCGATCGAGTTCATCCCTGATCCGCAAGCCGGCGCCGCCGCCACGCGGCGGCTCCCGCGGGGGGGCGTCGCGCTCGTCGAGAACACCCGGTTCTGGACAGGCGAGGAGGCCAACGATCCCGCGCTCGCCGCGACGCTCGCGACGCTGGGAGACTTCTACGTGAACGACGCGTTCGGCTCGGCCCACCGCGCGCACGCCTCCACCGAAGCCGTCGCCCATCTGCTCAAGCCCGCCGTCGCGGGCTTCCTGATGGAGCAGGAGCTGCGCTACCTGGGCGACGCGCTCGACCAGCCGCGGCGACCGTTCCTCGCCGTGCTGGGGGGCGCCAAGATCTCGGGCAAGATCGACGTGATCGAAGCGTTGTTGCCGCGGGTGGACCAGATCCTCATCGGCGGCGCGATGGCGAGCACGTTCTTCCTCGCGATCGGGTTCGGCGTGGGCGGCTCGCTGGTGGAGCGCGACAAGGAAGACGTCGCCAAGACGCTCCTCGCCAAGGCGGGCGCAAAGCTGATCCTGCCGCGTGGGGCAGTCGTCGCGCCCAGCCTCGAGCGCGCCGCCGAGCGGCGCGAGGTCCCGAGCGACCGCGTCCCGGCCGGGTACGCCATCTTCGACATCGACGAGACCACCCGGCTCGACTTCCGTGCTCGCATCCTCCAGGCCCGGACGATCTTCTGGAACGGCCCCATGGGCGTGTTCGAGACGCCGCCGTTCGACGCGGGCACGAGGAGCGTCGCCGAGGCCATGGTCGACGCGGGGAAACGCGGCGCTGTGACCGTAGTGGGCGGCGGCGATTCTGCGGCCGCCGTCGCCGGCCTGGAGCACGCGTTCACCCACGTCTCCACCGGCGGCGGCGCGTCGCTCGAGTTCCTGGAGGGCAAGCCGCTCCCGGGCGTGATGGCGCTCGAGGACGCGTGAGCCGACCCCTCTGGTTCGCCGCCAATTGGAAGATGAACCTCGGCCCGGACGAGGCACGTGCGTACTTCAAGACGTTCCGGGCGCGCTACCACCCGCGCGAGCAGTGCGAGGTATGGTTCTTTCCGCCCGCCGTGTCGCTCGAGGCGGCGGCGCACGCCGCGCGCGAGCGCGCCGACCTGGTGGTCGGCGCCCAGGACATCCACTGGGAGCCCAAAGGGGCCTTCACCGGGGCCGTGTCCGGCCCGCTCGTCGCCCAGGCGGGCGCCACGGCGACTCTCATCGGCCACTCGGAGCGCCGCCACGTCTTCGGCGAGACCGACGAAGACACTCGGAAGAAGGTCGCCGCGGCCCTGGCGGCCGGCCTCGCTCCCATGCTGTGCGTCGGCGAAACGCTCGCCGAGCGGGAGGCGGGGAACACGCTCGCTGTCGTGACGCGGCAGCTGGCGGGCGCGCTGGGCGGGCTGGACGGAGGGAAGCTCGGCCAGATCACGACGGCCTACGAGCCGGTGTGGGCGATCGGCACAGGCAGGAATGCCACGCCTCGAGACGCCGCCCAAGTGCACCGCGAGATCCGCGCGTGGCTCGCCGCCCGCGGCATGGCGCAGGCCCGCGTGGTGTACGGCGGCAGCGTGAATCTCAAGAACGTCGCCGAGCTGCTCGCCGAGCCGGAGCTCGACGGCGTGCTCGTCGGCGGCGCGTCGCTCGATCCCGCGAGCTGGGCCGAGCTTGTGCAAACCGGCGCGGCCTAGGTATTATCCGCCCGCGCGCATGTACGGCTTCCTGGTCGGCGTTCTCATCCTCGACTCGCTCGTGCTGACGACGGCCATCCTGCTGCAGGCGGGGCAGGGGGGTGGGCTTGCATCGCTCGGCGGGGGTGCTGGCACCGAGCAGTTCATGGGCGGCAGGCAGGCGACGACCCTGCTCACCAAGCTCACGTGGTGGTCGGCGGCGATCTTTCTGTTCCTCTCGCTCGTGCTCGCGATCCTATCCGCGCAGACCAGCGCCCCGCGCTCGGTGATCGACACGACCGCGCCGCCGCCGGCTCCGGTGCTCCCCACGCCGCTGCCGCTGCAATCCACGCCGCAGCAGACGCCGGCGCCGCAGGCTCCCCCCCCACCGCCCTCCAATCCGTCGTCCGGCCGGAGACCTCCTGATCGCTGAGCGTCCCCCGGCCTACGTGCTGCTCGAGGACGGAGCCTGGTTCCCGGGTACCGCGCCCATCCCGTTTGAACAGACGTACGCCGAAGTCGTCTTCACCACCAACCTGTCCGGCTACCAAGAGGTCTTCACCGACCCGTCGTATCTCGGGCAGATCGTAGTGATGACGGCACCCATGATCGGCAACTACGGCATCAATCCAGAGGACGTAGAGTCCGACCGGCCGCGCGTGGCCGGCGTGGTGGTGCGCGAGCTGTCGCTCAAGCCGTCCAACTGGCGATCGACGGGAGCGCTCGCCGACTGGCTGGCGGAGGCCCGCGTGCCGATCGTCGAGGACGTCGACACGCGTCAGCTCACGCGCCACATTCGCTCCAAAGGCGCGATGCGCGGCGCGGTCGCACAGGGCGAGCAACCGAGCGACGACGTGCGCGCCGCGCTCGCCGCGAGTCCCTCGATGGACGGCCTCGACCTCGCGACGCACGCGACCGTCGCGCAGCAATACCGTGAAGGGCCGGCCGACGCCCGCCGCCACATCGTCGCGTACGACTACGGGATGAAGCGCAACATCGTGCGGTTGTTCGTGCAGCATGGCTGCCGCGTCACGATCGTGCCGGCGGCGACCTCGGCCGCGGAAGTGCGCGAGCTCGAGCCCGACGGTCTGTTTCTCTCGAACGGGCCCGGCGATCCGGCCGCGGTAACGTACGCGATCGCGACGCTGCGCGAATTGGCCGACGGCACGCTGCCGATCTTCGGGATTTGTCTCGGTCACCAACTGCTCGGCCTCGCGCTGGGTGGCGAGACGGTGAAACTGCCGTACGGGCATCGGGGGGGCAACCATCCGGTGCGCGATCTTGCGACAGGACAAGTACTTATAACGTCGCAGAACCACGGTTTTGCGGTGCGCGGCGACACAGCAGGCGTTCCGGGCGCGAAGGCGCTTGAAGTGACCCATCTCAACCTCAATGACGGTACCGTCGAAGGCGTGAAGCACCGGGAGTACCCGATTTTCGCGGTACAGTACCATCCGGAGGCCTCGCCCGGTCCGCACGACGCCCAAGGGCACTTCCAGCAGTTCCTCCAAGCTCTTGACACACAATAGGTAAGCCCGTATGTTGGCCCCTCGTCTTGACTGCCCTTGGGCCCTGCAAGGGGGACGGATGACGAAGGCCGACCTGGTCGAGAAGGTCACCGCACAAATCGCACGCACCGCTGGTCCCCTGATTTCCAAGAAGGACTGCGCGCGCGTCGTTGACTCCTTTCTCGACGCCGTGAAAGCCGCGCTCGCCGAGCAGCATAACATTGAGATACGCGGGTTTGGGACCTTCAAGATCCGGCAGCGCAAGACGCGCATGGCCCGCAACCCGCGCACCGGCGACCCGGTGGAGGTCGCCGCCCGCCCCGTCCCGGTGTTCAAGCCCAGCAAGGAGTTGCGCGCGATGGTAGCGGAGGCGAGCGAGAAGGTGACGCCCTGACGCGCTCGCTGGCGCGCAGGCCGCGGCCCGGACTAACCGTCTGGGCCGCTTTGTTTTGCACGGGGTACTGATCCCTCACACCACTCGCGGAGCTCGCCCAAGTGCGTCAGCTCGTCGCCCTGCTCATCGCCATCCCGCTGTCCGCGCAAACCGTCAACTACGAAGTGTCCGTCCCGTCGCCCGCCGCCCAGCTGTTCCACGTGAAGGCCGAGTTTCCGGCCCGCGGACGCGACACGCTGTACCTGTCGTTGCCGGCGTGGAGTCCGGGCGCCTACGAGATCCAGAACTACGCGCGCTACGTGCGGCACTTCGGCGCGAAGAACCCCGCGGGCCAGACGCTGTTCTGGGATCGCTTCGACAAGGACACATGGCGCGTCACCACCGGCCGGAGCGATCGCGTAACGGTCGAATTCGACTACCTGGCCGACACGGTCGACCTGTCGCTCGCGCGGATCAACGGTGAGTTCGGCCAATTCCTCGGCACGAATCTGTTTCTGTACGAAGAAGGGCAGCTGCAGCGCCCCGCGCAGCTGCGGTTCGCCCTGCCCGCGGGCTGGCAGGTGACGACCGCGCTGGCGGGATCGGGAACGGGGCCGTACAGCGCATCCGATTATCACGAGCTGGCGGACGCGGAAACGTTCGTCGGCAAGTACAGCCTCGACTCAGTGCAGGTCGACGGCAAGTGGATCCGGATCGCCGTCTGGCCGGCCGACGCCTACACAGCCGCCGTCGCCCGCAACATGCGGAGCGACGTCGAGCGGATCGCGAAGACCGAGAACGGGCTGATGGGCGGGCCGCCGTACGAGAACTACACGGTGTTCTTCAACGTGATCCGGGAGCCGATCAACTTCGGCGGCGGGCTGGAGCACAGTGCGGCGCAGTTCGACATCATGCCGCAAGGCGCGTTTGCGGACGCGGCGGGCAACTTCGGGGACTTCATGGTGCCGCTCATGTCCCACGAGTATTTCCACTTGTGGAACGTCAAGCGGATCCGCCCTGCCGAGATGTGGCCGTACGACTATCACGGCGAGCAATACACGCCGCTCTTGTGGTGGTCGGAGGGCGTGACCGACTACTACGCCGATCTCACCAACGTGCGGTCCGGACTGTGGACGCCCGAGCAGTTCCTGAACAACGCCGTGAAAGACATGCAGGAGGTGGAGTCGGCGCCGGAGCCGTGGAGCGAGGAAGACGGCAGCGCCGCGACGTGGATCAACGAAGTTTTCGTCAACAGCTCTCAGCTCTACTATCCCAAAGGGGCCCTCACCGGAATGCTGCTCGACGTCTCGATCCGGGACGCGACCGACAACAAGAGCAGCCTGGACGACGTGATGCGGGCGCTGTACACGCGGTTTTACCAGAAGCACAAGGGCTTCGGCACCGCCGATCTGCTCGGGCTGTTGCGGGAGTTCGGCGCGCCCGACGTGGACGGGTTCTACCAGCGCTACATCAACGGCCGGGAGCCGCTACCCTACGAGAGCGTGTTGCCCAAGGCCGGGATCGCCGTCGTCCGGAAAACCAGCTCGGTCCCGTTCCTCGGCGTGAACGCCCAGCCGAACGAGCACGGCAAGCTGGTGGTGCGGGACATCGTCCCCGGAAGCGCCGCCGAGGTCGCGGGCTTGGCACCCGGGGACGAGCTACTGAAGGTGGGGGACATCGAGACGCGGCCCGAGGGCGACTGGGCGTCGACCTTCCGGCAGCAGTACCGCGGCAAGGCGGGTGCGCCACTCACGATCGTGGCGCAACGCGGCGGTCAGACCGTCACGCTCACGACCCAGGTGCGCGAGCGCACCAGCACGGCGTTCACGCTCACGCCGGCGGCCGCCGCGACCCCGAAGCAGACGAAGCTGTGGCGGGGCCTCACGACCGGTTCCACGGGCGGCTGAGGAGGGCTATCTTCTCAGGCGACATGGCGCCTCAAACTCCGTCCGGCACGATTCGCGTGCGCTTTTTCGCCCGCTATGCGGAGCTCGTGGGGCGGGCCGAAGCCGCGGTGGCGGTGCCGCTTCCCGCCACGGTCGGCGATGTGGTGCGGCGCGTACGGGACCAGCTACCCGGAGCGCACGACATCCCGGAGCGCCCGCTCACCGCCGTGAACCTGCGGCACGTGAAGCTGGACGCCAGCGTGCGGGACGGGGATGAAGTGGCGCTGCTGCCGCCGATCGCGGGAGGGTGAATGAGGCAAGCCACAGGGCCCATGACAGCGTCCCTTTCCCAGGCTAAAGCCTGGGCTCGGCGAATCACTGTCCTTAAGGACAGTGCAGTGCCGAGCACACCCTTCAGGGTGTGAAACACGGGGGCTGTCCGTGTATCTCACCCGCTCTTCCATTTCCCTCGACGCCCTGCTCGCCGAGGTCTCCTCTCCCGAGTGCGGCGGCACATGCGTGTTTCTCGGCACGGTCCGCGACGGCCCGGAGGAGCACGGCGTGACCGCGATCGAGTACTCCGCTTACGAGGAGATGGTCGAGGGGGAGCTGGGTCGCATCGTCGCGGAGGTGGGGGAGCGCTGGGCCGGCGCCCGGGTCGCCCTGCGGCACCGGCTGGGGCTGATCCCGGTGGGCGAGGCAAGCATCGCGATCGTCACGGCGGCGCCGCACCGCGCGCAGGCGTTCGAGGCGTGTCGCTACGTGATCGAAGAGGTGAAGCGGCGCGTGCCCGTCTGGAAAAAGGAGCTGCGCGCGGATGGAACCGAGGTGTGGGTGGACCCCTCCGGCCGTCCAACTACGAGACCCGCCCATGTCTGACCTGCTCCGCGACACGTTCGGTCGCCCGCTCGCGAGCCTGCGGATCTCGGTCACCGACCGCTGCAACATGCGGTGCCGCTACTGCATGCCCGAGGACGACTATGTCTGGCTGCCGCGCGAGTCGATCCTCACGTTCGAGGAGATCGCGCGGCTGGTGGGCGTGTTCGCCGGGCTGGGGGTGCACAAGGTCCGGCTCACCGGCGGGGAGCCGCTGCTGCGGCACGACCTCCCCACCCTGGTCGAGATGATCGCCCGCAACGCGCGGATTGGTGACCTCGCCCTGACCACGAACGGGGTGCTCCTCGCAAAGCACGCCGCCGCCCTGCGGGCGGCGGGCCTGCAACGGGCGACCGTGAGCCTCGACACGCTGCGCCCCGAGCGCATGCTCGCGTTCGCGAAGAGCGCGCGGCACGCCGACGTGCTCGAGGGTATCGTCGCGGCGCAACGGGCGGGCTTCGCTCGGCTCAAGCTCAATGCGGTCGTGATCCGGGGATTCAACGACGACGAGCTGGCGGATCTGATCGAGTTCGCCCGCGTTCATGACGCCGAGGTGCGGTTCATCGAGTACATGGACGTGGGTGGCGCGACACGCTGGTCAATGGAGCAGGTCGTGCCGCAGCGCGAGATGCTCGAGGTGCTGGCCCGGCGCTACGGGGCGATCGAGCCGATTGCGGCTGATGGGCGCGCCCCCGCCGAACGATTTCGGCTTGCCGATGGGACGACCTTCGGCATCATCGCCTCGACCACCGCGCCATTTTGCCGCGCCTGCGACCGCAGCCGGCTCACGGCCGACGGCACCTGGTTGTTGTGCCTGTACGCGAGGAGCGGGGTCGATCTGCGCGAGCGGCTGCGCACGGGAGCGACGGACGCTGAGCTCGCCGCGCTGCTGCGCGAGACGTGGCAGCACCGCGCCGACCGTGGCGCGGAAGAGCGGCTGGCGGTCCGGGACCGCGGCGCGCTGTACGCGATCGCGGCCCTGCGCGCCGACCCACACCGCGAGATGCATACCCGGGGCGGCTGACCACCGTCCGGTCACCTCAGGACTCCCGCATGCTCAACAAGATCACGGTCGTCGGCGCCGGCAACGTCGGCGCCACCGCCGCCCAACGCCTGGCCGAACAGGAGCTCGCCCGGCGCGTCGTCCTCGTGGACGTGATCGAGGGCGTGCCCCAAGGCAAGGCGCTCGACCAGTGGGAGTCCGCGCCCATCGAGGGGTTCGACACGCGCGTGATCGGCGCCAACGACTACGCCCCGGCGGCGGGGAGCGAGCTCGTCGTCGTCACGGCGGGCATCGCCCGCAAGCCGGGCATGAGCCGCGACGACCTGGTCCGCACCAACGCCGACATCGTCAAACAGGTCTCCCTCGAGATCAAGCAGCACTGCCCCCAGGCGATTGTCGTCGTCGTGTCGAACCCACTCGACGTGATGTGCTGGGTGACGAAGCAAGTGACGGGCTTCCGGCGCGAGCGCGTGCTCGGTATGGCCGGCGTGCTCGACACGGCGCGCTACCGCGCCTTCCTGGCCGAGGCGTTGGATGTCTCGGTCGAGGACATCCAGGCGATGGTGCTGGGCGGCCACGGCGACACGATGGTGCCGCTCGTCTCCTACACCACCGTCTCGGGCATCCCGGTCAGTCAGCTGCTCGACCAGGCGACGCTCGCTAAGATCGTCGACCGCACCCGCAACGGCGGCGCGGAGATCGTGAGCTTTCTGAAGACGGGCTCGGCGTACTACGCGCCGTCGGCCGCGGTCGTGCAGATGGTCGCGGCGATCGTGCGCGACAAGAAGCGGGTGCTCCCGTGCGCCGCATGGCTCGAGGGTGAGTACGGGCTCTCGGGAATCTACTGCGGCGTGCCGTGCAAGCTGGGGCGCAAGGGACTCGAAGAGATTCTGGAGGTGAAGCTCACGGCGGACGAGCAAGCGGCGTTGCAGAAGTCGGCGGATGCCGTGAAGGAGACGATGGCGGCGGTGAAACTATAGAAAAGTGCCCCTAATGTAGTCCCGATTCAACCTCGCAATGAAGTCGATCGAGATCTCCTTCGGGCACGCCGCCATGCACTCGCCGTGGTTCGAGCAGGCGCCGAAGCCTTCCGCGTCCATCTGCGCCACGAGCTGCATTACGCGGGCGTCGCGCTCGGGTTGCCCCTGGGGTAAGAGGCCGAGGTGGGAGACCTTCGCCGCGACGAACAGCATGGCGGACGCGTTCGGGCACGCCGCCACGCACGCGCCGCAGCCGATGCACGCCGCGGCGTCCATCGCCAGATCGGCGGCAGGCTTCGGCACGAGGATCGAGTTCGCCTCGGGCGCGCTGCCGGTGCGCGCCGTGATGAACCCCCCGGCCTGCACGATGCGATCGAAGGCCGCGCGGTCTACCACGAGGTCCTTGACGATCGGGAACGCGCGCGCCCGCCACGGCTCGATCCAGATTTCGGCGCCGTCGGCGAAGTGCCGCAGGTGCAGCTGGCACGCCGTCGTGGCACGCTGGGGGCCGTGGGGCCGCCCGTTGATCACCATGCCGCACGCGCCGCAGATCCCTTCGCGACAGTCATGATCGAATGCGATCGGCTCCTCTTTGCGCGCGATGAGCTGCTGGTTCAGCACGTCGAGCAGCTCCAGAAACGACATGTCAGGGCTCCCGTCCGGCACGTCGTAGCGGACGAACCGCCCCCGCGCGCTCGGGCCCGCCTGGCGCCACACGTGGAGCGTGAGCTTCACTTGTAGCTCCGCTGCGAGAGATGCACCGCCTCGAACGCGAGCGGCTCGCGGTGCAGCACCGGGGCCTTCCCGACGCCGGTGAACTCCCAGGCCGCGACATGGCTGAAGCGCGCGTCGTCGCGCTTCGCCTCCCCCTCGGGCGTCTGGTACTCCTCACGAAAATGGCAGCCGCACGACTCCTCCCGCTCGAGGGCGTCGTGGCACATCAGCTCGGCGAACTCGAAGAAGTCCGCAACGCGCCCGGCGTGCTCGAGCGACTGGTTCAGGTCCTCGCCCCGCCCGCCGACGTACACGTCCTGCCAGAATTCCTCGCGCAGCACACAGATCCGCTGAATCGCCTCCTTCAAGCCCGCGGCGTTGCGGGACATGCCGCAGCGGTCCCACATGAGACGGCCCAGCTCGCGGTGAAACGTGTCGACGCTGCGGCGGCCGTTCACTAGGAGGAGCCGGCGCGTGCGCTCGGCCACCTCGGTCTCGGTCTGCCGCGCCGCCGCGTGACCCGCGTCGACCTTGGGGAGCTTCGCCTGGGCGAGGTAGTCGCCGATCGTATAGGGAAGAACGAAGTAGCCGTCGGCGAGCCCCTGCATCAGCGCGCTCGCGCCGAGGCGGTTGGCGCCATGGTCGGAGAAATTGGCCTCGCCGATCGCGTACAGCCCCTCGACCGTGCTCATCAGATTGTAGTCCACCCACAGCCCGCCCATCGTGTAGTGCGGGGCGGGGTAGATGCGCATCGGGACCACGTAGGGGTTCTCACCCGTGATGCGCTGGTACATCTCGAACAGGTTGCCGTAGCGCTCGGCGATCACCGGCCGGCCGAGGCGCCGGATCGCGTCCCGGAGGTCGAGATAGACGCCGTGCCCGCCCGGGCCCACGCCGCGGCCCTCGTCGCACACCTCTTTGGCGCGCCGCGAGGCGATGTCGCGCGGCGCCAGGTTCCCGAAGCTCGGGTACAGCCGCTCGAGGTAGTAGTCGCGCTCGTTCTCGGGAATCTGGTCCGGCGGACGCTGGTCGCCGCGCTGTCTCGGCACCCAGATGCGACCGTCGTTGCGGAGCGACTCACTCATCAGCGTGAGCTTGGACTGGTGGGGGCCGGTGACGGGGATGCAGGTGGGGTGAATCTGGGTGAAGCACGGGTTCGCGAACGCCGCGCCGCGCTTGTGGGCCCGCCAGATGGCGGTCACGTTGCAGCCCTTCGCGTTGGTGGAGAGGTAGTAGACGTTCGCATAGCCGCCGGTGGCGAGCACGACGGCGTCGGCGGTGTGGGTGGCGAGCGTCCCATCCACCAGGCTGCGCGTCACGATGCCGCGCGCCCGCCCATCGATCACGACGACGTCGAGCAGCTCCGTGCGCGGGTACATCCGCACCTTGCCGGCCGCGATCTGGCACGACAGCGCCTGGTAGGCGCCGAGCAGCAGCTGCTGGCCCGTCTGGCCGCGCGCGTAGAAGGTGCGCGACACCTGCACCCCGCCGAAGGAGCGATTGGCGAGCAGGCCACCGTACTCGCGCGCGAACGGCACGCCCTGGGCCACGCACTGGTCGATGATGTCGACGCTGATCTGGGCCAGCCGATAGACGTTCGCTTCGCGGGACCGGAAGTCGCCGCCCTTGACCGTATCGTAGAACAGCCGGAACACGGAATCGCCGTCGTTCTGGTAGTTCTTCGCCGCGTTGATGCCGCCCTGCGCCGCGATCGAGTGCGCCCGCCGGGGAGAATCCTGGAAGCAGAAACACGACACGTCGTAGCCGAGCTCGGCGAGCGACGCCGCCGCGGAGGCCCCTGCGAGCCCGGAGCCCACGACGATGATGTGGTGCTTCAGCTTGTTGGCCGGGTTGACGAGCCGGATCTCGGCGCGGTGTCGCTCCCACTTGTCGGTGAGCGCGCCGGCGGGAATCTGCGGGCGGAGCTCCACGATCAGCGCAGCCAGCCGGCGAGCACGGCCGCCGGAATCGCGACGTACCCCGCGACGATCGCCGCCGCGATCACGCCGGCCGCGCCGCGGCGCCACCGCTCGGTGGGTGCGCGATGCAGACCCAATGTCTGCAACGCGCTCCACACGCCGTGGTAGACGTGCAGGCCGACGACGACCATCGCGACGCCATAGAACGCCGAGACCGGCCACAGCCGGAAGCTCGCGACGACGTTGTGGTAGGCGTCGCCCGGGATGAAGCTGGGATTCACCCGGCCGAACGTGAAGTCCAGCAGGTGGTAGATCACGTACAGCAGGATGATCACGCCGCCCCAGCGCATCGTGCGGGCGGCATAGGTCGTGTGGGTCGACTCGAGCCGCTGATAGCCGATCGGGCGTGCCCGCCAGCTCGCCCGCGTCACGGCGATCGCCGCCCAGATGTGGGCCCCCAGCGCGAACAGCAGCACGACCCGGACGACCCACAGCAGCTGGCCGCGCCCCAGGAACGGCGCGCCCACGGTTCTCAATCCCTCGGCGTACGCGTTGAAGTGCTCCGGACCCTGAAATACCTTGAGGTTGCCGAGCAGGTGCCCCACCACGAACAGGAACAGGATCACGCCGCTCGTGGCCATGATCGCCTTCATGCCGATCAGCGAGCGCGCGAGACTCGGCGTGGCCGAGGGCTGAACCGCGAGTGGCTGGGCCATGGAACGGTCGGATGATACCTGCAGTCCGGCCGTGCAAGCAAGCCGGTCGGGGCGTAAACTCCAGCGCCCCGGCTCGTCGTTGCCACCGTCCACGAGGGAGCGTCCGATGGCCATCCGATCTTCGATCATCGTCTCCACCACGTTCGACATACAGGGCCGCCGCATCCGCGAATACAAGGGCGTCGTGCGGGGCCTGATCGTGCGGGCGCCGACCATCACCCAGGGCATCCTCGGCGGCCTGAAGAGCATCATCGGCGGCCAAATCGGCGCCTACACGGAAATGTGCGAACAGGCCCGTCAAACGGCGTACGACCTGATGATCGAGCACGCCCAGCAGCTGGGCGCCAACGCGGTGATCGGGATGAGCTTCGACGCCTCGGAGGTGGCGGCGCGCGCCTCGGCAACCGAAGTGCTCTGCTACGGCACCGCCGTGGTGCTCGAGTAGCGTGGCGCGCCAGGTGCGACCCACCGTCGTCATCGTCGGCGCGGGCTTCGGCGGTCTGCGGGCCGTGCGCGCGCTCCGCAAGGCGCCGGTCCACGTCGTCCTGCTCGACCGGCACAACTACCATCTCTTCCAGCCGCTCCTGTACCAGGTCGCCACGGCCGGCCTCGAGCCCGAGCAGATCGCCAAGCCGGTGCGCGCGATCCTGCGCCGGCAGCCGAACTTCGAGTTCCGGATGGTGGAGGTCACGGGCGTCGACTTCGCGAGCCGGCAGGTCGCGACCGACCGCGGTCCGGTGCCGTACGACTTTCTGATCCTCGCCGTGGGCGGCGAGACGAACTACTTCGGCATAGAGAGCATCGTGCGCCACGGCTTCGGCCTGAAGAGCGTGGTCGAGGCCGTGGCGATCCGTAACCACGTGCTGCGGTGCTTCGAGCGCGCCATGCTCGAGCCTGATGCCGAGCGCCGGCGCGCGCTGCTCACCTTCGTGGTGGTGGGCGGCGGCCCGACGGGCGTGGAGATGGCGGGGGCGCTGTCCGAGCTCATCCGGCTGGTGCTCGTCAAGGACTACCCGCGGCTGAACATCAAGGACGTGCGCGTGTTGCTGCTCGAGGCAACCGACCGGCTGCTCGCGGCGATGCCCGACCGCTTGAGCGAGGCCGCGGCTGAGACGTTGTGGCGCAAGAAGCACGTGGAAGTCCGATTTGGCGCCGCCGTTCAGGACTTCGACGGCGCGCGCATCACGTTGAAGAGCGGGGAAGTGATTCCCGCGCGCACCCTCATCTGGGCCGCGGGCGCCAAAGCGGTTGCGCTCACCGCGACGCTCGGGCTGACGACGGCACGCCAGGGGAGAGTGACGGTGACACCGGAGCTGCAGGCGCCCGATCATCCGGAGGTGTACGTCATCGGCGATGCCGCGTATCTCGAGCACGACGGGGCAGCGCTGCCCATGATGGCGCCGGTCGCGATTCAGATGGCCGAGACGGCGGCGGCGAACATCGTGCGCCGGCTGCGCGACGAGCCGCCGCTCGCGTTTCGCTACAAGGATCCCGGCTCGCTCGCCACGATCGGTCGCAACAACGCGGTCGCTTACCTCGGGGGAGTCGCGTTCAAGGGGTTCGCCGCATGGGTGGTCTGGCTGATCGTGCACATCATCCAGCTCATCGGGTTCCGCAACAAGCTGTTCGTGCTGATGAACTGGGCGTGGGACTACTTCTTCTACGAGCGGGCCGCGCGACTGATCACGAAGGAATGAGGGGGCGCCGAGCGGACGCGGCGCACGACGCCGTCCCAACCACACTCCACGCACCACCGACGCTGCAGCGCGGGGAGCACCCGGTCGAAGAACCGGTTCCGAATCGCCGTCATCTCGCCGGCGCAGTGCGGGCAGAACCTGCCTTGCGGCAACAGCAGGTACGCCACCACCGTGACGATCGCGATCCGCATCACCACGGTGGCGAGCAGGACGACGACGATCAGCATGCTAAATCTTAGTGCGCGCCCCGGCGGGCAGCTACACCTCCGTCACGCTCCCCCGGCTCCCTCGTCCTCCCGCCCCCGCATGAACTCCAGGATACGCCGCTCCAGCTCCGCCAGCTCCACCGGCTTCACGAGGACGCGTTCCCGCGGCACGGGCGTGTTGCCCGGCTCGGCGAGCTGTGAGATGTCCCCCGACAGGAACAACACCCGGGAAGCGAGCGCCGGTCGGGTGTCTTCCAGCGTGGCGAACAGCTCGACCCCGCCCATCCGCGGCATCCGGAGGTCGGCGACGATCACGTCGGCCTCCCCCCCAGCGCCCGCCAAACGCGCCAGCGCCTCCGCCCCGTCTTGCGCCTCGTCCACCCGCGCACCCCGGCGGCTCAAGAACTTGGCCATCGGGCGGCGCACGGCCTCTTCGTCGTCCACGATGAGCACGTGCAGGCCCGCCAGCGACGCGACGGGACGCGGCACGGCTACCGGCTCGGGAGCGGCGGTGGGAGCCGTGGCGGTGGCAGCCGGAGCCGAGGACGTCTCCGCCGGGGCGGCGGGGAGCCATACGACGAAGCGCGCCCCCTTTCCCGGACGGGACTCGAGGGCCAGGTCACCGTCCGCTTCTCGGGCGATCTGACGCGAAATGTAGAGTCCCAGGCCCGTGCCGCGGCGCGCCTTGGTCGTCGCAAAGGGCCGGAACAGCCGCGGCACCATGTCCGCGGGGACACCGTGCGCATTGTCTTCGACCGCGACCGAAACTCGGGCCCCCTGGCACCAGGTATCCACGGTGAGCTCGCGGGGCGGCTTGATCGCACGCAGGGCGTCGATCGCGTTGGACAGGAGATTCACGATCACCTGCTCCAACTTGATCGCGTCGCCTTCGACCGCGACCAGCCCCGGATCCAGGCGCCCGCCCACCGCGATCTCGTCGAGCGCGAACCGGTAGGACACCAGGTCCATGGCGCCGCGCACCACGTCGTTCAAGTTGACGCGCGTGACTTCCCGCTCCGTGACGCGGACGAACCGCAGCAAGCCGCGCAGCAGCTTGGCGGCGCGACGTGCCTGCCGCAGGATCTGGAGCATCTCGGCGCGTTGCGGCTCCGCGAGGGCCGAATCGGCGATGCTGTTCTCCGCGTGCGCCGCGATGGCCATGAGCGGGTTGTTGACCTCGTGGGCCACGCCGGCGAGCAGCTCCCCGGCGGCGGCGAAGCGGCCCTGCTCCTCCGCGCGATCGCGCAGCACGCGCGTCATTTCGTTGAAATGCTGCGCCAGCCTGCCCAGCTCATCGCTGCCGCGAACCGGTACCCCCGCGGTCAGGTCACCTTCAGCAACCCGGGCGAGCCCGGCTTCGAGCTCCGCGAGCGGCCGCCACACGCGCCGGCGCACCAGGTAGACCGCGGGAGCCACGCCCAAGGCGCCGAGGGCGAGCCAGAAGATCGCATCGCGCAGCACCTCACCCGCCGCGAGCTGGAGCGCCTGTTGTCGATCCACCAAGTCGCGCCGCGCCTGCTGACCCGCCGCGAGCATTTGTTGGTCGGCGATCTGTGTGAGGCTGTCGAGCGCGCGGATCCGCCGGGCGGCCCCGGTCCGTGCACCAGCGCGCTCCAGCAGCGCCACGTCCTCGGCCAGCGCGCTCGCCACTCGGGACACCGCCTCTTCGGACCGCCCCAGCGGCACGCGCAGCGCCGCGGGCACCGCCGCGTACGACCGTCCGGCCGCCGGGGCGCTCGCCGCCGCGATGAAAAGGCGAATGGTATCGAGGGCGCCCGGAGCCGGACGGGTGGGGGACTCGACGAGCTGTCTCACGAGCGACGCCGCATGGTGCAACCCGCTGTTGCGGCGTGCCAGGTCGTCCTGCAGGGCAACGATGGCCGCCGTCCCTTTGCCGAGCGCCAGCGCCGCCGCGCGGGCTCGCACGAAGAGATAGAGGGGCAGGACCCCCGCATACGCGCCCGCTGCGAGCGTCATCAGCAGCAGGGTCGCGCGCAGGCTCACGGGTTCGCGCGCGGCGCGCGCCACCCGCGCCACCCGGTCGGTGACGCGCCTCACGACCCGCCTACCGGCTGCGGGCAACCGCCCACTATCGGTCTGCATCGCACGGGAGCGCCCCCGCGTGAGTCAGGCTAAGATAACCCGTTGCCCATTCCGGGACCGGTCACACGCCGCCCCGCGCCGCGCGCTGGCGCCGCCTCGCGGCCACGCGCAGATTGGGGGCACCTTGAGAGGTTTCCGCTATGGCTACCGATACCGGCGACAGGATGAAGGTCGTGATCTACTACGCCATCTGGGCGACGATGTGCGCCGCCGTGGCCGGACTCGTGATCGCCGGGCTGCACACCTGGTTGTTCAGCTACATCCCCACCCGGTCGGGACTGATCTTCACACTCATTGGCGACGCCGTCACGGCCCTGGCGATCGCGGCGGGGCAGGGAGCAGTGGCGCTCGTGACGGGGAGCGTGCTGGCCCAGTTCGGGCGCCCGCTGCAGCGGACGGTCCTGCTGGGACTGCTCGTGGGGGCGTTCGACTTCGCGATGTACCTCCTCCAGATGGCCGTCCCGGCTACCGAGTTGGGGTGGAAGCCGGACATCCTGATCCTGGCCGCGGCCACTGCCGCGGTCACGGCGCTGGGCGTGGTGGGGGAGGGACCGCGGCAAGCGTGACGCCGCGTCACAGTTTCGGCAACGTGATCCCCTGCTGTGCCTGATACTTGCCTTTCTTGTCTTTATAGCTCACCTCGCACTCGTCGCCTTCGTCCGCCGTGAAGAACAGCACCTGCGCGATGCCCTCGTTAGCGTAGATCTTGGCAGGCAAGGGCGTCGTGTTCGAGATCTCGAGCGTCACGAACCCTTCCCACTCGGGCTCGAACGGGGTGACGTTGGTGATGATGCCGCAGCGCGCGTAGGTGCTCTTCCCCACGCAGATCGTCAGCACGTTCCGCGGTATCCGGAAGTACTCGACCGAGCGCGCCAGGGCGAACGAGTTGGGAGGGACGATGCACACGTTGCCCGTGAATTCGACGAACGATTTCGGGTCGAAGCTCTTGGGATCGACCACGGCCGACAGGGCATTGGTAAAGATCTTGAACTCGGGCGCGACCCGCATGTCGTAGCCGTACGACGACACGCCGTAGGAGATCACGCCGGCGCGGGCCTGGTTCTCGGCGAACGGATCGATCATCGCGTGCTCCCGCGCCATACGACGGATCCAGCGGTCGGATTTGATGGACATGGCGGGCCAATATATCGGCGCCGTCGACACTTACGCCACTCGATTCGGTTGACAACACCGCCGCGCGAGAATACGTTTCGGCCGATCAAGTGAATTTTTTCACGAACTCATGACCCAGCCCTACCTCGCCTTCCTTCTCCTGCTCGCGTTCGTCGCTTTCAACGCGGCGTTGCTGATCGGGTTGTCACATCTCGTCGCCCCGCGCAAGCCCACCGTCGTGAAAGACGCGCCCTACGAGAGCGGCATGCCGCCGCTCGGCAATGCCCACGACCGCTTCTCGGTGAAGTTCTACCTCGTGGCGATGCTGTTCATCGTCTTCGACCTGGAGACGGTGTTCCTGATCCCGTGGGGGGCGATCTACTTCGGCCGAGGAGGGCAAGGGGGGCCCGGGATGGGGTTCCTGCTCGTGGAGATGCTGGTCTTCATGCTCATCCTCGCGGTCGGCTACGTCTATGTGTGGAAGCGGGGGGCGCTACAGTGGGACTAAAGGCGTGGGGTTAGGGTCGTGAAGCGCGTCCTCGAGACGAAGGAAGTCCCCGGGCAAAGCCCGAACTACCTGCTCGCGAAAGCGCAGCATCTCATCGACTGGGCGGTGAACGCGTCGCGGGCGAACTCCTTGTGGCCCATGCCGTTCGGCACGGCATGCTGCGCCATCGAGTTCATGGCGACGGCCGCGTCGCGCTACGACTTCGCCCGCTTCGGCATGGAGCGCCAAGCCTTCAGCCCGCGCCAGGCGGACGTGCTCATCTGTGCGGGGCGCCTGCCGTTCAAGCTCGCCCCCGTGATCCGGCGGATCTACGACCAGATGCCGCAGCCCAAGTGGGTGATCTCGATGGGTGCGTGTGCGTCGACCGGCGGCATCTTCGACAACTACGCGATGGTGCAGGGGATCGACACCATCGTCCCCGTGGACGTGTACGTGCCGGGGTGCCCGCCGCGCCCCGAGGGGCTGTTGTACGGCGTCCTCTTGCTGCACAAGAAGATCAAGGGAGAATCGCTGTTCGACCATGCCCAGCGGCGCGACGAGCAGCCCCTGGACGAGCGTGGCCTGCGACTGCCGCCCGAGCAGATCGACGAGATCTCCGAGCCGTTCGGGAACTCCATCCACCAGTTCCGCTCGGGGTGAACCCCTCCGCAGAAGCCCTGCGCGGGACCTTCGCCGGCGCGATCGGCCGCGCGGTCGAGTCGTGCGGCGACACGATCGTGTACGTGGACCGCGCGGCGCTGCTCGACGTGATGGCCTGGCTGCGCGACACGCCCGGTCAGCAGTACGACTATCTGGTCGACGTCACGGCCGTGGAATACCGTGACCGGGAGCGGTCGCTCGAGGTCGTCTACAACCTGCGCTCGCTCGAGCGGCGCACGGACCTGCGCGTGAAGGTCGAGCTCGACCCCCGCGGCGACCTGGCGATCGACTCGGTCGTGCCGCTGTGGCAGGGCGCCGACTGGCTGGAGCGCGAAGTCTTCGACATGTTCGGCGTCACGTTCCGTGGCCACCCGGACCTGCGGCGCATCCTGATGTGGGAGACGTACGCCGAGGGCTACCCGTTGCGGAAGGACTTCCCGCTGCGCGGCCGCTTCAGCCGAGCGGAGCAGGTGCGCCAGGCGCTCAACGCCAACCCCGAGGCGCACTACTCGATGGAAGAGCTGTCGATCGCCGAGGCGTACGACGAGCTCCCGCCCGACATGCGGGAGCGGCTGCGTCGCGGCGAGCGCGGCAAGATCCCCGACTCCGAATGAGCAAGCGGACCATCGCCGTCGAGCTCGCGACCCCGGGGCTGGACCCGCAGGGGCGCCCGGCGCGCATCCCGCTCGAGGCGGGAGTAGGCGCGCTGGAGCGGTACGGCGAGCCCGACGCCGGCGAGCACATGCTGATCAACATCGGGCCGCAACACCCCGCCACGCACGGCGTGCTGCGCCTGGTGGTCGAGCTCGACGGCGAGACCGTCGTCCGGGTCATCCCGCACGTCGGTTACCTGCACTCCGGATTCGAAAAGCTCGGCGAATACCGCCACTACAACCAGATCATTCCGCTCACCGACCGCACCGACTACCTCTCGCCCATGGCGAACAACGTCGGATTCGCGCTCGCGGCCGAGCAGCTGATGGGGATCGAGATCACGCCGCGCTGCACGGTGCTGCGGGTGATCGCCTGCGAGATGAGCCGCATCATCTCGCACATGGTCTGGCTCGGCACGACGTCGATCGACCTGGGCGCGTTCACGCCGTTCCTGTGGGCCTTCCAGGAGCGGGAGCGCATCTACAACCTGCAGGAGATGTGGACCGGGGCCCGGCTCACGACCAGCGTGACGCGCGTCGGGGGCATGATGGCCGACGTGACGGATGACTTCGTCGCGGGGTTGCGGCAGTTCGTCGACACCTACCCGAAGACACTGCACGAGATCGACCGCGTGCTCACCCGCAACGCCGTCTGGGTCGGCCGCACCCAGGGCGTGGGCGTGATGACGGCGCAGGAAGCCGTCAACTATTCCCTGTCCGGTCCGATGCTGCGCGCCAGCGGCGTCCCCTACGACATGCGCCGCGATAAGCCCTACCTCGCCTACGACAGCTACGAGTTCGATGTCCCCGTGGGCGAGCACGGCGACGTGTACGATCGCTATCTGGTGCGGCTGGAGGAGTGCCACCAGTCGAACCGCATCCTGCGGCAGGCGCTCGAGCGGCTCCCCGACGGCCCGCTGAACATCGGGGACCCGCGCCTGATTCTGCCCCCCAAGTCGCGTGCCATGAGCGACATGGAGGCGATGATTTACCACTTCAAGCAGGTCATGGAAGGCGTGAAGGCCCCGGTGGGCGAGGCATACGTCGGGATCGAGAACCCCAAAGGGGAGCTGGGCACCTACCTGGTCTCCGACGGCACCGCGAAACCGGTGCGCTGGCGGATCCGGCCGCCGTCATTCATCAACCTGGCGGCACTGCCCAAAATGGCCGAAGGGCATCTGCTCTCCGATCTGATCGCCATCAACGCGTCAGTGGACATCGTGATGGGTGAGGTCGACCGATGAGCGCGAGCGCGCGGCCGACCCACGATGCGGCGACCGAACCGTACCAGCCGGTATTCGCGGGGAAAGTCCTCGAGGAGCTGCAGTCGCTGCTCGGCCGCTACCCCACCAAACAGGGGGCGCTGTTGCCGGCGCTCTGGCTGGTGCAGCGGCAGCGCGGCTGGATCTCGGACCGCGACATGACCGAAGTGGCGGCCGTGCTCGGGCTCACCCCCGCGTACGTCAAAGGCGTGGTGACGTTCTACACCATGTACCACCAGCACCCGGTGGGACAGAACTTCGTGCAGGTGTGCACGACCTCGCCCTGCAACATCTGTGGAGCCGAAGACGTGGTGCGTGCGCTGCTCCAGGCCACCGGCGCGAAGGAGCTCGGCGCCACGAGCCCCGACGGCCGGTGGACCGTGATCGAAGTGGAGTGCCTGGGGGCGTGCGGGTTCGCCACGCCGGTGCTCATCAACGACGACTTCATCGAGAGCGTGAGCCCGGAGAAGGTGCCGGACCTCGTGAAGCGGTACCGATAATGGGCTACCCCCACAAGCCGCACGCCAAAGAGACCAAGGTGCTCTCCAAGTACTTCGGCGACCCCGAGGCGCGCACGTACAAAGGATGGGTCAAGCGCGGGGGTTACGAAGCGTGGCGCCAAGCGCAGACGCTGGCACCCGCCGCGATCACCGACCTCGTGAAGGAGTCAGGACTGCGCGGACGGGGCGGGGCGGGGTTCCCGACGGGCCTCAAATGGTCCTTCATGCCCAAGGACAAGAAGAAACCACACTACCTGTGCGTCAACGCCGACGAGTCCGAGCCGGGAACGTTCAAGGACCGCGAAATCATGCGCTGGACGCCGCACGCGCTGCTCGAAGGCACCGCGATCGCGATGCGGGCGATCCAGGCCGAGGTGGCCTACGTCTATATCCGGGGCGAGTTCACCGAGCCGTACGCCATCATGGCGCAGGCGCTCGCCGAGGCGACGGCCGCCGGCGCCTTCGGCGACCTGAAGATCCACCTGCACCGCGGCGCCGGCGCGTACATCTGCGGCGAAGAAACGGCGCTGATGAACTCGATCGAAGGCAAGCGCGGGAATCCGCGCATCAAGCCCCCGTTTCCCGCGGCGTTCGGCGTGTTCGGGATGCCGACCACAATCAACAACGTCGAGACGCTCGCCGCCGTGCCGCCCATCCTCACGAACGGCCCGGCGTGGTACAAGAAGATGTCCCTGTCCAACCCGAAGAGCACGGGCACCAAGTTGTTCTCGGTGTGCGGGCACGTCCAGAAGCCGGGCAACTACGAGCTGACGATGGGCTTCCCGCTCAAGGACTTGCTGTTCGAGCTGTGCGGCGGGATGCGGCCGGGCCGCACCCTCAAAGCCTGCATCCCCGGTGGATCGTCGGTGCCGATTCTCGATCGCGCAGAGACCGAGGCCTGCCTGCTGGACTACGAGGGGGCCGTCGAGCGGGGCACCATGCTGGGCTCGGGGGGCGTGATTGTGTTCGATGATTCCGCCGACATGGTCTACCAGATCATGCGGCTCGCGCGCTTCTACGCGCACGAGTCGTGCGCCCAGTGCACCCAGTGCCGCGAAGGCACCGCGTGGACCACCAAGATCCTCGAGCGAATCCTCGCGGGGCAGGGGAAGGCGACAGACCTCGATCTCCTGCTCGACCTCTCGGAGAACATGACGGGGAAGACGATCTGCGTGCTCTCCGACTCCTGCGCGGCGCCCGTCGTCTCCGGCATCAAGAAGTTCCGCGGTGAATTCGAGGACTACATCGCGGGCAAGCGGAAGCCCGTGCTGGTCGCGTGAGGGCCGAGCGCTGATGGCCAACGATGTCGTCAATCTGACGATCGACGGCATGCCGGTGAGCGTGCCTCCCGGGACGCTGCTCATCGAGGCCGCGAAGCAGGCGGGCGTGCTCGTCCCGCACTATTGCTACCATCCGGGGCTCCCGGTGGCCGGCCTGTGCCGCATGTGTCTCGTGCAGGTCGAGAAGGCCCCGAAGCTGCAGATCGCCTGTGCCACCCCGGTCGCCGAGGGCATGGTGGTGGACACCCAGTCCGAGCAGGCGAAGAGCGCGCGCATGGGGGTGCTCGAGCTGCTGCTGATCAACCACCCCCTCGATTGCCCGATCTGCGACCAAGCGGGTGAATGCGAGCTCCAGGATTTCACCTTCCAGGAAGGCCGCCCGGCGACGCGCTACAGCCCGGACTATGCCAAGCGCTTCAACCCGGTCGAGGACTTCGGCCCCGACGTGCTGTACGTGCCGAACCGCTGCATCCTGTGTACCCGCTGCGTGCGCTTCATGGAGGACGTGACCAAGGAACCCGTGCTCAACGTCTCCGAGCGCGGCGACCGGGCCTACATCGGGATCCATCCCGAGGCGCGGCTCGACCACCCGTGGGCCGGCAACGTCGTCGATCTGTGCCCGGTCGGCTCGCTCCTCTCCAAGGATTTCCTGCACAAGGCGCGCGCCTGGGAGCTCGACAAGACGGCCTCCGTCTGCACCGGCTGCTCGCAGGGATGCAACGTCACGCTGGACACGCGCGACAACGTCGTCGTGCGGGTCCGGCCACGTCCCAACCTCGACGTGAACCGCTACTTCATCTGCGACCACGGCCGCCTGAACTACCGCTGGATGAACCGCGGCGACCGGATCGAGGCGCCGCTGGTGAAGCGGGCTGGCGCCGAGCTGCAAGCCGTGGACTGGGACGAAGCGCTCGCGCGGGCGGCCACCGTGCTGCGGGGCGCGGGGGGCAGGACGGTGGCGCTCGCCTCCCCCAAGCTGTCGACCGAGGCGCTGTTCCTGACGCGCGAGCTGTTCGCGGGGCTCGACTGGACCGGCGCCGTGCAGATCGTGATGGGCGAGGAGGCGCCGCTCGCGGGTGTCCCGAACCTGGCGCTGCGGCCGGAGCGGGCCCCGAACGGGACGGCCGCCCAGCTGCTCGGCTACAGCCGCGACTACGCGGCAGCCCTCAAGGCGGCGGAATCGGCCGCCGTCGTCCTCGTGCTCGACGAGCCGGAGGTCACGATCCGGACCGCGGGCGCCCTCATCTACCTCGGCACGGTCCTGCCGGACGGCGCACGTGACGCCGAGGTGGTGCTGCCGATCGCCAACGTGGCGGAGGAGGAGGGCAGCTTCGTGAATCGGGATGGCCGGGTGCAGCGCTACTTCCAGGCGAAGCCGGCGCCCGGCATGGCGCGGCCGGCGTGGTGGGTGCTCGCCGAGCTGCTGACGGCCCTGGGGCGGGGCGAATCGCTCGCGGGGCCCGACGCGGCGTTCGACCGGCTCGCCCGCTCGGTGGGCGCCTTCGCCGGTCTGAGCTATGCGAGCATCGGCGCGCTCGGCAAGCCGGTCAACACCGCCGTCCCGGCCACGGCGTGACGTTCTTTCTGGTGTCCTCGATCATCAAGATCATCGTCGTGTTCACGGTGATCATGGTCGGCGTGGCGCTGCTGACCCTGGCGGAGCGGCGCATCTGCGCCTGGATGCAGGACCGCCTGGGACCGAACCGCGTGGGGCCCCAGGGACTGTTCCAGCCGGCCGCGGACGGGCTCAAGAATCTGCTCAAAGAAGAGACGCTGCCGGCGCAGGCCGACAAGGTGTTGTTCCTGCTCGCGCCGGCGATGTCCTTCGTGCCGGCGCTGCTCACCTTCGCCGTGATCCCGTTCGCGACGCCGCTGCCGACGCCGTGGGGCGACGTGGACATGGTCGTGGCAAACCTGCCGGTGGGGTTTCTCTACATTCTCGCGTTCGGCTCGCTCGGCGTGTACGGCATCGTGCTGGCCGGGTGGGCGTCGAACAACAAGTACTCGCTGCTCGGCGGCCTGCGCGCTTCGGCCCAGATGATCTCCTACGAGATCGCCATGGGGATGAGCACGGTGGCCGTGCTGCTGCTCGCGGGCAACGTCACGCTCTCCGAGGTGGTCGCGCGCCAGGCGCAGTCCATCTGGTTCGTGTTCCCGCTGTCGCTCGCGTACTTCATCTTCATCGTCGCGGCGTTCGCCGAGACGAACCGGCTGCCGTTCGACCTGCCGGAAGCCGAGGGCGAGCTGATCGCCGGGTACCACACCGAATACAGCGCCATGAAGTTCTCGATGTTCTACATCGCGGAGTACTCGAACATGGTGACCGCGTCGGCCCTCATGACCACGCTGTTCTTCGGCGGGTGGGACATCCCGTTCACGACGTGGGACAATACGCCTCCCTGGACGGTGCTGAAGACCGTGGCGACGCTGGCGGCGTTCTGCCTGAAGGTGAGCTGCTTCCTGTTCCTGTACATCTGGGTGCGGTGGACGCTGCCACGCTTCCGCTACGACCAGCTGATGGCGCTGGGGTGGAAGGTGATGCTGCCGCTCGCCCTGGGTTACCTGACGGTCATCGCTACGGCGCTGTGGATCCTGCACGCCGTGCTCGGCTGGGCCTACGACACGCGCTTCGGGCTCGCGCTGTTCGGTTTGAACGTCCTGCTCGCGATCCCGCTGTTCTTCGTGCTCGATCGCGGCCACATCGTCGCCGGCTCGATGGCCGGGGAGCGGGCCTGATGGCGATCGGCCTCAAGGTGATGAAGCGGCCCGGGACCCAGGTCTCCTACCTGCGCGCCACACTCAAGGGCATGGCGCTCACGTTCAGCCACCTGTGGCGGCCGAAGGTGACGATGCAGTACCCGGAGGAGAAAAGCAGCAAAGACTGGACGCTCTCCCCGCGGTGGCGCGGGACGCACCGCATGCTCACCGACGAGCAGGGACGCGCCAAGTGCGTCGCCTGCGGCCTGTGTCCCCAGATCTGTCCGGCGAACTGCATCAAGTTGGTCCCGGGGGAGGACGAGCACGGCAACCGCTATCCGCTGATCTACGAGATCGACGAATTCCGCTGCGTGTTCTGCGGCTACTGCCAGGAGGTGTGCCCCGAGGAGGCGATCCACGTCGGGGTGCACTACGAGAACGCGGAGTATTCGCGCGACCGGTTCGTCTACGATCTGGAGCGCCTGTGCGCGCAAACGCATCCCGTGTCGACGCTGTGGGACCCCTCCGACCCCAAAGGCGAGTAGCGCATGTCCGGGACGCTGGTGCTGTTCTGGGCGTTCGCCGGGCTCGCGCTGGCGAGCGCGCTGGGCTGCATCACGCGGCGCAGCCCGGTGGCGAGCGCCCTGTGGCTCGTGGTGACCCTGTTCGCGCTGGCCGCCCTGTTCGTGCTGCTCGACGCCCAGTTCATCGCCGTGCTGCAACTCCTGGTCTACGCCGGCGCCATCATGGTGCTGTTCCTGTTCGTGATCATGCTCTTGAACCTGGGCCATCCGGGTCCGATGGACGTGAAGGGCCCGGTCGGCGTCGGGACCGCGTTTCTGCTCGGCGGCGTGCTCCTGTTCCAGCTGTGGATCCTGCGCCAGGCCGCCCCCCCGGCGTCGATCCAGCTCCCCCCCGGGAGCGTGGCGCGCCTCCAACAGGAACAAGGCCTGGTGGGCGCGATCGCCCAGCCGCTGTTCGACACCTACCTCATCCCGTTCGAAATCACCAGCCTCCTCCTCCTCGCCGCGCTCGTCGGCGCGGTGGTCCTGGCCAAGCGGAGGCTTTGAATGCTGCTCGGACCGGCCCTCGGCGTGTCCGCCGCGCTCTTCACGCTCGGCGTCTTCGGCGTGCTGTTGCGCCGCAACGCCATCGTGATCTTCATGTGCGTCGAGCTGATGCTGAACGCCGTGAATCTCACGTTCGTCGCGCTGGCGCAGCGGCTGGGCGTCGCCGGCCAGATCTTCGTCTTCTTCGTGATGGCGGTCGCCGCCGCTGAGGCGGCGGTCGGCCTCGCGATCATCCTGGCGATCTTTCGTCACCGGGGGACAGTCGACCTCCAGAACATCAACCTGCTCAAGGGGTGATGCCGACCTCCCTGCTGGGCGCCCTCTGGGTGGTTCCGGCGCTGCCGCTCCTGGGCTTCCTCATGAACGGCGCCCTGGCGCTGTGGCGCCCGCAAGCCAGGACCGCCGTCTCGACGATCGGTGTGGCAGTACTCGTGCTGGCGTGCGGCGCCGCGGTGGCCGCCGTGGCGGGATTCGCCGGCCTGCATCCGGCGGCGCCGCTCGTGATCCGGTACTGGGAGTGGATGCCGGTCGGCGACCTGCGGGTCGACTTCGCCCTGCAGTTCGACCAGCTCTCGGCCGTGATGGTGCTGGTCGTGACCGGCGTCGGCGCGCTGATCCACGTCTTCAGCGTCGGCTACATGCAGGCGGACGCCGGCTACGCGCGTTACTTCGCGTACCTCAATCTGTTCGTGTTCTTCATGCTGATGCTCGTCCTGGGCGCGAGCTTCCCCGTGATGTTCGTGGGCTGGGAAGGGGTGGGGTTGTGCTCCTACCTCCTCATCGGCTTCTGGTTCAACGAGCAGATCAACGCCGATGCCGGGAAGAAGGCGTTCATCGTGAACCGCATCGGCGACGTCGGCTTTCTGATCGCGATGTTCCTGATCTTCCGCGCGACCGGCTCGCTCGATTTCGGACCGGTGTTCGGACGGGCCGCCATGGTATTCCCACCCGCCGGCGCCAGCGTCACCGCCATCACGCTGTTCCTGTTCCTCGGCTGCACCGGAAAGTCAGCGCAGATCCCCCTCTTCACGTGGTTGCCGGACGCGATGCAGGGCCCGACGCCGGTGTCGGCCCTGATCCACGCGGCGACGATGGTGACGGCCGGCGTCTATCTCGTGGCCCGCTGCAACGTGCTGTTCGCGCTGTCGCCGCTCGGCAGCGCCACGGTCGCCGGGGTGGGGGCCCTCACGGCGCTGTTCGCCGCCACCATCGCCTTGAAGCAGTGGGACATCAAGCGCGTGCTGGCGTACTCCACGATCTCCCAGCTCGGCTACATGTTCCTGGGCGTCGGCACGGGTGCGTACGCCGCCGGGATCTTCCACCTCGTGACGCACGCGTTCTTCAAGGCGCTCCTGTTCCTGGGCTCGGGCAGCGTGATCCACGCCATGCACCACGCGTACCACGCCACCCACGCCCACGACGACGCCCAGGACATGCGGAATATGGGCGGGCTGCGACGCTATCTCCCGTGGACCGCCGCCCTCATGTGGATCGCGACCCTGGCCATCGCCGGCATTCCGCCGCTCTCCGGTTTCTTCTCGAAGGACGAGATCCTCGGTGCGGCGTTCGCGCTCGGGACGGCCGAGCCGGCCTGGCTCGTGTACTGGGCGATGGGCATCGCGGCGGCGTTGCTCACGGCGTTCTACATGACGCGACTCATGCTCTACACCTTCCACGGACCGAACCGCACCGGCGACAAGGAGCGGGAGCACCTGCACGAAGCGCCGTGGGTGATGACGGGACCGCTGGTCGTATTGGGCGTGCTCAGCGTCGTCGGGGGCGCGCTCAACCTCCCCGAGCTCATGGGCGGGGGCGCCGCGTTGCAACATTGGCTCGAGCCGGTGACCGCACTCGCCGACCGGATGCGCCCGGTGGTCGAGCTGTCGCACGCCATGGAGTGGACGCTCGTGGGCGGCGCCGTGCTGGTAGCAGCCCTCGGCATCGTCGGCGCAGTGCGGCTGCTGCACCCGGAGGCGCTGGTGCCGGCGCGGCTCGCGCCACCCGAGACCGGCCTCGAGCGGCTCCTGTGGAAGAAGTGGTACGTGGACGAGATCTACGACGCCGTCATGGTGCGCCCGGTGCAGTGGCTGGCGCGGGAAGTCTTGTGGAAGACGATCGACCTCCGGCTGGTGGACGGTCTGCTGGTCAACGGCAGCGCCACGGCCTCCCGGGCGCTCGGGTGGCTGGGGAGCAGACTGCAGACGGGCGAGGTGGGGTTCTACGTGGCGCTGTTCGTCGTCGGGGTCCTGCTCGTAGTCGGCGGGGCGATGCGCTGAGCGATGTACGCCCAAACGGTTCTCACGGCCCTCATCGCCTGGCCCGCGATCGCCGCCGTCGCCGTCCTCGCGGCGCCCGTGCGCTGGGCGAAGCACCTCGCGCTCGCGGCCAGCCTGCTCGAGTTCGCGATCTCGGTGCCGCTGTGGTGGGTCTTCCAGCCCGCAGGTGGGATGCAGCTGCAGCTCGACGTTCCGTGGATCCCGAGCTGGGGGATCCACTACGCCGTGGGCGTCGACGGCATCTCGCTCTTCCTGATCCTGCTCACGACCTTCCTGGTGCCGCTCTCGATCCTGGGGAGCTACAGCTATATCACGACGCGCGAGCGGGCGTTCTACGCGCTCCTGCTGGCGCTGACTTCCGGGATGATCGGTGTGTTCGTGGCGCTCGACCTGTTCCTGTTCTACGTCATGTGGGACGTGATGCTCATCCCCATGTATTTCATCATCGGGGTGTGGGGCGGACAGAACCGGCTGTACGCCGCGCTCAAGTTCTTCGTCTACACATTCTTCGGATCGCTGCTGATGCTCGTGGCGATCCTGGCGCTCGTCTACGTCGTCGCGCAGCGCACCGGCGTCTATTCGTTCTCCTACTTCCACCTGATGAGCAACGTCGGCGAGCTCGGAACGCTGGCGTTCTGGTTGTTCGGCGCCTTCTTTCTGGCGTTCGCAATTAAGGTACCGATCTTCCCGTTCCACACCTGGCTCCCCGACGCCCACGTCGAGGCACCGACCGCGGGCTCGGTGATCCTCGCAGGCGTGCTGCTCAAGATGGGGACGTACGGCTTTCTGAGATTCGCACTGCCGCTGTTCCCGCGGGTGGCGCTCCACCCGGCGGTGCAGACGGCGATCGTCACGCTGTCATTGATCGGCATCATCTATGGCGGGCTCGTCGCCATGGTGCAACCTGACTTCAAGAAGCTGATCGCCTACTCGTCGGTGGCGCACCTGGGGTTCGTGATGCTCGGCATCTGGGCCCTGACGCTGCAGAGCGTCCAGGGAGCGCTCATGATCATGATCAATCACGGCATTTCGACGGGCGCCCTGTTCTTCCTGGTCGGCATGCTGTACGAGCGGCGGCACACCCGGCTGGTCCTAGCGTTCGGCGGGATCGCCAAGGTCGTGCCGCTGTTCGCCGCGGTGCTCACGATCGTGTCGCTCTCGTCGATCGGCCTACCCGCCACGAACGGCTTCGTGGGCGAGTTCCTGGTGCTGCTCGGGGCGTTCCGGACGTACCCCGCGGCCGCGGGGCTGGCGACCACCGGCGTGATCGTGGCCGCCATGTACCTGCTCCCCGCGCTGCAGCGCGTGATCTACAACCCGCTCGACAAGCCCGAGAACCAGGGGCTGGCGGACCTGTCGGCGCGCGAGCTCGCGGTGCTGCTGCCGCTCGTCGCCTGCATCGTGTGGATCGGCGTCTATCCGACGCCGTTGCTGCGGCGCATGGAGCCAAGCGCGCAGCACTTCATCGAGTCGGTCCGGCCCGCGCCCGGGGCCCGGGCGGCGGCTCGATGAACCTCGACTTTCAGGCGCTCGACCTGTCCCGTACCTGCGACCTCCTCGTCGCGCTCGCGCCGGAGCTCGCACTCACGCTCGCGGCGCTGGTAGTGCTTCTCGTGGTCGCGTGGCGGCACCGCACCCTCGAAGATGTGCGCCTCGCCGGCTGGCTGACGCTGGCCGGGCTGGGCGCCGCGGGGTTCGCCGCCTGGTTCCTGTGGTGGAACGGCGCCCGCGCGGCGGGGATCCCGGCCATGATCGCGGTGGACGACTTCCGGCTCGTCGCCGACTGGCTGTTCCTCGGCACGGCAGCGCTCACGGTGCTCGTCTCGTTCGACTACCTGGCGCGCGAGGAGCTGTGGGTGCCCGAGTACTTCGCGCTGCTGCTCTTCGCCACCCTGGGAATGATGCTGATGGCCGGCGCCGAGGATCTGATGGTGCTGTTCCTCGGCCTCGAGCTCATGTCGATCGCGCTGTACGTGCTGGCGGGAAGCAGCCGGCGCAGCGCCTCCGGCGCGGAGGCGGCGCTCAAGTACTTCCTGTTGGGCGCGTTCGCCTCCGGCTTCCTGCTGTACGGCATCGCGCTCGTCTACGGCGCGACCGCCACCACGAACCTCACCCTCATCGGCGTGCAAGTCGTGACGCTCGGTCTGCAGCACAGCACGATGCTGCTGATCGGGCTTGGCCTGCTGCTCGTCGGCTTCGGCTTCAAGGTCGCCGCCGTGCCGTTCCACATGTGGGCGCCCGACGTCTATGACGGCTCGCCGACGCCCATCACGGGGTACATGGCGACAGCGGTGAAGGCAGCGGCCTTCGCGGCGCTGTTCCGGGTGCTGGGAGAGTCGTTCGCCGCCGTCCCCGCCTGGCATGCGATCGTGTGGTGGCTCGCCGTCGCGACCATGGTGGTGGGAAACCTGGTCGCGCTGGCACAGCGCACCCTCAAGCGGATGCTCGCCTATTCGTCCATCGCGCACGCGGGCTATTTGCTCGTCGCCGTGGCGACAGGCACGGGGGCCGGCGCGGCCGCCTTCCTTTTCTATCTCGTCGCGTACACCCTGATGACGCTCGCGGCGTTCGCCCTGCTCGCCGCCAAGGGAACGAACGGAGAGCGCGACGTCCGGATCGACGATCTCGCCGGGCTCGCCCAGCGGCGGCCCTGGCTCGCGTTGGCCTTGGCGGTATGCATGCTCTCCCTGCTCGGCATCCCGGGCACCGCCGGCTTCATCGGCAAATGGTACATCCTGGTGGCGGCCACGGCGTCGGGGCAGGGGCTCCTCGCCGCAATCCTGGTGCTCGCCAGCGTGATCTCCGCAGGCTACTATCTTCCCGTGATCATGGCGATGTACATGCAACCCGAGCCCTCCGCCGAGGCACATGCCGGGATGCGGCTCGGCCGACTCGGCAGCGCCGTCGTCGCCGCGGCAGTCGCCGGCCTGCTGTTCTTCGGCGTGCGGCCGAACCGGCTGCTCGACATCGCGCGGGTGAGCGGCGCCTCGGTCCGGGCGGCTCCCGCAGTCTCGTCGGACGTGACGCCCGCTCCCCTCCGAGAGCCGACCGGTCGCTGAGGCCAGGCGGGTCCCATGCAGCTCCCCGCCACCATCTTCCGCGAGTACGACATCCGGGGCACCGTGGGCGACCAGCTCACGGCCGAGGTCGCACACGCCATCGGGCAGGCGGTCGCCACGCTCGGATGGGAGCGGTTGCAGCGGGCGCCGCGCATCGCCGTGGGTCGCGACAACCGGCCGTCGGGCGGCGCGCTCGCCGAGGGGCTGCAGGCCGGGATCGCCGCGGCGGGCGCGCAGGCGGTCGACGTCGGTATCCTGCCTACGCCCGCGCTGTACTTCGCCACGCATGTGCTCGACGTCGACGGCGGCGTGCAGGTCACGGGCTCACACAATCCGCCCCAGTTCAACGGGTTCAAGGTGGTGCTGTCGGGCGAGGCGGTGGCCGGTCCCGAGATCCAGCGCCTGCGCCGGCTGATCGAAGAGGGCCGCGCCGCCGGGCGTGCGGGAGGCACGCGCCGGCGCGAGGACGCCGTACTGCCGCGCTACCGCGAAGCGATCGCGCAGCGCAACAGCCCGCTCGCACGCCGCGTCAAGGTCGTCGTCGACTGCGGGAACGGCGTCTCCAGTGTGATCGCGGTCGAAACGCTGCGGCAGGTGGGCGCGGAGGTCGTGCCGCTGTTCTGCGAGTCGGACGGGACGTTCCCCAATCACCACCCCGATCCCACGGTGCCCGAGAACCTGCACGACCTGCAGGCGGCGGTGCGCCGCGAGCACGCCGAGCTGGGCATCGCGTTCGACGGCGACGGCGACCGGATCGGCGCGGTGGACGAGCAGGGGCGGATCCTGTTCGGTGATCAGCTGCTGGTGCTCCTGGGCCGCGACTTGGCACGCCGTATGGGCCCCGGACATGCGGTGATCTTCGACGTGAAGTGCTCGCAGGTGCTCGCGCAGGAGCTCACGCGGGCCGGCTTGCGACCGACCATGTGGAAGACCGGTCACTCCCTGATCAAGCAGAAGATGAAGGAAGTCGGGGCGCCGCTCGCGGGCGAGATGAGCGGCCACATGTTCTTCGGCGGCGATTGGTACGGCTTCGACGACGCATTGTTCGCCGCCGCGCGCTTGCTGCACTACGTGGCGGAGCTCGGCGGTCCGCTCTCGCGCCTGCTCGCCGATCTCCCCGCCACCGTGTCCACCCCGGAACTGCGGGTCGACTGCGCCGACGAGCGCAAGTTCGCGATCGTCGAGCGCGCCGCCCGGTACTTCGCCGCGCGATACCCCGTGTCCACGCTGGACGGCGTCCGCATCACGTTCCCAGACGGCTGGGGGCTAGTGCGCGCGTCGAACACTCAACCGGTCCTGGTGCTGCGCTTCGAGGCGGGCAGTGAGTCCGCGCTCGCCGCGTACCGGGCCGAAGTGGAGGATTGGCTCGCCGCTCAGGGCGTCCGACCGTGACGCGCCCGGCCCGGCGGTCGTGGCTGGTCGCCGGCGCCGCCGCGCTGGTCGTCGTGCTGGTAGGTGGGCGCTGGCTCGCCCTCGAAACCGCCGAGCGTGCCTGGGCCGCGAGCCTCCCCGCCGGTCACGTGTACGTCGTCGGGCACGACGTCGCCCGGCTGGTGAGCGGTCTGATCCTGCTGCTCGCCGTCGCCTGGGGCACCGGCAACGTGTTCTTCGTCTACCGCGCCATCGGCTCCGTGCAGCTGCCGCGGCGGCTCGGCGATCTCGAGATCGTGGAAGCGGTACCCCAGCGCGTGCTGCTCGGCGGCACGCTCGCGAGCGGTCTCGTCTTCGGGTTCCTGCTGGCCCTGGGCACGGGGGACTGGTCGATGGCGGCGCGCCTCGCGGCGCGTCCCCCGCGCTTCGGCGTCGCCGACCCGCTGCTGCATCGGGACGTGGGCTTTTACGTCGGTGAGCTCCCCTGGCTCGAGCGCCTGCACGGGCTCGTCCTCCTGGCGAGCGTGACGGGCACGATCCTGGTCGCCCTGCTGTATGTCGGCATGGGATCGCTGCGCTTCCGCCGCTGGCTCCCCCAGGCGAGCGCGCACGCGCGGGGTCATCTCGGCTTGTTGCTCGCCGCGACGGCGCTCGCGCTTGCGTGGGGCGCGGTACTCGATCCGGCGGAAACCGTAGCGGGGCTGCACGGCGCGCTCGACCGCGCCGCTCTCGAGGTGCGCCTCCCGGCCGCCGCGCTCGTGACGGCATTCGCGCTGGTGGCCGCGCTCGCCAGCCTGGTGTGGGCGCTGCGCGACAAGCCGGTGCTGCTCGTCGCGAGCTGGAGCGTGCTGCTCGGCGCGGCGGCCATCGTCTACGTAGTGGTCCCCGCCGTCTGGCGTGACGCCGTCCCGGAGGCGGCCGCGGCACTCGCCGTGGAACGGACGCGACTTGAGCGACTCGCGTTCGGCGCCGACTCGCTGGTGGAGCGGGCGCCTCCGGCGTGGCCCACCCCGGAGGCGGCGGTTACGGCCTTGCCGCTGTGGGATCCCGGCCGCGTCGGCGCGGCGACGGCCCGTCGCGCGTCGGAGCTGCTGGGCCCCCGCAGTGAAGTCGCGGGGATTGCGCTGTCGGCACACGGACCGAGCGGCGGCCGCGCCAGCTGGCTCGTGGCCGCGATGCCGGACTTGGACGCCCTGGCGCGCGCCCAGCCGCCGCCGGCGTGGCCCGACATTCACCGCGGCGCCTGGGCGCGGGCCGGGCGGCCGCTTGTCGCCGTAGAGGCCGACAGCGGTCTGCAGTTCGTCCCGGTCGCGACGCGCGACTCGAGCACTTGGTTCGGTCCGGGCTTCCGCGAGTTCGCCGTGGCGGCTCCGGACACCTGGCCGCGGCTGCGCGCCTCGGGCATCCCGCTCGCCGGCTCGTGGCGGCGCACCGCACTCGCCTGGGCGCTGCAGAGCCCGGAGCTGACCCGTGGGGAGACCGATGGGTTGCTGCTCTTGTGGCGTCGCGACGTCGTAGAGCGGCTCCAGCGGCTCGCGCCCTTCGCCACATTCGACGCCCCGGTGCCGCTGCTGGTGGAGGGCGCGCTGTGGTGGGTCACCTACGGTTACCTCGAGTCGGAGGCCTTTCCGCTGGTGCGGCGCGTCGAGTGGCAAGGGCGTCCCGTCCGCTACCTGCGCGCCGGGCTGCTCGGCACCGTCAGTGCGGCGAGCGGCACGACACTGCTCTATCTGGCGCCCGGCGCCGATTCGCTAGCGGCGGCGTGGGCCCGCGTGCTCGATCCGCTGGTGCGGCCGACCGACAGCCTGCCGGGGGCCCTGCGCTCGCAACTGCCGTACCCACGCCAGGCATTCCGCATCGCGGCGGCCCTGGTCGCGCCGCCACGACCCGACTCGGTTGCGTGGCTGCCCCGTCCGCGGGAGCCGTTCGAGCTCGTCGCACCCGCGATCGACGGCGGCCGCGACGGGCGCGCCTGGACGGCCCAGGGGTTTGAGACCGGCACGCAGCGAGAGTTCGCCGCGCTCGTGGCCGCAACGATCGGACCGCGCGGGCCGGAGCTGTTCGCGTGGCACCTGAGCCCGGCGGTGCGCTTGCCGAGCCTGCTCGTGGGCTCACCGCAGCCGCCGACGGCGCCCGGGGTGCTGCGGCTGTGGAACGTGGGTGGAGGCCTGTTCTCGGAGCAGGCACTGTTCAACGAGCCCACGCCCGGCGGCCCGCCGGCCGGCATCGACACGGTATTCCTCACGTGGAGCGACCGGCACGGCCAGGGCGCGACACCGTGGGCCGCCCTGCGCGACCTCCTGGCCGCCGAGCGTGGCGGCCGGTTCGCGGCGGACACCTCGCTCGCCGGGCGCTGGGACGAAGCGCGCCACCTCGCCGCACAAGCCGACGCCGCCCTCGCCGCCGGTGATCTCGAGGCCTTCGGACGCTACTACCGGCAGCTCAGGCAGCTGCTGGATCAGGGCCGGCGCGCGCTTGCTCCCGCCCCGGCGCCACGCTAGGTTGCGCCGCCGTGACTCCGGGGACGATCGTCGTGGCGCTGGGCGGGAACGCGGTCGCGCCGCCGGGCGAGCGGCCCACCATCGCGAACCAGTTCCGTCACACGCGCGAGAGCCTCGCACCGATCGTGGACTTGGCGCGCGAGGGGTGGGGGATCGCCCTGGTGCACGGCAACGGCCCCCAGGTGGGCGACGAGCTGGCGCGCAACGAGCTCGCCGCCGAGCAGGTCGAGCCGCTGCCGCTCGGCGTCCTGGTCGCCGCGACGGCCGGATGGATGGGTTACATGATCCAGCAGTCGCTCCAGAACGCCCTCGCGCGCGCCGCCCTGGAACGGCAGGTCGTCACCCTCGTCACTCAAACGCTGTGTGACGCAAACGATCCGAACCTGCGCCAGCCGAGCAAGCCGATCGGCCACGCCCTCGACCCGGTCCGGGTGGCGCGGCTGCAAGCCCGGGGCGTCCCGGTGCGGGAGGAGCTGCCCGGTCGCTGGCGCCGGCTGGCGCCCAGCCCCCGGCCGGTCGCCATCGTGGAGCGGGACATGATCCGCGACTTGGTCGCCGCGGGCCACATCGTGGTCGCGTGCGGGGGTGGTGGGCCGCCGGCGTACCGCGACCCCGTCCTGGGACTCGAGGGGATCGACGCGGTGGCCGACAAGGACCGCGTCGCGGCGGTCCTGGGCCGTGAGATCGCCGCTGACGTGCTGCTCATCCTGACCAACGTGGACGCCGTATACCACGGCTACGGCACCAAGCATCAGCGCGCCGTGCGGCACCTCGACCTCGCGAGCGCGGATCACCTGCTCGCCGGGAAGGAGCTCGGTACGGGCAGCATGCGCCCCAAGGTCGAGGCGGCGGCCGACTTCGTGCGGGCAGGTGGCCGGCGCGCCATCATCGCCGAATTGGCCCAGGGTCTCCCGGCCCTGCGGGGTGAGGCCGGCACCACCATCACGCTGGAGCACGCGTGAACCTGCACGAGTATCAGGCACGGGACATCCTCAAGCGACACGGCATCCCGGTTCCGGACGGCGACGTCGCCGAGACCCCCGACCAGGCGCGGGCCATCGCGCAGCGTCTCGGCGGGAAGGTCGTGGTGAAGGCCCAGGTGCACGCGGGCGGCCGGGGCAAGGCAGGCGGCGTCAAGCTCGCCGCGCAGCCCGACGAGGCCGCCGCGCACGCGTCCCGCATCCTCGGGATGACGATCAAGGGCCTCACCGTCCACAAGGTCCTGGTGGCGCCCGCCACCGACATCGCCTCCGAGAGCTACGTCGGGATCATCGTCGACCGCGGCTCGCAGCGCCCCGTGCTCATGGTGAGCGACGCGGGCGGGATCGACATCGAGGAAGTGGCGGGCACGACGCCCGAGCGGATCCACCGCCTCGCGATCGATCCTCGCTACGGGCTGTTGCCGCACCAGGGGTTGGGGCTCGCGCTGCGCCTGTACCGAGACCTCGCTCAGGCGCGCAGCGCGGCGGCGATCATGGCGAACCTGTATGCGGCCTTTTACGCCGTCGGGGCCTCGCTCGCGGAGATCAACCCGCTCGCCGTCACGCCGGATGGCCGCGTGGTCGCACTCGATGCCAAGATCGTGATCGACGACAACGAGCTGGGGCGCCGTCCCGAGATCGCCGCCCTGCGCGACACCTCGGCCGAGGCGCCGTCCGAGGTGCAGGCGCGCGAGGCGGGGCTGACGTTCGTCAAGCTCGACGGCTCGGTGGGGTGCTGCGTCAACGGCGCGGGCCTCGCGATGGCGACGATGGACCTGGTGAAGTACTACGGCGGCGCGCCCGCCAACTTCCTCGACATCGGCGGCAGCTCCAACCCGCAGAAGGTCGTCGACGCGCTGCGGATCATCACCGCCGACCCGCACGTGAAGGCGATCCTCTTCAACATCTTCGGCGGCATCACGCGCGGCGACGACGTCGCCAACGGCATCGTGCAGGCCACGCGGCAATTCCCGCTGGCGGTGCCACTCGTGATCCGGCTCACCGGCACGAACGAGGCCGAAGCCGTCCAGATCCTCAGGCAGGCCGGGTTCTCGGCCCTCACCGACATGGACGAGGCCGTGCGCCAGGCCGTCGCGCAGGCCGCGGCGTGAGCGTCTTCGTCGACCTCGCGACCCGGCTGCTGGTACAGGGGATCACGGGGCGGGACGGCTCGTTCCACACGCGGCAGATGATCGCGTACGGGACGAAGGTCGTGGCCGGCGTGACACCCGGGAAGGGCGGGCAGCGGTTCGACGGCGTCGTACCGGTGTTCGACACGGTCGCGGATGCCGTGCGGGAGACTCGTGCGAACACCACGGTCATCTACGTACCGGCCACGCTCGCCGCCTCCGCCATCTACGAAGCGGCCGACGCCGGGATCGCCTTGATCGTGTGCATCACCGAAGGCATCCCGGTGCTCGACATGACGAAGGTGCTCCCCTACCTGCACGAGCGGGGCGCCCGTCTCATCGGCCCGAACTGCCCCGGCCTGATCTCACCGACGCAGAGCAAGGTCGGGATCATCCCCGGCAACATCTGCACGCCGGGGCGCGTCGGCGTCGTGTCGCGCAGCGGCACGCTCACCTACGAGATCGTGCACCAGTTGTCCACCAACGGATTCGGCCAATCCACCTGCATCGGCATCGGCGGCGATCCCTTGATCGGCACGAACTTCATCCACTGCCTCTCGGCCTTCCAGGCCGACCCGGCGACCGATGCCGTGGTGCTGATCGGCGAGATCGGCGGCACCGACGAACAGCGGGCCGCGGAGTTCGTGCAGCAGGAGATGACCAAGCCTGTGATCGGCTTCATCGCCGGTCAGACCGCCCCGCCCGGACGCCGGATGGGCCATGCCGGGGCGATCATTTCGGGCTCGGCCGGCACGGCGGCGGAAAAAATAGCGGCGTTCACACGCGCCGGCATCTCGGTGATGCAGCGCCCGGCCGACGTCGTGCCGCTCCTGCGGGAGCGCGTGTGAAGCTCAAGGATGTCCTGAGCCCCGAGCACGTCATCGTGCCGCTGCGCGCCGGCACCGTCAAGGAAGCGACAGAACTGCTGGTCGAACGATTGATCCAAGCCGGCGCCGTCGCCGAGCCCCAGCGCTTGAACGCCGTGATCCGCCACACCTGGCCCGAGGATATGGTGTCGGTGGGGGAGCACGCCTTCCTGCCGCACTTCCGCACCGAAGCCGTGCGCAAACTCCTCAGCGCGGTCGGCATCTCGCCGACGCCGATCCGCTGGGAGAAGGACCCCAACCGCGCGGCCCGCATCGTGATCTTCATCGTCGCCCCGCTGCGCGACGCCGCGCTGTATCTCCAGGTCGTGGGCGCGTTCGCCCGCGCGCTCTCCGCCCCGGATACGGTGCTCGCGCTCCTGGCCGCGAAGACGGCCGAGCAGGTGGTCCGGCTCGCGGCGCTCGACGCCGTGGAGCTGCCGAGCCAGCTCACGGTGCGCGACATCATGACGCCCGACGTCCTCACCGTGCACCCGGCGCAGACGCTGGGCGAGGTCGCTCACACCATGATCGAGCACGACATCCGGGCCATACCGGTCGTGGACGACGGGGGCTCGCTCATCGGCATGGTGACCCATCGCGAGCTGCTGCGCTACCTCATTCCCGACTTTCTGCAGCGCACCAAGACCGGCGAGTTTCGGGCGCCGACCCGCACCCAGCTGCAGCGCGGCACCGCGGACCCGCGGCTCATCGCGGTGAAGGACGCCATGGCGCGCTCGGTGCTGTGCCTGTCGGAGGACCAGACGCTGAGCGACGTCGCGAACTTGATGAGCTCGAAGGACGTCGACCGCTTCCCGGTCGTCCGGGAAGGGGTCGTCGTGGGATTCCTCACGCGCGCGGACGTCGTCCGCCGCCTCATCGCGCCCTGATATGCTCACGCTCGCCATCATCAAGCCCGACGCCGTGCACGCCGGCAAGACCGGCAAGATCCTCGCCCATCTCGAGGGCGCCGGCTTCCAGATCCGCGCGGCGCGCCTCGTCAAGCTCACCACCGCGCAGGCCGAGGCGTTCTACGCGGTGCACCGCGATCGGCCGTTCTATCGCTCGCTCGTCGCGTTCATGACGTCCGGGCCGGCGCTCGCGCTGGCGCTGGAACGCGACGACGCCGTGACGCGGCTGCGCGAGGTGATCGGCGCCACCGATCCGGCCGAGGCGAAGCCCGGGACCGTGCGAAAGCTGTACGCCGAATCGAAAGAGCGAAATGCGATCCACGCGTCGGATTCACCCGAAAATGCGGCGCGTGAGGTCGTGTTTTTCTTTCCGGAGCGAGAGCTGCGCGACCTTGGTTGACTCAAGTCCCACAAGGGTTTAGCTTCGCTCGTCTATGTTGCAAGTCGACCTGCGGGAGCTGTCCGGCGGTCCCGCAAACACCCCAGCCGAGCTCGGGGCGGCTGACCCCCTGTTCGAGGGACTCGGCGTCGTCCTGGCCGGTCCGGTGCGGGTGGGCGGCCGACTGCACGCGGCGGGAGAGGGGCGATTCTACTGGCAGGGCTCCCTGCGCGCGCAGCTGGCGGGGGAGTGTCGCCGTTGTCTCGCCCCGGTCCCCGTGACGGTCGCCGCCGACATCCGCGCCCTGTTTACCCAGGATCCCGACGCGCTGGACGACCCGGACTGCTATCCCGTGGCGCGGGACGCGACGCAGATCGACCTCCGGCCCGCGGTGCGGGAAGAGCTGTTGCTGGCGGTGCCGCGGTGGGTGGTGTGCCGGGAGGACTGCGCCGGGTTGTGCCCGCGCTGCGGGCAGGACTTGAATGCAGGCCCCTGCGGCTGTCCGCCGGCCGGCGATCCCCGCTGGCAGGCCCTCGCCGCCTTCAAAGGCAAGCCCCGCGACTGAGACAAAGGACAACCCCATGGCCGTACCCAAGCGAAGAACCTCCAAGCGGAAGAAACGCGCCCGCCGCACCCACTACAAGGCGGCGCACATCACGCTCCAGCCGTGCCCGCGCTGCGGTGATCTGAAGCGGCCGCACCACGTGTGCCCGACCTGCGGCTACTACCGCGGCGAGCAGCGAGTGGCGGTCGAGGACTAAGGTGATCCGCATCGCGCTGGATGCGATGGGCGGCGACGACGCACCGCGCGTGGAAGTCGAGGGGGCGGTGCAGGCGCTACGCGAGCTGCCGCCCACGTTCCGCATCCAGCTCGTGGGTCGGACCGCGGACGTCGAAGCCGCGCTCCAGGCTCAGGGCGAGGTCGACCGCAAGCGGCTCGACATCGTCGAGGCCCCCGAAGTCGTGGGCATGGGGGAAAAGCCGCTCGCCGCCATCAAGAGCAAGCCCCGCTCCTCCATCGCGGTCGGCCTCGGCCTGCAGAAAAAAGGTCAGTCCGACGCGTTCATCTCGGCCGGCAACACCGGCGCCGTCATGGCGGCCGCGACCCTGCTGTTGCGCGTGCACGAGGGCGTGGCGCGCGCCGCCATCGGCACGGCGTTCCCGACCGCGGGCCGGCCGGTGCTCGTCATCGACGCCGGCGCGAACGTGGATTGCGACGCGCGCGAGCTCGTGGGCTTCGCCCACTTGGGCTCGGTATACGCCCGCGACGTGATGGGCCGCCCGAGCCCCGGGGTCGGGCTGTTGAACGTCGGGGAAGAGGACGAGAAGGGAAACGCCGTCGTCAAAGAGGCGCACCAGCTGTTGAAGCAGACCCCCGGGATCCGGTACGTCGGGAACGTGGAAGGGCGCGACATCCTCGCGGGCCGGGGCAAGGGCGGCGAGATCGACGTCGTGGTGTGCGACGGGTTCGTGGGTAACGCCATCCTCAAGTTCTACGAGTCCGCCGGCCGCATGTTCGCCGGGATGCTCACGCAGGCCCTCCCCGACGTGCTGGGTCGTCCCCAGGTGAAGCAGCTGTTCAAGTTCCTCGACTACTCGGAGTACGGCGGGGCCCCGCTGCTGGGCGTGAAGGGCGTCGCCATCATCTGTCACGGCGCATCCCTGGCGCGCGCGATCATGCACGCGGTGCGGGTCGCGGCCCAGATGGTTGAGAGTCACCTCGACCAGGACATCGGCGCGGAGTTCGCGGAGGGAGGCACCGTCCGGTGAAGCGGCCGATCGCCGAGCTCTGGGGCACCGGCAGCTACACGCCGAAGCGCGTGCTGACGAACGACGAGTTCTCGAAGATCCTGGACACCTCCGACCAGTGGATCCGCGAGCGGACCGGGATTCGCGAGCGGCGCGTCGCCGGGCCCGACGAGTCGAACGCCTGCATGGCCAAGGCCGCCGCCGAGCGGGTCCTCGAGGAGACGGCACTCACCCCGCTGGACTTGGACGCGGTGGTGGTCGCCACCTGCTCCCCCGACCGGCTACTGCCGTCCCAGGCGTGCGACCTGCAGGCGATCCTGGGCGCCAAGAACGCGGCGGCGTTCGACGTCGGCGCGGCGTGCACCGGCTTCCTGTACGCGCTGAACGTCGCCGAAGGACTGGTCGCTACCGAGCAGGCGCGGCACGTGCTGGTCGTGGCCTCGGAGAAGCTCACGAGCATCATGGACTGGAGCGACCGGACGACGGCGGTGCTGTTCGGCGACGGGGCGGGAGCCACCATCGTCCGCCGGAGCGATACGGGCCGCGGGATCCTCTCGAGCTTCATGAAGTCCGACGGCACCCTCGCCGAGCTGCTGTACCGGCCGGGCGGGGGCGCCGCGCACCCGCCGGACGAGGCGCTGCTCAAGGACCACTCGTACTACATCAAGATGGCGGGGCGTGAGGTGTTCAAGGCCGCCGTGCTGTCGATGGCGGACGCCTGCGCCACGGCGCTGACCCGCGCCGGCCTGACCGCCGCCGACGTCGATCTGCTGATCCCCCACCAGGCGAACATCCGGATCATCGAAGCCACCGCGAAGCACGCGGGCGTGCCGATGGACAAGGTCTACGTGAACGTGGACCGCTTCGGCAACACCTCGGCCGCCTCCGTCGCGATCGCGCTCGACGAGGCCGTGCGGTGCGGCCGTGTCCAACCCGGGATGAAGCTGATGTTCTGCGCGTTCGGCGCGGGTTTCACATGGGCGAGCATCGTCGTGCAGTGGTAGCTGCCACCGTGTGGCTCTGCCCGGGGCAGGGCGCTCAAAAAGTCGGGATGGGTAAGGATCTGGCCGAGCGGTTTCCGGCAGCCCGTGACACGTTCCAGGCGATCGATCAGGCGCTCGGCTTCGACTTGAGCCGGCTGATGTTCGAGGGACCCGAAGAGGAACTCACGGCGACCCACAACGCCCAGCCCGCCATCCTCGCCCACAGCGCGGCCGTGTTCGCCGTCGTCGCCCCGCGGGCGGGCGCCGGCACCGCCGCGGCAGGCCACTCCTTGGGCGAATACTCCGCCTACGTGACGGCCGGGGCGCTGGCGCCCACCGAGGCGGCCACGGTGGTGCGGCGCCGCGGAGAACTGATGCATCAGGCCGGCACCGAGCGACCGGGCACGATGGCCGCGGTGTTGGGGCTCGCCACCGCGGAGGTCGAAGCCGCCTGCCGCGACTCGTCCACCCGAGGCGAGGTCGTCGTCGCCGCGAACCTGAACGCGCCGGACCAGACGGTCATTTCGGGCGATCCCGCCGCGGTGGCACGGGCGGCGGAGGCGTGCAAGGCGCGCGGCGCCAAGCGGGTGATAGCCCTCAAGGTGAGCGGCGCGTTTCATTCGCCCCTCATGGGCCCGGCGGCGAATCAACTGCGCGTCGCGCTCGAGCGCGCGCCGTTTCGCGACCCGCGCTTTCCCGTGATCGCCAACGCCACCGCCGAGCCCGTGCGGGACGCCAACCGGGCGCGCCGTCTGCTGGGCGACCAGCTGACCACCCCGGTGCGCTGGGTCGCCTGCATGCAGCGCGCGGCCGAACTGGCCGCCGGCGACGCGCGATTCATCGAAGTCGGACCGGGCAACGTGCTGGCGGGGCTGTTGAAGCGGACGGTGCCGGGGGCGAGCGCCGTGAGCCTGGGGACGGCGGATGAGGTCGCTCGCTTCCTTGAGGCGGCCTGACGCAATCGGGATGAAGATCGACCTCACCGGCAAGGTGGCCCTCATCACGGGGGGCAGCCGGGGCATCGGCTTCTCGATCGCCCAGGCCCTGGCGGGCGCCGGGGCGACGGTGGCGGTGCTGGGCCGGGACGGAGCCAAGGCAGGCGAGGCGGCCCAGGCGTTGGGCGACGGGCGGGCGCGCGGCTACGCCTGCGACGTGACCCAGGCCGCCCAGGTCGAGCGGGCGGTCGCGGCCGTCGAGGAAGCGTTCGATCGGATCGACGTGCTCGTCAACAACGCCGGCACGACGCGAGACAACCTGTTGTTTCGGATCAGTGAGGACGACTGGAATACCGTGCTCGACACCAACCTGAAGGGCGCGTTTCTGACGACCAAACACGCCGCCCGCGGGATGATCAAGCGGCGCTGGGGTCGGATCATCAACATCACCAGCGTCGTCGGGATCTCCGGGAACAAGGGGCAGGCGAACTACACGGCGTCCAAGGCGGGCCTGATCGGGTTCACCAAGTCGGTCTCCAAGGAGCTCGCCTCGCGCAACGTGCTGGTGAACGCGGTGGCGCCGGGGTTCATCGACACCGAGCTGACCCGCGCGATCACCCCCGAGGCGCGGGATACCTTGATCAAGGCCATCCCGCTGGGCCGGTTGGGGCAGGGGCAGGATGTCGCCGCCGCCGTGCTCTTTCTCGCCTCCGACTTCGCCAGCTACATTACGGGGCAGCTGCTGGTCGTCGACGGCGGGATGGTGCTGTGACCCATTTCCCACACCTCCATTGAGGATACCCATGGCAATGGAAATGAAGCAGCTCGAAGAGAAGGTCAAAGACATCATCGTCGAAGAGCTGGGGGTCGAGCGAGACAAGCTCACGTCCGACGCGAGCTTCATGGAGGACCTGGGCGCGGACAGCCTCGACACCGTGGAGCTGGTCATGGCCTTCGAGAAGGAGTTCGACATCGACATCCCCGACGAGGAGGCCGAGAAGCTGCGCACGGTGGGGCAGGCGCTGCAGTACCTGCACGAGAAGATGGGGAAATAACCGGATGCGACGGCGGGTGGCGATCACGGGTCTGGGGACCGTGACTCCGCTGGGGACGAGCGTCCAGAGCACGTGGGAGGGTCTGGTCGCCGGCCGATCGGGGGCGGGCCCGATCACGCGCTTCGACCCGGCCCAGAGCCCCGTGAAGTTCGCCTGCGAGGTCAAGGGCTTCGACCCGGCCCAGTTCTTGGACAAGAAGGAGATCCGCCGCTACGACCTGTTCGCGCAATTCGCGATCGGCGCGGCGGAGCAGGCGGTGGCCGACGCCTGCCTCGTGAACAATTGGGACAAGGTGGACCTGCGGCGCATCGGCGTCCTGGTCGGCACCGGCACCGGGGGGCTCCAGACCTTCGAGGAAAATTGTCGCGCGCTGTTCGAGAAGGGGCCGAGTCGCGTGTCGCCGTTCTTCGTCCCGATGTACATGCCGAACGTCGCGGCCGCGCTCATCTCGATGCGCTACGGAGCGAAGGGGCCCAACTACTGCACCGTGTCGGCGTGCGCGTCGTCCGCCCACAGTGTGGGCGACGCACTCGATCTCATCCGCAACGACAAGGCCGACCTCATGATCGCGGGCGGCGCGGAGGCCGCGATCACGCCGCTCGCCGTCGCGAGCTTCGCCAACATGAAAGCGCTCTCGGAGCGCAACGACGACCCGCCCACGGCGAGCCGCCCGTTCGACAAGGATCGCGACGGCTTCGTGATGGGGGACGGCGCCGCCGTGCTGATCCTCGAGGAGTGGGAGCACGCCAAGCGGCGCGGCGCGAAGGTGTACGCCGAAGTCGTGGGCTACGGCATGACGGCGGACGCGCACCACATCACCGCGCCCGCGCCGGACGGTGCCGGCGCGCGAGACGCCATGCAGCTCGCGATGCAGGATGGGGGCGTGCAGCCCGACCAGGTCGGCTACATCAACGCGCATGGCACGTCGACGCCGCACGGCGACGCCGCCGAAACGGCGGCGGTGAAGAGCGTGTTCGGCGGCCAGGCACGCAAGCTCGTGTTCGGCTCCACCAAGTCCATGACCGGCCACCTGCTGGGCGCCGCTGGCGCGCTCGAGGCGGCGGTCTGCGCGCTCGTCGTGCAGACCGGGATCATTCCGCCCACGATCAACCAGTTCACCCCAGACCCGGCCTGCGACCTCGACTCGGCACCGAATCGGGCCGTGAAACGGCACGTGGACATCGCGCTCTCGAACTCCTTCGGGTTCGGCGGGCACAACGTCACGCTCGCGATCAAACGGGCCGCGTGATGGGCGATCCCGCCCTCCAGCCCATCGCCGAGAAGGTCGCGCGCGACGCAAGGCTCACCCGCGACGACGCGCTCGTGCTCTTCAACTCAGCGGATCTGCTCGCCATCGGCCGGCTCGCCGACCTCGCCAACCGCCGGCGCAACGGCGACCGGGTGTACTTCGCGGCGAACCAGCACTTGAACCCCACCAATGTGTGCGTGCTGCGCAACACCTGCGTCTTCTGCTCGTTCGCGCGCATGCCGCAGGAAGCGGGGGCGTACACGCGGAGCCTCGAGGAGGTCTTCGCCGAAGCGGACGCGGCGCGCGACAACCCGACCCGCGAATTCCACATCGTCGGCGGGCTGCACCCGAAGCTGCGCCTGGCATATTACTTGGAGATGTTCCGCGGCCTGAAAGAGCGGCACCCCGGCGTCCACATCAAGGCGCTCACCGCCGTCGAGGTCGCGCACCTCGCGCGCCTCGAGCGCCTGAGCGTGCGCGACGTGCTGCTCGCGATGCGGGACGCCGGCGTCACGAGCCTCCCGGGAGGCGGCGCCGAGGTATTCAGCCCTGCGGCGCGCGCCACCATCGCCGACAAGAAGCTGTCCGGCGAGGAGTGGCTCGCCGTGCACCGCGAGGCGCATCGGTTGGGCATTCCGTCCAACTGCACCATGCTCTACGGCCACGTCGAGACGATGGCCGACCGTGTGGACCACCTGCTCGCGCTGCGGGCGCTGCAGGACGAGACCGCCGGATTCCTCACCTACATCCCGCTCGCGTACCATCCGGATCACAACGAGCTGGGCGAGGCGCTGGGGCGGACCGGCACGGCCACGACCGGCTTCGACGACCTGAAGAACATCGCCGTCGGGCGGCTCGTGCTCGACAACATCCCGCACGTCAAGACCCACTGGCCCATGGTGACGCCGTTCATCTCGCAGGTGGCGCTCACGTTCGGGTGTGACGACCTGGAGGGGACGGTCGTGTTCGAGCGGGTCTACCACGAAGCCGGCGCGGGCACGCCGATGTGGCTCGGCTACGATCAGGTCGTCTCGTTGATTCGTGGGGCCGGGAAGGAGCCGGCCGAGCGCGACTCGCTGTACCGCACGGTGCGCACCTTCGAGGGCTACGTCCCGGACCCCCTCCCGATCAGACCCGCGGCCCCATTCGATGGGCCCGCGGGCCCCACCTTCCACATCGAGCACCGAAGGGCGGCGGCGGCCAGGAAGCGCTCGCTGCCCGTGCTGGACGGCGTGGAATGAGAGTCGGCCGCATCGGCTACATCAACTGCTACCCGGTGTACGGCGCCATCGACCGGGGCGTCGTCCCGCTCCCGGCCGATCTCGTGACCGGCACGCCCTCCGAGCTCAACGACCTGCTGGCCGCCGGCGAGCTGGACGTGAGCGTGGTGAGCGCGGTGGAATACGCCCGCAATGCCCGCGACTACGTCGCGCGACCGTGCTCTTGACCGCGTCGTCGCGGACGTCGGTGCATCTGCTCGAGCTCCTGTGCAAGGACGTGTGGCACGTGCAGCCGCGGTTCGCGCAAGCGCGTGCCGAGGCCGCGGACTTGGACGGCCTCGCCGGGCTGCCGCACGACGCGGTGCTCGTGATCGGGGATCCGGCGCTGCTCCTGGCCGCGCGGCACGCGTACGCGCACCGCTATGACCTGGGCGAGGAGTGGAAACGCTGGACCGGTCTGCCGTTCGTGTTCGCGGTGTGGGCGGCGCGCCGGGCGGCCGCGCGCCATGCGGTGCACGAGGTCCATCAGGCGCTGCTCGAGTCGCGGGCGTGGGGGCTCGAGCATCTGGACCTCCTCGCCGAGGCAGCCGCGCGTGCTTGCAACGTGCCTCGTGAAACGTGCCTCGAGTATTTCGCCGGTCTCGACTATGCCTTGAGCTACAAGCACCTCGCGGGTCTGACGGACTTCTTCCGTCGGCTCGCCGCCCGCGGGATCGTCCCCGACGGGTCGCTCCGATTCCTGCAGGTGGCGTGAGCGTGGTCGACCGCACGTCCTCCGAATTCCGCTCCGCGCTGGAGCTGTACGAGCGGGCCACGCTGCTCGAGCTGGGTGCGCTCGCCGATCAAGCGCGCTGGCGCCTGCACCCCGAGAACGTCGTCACGTACATCATCGACCGGAACATCAACTACACCAACGTCTGCGTCGCCGACTGCAAGTTCTGCGCGTTCTACCGCCGTCCCAAGCACGCCGAGGGCTACGTGCTCTCGTTCGAGCAGATCGGCCGGAAGATCGACGAGCTGCGCGCGCTGGGCGGCGTGCAGATCCTGATCCAGGGCGGCCACAACCCCTACATCCCGTTTGCCTGGTACCTGGACCTGCTGCGCTACATCAAGCGGCATCACCCGATCCACATCCACGGCTTCTCTCCGTCCGAGATCGACTTCTTCGCCGGCCGTTTCGGAATGACGCTCGAAGAGGTGATCCGCGAGCTGGTCGCGGCGGGGCTCGATTCGGTTCCCGGCGGCGGTGGTGAGATTCTCGTGCAGGAGATCCGGGACCGCGTGGCGAAAAAGAAGGCCGGCGCCGACCGCTGGCTCGAAGTGATGGAGACGGCCCACCGGCTGAGGTTGAAGACGTCGGTCACCATGATGTACGGCCTGGGCGAGACCGCGGCCGACCGCATCGAGCACCTGTTCCGCGTCCGGGAGGTCCAGGCGCGCACCGGCGGCTTCACCGCCTTCATCTGTTGGCCGCTCCAGCCCGAGCATACCGAGCTCGAGCACCTCCCCAAGACCGACGCCGTCACGTACCTGCGCACCCAGGCGATCGCGCGCATCGTGCTCGACAACGTCCCGAATATCCAGGCGTCCTGGGTGACGATGGGCCCCAAGGTCGGGCAGGTGGCGCTCCGCTTCGGCGCGAACGACTTCGGCTCGCTCATGATGGAAGAGAACGTCGTCTCGGCGGCGGGCACGACGTGGCGGATGACGTTGCCGGAGATGCAGCGGCTGATCGCCGACGCGGGCTATGTGCCGCGCCAGCGCCGCCAGGACTACAGCGTCATCGACGAAGCAGCCTGATGCCCGACGTGCTCATTCTCGTCGGCTCCGAGAGCGACAAGCCGAGGATCGAGCCCGCCTTCGAAGTGCTGAGCAAGGCGGGCGTTTCATACGAATTCCACGTGTCCTCGGCGCACCGCCAACCGGAGCAGACGGCCAAGCTGGTGTCGGGTGCCAGGGGTCAAGGATTCAAGGTCATCATCGCGGGCGCGGGGCTGTCGGCGGCCCTGCCGGGGTTCGCCGCCTCGCTCACGGACCTGCCGGTGATCGGCGTGCCGTTCGCCGCCGGACCCTTGAACGGGCTGGACGCGCTGCTCGCCACCGCGCAGCTGCCGAGCGGCGTGCCGGTCGCCACGGTCGGAATCGACAACGTGAAGAACGCGGCGCTGCTCGCGATCCGCATCCTCAAGGTCTGACGTCGCCAGGTCATGCGTGTCGGCCTCGGGTACGACTCGCACCGCTTCTCCCCCGGCCGCAAGCTGATCCTCGGCGGCGTCGAGATCGCGCACCCGCTCGGTCTCGCCGGCCACTCCGATGCCGACGCGATCGCCCATGCGCTCACCGACGCCGTGCTGGGTGCCGCCGGGCTCGGAGACATCGGCACGATGTTTCCCGATTCCGATCCCCGCTGGCAAGGCGCCGACTCGCTGGAGCTCTTGAAACAGGCGTACCGCGCGGTGCTGGCGGCGGGTCACAGGCTCGTGCAGGCCGACGTCACCGTCATCGCCGAGCAGCCGAAGATCGGGCCCCATGTGACGCAAATGCGGGAGCGGCTGGCCGGAGCCGTGTCCGTGGCGCCGGGCGCCATCTCGGTGAAGGGGAAGACCAACGAGGGGATGGGGTGGATCGGACGGGCGGAGGGGATCGCGGTCATCGCGGTCGCGCTGTTGGAGTGACCGATCTCGTCCACTCGCTCGAATCCCTCCCGCCAGGCCCGCTCTACGCCCTGATTGCCGTCTTCGCCGCTCTCGAAAATATTTTTCCCCCCGTTCCCGCGGACACCGTCGTTGCGCTCGGCGCATTCCTGGCGGGGCGAGGGACGCTGGATCCATGGGCCGTGTTCGGACTCACGTGGAGTGCTAACGTCGGCTCCGGGGCGGCCGTGTATTTCGCCTCCCACCGGTTCGGCCGGCGATTTTTCCAGGGGACACTCGGACGGCGCCTCCTCTCCGAGCGCACCATGGGGCACATCGAGCGACAGTATCATCGCCATGGAACGTACGGGATCTTCCTGAGCCGGCTGCTGCCGGTGTGGCGTGGCGTGGTGATGCCGTTCGCCGGGATCGCTGGCGTCCCGCCGGTGCGGGCACTCGTCCCGCTGGCCCTCGCGTCGGCGCTGTGGTACGGGGTCCTCACGTACCTCGTGACCGGGCTGGGCACGAACCTGGACGCAGTCCTGCGGGCGGTCGCGCGCGTCAACGGCGCGCTGGCCGTCGTCGCGCTCGCCGCGGTGCTGGGCCTCGGGCTGTTAATTCGGCGCCGCCTGAGGCGCTAGCACCCTGGGCGGTACGTTCTCCTCAAGTCGAGCGGAGTTGGTCTTTCACCGGGAGCCTGCGGATGCGCTTGCCGGTGGCTGCGAAGATCGCGTTGGCCAGGGCCGGGGCAGTGACCGCGGTGCCCGGCTCGCCGATCCCGCCGGGCGCCTCGCCGTTCCGCACCAGGTGCACCTCGATCGTGGGCGTTTCGTTCATCCGTAACGTCCGGTAATTGTTGAAATTCGACTGCTCGACCCGCCCGTTCTTGAGCGTGATCTCGCCCCACAGCGCGCCGCTGATGCCGAACACCACGCCACCTTCGATCTGCGCCTTCACGATGTCCGGGTTCACGATCGTGCCGCAATCGACGGCGCAGACGATCCGGTGCACCCGCACCTCACCCGCCTTGGACACCTCCACCTCGGCGACTTGAGCCACGTAGGTGTCCCATCCGCTATAGAGGAGGGACACGCCGCGGCCGCGCCCGGCGGGCAGGGGACGCTCCCAGCCGGCCTGTTTCGCCGCGAGGTCGAGCACCGCCCGGGCCCGCGGCGCCTTGCCCAGGAGCGCACGCCGGTACGCGACGGGATCGGTCTTCGCCGCAGCGGCGAGCTCATCGATGAAGCTCTCGATCACGAACACGTTGTGGGTGGGCCCCACGCCCCGCCAGAAACCGGTGTTGAGCACCGGCTCCTCGTGACGCACGTACTCGACCCGGATCGCTGGAATGTCGTAGATCAGGTGGATGGCTGCGTCCACCGCGTCGCCGTCGATCCCGTCCTTGAACGCGGGCGGCGCCCAGCGAGCGAGGATCGACGGACCGACCAGCCGATGGCTCCACGCGACCGGCTTGCCGCGGGCATCGAGCCCGGCAGCGATCCGGTCGTAATAGTACGGGCGGTAGACGTCATGCTGGACATCTTCCTCGCGCGTCCAGACGACCTTGACGGGTCCCTCGACCTGCTTGCCGATGCGGACGGCCTGCGTCACGTAGTCGACTTCGAGCCGCCGGCCGAACCCGCCGCCCAGCAGGTGGTTGTGCACCACCACCTTCTCCAACGGGAGTCCGGTGACCTGGGCCGCCGTCGCTTGCGCCCGGCTCAGCACCTGCGAGCAGGTCCACACCTCGCAGCCGTCCTTGCGCACGTGGACCGTGCAGTTCATCGGCTCCATCGTGGCGTGGGCCAGGAAGGGGACCTGGTACACCGCTTCGAGCTTCTGGGCCGCGCCGGCGATGGCCGCGGCGGCGTCGCCCTGCTTGCGGGCGACCACGCCGGGCTGCTTGGAAGCCGCGTCCAGCTCCTGGACGACATCGGACGTGCTCACTTTGGCGTTCGGCCCATCGTCCCAGCGGATGGCGAGCGCCGCGAGCCCCTGCTTTGCCGCCCACATGTGGTCGGCGACGACGGCGACGGTATCGTCCAGCCGGACGATCTGCTGCACGCCGGGGATCGCCTTGGCCTTGGCTTCGTCCAGGCCAGCGACCTTGCCGCCCAGCACCGGGCTCGCCGCGACAGTGGCGACCTTCATTCCGGGCAGGCGCACGTCGATGCCGAACTCGGCCTTGCCAGTCACCTTGTCCGGCGTGTCCAGCCGCTTCGCGGGCGTGCCGATCAACGTGAAGTCCTTGGGATCCTTGAGCGCCACCTTTTCCGGCACCGGCAGCTTGGCGGCCTGGTCGGCCAGCGCGCCGTAGCTGAGCGTACGGCCGGTCGCCGCGTGGGTCACCACGCCTTGGTGCGCCCGGCACGACGCCGGGTCGACCTCCCACGTCCGGGCGGCGGCGGCGACGAGCATCGTCCGCGCAGTCGCGCCTGCCGTCCGCAGGGGGGTGTACATCGCGCGCACCGACGTCGAGCCGCCCGTCACCTGGAAACCGATCAGCGGATTGGCGTACAGCTTGTCGTTCGGTGGGGCGTGCTCGAGCTGGACCTGGTCCAGCCCGACCTCCAGCTCTTCCGCCAGGAGCATAGGCATCGACGTATACATGCCTTGCCCCATTTCGATCTGATTCATGACGAGCGTGATGCGACCATCGGTGCCGATGCGGATGAACGCGTTCGGCGCGAAGCCCGGCGACGACCCCGCGCCGGCGGCAGGTGGCGCGCCCGACCGATCACCCATCCGGCAGCCCAGCAGGAGCCCGCCTGCGGCGCTGGTGAGCACCACCACGAAGTCGCGGCGCGATACGGTGTGCATGGTCAGGCTCCCTTCCCGACGGCGGGTCCGCGCGCCGCCTGCTTGATGGCGGCGCGGATGCGCACGTACGTGCCGCAGCGACAGATATTGCCCGACATTGCCGCATCGATGTCGGCGTCGCTGGGATTCGCGGTCTTCGCCACGAGCGCCGACGCCGCCATGATCTGGCCCGACTGGCAGTAGCCACACTGCACGACCTCGAGGTCCAGCCACGCCTGCTGCACCTTCTTGCCGGCCGGCGTCTCGCCGATCGCCTCGATGGTGGTGATCCGCTTGCCGACGGCCGCGCTCACGGGCGTGACGCACGAGCGGGTGGGCTGCCCGTCCAGGTGCACGGTACATGCTCCGCAGGCGGCGATGCCGCAGCCGAACTTCGTGCCGGTCAGGCCGACGACATCACGCAGCACCCACAGGATCGGCATATCCGCGGGCACGTCGACCGTCACGTCGCGTCCGTTGATGTTCAGCGTTGCCATGACCAGTTCTCCATGAGATGGCGAAGGGTGAGCTTGGCGGATACAGCGCAGCTTCTGATGAAGGACCTTGGGGCTATCGGGGTTCCCGCTCGCCCCAGGTCGATGCCCATGCGCACGGAGGCAGGCAGAGCTTACCTGCTCCGGGCGTGTCGCTGGAGCCTGGGCTTCGGGCGTTCCGTTGCCTGTCGCGGCGCACGCCGCGCGAGCCGCTCGCGCCGGCGAAACGTGCCCGGCCCGACGCCCTGCATCCGCGCGAACGCCTTGCTGAACGCGACCGGATTAGCGTAGCCGACCGCCTGGGCCACGTCGCGATGACCGCGTCGTCTTCGCGCAGGCGCTGAGCGGCGAGCGTCATGCGCCAGCTCGCCAGGTACTGCAGCGGTGACTCTCCCACGAGCTCCGAAAATCGCGCCGCGAACGCCGAGCGCGACATCGCGACCGACGAGCCGAGCCGCTCGACCGTCCACGGCTCGGCGGGACGCGCATGCATCAGGCGCAGCGCGCCGCCGATGGCCGGATCGGCCACCGCGCCCAGCCCGCAGGCCGGCGCGTCCACCGTCGAGATCCAGAATCGCAGGGCGTGCACGAAGAGCAAGTCGGCCAGGCGCGCGAGCACGATCGAGCTTCCGGCGCCCGGTGACCCGCTCTCGCTGAGAATGAGCGGCACGAGGCCGGCGAGCTGCGGGCTGGCCGACACCGCTCCCGCGGGGAGATGGATAGCCGACGGGAGTGATGCGAGCAGCGCGTTGCGCGGCGCGCTTCCCAGCGTGAAGAGTCCGAGGATGATGGACGTCACCGGTCCATCGCCGCCCGCGCGGGCCGCGTGTGGCTCCCGCGGACAGGCGTCGAAGTCGAAGCTCAGCGGGGGCACGTCACGGCGGTCGACGTCGCGCAGCTCGTGTGCCGAACCGAGCGGGAGGATCACCGCGTCGCCCGTGGAAAGCGGAAGCGGGCGCCCGCCGCGCACCTCGAGCCACGCGCTGCCGCGGGCCACGACGTAGAAGCTCAAGTAGTCGCGTTCGGGAATCCGCAGCCGCCACGGCGCTCCAAAAACTTCGCCGCGCAGCTCCCGCCGCCCGGAGCGGCCACGCCGTGAGCTGCGCCGCAGTCGTCCCGGCCGTCATGAACAACGATCACTCCACCTCCTTGCTGAGGTTGAGACCGGCCTCGAGCGCCGCCACGATGCGATCGACGTCGTACACGCAGCCCGCCCACGTGCCGCCGCTCACCCGCTGCAGGGCCGCCCACAGACGGGTGTCCGCCGGCAGGGCGGGGTGGGGCGCGAGCCCAGGGTGCGGGCTCCGTTGCGCGAGCAGCGCGGCGCACCCGGCCGCGTCGAGCGGCTGCCCGGCCGCTCCCACGAGGTCCACCGAACCCATGAGCGTGCTGCGGTCGATCACAATCTCGATCAAGTCGTCATCGCGCAGCCGGCCGATCGGGCCGCCGTGCAGCGCCTCCGGTCCGATGTGGCCCACGCACGCGCCGCTTGAGAACCCCGAGAAACGGCCGTCGGTGAGGAGCGCGACTTGCTTGCCCCAGGGGAGATATCGGAGCGCGGTGGTGATCTGCGCGGTCTCCTGCATCCCCGTGCCCGACGGCCCCGTCCCGATCAGCACGATCACGTCTCCCGGTCGGATGGGCCGCTCGGTCGCTCCTTTCACGGCCCGAATCGCGTCCCGCTCGTCCACGAACACGCGCGCGGGCCCTCGGTGGCGATAGACCTGATCGTCTCCCACGACGGAGGGGTCGAGCGCGGTGGCTTTGATCACGGCCCCCTCGGGCGCCAAGTTGCCGACCGGGAACACAACGGTGCTGGTCAGGCCGGCGCGACGCGCGGCGTCGGGACCCATGATGACGTCGTCGGGAGCGACCGCCGCGCCGGCGGCGAGCCGCGCCCGCGCCTCGCGGCGCCGGTCGCTCGTCGCCCACCAGTCGAGCGTCGTATCGAGGGTGTCGCCCGTCGCCGTGAGCACCTCGCCGTGCAGCAGGCCCATGCGACGCAGGTGCAGCATCACCTCGGGCACACCGCCAGCCATGAAGACCTGCACGGTGGGATGGCCGCGCGGGCCGTTCGGCAGGGCATCGACCAGACGCGGCGTGGCCCGATTCACGCGGATCCAGTCGTCCACGATGGGCGGCCGGAGCCCCGCCGCATGCGCAATCGCCGGAATGTGCAGCACCAGGTTCGTCGACCCGCCGAAGGCCGCGTGCACCAGCATCGCATTCTCGACCGCGTGCTGGGTCAGGATTCGCTTGATCGGAATTGTGAGCGAGTGAAGGCGCAGCAGGGCGAGGGCCGAGCGGTGGCCCAGCTCGAGCCACGCCGGCTCACCCGACGGCGCCAGCGCGCTGTGCGGTAGCGCCAGGCCGAGCGCCTCCGCCACGACCTGCGACGTCGCCGCGGTCCCGAGGAACTGGCAGCCGCCGCCCGCAGACCCGCACGCCCGGCACCCCATGGTGGCCGCATAGTCGAGGCTTACCAAGTCCCGGGCGAAGCGCGCGCCCAGGCTCTGCACCGTCCCCGCGTCCTCGCTCCCGACCGCCGGCAGCGTCACGCCGCCGGGCACAATCACGCCTGGCAGGTCCCGGCATCCCGCGAGCGCCAGCATGGTCGCCGGCAGCCCCTTGTCGCACGTGGCGACGCCCATCACGCCCGACGCCGTGGGGAGGGAGCGGATCAGCCGGCGCATCACGACGGCCGCGTCGTTGCGATACGGCAGGCTGTCGAACATCCCCGTGGTTCCCTGGGTGCGGCCGTCGCACGGGTCGCTGCAGTACGCCGCAAAGGGGATCGCCCCCGCGGCGCGCAGCGTCTCGGCTGCCGCCCGGACCAGCAGCCCGATCTCCCAGTGCCCGGTGTGGTATCCCAGCGCCACCGGGCTGCCGTCCTCGCCGCGCAAGCCGCCGTGGGTGCTGACGATGACATACTGCGGGCCGCCGAGCGACGCGGGACTCCAGCCCATGCCCACGTTCTGCGTCAAGCCGAAGAGGTTGCCGCTCGATCCAGCTTCGCGTGCATCCCGGGAACGTTGCTGCAATGGGAGGCGGATCGCCAGACCGCGAGCACGCTTCAGCGTTGTGCTGGGCCGAGCACACGCTTCAGCGTGTGAACACTGGCCGCTTAGCGGCGACTCGCTACCGCAGCGGCACCAGGAGCGCGAGCCCGATGGTCATCACCATGCTGGTGACGCCGACGGCGGCGAGGACGGGAGTCCACGACTTCACGGTCTCGAGCTCCGTCACGCCTCCCATCTTTGAAAACAGCCAGAACCCGCTGTCGTTCATCCACGACCCGACGAGCGACCCGCTGGCAATCGCGGTCGCGACATATACGGTGTGAAACGGAAGACCGTGCCCGCTCGCCGGCAGCATGGCCGCGAGCATCGCCGCCGTGGTGATCATCGCGACCGTACTCGAGCCCTGGGCGATCTTGATCAGGCTCGCGACGCCGAACCCGAGGAACAGAAAGATCAGGCCGGAGCCTGTCCCCGACGCGGCCCCCCCCGAGTGCCCGACGAAGGCCCGCTCGATCACGGGCCCGATCCCTGTGGCCTGCAGCGCGACCCCGAACCCCCCGCTCGCCGCAATGATGAGGATCATCACTCCGGCGCTCATCAAGGACGTGTCCACCATCTCCGCGAGGTCGGCCCGGCTCACCCCCCGATGCCGCGCGTACACCCGCATGGCGACGCCCGCGGATACGAGCAGCGCCAGATTGGGATTCCCGATGATCGCGGTGTAGGGCGCCAGAGCCGACCAGCCCGTGGGGTGCATTCCCGGCTGCGGCGTCATGGACACGACGATCGTGTGCGTCGAGATCAGCAGCACGGGCAGCACGATCGGGAGCAGCGAGGGGATGAGCCCGGGCAGCGGGTGCAGGCCCGCCGACCGTGCGGCACCTCCGGCGGAGTCCGTTCGAGGCACTACGGGCATGCGGCGGTCCACCCATCCCGCGAACAGCAGCCCGACCCCCGCCGCCGGCAGCGCCACGACCATGCCGACCAGAACCATGGTTCCCAAGTCCACGCCCAGCGTCCCGGCGATCGCCAGCGGTCCGGGGGTGGGCGGGACCAGCGTGTGCGTCGCCGCCGCGCCCGCCGCAATCGCCAGGAGGTACTTGAGATAGTTGCGGTTGGTGCGCCCGTGCATCGAGCGGGCCAGGGGGACCAGCAGATAGAAGACCGTGTCGAAGAAGACAGGAATCGACAGCACGTAACCGGTAGCGCACAGGGCCGTCGCACCCCGCTCGACGCCCAGCAAGGCGAGGAACGCATTGACGATCCGGTCCGCCGCCCCGCTGTCCATCATCGCTTTCCCGATGATCGCCGCCAGCGCGATGACGATCCCGACGGTGCCTGCCGTGCGGCCGAAGCCCTCCGCCACGCGAGCGATCTTCACCGCGGGCTCACCGGGAGCCAGCAGGCTGACCACGATCGCGGCGGTGATCAGCGCCAGGAACGCGTTCAGGCGCAGCACGACGATCCCCACGAGGATCGTGCTCATTCCCACCAACAAGATGAGCAACGGATGCACGGACGCCCTACCCGGTTGCGACA